>CAZQEY010000016.1:0-38889 GCA_964592485.1 uncultured Planctomycetales bacterium
CGCACCTCAGAATCCCCTTTTCCATATCACAGCTGGACACCCCTAAATAGCGGATAATCTGTTTTAGAGTTATTAAGTAGTTATAACTCTCCTGGGATGAATTTATATCCGGACAACTGACAATCTCCAGAAGCGGTATGCCGGTCCGGTTAAAATCAACGAAACTGGAGTCTTTGGTATGAATTAACTTTCCCGCATCCTCTTCTAAATGCACCCTCTTAATGCCAATGCGTTTTATATTCCCATTCAGACCAACATTCAGAAAACCATCCTGCCCAAGAGGTAAATCATATTGAGAAATCTGGTAATTTTTAGGCAAATCCGGATAAAAATAGTTTTTGCGGTCAAATTTAGTAAATTCAGCAATCCGGCAGCTCAATGCCAGGGCTACTCTTATAGCGTATTGGAATGCCTTTTGATTAACTACCGGCAAGCACCCAGGTAGCCCCAAGCATATAGGACAGGTTTGAGAATTCGGCGGCTTGCCAAATTCGGTTAAACACCCACAGAACATCTTTGTAGTGGTGTCCAGTTGAACATGAACCTCTAAGCCAATTACTGCCTCGTATTCCATATCCTTGTAGATCTTAATGAAGCTGGCGTTTTTTGAGCGAATGGCGATTTTAGCCAAAGCAGCTTGAGCAACGAGGGAATCCGAACGTGGAAAGGTTCGGATGGCGAGGATGTCTGAGCCCGTCCTGGGCGTAAGCCCGACGGGCGAGTTC
This sequence comes from uncultured Planctomycetales bacterium, assembly GCA_964592485.1. GTDB lineage: Bacteria > Omnitrophota > Gorgyraeia > Gygaellales > JAHJCI01 > CAZQEY01. The sequence continues at coordinate 726 of CAZQEY010000016.1, forward strand.
CGCGAGCACACCTGAGTTGCGAAAGACCTTTGGCGTTAAAAAATCGCCTCTGAGCGAAAAAAAATGCCAGGTTCATTAAGTATTACTGTATTTTTGGCTTTTTGAGATGCCAGTCAGTATTCTGCTCGTAAGTATAGGCAATGCGAAAAAGCATCTGTTCATCAAAACTCTTTGCCAAAATCTGCAAACCTACGGGAAGACCGTTACTGGTAAAGCCACAGGGTATTGAAATAGCTGGAATCCCTGCCAAATTCGCACTAATCGTATAGATGTCAGAAAGATACATCTTTAAAGGGTCCTGTATCTTTTCGCCAATCTTAAATGCTACAGAAGGAGAAGTGGGTGTAACAATACAATCAACATTATTGAAAGCCTTATCAAAATCCTGCTTTATCAGAGTCCTTACCTTTTGGGCACGTAGATAATAGGCTTCGTAATAGCCATAGGATAAAGCATAGGTTCCTAAGATAATCCGCCTTTTTGCCTCCTGACCAAATCCCTCCCCCCGGGTAGTCTTATACATCTCTATTAATCTGTTCTCTGCCTTCTGTCCTCTGCTTTCTGCCCTTAGCCCATATTGAACGCCATCAAATCTGGCTAAATTTGAACTTGCCTCAGCAGTGGCAATAATATAATAGACAGGTACTGCATACTCAGTATGAGGAAGGCTAATTTCCTGAACCTGTGCTCCTAACTGTTTTAATCTTTCTATCGCCTGTTGTGTAATCTCTTTTACCTCTTTATCAATCCCCTCAACAAAGTATTCACGGGGTACACCAATCTTTATGCCCTTTATGTCATTAATCAGGCTTTGTGTATAATCAGGCACAGGCAGATCTGCCGATGTAGAATCATAAGGGTCCGAGCCGGAAATTATATTCAAAATCAAAGCACAATCGCGAATATCCTTGGTAATTGGTCCAATCTGATCAAGGCTGGATGCAAAAGCAATAAGACCAAAGCGGGAAACTCGACCGTAAGTAGGCTTAAGGCCGACAACTCCGCAAAAACAAGCCGGCTGCCTTATTGAACCTCCGGTATCTGAACCCAAAGCAGCAATTGCTTCATCCGCAGCTACTGCAGCAGCACTACCTCCGGAAGAGCCGCCAACTACCCGCTCTAAGTCCCAGGGGTTTCGCGTTGGGCCAAAACAGGAATTCTCAGTTGAAGACCCAAAGGCAAACTCATCCATATTATTCTTTATCTCTAAGATTACTGCTCCGGCATCGATTAATCTTTTAATTACAGTAGCATTGTAGGGCGGCTTAAACCCTTGCAATATCCTTGAGCAACATTCAGTATTAAATCCCTTAGTGCAGATATTGTCCTTGATTGAGATGGGAATACCTCTTAATATTCCGCCATTAGCTGCTGGCTGTTGGTTGGCCAATCTGGATAATGAATCCTTTAATCGGGCATAAGCCTTAATTTGTGAGTCAACTTGTTTGATTTTATCTTTGATTGACTGGAATATATCCAGAGAGGTTATCTGCCTACTTTCAATTAGCTCTAATAACTGGCTAGCAGTGAGCTCATTTAATTTCAATTTTTCTTTCATTATTAACTAACTCACTAATTAACTACTCAATTACCTTGGGGACAATAAAGTAATTTTCTTTTTGCATTAACGCGTTGCTCAAGGTATCTTCGACATTTAGGGATTGGGCTGACTTATCCTCACGAAACACATTCTTAACTGGCAATACATGACTGGTTGGCTTAATTCCTTCTACTTTTAGCTCTTTTAACTTATCAATAAAATGGACAATGTCCTGAAGCTGACCGGACAATAAATCCAGTTCCTTATCATTAAGCCTGACTCTGGCTAAATGCGCTACATATCTTACCGTATCTTTATCAATCGCCATATCTTTTATCTCCTGATTTTACAATAATATCATTCTTTATTAACCAAGTCAAACAGTATTAAAGGGGTTGTATGAAAAAGCACCAGTCCTTTTCAATTTTTACTACAGTTCTGGGAAGAAACTGCAAAAAATTATAGACAAAGAGATTTTTATCAGTAAAATATGTTTCTAATATGGCTAGACAAACTGAATACAAAACGCCAAAATACCATCTTGAGGATAATGGTATCTTCGTTATCGAGAACTACAACCTTGCTAAACCATTTGCTAATTTCTTCCCGGGCATTGCCGGGCAATACGGAATCCCGATGTGGGTTTTTTATGTTAACCGTGGGCAGTGCATTGCTAGTTTTGGAATAAAGAATAAGAACCACGCCCTGTTGGAATTCTTCCCCGCAAACAAGGCCTGGCAGATTACACCCAGTCTTGGATTTCGTTCGTTTTTAAAAATTATAGTCAATAATAAATCTATTTTTTATGAACCCTTTCATAACGGATATTCAAGTGGGAATTTTCAACTCCGCAACAGTATGTATATCACCTCCTTCGACCTAAGCCTAAAAGAAGAAAATCCTACCCTGGGATTAATTACAGAAATCAATTACTTTCCTATCCCTAACGAGCGCTTTGCTGCTTTGGCGCGAATAATTAAAATAAAAAATATATCGCGCATAAAAATCAGAATGCAATTGTTGGATGGCTTGCCCTTGATTACCCCATACGGAATAAACGATCGCTTCCTCAAAGATATTGGCCGGACCGCAGAAGCCTGGATGAAGGCAAAATTGATTCGCGACTGCGCTGCTTTTTATAAATTGGACGTTGACCCAACAGATAGACCCGAGGTAACTAATATTCATAAGGGAAATTTCTATTTAAGCTTCTCAAAGCCTATTATCGATAGCTCAACCATCTTCGGGCCACGCCTTAATCTTGATTACCCTTATTTCTTTCTTAAGGAAAAAAAATTTAAGTATCCCAAAAAACAAACAGGCGAAAGTAAAACTCCCGGCGCCATGGGCCTGATTAATCTTGAGCTTAAGCCGGATGAAGAAAAAAGCTTTACCTCGCTGTTCGGCAACATTCACGACCTTGAGCTGTTGAATTCCCTATTAACAAAAATCAGGAAGGAAAAATATTTCCGAATTAAAAGAGCTCAAAACAGGCAGATTATACAACAGTTGCAAAGCAATATAGTTACGCAAAGTAGTTCCGCGGAATTTAATCTTTATTGTCAACAAACCTATCTGGACAATATTATTCGCGGCGGATATCCAGTTATTTTTGATTCTCAAAAAGATAAAAGGCAAATATTTTATTTATATTTGCGTAAGCATGGAGATTTGGAACGCGATTACAATAAATTCCAGATAGAGCCTTTTTATTTCTCTCAAGGAAACGGCAATTTCCGCGACGTTGTCCAAAACCGGAGGAATGATGTCTGGTTCCACCCTGATATCGACGAGTCAAATATACTTACCTTCTTTAATTTAATACAGACCGACGGATTTAACCCTCTCATTGTTAAAGGGCTTCGGTTCCACCTCAAAGATAAGCATAACTTTAAAAAAATCTGCTCTGAGCTCATTAATGCAAAAGATTTAGACAATCTTGTGGCCTTCCTGGAAAAACCATTTACTCCCGGCAGTGTAATCTTCTTTATTGAGGAAAAAAACATTTCCTTAAAAGTAACCAGGGAGGAATTCTTAAATGTTCTCATGGTAAATTCAATCAAAGAAGAGGATGCTCAGCATAAACAGGAAGACGACCACGGCGCGGGAGGATTCTGGATTGACCACTGGACATATTGTCTGGATTTACTGCTGTCCTATTTAGAGCTTTATCCCGAAAAACTACAGGATTTGCTTTTTGAGAAAAGTGAGTTTAAATTTTTTGATAATATCTTTGTTGTCAGGCCAAGAAAGGAAAGGTATGTAATTTATGAAGGAAAGGTCCGGCAGCTGGATTCAGTAAAATTCGACGCTGCCAAGGCAGGAATTCAAGAACACAGGCAAAACCACGCACACTGGACAAGAACTGATAAAGGAAATGGCAGGATATACTACACAACATTAATTGCCAAACTTATCTGCGTGCTGGTTAACAAACTCGCCTCCCTGGACCCAGAAGGCACAGGCATCGAAATGGAAGCAAATAAACCGAACTGGTATGATGCGCTGAATGGCCTTCCCGCGCTACTCGGCTCATCTGTATGTGAAACAATGGAACTCATCAGGCTCATCTCATTTTTGAAACAGAGCCTGAAAAGCACAAATAAAGGCCATATTCTGCTTTTTGAGGAGCTTTATGATTTTATGCTTTTTCTGTCAGAAGTTCTCAAAGCATACGAGAGCAATGCTGCCGCTGAGAATAAAACCTCTGACAGGAATTTTGTCTTCTGGGATAAAAGCAATTCTCTTAAGGAGGAATACAGGCAAAGGACCCTGCTGGGAATAGAGGGAAAGGAAAGGCAGTTAAATAAGCAGGTCCTTTTGGATTTCCTCGACAGAGCCCTGAACAAACTGAGTGCTGGAATTAAAATGGCATATAACCCTGATGATAAACTGTATTGTGCCTATTTTATCAACGAGGTCAGCGAATATGAACTAAAGGATAATGTTATCCTACCTCGCAGATTCAGGCAGAAGAAACTCCCTTTATTTCTTGAAGGACAGGTCCATGCCCTAAGAATCCAGGATGGCAGATCCTTAGCGCATAGGCTCTACGAAGGAATAAAGAAAAGTCAATTATATGATAGGAAATTAAAGATGTATAAGGTTACCGGCGACCTGTCTGATATGCCCTTTGAGATTGGCCGCTGCCGAGCCTTTAGCCGTGGATGGTTGGAGAATGAATCTATATGGCTGCATATGGAGTATAAATATTTATTAGAACTCTTAAGGGCGGGTTTATATGAAGAATTTTATTCCGAGTTTAAAAATATATTGGTTTGCTTTCAAGACCCCAAGCAATACGGCAGAAGCATCCTGGAGAATTGCTCCTTTTTAGTCAGCTCTGTCTTCCCGGACAAGAATCTTATTGGCACGGGCTTTGTTGCTCGTCTTTCTGGCTCAACCGCTGAATTCCTGCATATCTGGCGAATAATCAATGTTGGCCAGAAGGTATTCTTCTTAAATAAGAATGGTGAATTGAATTTAAGATTTGCTCCGGTATTGGCTGGCTGGCTGTTCAGGAAGGATAAAACCTACAGCTTTAACTTTTTGGGTTCAATAAAGGTGATTTATCATAACCCCAAAAGATATGATACCTTTGGCAAGAATGCTGTTTCGGTCAAGAAAATCGTAATCAAAAATTTGGATGGAACCACAACGAATATATCCTCCGATGTTATACCTCCTCCCTTAGCGGAAAAAATCCGCTCACGCCAAGTCTTGCAAATAGAAATATTTCTGGGTTAGGGTATTTTATGAGTTGATTTGGAGAAAATACTGTAGATTAAAATCTACGCTGATAAAACAAACGAACAATATGCTGGGTATCTAACGTGGACAAACCACCTCCAAAGGGGTCATCGCTTGAACTACTAACCAGAGTACGACCAATCTCGCCATACTGCATAATAAGCTCCTCATCTTCACTGATTCGATAATTTAATCCAGCCATTACATTATGATTGCCAATATAGCACTTAGCATCTCCATTTCTTAAGCGATCCAGGTCATTCCAATGAGAATAGACATATTTTAAATAAAGGCCTAATTTTACGGTCGGCAAATAAGAGACTTCAATACCCATATGATTCATATTATCACTGATCTGTCCAGCACTTTTAAATTCATTGCGGGTATAATCCAAATATATTCCTAAATACTCAGTCGGATTAAGGTTTAAGCCAACCTTAAATATATCATAAAAAGGATAGGGAGGTTGAGGAAAGAGATGCTGGTCGTAAAGATATAATTGGTCTCGGCGATATGTTTTACCGTCTTCAGTATAAAGATCAGATAGCTGTGCACTATTCAAAATACCACGAGGGAAATTATCATAAGCTAATGTGTAATCATTGGTGCGCTCCCATATACCATGCAAGATTACATAATCTGAAAAAGCGTATTCCAGGCCTAATGAACCAGTTTTTAAAGATGGATCCTTGCCATCATCAATTGGATCGCTTGACCAATCTTTAGCATAAAGTCCAGTTTGAGTATCGAATATAAAAGGATCAATCCCTGCTTTGGTTTTGGGCAAGTCATGATAAATCCCCAAGACCTTAGCAGTTAATCTATTATTAATCTTGTAGGTAATCTCATCACGTGCTACTGTTTCAACATATTTGCCATTAGTTTGATGGACATTACGCACGTCAAAGAGATTATCCAGACTGTCTCTCCAAGAGGCTTCCGCACGAAAACCAATTACATCCCGACCAATATCAATACCATTGCCAATTCTATAAGGTCGGATATCTTCCCATTTTGAAGTCGGATTAAAAAGCGTGGCATAACTATATCCCAGGGGCTGGCGAAAATGAATATGCCTTGACCAAAATGTATCATCGCGGGTCTCCCGATACGAAGAAAGGCTGGGGTCAAACCCATTATCCATATGAGCAAGAAAAAAGCGGGTCTTAGCAAAAAAATCCTCTTCAGCCTGCAGTTTAATCCCATCATAGCCATGTTCTAAATCAATAATCTTTTTAGCGGGATAGGTTCCGATAATGGAAAAATAATAGGCATAGCCCTGTGAATCAGATTCATAACCAGGAGAAGATAAATCATAGTCGCTTTGTGAGTAGGCTGTTTCTAAAGAGGCCTTAATCCCTTCAGCCAGCTCATAATCTAAATCAATACCCACAACATGATTACGAGCATCAGTTTTGGTTCCTTCATCAACATTAAATCCCATGCGCATAGTATAGGTTGCTCCAATGGAGAAGTTATCAGCAAATAAATGTTTAAGGCGTGTAGCAGAAATAATATTATCCACCTCTGAATAATCCTGCCAAAGACCCTTAGGTGTAGCAATAGTACTAGCTAAGGAGGTGCCTTCACCAGGCGTTAACTCAAAAGAAAAACCACGCAGGTTAGTTAGGTATGTTCCATCGCTGTCGCGCGTAAATGAAGAAAGTGAATTATCCCAGTAACCTTTTGTAAAATCCGCAGGGGTTATCCCAGAATTATATATCCCCGGCTTCCAACTGCGTATCCAAGGGCTATCCTCCCACCAGATATGGTTATTGGATAATCTTAAAGGGTCATTTGTAGTCAAGGCTTGACTTTGGTAAGCAAAGGGAAAGAATCTAAATTTAGTCTCTTCCTGTTGATAATCAAACCAGAGTTCGCGAACCGGCTGAAATTCACGATAAACCTTAAGCGTAGGAACAGTAAATGAATTTCCCCAATTAGATGTAATTGTAGTCGAGTTAGTTTCGTAACCACTTACCTTCATCTCAGGAAGACTAAATGAATCTCCTTTCTGCGAAGTATAAACTGACTCTTGTATAGTATAGCCTGTATTGGACCAATATTTTAACTCAATTTCTGCTGAGTCCCCTCCTGCAGTCAAGGTAACTTTGTTGCTTTTGCCTGTAAAACTCCAAGGATCAACCGTAATATTGCTATGGAAACCAAACCCTTCTTGGTTATCTGTATCTAAATTTACTCTTAAGCGATCGTAAACCCCAAAATCATAGGTATTCTCTCGCTGATTAAAAGCTGCATCAGAAAGCATCCGCCAATTCTCTTGGTTTAAATCATAGTTTGCCCGCTTCCAGATAGTCTCTTCAGAAGTTATGCCCAATCTTATCTGTGCCTCGCCAGTCATTCTTAAAATTATAGGAAATAGCTTTTTCTCTTCTTTCTTTGAGAGCGTCTCTTCGAATTCTTTCGGCATCAAAGCCTGCCCTCCCAATTCAACTCCTTCCTCTTCCGATTCAGAAAAAGCTATTGATTGACCAAAAAATACAAAAACTACTAATAATAAGGTTGACCTTATCAATTTCATCTAACTATAAGAGCCGGAGAGACTTTCGTCTCTGTCCGGCTATTTCCGCAGCATCGTTTCTACCTTTTTACAAAGAGATAGATGACAAATGCTGAATTCTTAAATTAAATTTTTTTAAGTATAACTTAAATCTTCCTTTTTGTCAAGCAAAATCACCCTGCAGGTGATCGTCTAACCCGCAAAGAAATATTTTTTCTCCAGATCATCCTGATTATGACTCTGCACAGACCCCTGTTCCACATTTAGTAATTTTCAAGGTCTTCTCAAGTTAAGAATAAGGTGTTTTCAGTAAAGGAGTTACATACGAGATTTCTATGTTGTTATAAGTTCTCTCGGAAATCTACTTGAAAAAGAGAGGGCGTTCTTTCCCGTGCAGAAGACCAAGAAGGTTCTTCTTGTGGCGCAGAATGATAAAGATGCAAAGTATAATACTCAGAAATAACAACTCCTTAGCTCGGTGCAAAATAAGCATAAATAAGGGTAAGGCAAGAGCGCTTAAAACCGAAGCGATTGAAACAATGCGAAAGGTCAAAAATACTATCAACCACACCAAAATAACTAAGAAAAGGACCAACCTCAGTTCGGTTACTGCCACTCCCAATCCAATCAAAACACCCAAAGTTGTTGCCACGCCTTTACCCCCCCTAAATCGCAAAAATAAGGTCCAGTTATGGCCGCAGATGCAAGCAACGCCCATGAGGATTCTTAAAACTATTACAGAATTATCCCAATAATTTAGAAAATAATCTGCCAGTACAGTAACCGGAACTACCCCTTTTAAGATATCCAGGATTAAAACAAGAATACCCCAAATTGGGCCAAGAACTCGAAAAGCATTTGTTGCTCCCACATTGCCTGAACCAGACTTACGAATATCTATACCCTTTAAGATTCTCCCAAGGATATAAGCAGTGGGAATAGAACCTAAGAGATAACTAATTATAATTCCCGCCAGAACCATATAGTACTACGAACCCCCTTCTTATGTAATCTATACCCGAAATTATAGTAAAGAGTATGGCGCTTGACCATAATAGATAAGAAAATTTACATCTGGTCAATACAAAAATAACTGAAGCCATCTGGAAACCTGTAGTCAATTTACCCCATATTGAAGGCTTTATATCCACTTTCTGGCGAACAAGAAATATAGCAATTATTCCTAAAAGGATAAGCGCATCTCGACTGACCACAATCAGACTCACCCATAAAGGAAATCTTATCCCCGTATCAATAAGATACAAGAAAATGAATGCACTCATCAAAAGAACCTTATCTGCCAGAGGGTCTAAAACCAGACCCGCCGGGGAATGCTGTCCTCTCTTGCGCGCAATATAGCCGTCCACAATATCAGAAAAAACTGCTAATATAAATATAACCAGGGCGATAACTCTTAGATAATCCTTTTCAGGTGAATAATAAAGTAAACAGGCAATAAAAAATGGAACGGTTAAGATTCTAAAGGTTGAGATTTTATTGGCAATGCTCATTCGTTGCTCTCGCTCCTCATCTGTGTTTATTTAATAATCCTAATCCTATGCAATGGCCAATAGATTAAAAATGCTTTCCCAAGGAGATATTTATGAGGAACAAATCCCCAGTAACGGCTATCCTGAGAGGAGGCAGAATTATCACCTAATACATAGAAGCTATGCGGGGGTACGATAATATTGTTTTCCTCATCTCCATAATCACCCCGGTTGTAATAATAACGAGCAAATGTAGGGTTATCGAGAGCCTGCCCATTAATATAAATTTTACCATCTTTTATCTGAACAGCTTCCCCTTCTGTAGCAATCAATCTCTTTATGAAGTCTCGCTCGGTATCCTCAGGATAAATAAATACTACAATGTCCCCCCGCTGCGGCTTTCTAAAACCCGGAAGTCTAAAATCGGTCCATGGAATCTTGGCTCCATAAATAAATTTGTTTACCAGTATCCGGTCACCTTCAACTAGTGTCGGACGCATTGAGCCTGAAGGAATTTTGAATGCTTGGGCAATAAATGTCCGGATAAACATTGCCAAGATAAAGGCAATGATTATAGACTCAACCCATTCCCTAATTACTGACTTCTTCTTGTATTTGACCTTTGCCATTTTGGTTGGTAATTTTTAAAGTTAATAATTACGAGTTACCAGTTACGAGTTACTAGTTACTAATTATTATATCTTCAATATCTCCAAAAAGGCTTCCTGGGGGATTTCAACCTTGCCAAATCGCTTCAAGCGCGCTTTACCTTTTTTTTGAATCTGCCAAAGCTTGCGTTTACGAGTAATATCTCCGCCGTAGCACTTAGCTGTAACATTTTTACCTAATGCCCGTATTCTCTCTGAGGCAATAATGCGGCTCTCTATCCTTGCCTGAATGCGCACCTCAAATAATTGTCTAGGGATTAAATTTTTAAGTTTATTTACCAAGGCCTGCGCCTTAACATTTGCCCTATCCTTATGGATTAAAAAGGAGAAGGCATCACAGACGACATCATTTAATAGAATCTCCAATTTTACCAACTGAGTGAGCTGGAAGCCTTTCAGTTCATAATCAATTGAACCGTAGCCGCGCGTCTGGGACTTTATCCGGTCATAAAAATCAACAATAATCTCGGAAAGTGGCATCGTAAAATTCAGTTTAACCCTGTCCTTGCTAAGATACTCGCTGGAGCCAAATACACCTCGGCGAGCCTTGGTAAAATTGCAGACTGCTTCGATGTCTTGAATGGGAATAATCATTAAAAGGCTAACGTACGGCTCCTCTGCCTGAGCAATTTCCGAAGGAGAAGGCAAATCAATAGGGTTATCTATTTCCAGTATTTCGCCATTTCTCTTTCTTATCCGATAAACGACATTGGGGACAGTAAGGATAAGGTTCAAATCATATTCTCTTTCCAGGCGCTCTTGAACAATCTCCATATGCAGCAGACCTAAAAAGCCGCAGCGAAAACCATGACCGAAAGATTGTGAACTCTCAGGCGTATAAGCAAATGAGGCATCAGAGAGTCTCAGTTTCTCCATTGCCTCGCGCAGCCGTAGGAAGTCGCCAGAATTAACCGGATATATGCCACAAAAAACCAGGGGCTTCAGTTTTCGATAGCCAGGGAGCGGATGTTGTGCCGGATTATCCAAATCAGTGATTGTATCGCCGATGATTACTTCCTGCGGATTACGGATATTTGCTATAAGATAACCGACCTCTCCCGGCGCCAAAGAATCTACACGAACAGGTTTTAAATTTTTAATTATTCCTAACTCTTCTATTTTATGGGTTGCACCCTGCTGCATAAATTTTATCTTACTGCCGGTTGTGATTTTGCCCTGCATTACACGGACAAAGATTATCACTCCCTTAAAGGTATCAAAGCGGGAATCAAAAATCAAGCAAGTAAGTCGGGCATCGTCCCGGCCGCCGGGAATAGGTATATCCGATACTATCCTTTCGAGGACCTCCTCAATTCCTTTGCCTAATTTAGCTGAACATAGCAGAATTTCCTCTTCCTTAAAATTGAACACACTAATAAGCTGCTCTTTAACCCGCAATACCTCGGCATTAGATAAATCAATCTTATTAATCACAGGTATAATTTTAAGCTTATTCTCCTTTGCTAAATAAAAATTGGCCACGGTTTGCGCCTCCACCCCCTGGACAGCATCAATAACCAATAACGCCCCTTCGCAAGCAGCTAGGGATTTGGAAACCTCATAAGTGAAGTCAACATGGCCGGGAGTATCAATGAGATTAAGAATATAAGTTCTTTTGTCTTTTGCCTGGTAATCAAGGGTTACAACCGATGCCTTAATTGTTATACCTCGCTCTCTCTCCAATTCCATATCATCCAAGAGTTGTTCTTGCATATGTTGCCTGTCAATCGCGCCAGTCAACTCTAAAATCCGGTCGGCAAGGGTGGATTTGCCGTGGTCAATATGAGCAATTATTGAAAAATTTCTAATCAGAGACTTGTCCATAACACTTAATCTTTAATACTTAATCCTTACGAACTATCTTCAATATTGTATTTACAACTTCCTCAACTGTCATATCTGTCGTATCGATGTAAACCGCATCGTCTGCCTTCTTTAGTGGAGCGCAATTACGTGTTGAATCTATGCGATCGCGGCTCCTAACATCAGACTCAACTTCTTCCAAGGTTATCCGGGTGGTTAATGTCTCTAATTCCTTAAACCTCCTCTTAACGCGTTCATTAAATTTTGCGTCAAGATAAAACTTATGGTCCGCATCAGGAAAGACCACTGTACCGATATCGCGTCCATCAACGACCGAATCGCCCCGTCTGCCTATGCCCCGCTGTAATTTTAACATCTCTTCTCTTACTCCTCTTATCTTGGCAACGCCAGATACGTACTGGGTTACCTTGGGTAAGCGAATCCTCTGAGACACATCCTCGCCATCTAAAAGAATCTTAATTGAGCCATCCTTATTATTGCTGATAACTAATTGCGTATCCTTGCACATTTGGATAAGGCTCGCCTCATCCTTTAGGTTTATATTCTTATCCAGCGCCTTGAGGGTAAGGGCGCGGTATATCGCTCCTGTATCAAGATAAACAAAACCTAATGCTTTTGCCAAACAACGGGCAACTGTGCTTTTACCCGCTCCTGCTGGACCATCAATAGCAATAATCATTTAAGGTTCTAGTTCTTTGCGTTTTAATCTTGCCTGCCTTAGAAACTTTTCCAAAGCCCTTGCATCCTTGTGCATAATCGCTGATTTAATATGGGATAAGGAAGTGGAAAATTCTTTTAGCGCATTCAAAATATTTTCAGAATTTGTAAGTAGAATATCCTTCCACAAGGCATCAGGAGATGCAGCAATGCGTGTTGAGTCTTTTAAACCGCTGGAGGCAAGATACAAACTATTGCGCGGAACTGACTGAATAAGAGAAAAGGCAATGATGTGGGGTAGGTGACTTACGTAAGAAATAAGCTTATCATGCCTGGCAGGACTAAGATAAACAACCCTTGCTTCCAATTCAATCCAAAACCTTTTTATTTTACTTAAGGCTGCTTTTGAAGTCTTTGCTGTGGGAGTCAGCACGCATACAGACCCGCAGAATAAATCGGCATCAGCATTTATTACTCCCTGTTTTTCCGAGCCGGATAAAGGATGGGCACCGATAAAATTGGGCAGGGCATTTTCTAATTCCCTGACTACCAATTTCTTGGTACTACCTGTGTCGGTCACTAAAGCATCTGGACGAACTAATGAGCTAATCCTGACGCCAATCTTAATTATTGAATTTACCGGAGTAGCTAAAATTACCAAATCTGCTTTGCTAATTTCTGAAATGTCTAAATAGCCGCGGTCAATAGCTCCTCGTCTTATTGCTAAATTGATTGTTTTTTTATGTCGGCTTATCCCAATAACATGCCTTGCCAGTTTTTTCTTTTTGATGCCTAATCCGATTGAGCCGCCGATTAACCCTACGCCAATTATTGCTACCTTATTAAACAATCTCATCATTCATGTCCAAGTAACTATATCTTTCTATTTACTGCTTTGGCCAATATCTTCAATTCTTGCATTAGTTGGGTGAATTTTTCCGGCAGAAGTGACTGTGCTCCGTCAGACAGCGCCTCTTCAGGATGGGAATGCACCTCAATAATCAAACCGTCACAACCCGCAGCTACCGCTGCCTTAGAAAGAGCAGGAACCAAATTCCATTTACCTGCAGCATGACTGGGGTCAACAATTACTGGCAAATGCGACAGTTGCTTTACCGCCAGGACTGCGCTTACATCTAAGGTATTGCGTGTGAAGTCTTCAAAGGTGCGAATTCCCCGTTCGCATAAGATAACATTAAAATTGCCTCCAGATAGAATATATTCAGCTGACATTAACCACTCTTTTATCGTAGAAGACATCCCTCTCTTCAGGAGAATTGGCTTTTGCGTCTCACCTACCTCACGCAACAAATTAAAATTCTGCATATTACGGGCACCAATCTGCAATACATCGGCATAGCGCGCAACCAGCTTAACATCACGTGAATCCATAACTTCAGTAACCGTGACCATCCCCAACTCATCTCCTACCCGCCTTAGGTATTTCAACCCCTCCTGGCCCAAACCCTGAAAGCTGTAAGGAGATGTGCGTGGTTTAAAGGCCCCACCACGTAAAACCGCCACACCCTGCTCCTTAACGCTAGAGGCGATCTCCCGAAGAAGCTCGAGATTCTCTATTGCGCAAGGGCCAGCCATAACCACAACCTTGTCTGTCCCAATCTTTACATTTTTACCCAAATCAATAATTGAACTCTCAGACTTAAACTCACGGGAAACCAACCGGTAGGGAGTCAAAATAGGTAAAACCTTTTCTACTCCGGGAAATACCTCCAGGGGCGTTACCCGCAAGACATCCTCCGGCCCTATTACGCCAATGATTGTTCGCTCAACCCCGCGAGATACGTGGGGAGTCAAGCCCAATTTCTTTACGCGTTGAATAATATAATCCATCTGCTGCTGGGTTGCATCCCGTTGTAATACGATAATCATCTTTGCCTCACTTTCTTAATACCCTCTTTAATACTTCAATAAATCTCTCATTTTCTGACGGCATGCCAATAGTTACGCGGATAAAACTATCTAATCCATATTGCTGCATATCACGAACAATCACACCGAACTTAAGCATCTGTTTATGAAGCGCCTTGCCATTCCTGCCTACATCAATGAGAATAAAATTAGCCACCGAAGGCACAAACCGCAAGCCCAACTTATTCAGTTGGCGATAAAGATAATCCTTGCCTTGCAAAATAATCCTCCTTGTCTTTTTAATAAAAGTGCGGTCTTGCAATGCTGCGGCTGCCCCTGCCTGAGCAAGGAGATTCACATTAAATGGCTGTCTGGCTCTTTGCATATAAGAGATTAACCGGGCAGAAGCTATAGCATACCCGATTCGTAAACCTGCCAGACCATAGGCCTTGGAGAAGGTCTTCAGGATTATTATATTATCTCTTTTTAAATACTCCAGGCTTCGAGGAAAATCAGCAACATCAATAAAAATATCATAGGCCTCATCTAAAACAACAATGACGCGACTGGGTATCCCGCTCAGGAATTCATCTAACTGTTTTTTGTTTACATAGGTACCGGTGGGGTTATTTGGATTGGCAATAAAGATGACCTTGGTCTTTTTATTAATTTTTTTAAGTATGGCTTCTAGGTCATAGGTAAAATCGCGTAATCGCACCTTAATTAACCGGCGCCCAAGCACCTGAGCTAAAATTTGATACTCAAGAAAGGTTATATCGGCCGTTATGATATTTTCATCCTCCTCAACAAAGGTCTTAATAATAATATCAATTAGTTCATCCGAACCGTTGCCAAATATAAACAACTCCGGCTTCAATCTTAACTTGCGGGAAAGTCTCTGGCGTAAGTAAAAACAGCTTCCCTCCGGATAACGATTAACTTCACCTAAAGCCTTTTTTATTGCCAGCCTTGCTCTCGGACTTACCCCAAGGGGATTCTCATTGGAGGCAAGCTTGATTACATCCTTAAGATTCAATTGCCGCTTAACCTCTTCAATCGGCTTTCCTGGCTGATAAGGAACGAGATTAACTATATTTTTTCTGACTAATGACATAAATCTATACAGGATAAGAACCGAGGACTTTTAAAAACTTACATTTACCCTCTAACTCTTCTAAGGCTTTTTTTACTTTGCTATCTTTATAATGACCGATTAAATCAATGAAGAAATAATAATCCCAGGCCTTCTTTTTTGAAGGCCGCGATTCAATCTTGGTAAGATTGATCCGGTATTTCTTAAATGGAATGAGCATATCATGCAGTGCTCCAACCCTATCTTTAATCGAGAAAAGTAGCGAGGTGCGGTCTGAATCGGTGGGATTAATTTCATATTTACTAATCACCAAAAACCGCGTAACATTATGAGGGCTGTCCTCAATACTTTGAGCAATCACCTTTAGCTTATAAATCTTAGCCGCCAGTAAAGAAGCAATGCAAGCGCTATTTTTTATCTTTTTGACAATCTGGGCAGCGCGCGCACTTGAAGAAACCTCGATTTTCTCTACGTTGGCTAGATTCCTATCCAGCCAACTACGACATTGAGCAAATACCTGTGGATTAGAATATATGCGCTTTATCTTTGACTTTGGATAATTCCCCAGAAGATTATGAGAAACCTCCAAAATAATCTGAGCACATATCTTTAAATCAGAATCGACAAACATATCTAAGGTGTGGGTAATTGCTCCTTCAATGGAATTCTCAATAGGCACAACTCCATAATCTGCACTACCTTTTTCTACATCGCTAAAAACATCATTAATTGAATTAGAAGGGGCATATACCACCTGGGAGCCAAATTTCTTTAGTGCTGCCTGGTGAGTAAAGCTAGCCTGCGGTCCTAAGTAAGCAATCACTAAAGGTTTGTATTGAGCTAAGCTGCTTGACATAATTTCTCGATAGACTGCTTCTACTGCTGCCGATGAAAGTGGGCCTGGGTTTATACGCGAGATGCGACTTAAAATCTGTTTTTCTCGGTCGGGGGAATAACGCGCCTGGCCCTGGTCTTTTTTAGCCTGGGCAATCCCTAAGGCAACGCGCGCACGCTGATTGAGTAAATTAATCAAACGAGTATCAAGTTGGTCAATTTTACGGCGTAATTCTTTTAAATTCATCCCTACCTACCTCCGCTTTAGCAAACTCTTCTATTTTTGGCAATTCCTCTAAGGACCTTAAACCAAAATATTCCAAGAACTGACGAGTGGTGATATAAACAATTGGCCGGCCGGGAGCTTTCTTTCTGCCAGCAGTTCGCAGCAAACCTTTATTTATTAAATTCTTTACTATACCACTAACATCTACTCCTCTTATACTTTCTATCTCCATTCGTGTTATCGGTTGCTTGTAAGCAATTATTGACAGCGTCTCCAGTGTCGGACGAGACAATCTCTCCGGGGCCTTTTGATAATATTTCTTCAAAAATGAATTCAACTCTGAAGCGGTAACCATCTGAAAACCACCGGCTACCTCTATAATGCGCATACCGCGATTCGAATTTGAATATTCTGCCTTCAACTGCTCCAGTATCTCCCGAATCCCTGCTGAATCTAAATCGTCTATAACACGGCGTATCTGCTCAATCAGTAGCGGCTTTTCACTAACAAACAATAAAGCTTCGATAATAGCCTGTGGATTCCCCTCAGTCATATTTCTTGTTTATCAATTTTATTAAATCGGCTTATTCTTTTTGTTTCTGCTTATAAATCTTATTAAGTAATTCTTCACTGGTTTTAAGGTCGGGAGCGTCTTTTAAGGCCTTGTCAATCATCATCTTTGCCTCAGATTTCTTATACTGTAATTGCGTCAGCACTGCCAAGGCATCCTTAGCAATATCCTTTCTTGCCTCCAGTTGGGCAATCCAAGAATCCTGAATTAAGCCAAATTTACCAACCTTACCCTGGAGTTTAGCGACAATTTCTTTTGCTCGTTGATGACCAATACCGGGAAGGGATTTAAGAAAATTAATATTACCTTCATCAATTGCTTGGGCGATTACCGATATAGGTTTATTCAAAGCCCGCAGGGCTGCGCGGGGACCAATGCCCGAAACTGTAATAAACTGCTGAAAAAAATCCCTTTCTATCTCATTAAGAAAACCGATAAGCACAGGTATACTTCGGGAAGGCTCTAATTGATGATAATAGTAGGTTATTAAATTTATGCGTCCATCAGGGTCCTGATTTTCTCTTACCCGCTGCATTACCGTCTGAGGCAGGAATATCTCATAACTTATGCCACCGATTTCAACCAGCAGAAAATCAGTTCCCTCTTTGACTATCTTTCCCGATATCCGCGAAATCATCGTTCTTCGCTTAGCTTGGATAATCGGCGATTAGATTTAGCAATATAACTGTGGGCAATTGCCAATGCAAGAGCATCGGTTATGTCTTGATATTTAGGCAATTGTCTCAAACCTAAAATGCCGGTAACCATTCTCTGAATCTGAGTCTTGGACGCTAAGCCTCCTCCGACTATTGCTTTTTTAACTCGTGTTGCTGAATATTCAAATAAGGGCAAATGTACTTCGGCACTAGCTAAACAAATAATGCCGCGTGCCTGACCTAAAATATAGGCTGTGGTTGGATGACGGTAATGAACATAAACTTTTTCTAAAATTATGCAGTCAGGCTTTAATTCCTTAAATATCTTTAAAATTCCCTGATGAATTATCGCCAGCCTTGCCGGTAAGGAAATATTAGATTTAGTTTTTACAATGCCTGCATCAATTAAACATAAACCGGAGCTGGTCTCATCAATTGCCCCGAAGCCCGTAATACTCAAGGCAGGATCAATCCCCATTATTCGCATATTAAGAGACAGAACTCTGTTCTAAGATTTCATCGGGAATGTCAAAATTGGAATAAACCTGCTGCACGTCTTCATGATCCTCTAATGCCTCAACCAAACCTAAGATTTGCTTTGCAGTATCAGGAGCTTTAATCTTGATTGTAGAGGCGGGCACCATTGTCAACTCTGCTACCGCAGGAGTAATCCCCTTTTGATTAAGTGCTTTTTTTACTGATTCTAAATCTTGTACAGCGGTAGTAATCTCATAATTTTTATCTGAGGATTTCATATCCTCTGCCCCTGCTTCTAAAATTAGTCCCATTAATTCTTCTTCTTTGGATTGACTCTTATCTACTAAAATGTAGCCCTTTTTAGAAAACATCCAGCTAACCGAACCTGCACCAGCAAGATTACCACCCTTTTTTGAAAAGATATTACGCAGTTCCGCAGTAGTGCGGTTTTTATTATCAGTAAGAGCTTCAATCATAATTGCCACACCTGCCGGGCCGTAACCCTCGTAGGCTACTGACTCATAGGTAATGCCGGGCAACTCTCCGGTTCCCCTTTTTATTGCATTTTTGACATTATCCGAAGGCATATTCGCTTCTTTGGCTTTAGCAATCGCTGTCCGTAGGCTAGCGTTTGTATCGGGATTACCTCCTCCATTTCGCGCAGCAATAGTAATCTCCTTTATAATCTTAGTATAAAGCTGCCCTTTCTTGGCATCGGTAGCTGCCTTTTTATGCTTTATACTTGCCCATTTTGAATGACCAGACATAACAACCTCCTCTTCTTTAGCGTTCAGCGGGTAGCATTTAGCGTATAGGTTAAATGTATCTCATTCCAACTAGCGTATAGTGTTTATAAAAACAATAAATATGGAATTATATACTATCAGCTTTACGCTATTCTAAATTCCAACTTTGATTAATTACGCAGGCCAATAAGCCGAATTCTGTTTTTAGGGGCTATTTCTCTTATCCCGATGTTACCATAGGGATTTAGCGACCTACCCGAGACTTTATAGCGAACCGGGCCAGCTCTCGTCTCTGTATGATCTTGCTCCGCGTGGGGTTTGCCTTGCGGCTGTGTTCACACACAACCCGGTAGTCTCTTACACTACCTTTTCACCCTTACCTCGCCCTTTTGGAGATGGTTGAATAATTTCACAAATCCAAAAGGGCGGGGCGGTATATTTTCTGTGGCACTTTCCTTTCCAGCATTAATGCCGGAAGTCGCTGTTAGCAACCACGCTGCCCTTCGGAGTTCGGACTTTCCTCTCTGCAATCCAAATGCAGAGTAGCCACCTCGGCCTGCAAGTATTATTTTGCCTTTATCCCCACACCTACTTGCTATGTAATTATTCTTTATAAGAGGCGGGTGTGGGGGGTTATTGCCTTTTTTGCTAATTTGTCTGCTCCGTGATTATTATCGCGGGAGATATATTTCACTTGCGCACAATCAAAAGCAGATAACAAATGCTTAACCTGAGAATATAAACCAATTAGGTTAGGACTTTTTATTTTATATTCATTGTTTATCTGCCGACAAAGCAATTGGCTGTCTGTATATATCCTTACGGCACTGGCACGAAGAATCAGGGCTTCCTGTAAACCAAAGATTAAAGCCATATATTCAGCAACATTATTGGTCTGAATCCCTAAATGCACAGATATATTTTTGATTAGCCGACCATTTTGGATAATAATCGCACCTATCCCCGATGGGCCGGGATTTCCCTGGGATGCGCCATCAATGTAAATCTCCAATTCGCTCACTATTGCTTATCCAAACCTCCAAATAAAACCCTAAGTAAGTATATCCACTTTCAGCGGATAACTATCAAGAACCTATGCCTTCATCCTCTATATACAAAATTCGTTGGCATACCTCACAGATAACAAGATTGTCGTACATCTTAATAAGATTAATCACCTGGGGCGGCACATTCATAAAACAGCCCTGACAGGCATCTTTTTCCACCTTGACAATTGCTAAATAATCGCGATTGTTAAGGATTTTCTCATACTTGGTTAAAATCTCGGGATTAATCTGCTGAGTAATCTGACTTCTCTGCGACTGTAACTGGGATAGCTTATCCTCAATCTCCTTGCTACGTATATCTAATTGTTGCTTCTGGGCATTAGTCTTTTTTTCCTCTTCGGTAAGGAATTGTTTTTCCTTATTTATTTCGTTCTTTAATTTATCCGCCTCTTCGAATAAAATTAAAGCCGCATCCTCCAACGCAGAAATATCCGCCTTGACTGCGTCAATCTCTTTCAACTTAGCACTGTATTCCTTATTAGTCTTGATTTGATAAAGCTGGGTTTGCATCTTGCGTGCTTCCTCTTCCTTTGACGCAAGTTCCAACTCCTTTGCCTTCCTCTGCCTTTGTAAATCTAACCCTTTTTTTTCTAAATTGCCTAAATTCTCTTTTTTCTTAGCAAACGCTTCTTCCAATTCTTTTAATTTTACCGGTATATTTTGCTTCTCTTGTTGCAAAAAATGAATCTGTCTATCAACAGCCTGTAATTTTATTAACCAGTTAATCTGTTCCTTTAAATCAACATCGGACACTTCCCTTTGAGCTCCCCTTTTTTGATTTCCAGACTAAAATTTTCAATTGCTGGGCCCAGAAGGATTCGAACCTCCGACCAAGTGATTATGAGTCACCTGCTCTACCGCTGAGCTATGGGCCCGCGAGCCTTTTGAAAAAGGCGAAGCCCCGAGACTCTATGTTTTACCTTCAAGAGTCGAGGGGTCGTTCACTTAATCCTAACAAAGCGAATAATTAACAAAAGCCTATCGTTCGCAACGGCTTAAAAAATTATATTACCAGATTTAATGGGGATTGTAAAGATTTTCTTTAAGGCAGAGTGTATTCCTTACAGTATTTTTATATATAATGCTGCAGATTATCCTGACTTTTCAAGTTAACAAATCCAGAAAAGGAGGTAAAATCTAACAGGATTTTTTCAATAAAAATAGAACCGTCCCCCTTTTTTGTTAGCAACTTGATTCTTGGGTTTTAATTCTATCATCAAGCATGGTAAGGTAATCTTGAAGGGTTCTGATTTTATCCACTCGATCTCTAGCGGTCTTATATAAGTCGTAAGCATGACCAAATAGGGCACGTATATCCTTCTCGTTTTTTAGAGGGCAAATTTCTATCAATGTTCTTCCTTTCCCTGTAAGACTGTCCGCAACAATGGAATCTTGGAATTCGTCTTTGCAAGCAGCGATACACTTATCATAATACTGGAGAGACATTTGTAGGAAATCCTTGCGTTTTTGACCATCAGCAGAGATGCCCAATGTACGATAAACATCCCCACATTCATGCAGAGCTTGACAATATAATTGCCTAGCATAGGGGTTATGTTCTGCCGAAGAGGCACATTCCTTAAAAGCCTCAAGTGCGGAATGAACTTCACCTTCATCTACAATTGAAGCATGAAATAATGCACTCGCCTTTTTAAAAAGTTCCATTGCTTCCGTGGCAACTTCACGAAATGCCCCATCCAAAGCTATAACTTTCCGATACTTATCATCCCAATTGCGAATATCCGTAAGGGATAAGTGAAGTTGTGTTGCGCCGACTGCTATTGTCGTTTCAACACAACGATGTACATTTGAAAGTGTAGCCTCAAATAGGCCAGCTACAAGACAATCGCGGATAACCATCTTCGTGATTTGAAAAAAGGAGTCGAGGTAATCTTTATTGCCTGTTTTTCTCCAGTTTTGCCAAGAGCTGGCCTGTTCCCGAAGAAGGTGGTATAAGTCCTCGAACACATCGTTTATCATTTCGTTTATCATTACATCCTCCCTCCTACATTTCATTTGCCCAACACATCCAAAACCAGCGGCCTTTTTACATCCGTTATGCTTTTTGATTTTTTAAGAGAGTTGAGTGTTATAAAAATCAACTGACAATACGCCGAGAGCTGTGTTATAAATTTGAGTATGGGCACTGCAGGGATTGAACCTGCGACCTTTCGCATGTGAGGCGAACGTTCTCCCACTGAACTAAGTGCCCGTTAATCCATAACTACGTGGATGCAACAACTTGACCAATCCTTCTGTGCCCTCAATACCATCGGTGGACTTATCTTCGGAGGACCCACCATAGCTCCCTAGAGCTCTTAAAGAGCGAAGGCAGGTTAAGCTGCTCGTAATACACTACTGCTAATATGAATTTTTATATTAACAGATTCTAAGGGATCGTAAAGATTTTTTGTGTGCTGACGGCAAATTGAAGAATATCTTCGGCATAATGCTTGGGCTTGGCTTGGACTTGGAGAGGTGGATTTTTAGCTCTTTTCCTTTTGCTCAAGTAAATCAAGAAGTTTATTCAACTTATCTACAAAAGGATGAATGATATCCTTTTCCCGTATAGTTATGCGTAGAGAGCGATCTCCGTTGATTACTTTCTCTAAAATTTTCTCCATACGAGGAATTGGCCCTAAGACACGATGTAAGACAAGAAATATGACGATCAAAAGGATTACAAAGAATCCGGTAAGAGCTATCTGCAAAATAATTAAGTAAATTTGCCAGACTAAAGAATGCTGCAGCTCTACTATTATTTTACATATTGCATAAAATATAATAAGAAAAAGTGCAGTTGCGGCAATTAGGGCATAATTAAAAATGTGGACAGTTAAATTGATTTCCCAGAATTTTCTTCTTTGCTCCATCATTATCCCCCATTTTGATAATGCCTGTAATCTCTCTCCTGCTATTATTATTTCTTTTATACAGGTTTATAACTCTGGATAGTTACAATCTAACAGTATTAATGGTTTCGCTCCTGAGAAAGACTCATATCAAGAAAAGGACGCAATCTTCTTGAACGACTAGGATGGCGCAATTTCTTCAATGCCTTTGCTTCGATTTGGCGTACACGTTCACGGGTTACCTTAAATACTCTACCCACATCCTCTAAGGTATGTGATGAATCGTCCTCTAACCCAAAGCGCAAGGATAATATTCTTCTCTCCCGTGAGCCCAAAGTAGCCAACATTGCCCTCATTTCCTCTCTGAGCATTGAATGAACAGTAGTGTTTGCTGGTGAAATGGCTTTTTTATCTTGAATAAAATCACCAAAATTTGTATCTCCTTCATCCCCGATAGGCAACTGTAAAGATATGGGTTCCTGAGCTATCTTAAGAATTGACTTTATCTTCTCTTGAGGCAGACGAAGTTTGACGGCTATTTCCTCGGGAGTAGGCTGACGGCCTTTCTCCTGAACAAATTGATGAGATAAACGGATGATTTTATTTATTGTTTCGGTCATATGCACGGGGATTCTAATTGTCCGGGCTTGATCAGCGATTGAACGAGTAATCGCCTGTCTTATCCACCAGGTAGCATAGGTGGAGAATTTATAACCCCGCTTGTACTCAAATTTTTCCACTGCACGCATAAGACCAATATTGCCCTCCTGAATCAGGTCTAAAAAGGATAGGCCGCGATTGGTGTATTTCTTGGCAATGCTTACTACCAGCCTTAGATTTGCCTCGACCAGTTGCCTTTTTGTACGATTAAATTTGGCCTGAGCAATGCAAATCTCCCTCAATCTGGCCTTTATCTTCGAGTATGACCAATTACCCAATTGATAAAGAATTGTTTTCTTTCTTATTCTTTTTGCTATTTTTCTGGTAACATTTTTCTGTCGCTCTATCTGCCTTAATTCATCTACTAATTTAATCATTTCATTTACAATCGATTCAATCACCCAAGTGGTGAGATTAAATTTTAAAAGTAGATTAACGCAATTAGTCTGGCGGCGTGTTCGACGCAATAACTTGGTTAACCTAACAATCTTTTTAAACACGAGCTGGCGCTTAGCGGTCAAATCATCCTTGACCACATCTTCCAGATTCAATCTTCCCTCTAATATATTATTGGCAATACTTAGGACTGCGCCCCGTGCAAATGGACAGGGGAAAACTGCCTGTCTAAACTTCATCTCCGCATCTTCTATTCTTTTAGCGAGCTCAATCTCTTCCTGGCGGGAAAGTAAAGAAACTGAGCCCATTTGCTTCAGGTACATCTTTACCGGATCATCCAGCGGGAGAAATCTCTGTTCGGCCTTAGCTGACTCTAAACCTAGTGTCTTTTTAAGCGCAAGCTCCTCTTCTCTTTTTGCCTTTTTGTGTATTAGTGTCACATTTTCCACAACCGGAATATCCTGGTTGCCCAGAAGGTCAAAAAGGCGGTCGATATCTCCGGAGGAACAAACATCTTCCGGTAAAAGATTATTTACTTCATCATAAGTTAAAAACCCTTTTTCTTTACCAAGAGCAGCAATCTTGTCTATCTCTTTTTTAGTTATGCTTCTTTTTTTCATTTATCCTCCTTCAATGAACACCGTTAGAAATTACATTTTTAACGGGGCTGACCCGCAAGCGCTGCAAATCCTGAAATTCGGCAACCAAGCGATTTAATTGCTCGTGGTTGCCTTCCTGCTGAGCTATCTTTATCTGCTTCTGCAGGGATTGACATCTTGAATTTAAGCGTAGGTTTTTAATCCTGGTAATACAATCATTCAAAACTTCCTCAGTATCTTTCGGGGGAAGCTCTTCATCAACAGCTAATAGTTCAGAAACCAGAAGCGCCGACTCCCGATCATCTAGGTAAGCAATCAGGCGATGGACCTCAATAGGTTTACCCTGTGAAATCAAATCACAGATTAGCGAAAAAACCCGGGCAATTCTTGCATCCTGAAAATCATCGGGGTCGAGTATAAGCTTAAGTCGATTAACCAATTCGGTTTCCCTAAGGACGAGATTTATTAATAGTCTCTCTGTGGGATTAATCTTTAAAGAAGTACTCTTCATTAATAATACCGGAGTCTTGTATGAATTTTTGTCCCTTACCTTCTTTAGCTCGATAATTAAAGCCTCTTCTTTAATGTCTATTGCCTCGGCAAGTCTGCGGACATATTCAGATTGCAATATAGTATCTTTAAAATTACTGAGAGAAATCAACATTTCCTGAGCAATGCAGGCCTTACCCTCGGGCTTAGCCACGTCATAGCGGCGAATCAAGAAATCTAATTTGTAATCAAACAGGCCCTTAGCATTATTAATTCTCTCAGCAAAAACCTCAATGCCGAATTTACGTACAAAAGAATCGGGGTCAGAATCAGGAGGCAGAAGTGCAACCCGTACATTCATCGACTCTTGAATAAGCATGTCGAGGCTGCGTAAGGTAGCCTCTTGACCTGCCTGATCAGAATCATAGACCATTACAATATTATGAGTGTATCTTTTTAGTAATCTTATCTGCTCCAGAGTCAAGCTCGTACCCAGAGAGGCAACTATGTTTCTTATCCCTGCTTGATAAACAGTTATGCAATCAAAGTAGCCCTCCACTACGATTGCCGAATCCTCTTGCCTTATTGCTTCACGACTGAGATTGAGTCCGTAAAGATGCCTTCCCTTAACATAGATTAAACTTTCCGGAGAATTGATATATTTAGCCCCGTTTGAATTATCTATAAGCACGCGAGCACCGAAAGCAACCACACGATTCTTTACATCAAATATCGGAAAGATAAGGCGCTTGCGAAATCGATCGTAATAACCTGCCTCCTTTCGAGGGCAAATCAAACCTGACTTCTCCAACAGAGAGAGATTTATATTCTTGCTGCGAAGGAAGCTTAATAAACCATCCCATTTATCCAGGCTTAGGCCTAGCCGGAAAAGACCAAGATTTTCATTCTCTATATTACGTCTATTTAAATACTCCCGTCCAGATACCCCATTCTGCGAATTTAAGACATTCTGGTAAAAACTGCAAGCCAGTTCATTTATTTTATAAAGAGCGGAGATATGTCCAGCGCTGGAACTTGCTGAGCCTGGCTCAGGTAGGGTCACCCCTGTTTTACTTGCCAATGTTTTGACTACATCAAGAAAATCCATGCGCTCGTATTCCATGAGAAAACTAAACGCATTTCCTCCTTTTCCGCAGCCAAAACAATGAAAGATTTGCCGCTGGGGATTTACCATAAACGAAGGGGTTTTCTCATGATGGAAAGGACAGAGTGCCTTAAAATTACGCCCGGCACGCTTAAGGGGGAAAAACCCCGAGATTAACTCAACGATATCTACTCTATTTAGAATCTCGTCTAATAAATTTTGAGGAATATAACCTGCCATTAGAATTATGTTTGAATCTACGGAATCCCGAACAATTGATTACCTGTAATCTTTCCTCCTTTTCAATTCCGTCTAAAAGCAAATTAAGGCCAAGGGTATCTGAAGAAATATGCCCGGCAATAACCACATTAAGACTTACTTCTCTTACCTTGCGAAAATGCTCTTCACTCAGGTGCATAGAAACCAAGGTCCTTATACCCTTTTTGACAAGTTTATCAAACGCCTTTTTTGACCCCTCCGTACCGCCGGTCATTTCTACAAAAAACTTACCCACGAAACTCCGTGGATTACCCAAAATAATCCGCGGGCCGGCATTAATCTTTTTTGCTTGCCGATACTCAGGAATCTTTTCTAAAATATTGATTAGCTCCTCTAATCTCTTTGGTTTATTTTTCTCTAATAACCTCTGAATAAAAACAGAGGCATAATTGTCTGCCGGCGTATGCAAACACATAAAAGGTATATTCAGGAGTCGCGCTGCATCCGATGTGCGCATATGATTAACCGGCGAAATCTTCCTCTGAACCTCTGCATATCTTTCTTCAACCAATTGCCGCGCCACAGCAGGCTCAATACCCACGCTTTTTAAAATATCGACCTGTAAGTGCATTACCTCATAAAAATTGGCCAAGGCCTTTCCCTCAGGATGATGAGAAATTACCAAATCCAATCCCTGGGTTGAACGCAGTTTATCAGCAAGTAAAAGTTCACCTATCTCTATATCAATACCAACCAAAATCTTTTTAACTTCAATATCGGGCTTGCCAAAGATAATGGCTGAATCAGCATATTTCCAAGGGCGATTGCCGCGCGGGTCACAAAGCCTGCCTAATTTTATTGCTTGATTATACAGATGAGATAATTTCATTCTGGGGGACTGCTCTGGACCTCAAGGATTGACTTGTTAAATGCCTCTTTATCAATAAAGCGAGACATAAGATTATCCCACAAAGATGTATAAACCTTCGGAGCCAATTTAAAAAGTTTGGGACCTGAAAAGGAATCTGTTAGGCTATGCTTTAAATAACCGATATTGGAAATAGTCAGAATAAAAAAGAGTAAGCTAGCAAATAAACAAAAACGACCTATGCCCAATATAAATGAGCCCCAGCTATTCAATAATGAAACCGCTTCCATTCTTATTAACTTTACAAATACCCCTCTAATAATTACAAAGATAAAATACCCCAAAGAAGCTAATGCTAAAAACGCAAGAAAATTTAAAAAATCCACCCCCCCTTCCCCCTTTAGGTGAAGGTAATTATTTAGAAAATTACTAACCCTGATGTAATAATGACAGGCGAGGTAGATTGCGCAAATTGTCCCTAATAATTTAAATATCTCGGTGGGGAGTCCGGTTTTTACAGCTACGTAACATATTCTAGTTAAAAGGATTACAACAAAAATATCTACCCAGTTTATACTCTTAAGATAATTCAAAATTATTCCTTATTCCCCCATTATATTGTATAAATTTTGTATAAGTATAACATAATTTTGTAGTTATGTCAACCCCAGCTGTTTAATAACCTATGGAACAAAAAAGGGCGGCATTTAGGAAAGCGCTTTCTTATTTTGGGGATTACTTCCAGAATTTGCTTGCTTCCTGATTTATTGTTTCTTGCTGTTGGCGGGATAGCTCTATCTTGGGTAATTCTCGATTTCTCTGACTTTTCTGTCTTAGTTGCGATTGAACTTTTTCAACTTAACGAATTCAGCTGAAGGTCAATTTGGCAAGTCTTATTTAAATGCGACTGGAGGCAGTAGTGAAGGATTAAACCTCAGCCTTCTTATGGGAATATGTAAGGAAATAGATAGCGCCTCTTGTTTTAAACCGCTTCAAGGTAAATTATCCGACTTTTCCAACTTAACGCATTAAACTGAAGCTCTATTTAGCAAGCCTTGTCTAAAAGCGGCTGGAGGCAGAAGTAAAGGATTAAACCTCAGCCTTCTTATGAAAAGTAGAGCCATGGGTTTTCAATCGCCTCAAGTTAGACTATCCAATTTCTCAAGTTGACGAATTTAACATAAACTTAACTTAGCAAATCTAGTTAAAAGGCGGCTAAAGGCATAAGTAAAGGATTAAACTGCAGTCTTCTTATGGGAATATGTAATAACATAAATAATACCTCCACTCAATCCAAATAGAAAGATTAACAAGAAGCTTAAGAGCGCTACGCTCAGCGCGACTTCTCCCGGCATCCCTACCTTAGTAAAAAAATACATACTGCTTGCTTCTCTTAATCCCAGGCCAGCAATAGAGACAGGAAATGCAGATATAGTGTTAATTATTGGAACTAGAATAAAAAAATAAATAGGGCTGATTCTTACTCCAAAGGCGAGACTAATTAGATAAACCGAAAATGACATAGTTGCTTGAATGATTAAAGAATAAATAAAGTTCTTTATGATAATCCTCTTCTGATTGCGAAAATTATATATTTCATAGTGCAGATTGCTTAAGGCCTGCCCTATCCTGCCAAAGAAATGCAATAATTTAGTGCTCTTTGAGAATAAAAAATTGTTAAATAATATTGCTAAAATTCCTAACAGCAAGGCCGAAATGACACCCACGGCAAAGAATATCGCTGTGTCAGTAATAATCTCACGACCCAGCAATAGAGCAAATAAGGCAACAACAACTAAGGCACAATATCCGCTTAATCGGTCTAAAATAACGCTGGTTACCACCCGCCTCGGCCTTTGTGTGCGCAAACCTAAATCGATACTACGCAGAAAATCTCCACCTATTGTCGAAGGAAAAAAAAGATTGGAAAAATACCCGAGGCAAAATGATTTAAGTATTAAAGAACGGGGTAAATTTAATCCCAATCCGATAAGCAACATTTTCCAACGCAGAAACCCAATGAAATAGATTAACATAATTAGTAGAAAAACAAGGATTAAGATTGGCTTGTTAATATGGGAAATAATCTGGATAATCTTATTTAAATCGACCCTCTTAAATAAGAAAAGTAAAATTCCAACGCTGATACTTATCCTTATTAAAAGTGAGATTATCTTACGCATTTTTTAGGAGCCCCCGCGCCCGGTTACTACGAAGAGACACTACGACCGCATCATCTGGGTGTGGAGTTATTTGACGCTTTAGACTATTAAATACCTCCTGCGCCTGATAGGATGTACGCGCCAAAGGCGAGGCTAAAACTGCCCTGAATCCCGAACTAAGCGCCATATCCTTATATCTTTGAAACTGCTCAATAGGAACAAACTCCTTCACCGGATAATGCTTTGGCGTAGGGGCAAGATATTGACCTAAAACTAAAATATCGCAACCCACCCTACGCAAATCATCCATGACCCAAACAACCTCTTCTTCTCTTTCTCCCATACCTAAAAGCAGGGATGATTTAGTAATTAAATTGGGGGCGAGTTTTTTCGTCTGGGCAAGAACCTGTAAGGAGCGTTGATAGTTGGCTTCTCTGCGTATCCTGCGATATAAACGCGGTACTGTTTCTAAATTATGGGCTAAGACATCCGGGCGGGCTGCCGCAACTTGACTGAGGCCAAACTCGAGAAAATCAGGAATAAGAACCTCTATTATTATACCCGGCTTATAATTGCGAATGAGGCTGATTGTCCGAGTAAATTGCTCTGCGCCATAATCATCTAAGTCATCGCGGGTTACCGAGGTAATGATTACGAAATTAAGACCGAGGTTCTTTACTACCTTCAGTATACGGTAAGGCTCTTGTTTATCCAAAGAAAGGGATTTCTCTCTGGATTTCTCTACTGCACAGAATAAGCACTTGCGCGTACAGCAATTGCCCAGAATCATAAAGGCAAGGCTCCTTGCTGTTAAACACCTAAACCAATTCGGACACTTTGCCTCCAGGCAAACCGTATTTACTCCTTGTTTTTTTAAAGAGCGGAATCTTGCCAAAGTTTGCGTATCAGGGATATCTTGCCTAAACCATTCAGGAAGTCGGCTTTTTCTTGAGATAATTCTCTCCATCCATAAGAGCGAGTTAAGAACGAGCTTCGTTTTTCAGGCCTGGCGCTGAGATACACCCAACACTTCAGCCGGATTGTTAGTTAATCTTAACTCCTGCTGCTTGAACTGGTTTCAATACGAGTAGAAGTCACTTCTTGAGGTGACTTCGCTCATCTATAAGAGCGGGATTGATTTTTCAGGCCTAGTGCTGATATATACACCCAATACTTCAGCCAAATTATTAGTAAATCTTTGCTCCCGCTACTTGAGCTGATTTCACTACGGCGAGAAGTCAGGCCTTGAGGTGATTTTTTTCATCTACATAAACAACCCTTGATTTTAATTCACGAACCTGGCGCTCATCAACTAAACAATAAGAAAGGATGATTATCTCATCGCCCACATAGCCACTGCGCGCCGCTGGTCCATTTAGGCAGATTATTCCTGAATCTTCCTTGCCGCTGATTGCATATGTCTCAATGCGCTCACCCGTATTCAGATTCAAAACCTCCACCTTCTCTCCCTCAAGAATATCCGCGGCCTGCATAAGCCGGTAGTCTATGGTGATGCTGCCCGGATAATAAAGCTGGGCCTCCGTAACCCTTGCTCGGTGAATCTTAGATTTTAGTATTGTGCGTAACATCTTATCTTCTTCCTCCGTAAATTAACTGGTAACTCTTACGGGCAATCATTAAGCCTTCCTGGGTAGGAATTACCAAAATGGCAGGTCTTTTCTTGAAATGGGTAAAAAGTCTTGAGCAAATCCTCCGCCGTATCTTAGTTTGATGTTCACCAATACCACCGGTAAACACAACCGCATCGCAACCGCCCATAATTGCCATATAGGCTCCAATATATTTTCTAATCCGATAGATAAAGATATCAATAGCCAGCCTTGCCCGCTGATTTCCTAATTTTGCCTCTCTTTCTAACCGACGCATATCATTACTCAACCCTGAGATTCCTTTAAGTCCGCTTTGCTTATTTAGAATCTGGTCTACCTTATTAATATTCCAGCCCTTATCACGCACCAGATACGTAATCACTGCTGGGTCAATATCTCCGCAACGCGTACCCATAACCAAACCCTCTAAGGGAGTAAAACCCATACTTGTATCAATAGCCCAGCCTCCTTTTATTGCTGTAATGCTACAGCCGTTGCCTAAATGGCAGGTAATTATCTTCAGTTTCGCCAGGGGCTGCTTTAGCATTAAACTGGCCTCCCCAGCTACATATTCATGGCTTGTGCCATGAAAGCCGTATCTTCTTATAGCAAACCTCTGATAAAACTCGTAAGGAAGACCATAGATATAGGCAAAATTAGGCAAATGCGAGTAAAAGGCGGTATCAAAAACAGCGACCTGGGGAAGTTTATTGCCGAGTAAGCGACAGGCAGCAATTATCCCCTCAAGATTAGCGGGATTATGCAGGGGTGCGAGTCTACAACAAGCCCGGATTCCAGATATAACCTGTTTATCAATTAAAGCTGGCTTTTGGAACCTTTCACCTCCATGCACCAGGCGATGCCCAACAGCATCAAGCCTATTTACCTTCGCAGCAACACTCTTTCTGTTGGTATGGGGGGTTATTCTGTCTAAGATTATCTTTAATCCTGAATAATGGTCCCTAATCTTAGCGCCCTCTTCACCGATATGCTCAAGGCCTCCCCTAATCAGACTCCTCTCCCTGGGCATATCAAACAACTCGTATTTTATGGAAGAACTGCCGCAGTTAATAACTAAAATATTCATCGGTCCCGGATATTTGATTCTTAATACATACTCTTTTATTCGCAAAGATTGAGGTATAATTAATAACAAGTACCGGACACCAGTATCCAGCATTTAGTATCCAGTATCCAGACTCTAGAATTTAATTACAGTATTTGCTATTTTCGAAATTGCGCTCTAATCGCAGTTACGGCAACGCAATCAACAATATCCTCAACCGAACATCCTCTCGATAAATCGCTACAGGGATAATTTAACCCCAGGATTATTGGCCCGATTGCCCTTGCTTTAGCAAGTCTCTGCACTAACTTATAACTGATATTACCGGCGTCTAAGTTGGGAAAGATAAGCACATTCGCTCTTCCTCCTAAAATAGCAGCAGCGTGTTTTGTTTTGGCTACATCAGGAACAATCGCCGCATCAAGCTGTAATTCGCCATCCACTAAAAGTTCGGGTCTCATTTGATGAACAAATTCCACTGCCTCAGATACCCTTCTAACTGTCTCACCCTTCGCAGAACCCTTTGTAGAGTAGCTTAATAGGGCAATGCGTGGATAAATCCCTAGAACCTTCTTGGCTAACTCAGCTGCTGATATAGCAATATAGGCTAGTTGCCGACTATCTGGTTGAGGCACAATTCCACAATCAGCAAAAACAAAAACCCCCTTATCAGCCCAGGAAGAATCTGGTAATACCATAATAAAACAACTGCAAGCCACTTTTATCCGAGGGTCAACGCCAAAGCAGTGAATTGCTGCTCGCGCCACATCAGGTGTCGTATGTTCAGCGCCGGCAACAAAGCCATCGGCAGCGTTCTGCCTAACCATCATTGCTGCGTAATAAAGAGGGCGAGAGGTTATTTCTCTGGCTTTTTCCAGACTCACCCCTTTATCTTTGCGTAGAGTGAAAAAATCTTGTGCATATTTTTCTTTCATCTGAGAATCCATCCTGTCCAGAAGCAAAATTCTAGCGACCCCTTCTTTTTCGATAATCTTGGCTGCTTCTCTTATGCGCGAATCCTTAAATTCAGGTAGGATAATTGTCTTAGGCTGGACCTTTGCTCGTTCTCTGATTTTACGAATAGGGCTGTTCATAGAGAAGTAAAATACCATAAATTTAGCCGACTTGCAAGTCCTGTTAGAAATTCCATCTTCTTTTTAGTGTCTTAATATTTCTAAGGGGACAGACGTCGTTAGAGGATTTTTTAGAATATTATTATAGCATTATTTTCTAAGGGGACAAGGGAAAGATGCGCAGGGAACAGACTACATTTCTAAACAGATTAAACAAAAAAGATATCGATGCTAAAAATGTACGGGGTTAAGAAAATTTTACCGAAACAATTTTAGAAATTCCCGACTCCTGCATAGTAATCCCGTACATAACATCAGCATTAGCAATTGTTCTCTTATTGTGAGTGATTATTAGAAATTGTGAATTCTTGGCGAACTCCTGCAGGGTTGTACTAAAGCGATCGATATTTGCTTCATCTAAAGCCGCATCTATCTCATCAAGCACACAGAAGGGCGCCGGTTTTACCTTAAAGATTGCAAAAATCAAGGCAACTGCGGCGAGCGACTTTTCTCCTCCGGAAAGGGCAAGAACATTCTGAAGCTTTTTGCCCTGAGGCCGACAGATAATCTCAATGCCTGATTCTAACGGGTTGGTTTCATCAGTCAATACAATCTGAGTATCACCCCCTCCAAAGAGTAGGCGGAAGTAACTGCGAAATTCCACCTGGATCTTTTTAAAGGTATCCAAAAACATCTGTCGGGTTGTCCGATTCATTTTATTAATTGCCGTATTAAGAGAATGCTTTGCCTGGTTTAAATCATCCTGCTGCTGGGTAAGAAAATCATATCTCTTTTTCAATTCCTCATATTCTTCAATAGCAATTAGATTCACTGTCCCCTGAGAGTCTATCTTCTGTTTTAATTCAGAGATACTGGTAGTTAAAATTTCCTTATCTTGCTCTTGAGAAGTTCCCGCATCAGAGTAATCTTCTAAATCGACTTTATAAACCTGGCTGATTCTGTCACGAATGCTCTTCTGCTTAAAATCAAGTTCCTGTACCTGCATCTGGTACTCATAAATCTGTTTCTTTGCACTTTCAATATTTTGACTAAACAGGAGAATCTGGTGATTGGCTTGCTCTTGAAGCATATTTAACTGTTTAAATTCTGCCTGTTGTTTGACTTGCTCGTTGCTTAATCTAATCCTCTCCTCATCCGTCTGGGCATTCTGCCGCTCTAATCTTTCCGCCTCCTCGGATAATTGTTTAATCCTTGACTCTGATTGCTGAATTTCATTTAAATTGCTCTGATAGAGTTGTTGGTTCTCTTGGAAGGAATTCTCTAAAAGGGCTTGTGTTTCATCCTGTCGGCTGAGGTGCGCATCCTGATTCTCTATCTCAGTCTTAATCTGAGCAATATCAATGAGTGTCTTCTCTCGCAAAGAGCGCAACTGGACAATAGAATCCTCCAAAGAAGCGATTGCTTCCTCCTCCTTACCTTGTTGCTCTCCTGCCTCCTTTAGTTTTGTTTCCAGTTGTGTCTGTTTATTGTTCAATTGCTCAATCTGAGTATCTAAATCTTCTATCTCCAGATTAACCACCTCGTACTCCTGATTTATCTTATTTAATTGCTCTGTTAGATTGTCAATCTGTATACTCTTATTACTGGCCAGCCTCTCCTGAGTCCCTGATTTCTCGTCTAAATCTCCCAGAATCTGATTTAATTCCTGAATCCTTTTTTGAATAGCCTTTTGTTGTTCCTGTTTTTGGTCAATCTCAGATTGAATCTGCTCTATCTTCTGAGTGATTGTCTTGGTTTCTAGAGGCATCGGTTTAGCCTGTCCCTGGAGTTTAAATTTCAGATTTGTAATATAAGTGCTTTCCTGCTTGGTTATCGGCGAGGGTGGTGTTTTTACCTTGATAACCATCCCGGAAATATCATCCTTAGGACGGCGGTCAAGATAAACCACCGCATTCAAGGACTGGCTGATTCCCTCATATTTAAGTTTTAATTCCTCCAGGAATTCCTTCTGTGATTGAAGAGCAATCCTGTCATTCTCTAGTCCCTGTATATCTTGTTTTATTCTCTCTTGAGTATTAAGCTCAGAGGCAAGTCCCTGTTGAGTCTGCCTTTGCTCATCCCTTATACTATTAAGTTGGTTTTTTATACTATCCAATTCACGAGTATGTTGATTAAGCAGTTGGCTTAAATTATCTCTCTCTTCTTTACTCTTTATCTTCTCGATATCCAACCTCTTTCTTCTTAAAACCAGACTCTTCAGATGCGCCTGTAAATCAGTAATCTCGTTCTTTATCTGGGAATTGGCAGCCACTAAATCCAGAATAAGACCTTTGGATTGCTTTATCTTTTTTTGTGATGACTCAATATTGTAATCTGCCTCCTCGTATTGCTGTTGCTTTTGGGATAATAGCGTCTGTTTTTGCTTAATATTCTCCTTTAAGTCACTGTATTCCTTTTGGAAATCTTCAAGATTCTTACGGGCTGTCTGGATACGCATCTTGACGGTTTCCAACTGGTCTTTCAGATTAAGGATGCGGCTGTTTAGCTCCTCAATCCTCTCTTGATTTATTTGAATCCGCTGTGTATTACCATCAATCAGATTACGGGTATTTATCAGTCTATCGTGATTATCGGAGATTTCCTGTTCTAATTGTTGTATTTTATTTAACCTGAGTGATATTTCTTCTTCTATCCCCCGGGCTTGCGCCTCATAAGAGTTAATATTATCTTGGGAGGCATTTATCTTAGTAAATAGACCTTGCTTTTGTTCATCAATTTCGCTAATTTCTAAACCTGCTAGTTTTATCTCTTTGCTTTTTAGTTCTTCAAAGGTCTGTTTATAACGCCTGGCTTTATTGGCTTGCCTTTCTAATGAGTTAATCTCCCGTTTTACCTCAGCAATAATATCGCTGATGCGCAACAGATTCTGTTCGGTCTCCTCTAGTTTTCTTATGGCTTCCTTTTTCTGTGTCTTATATTTAATAATCCCGCTTACCTCATCAAATATCAAGCGCCGCTCTTCCGGGCGGGTGCTTAAAATCAAGCCGATTTTGCCCTGCTCAATTAATGAATAACTCTCTGTACCAATGCCGGTTCCCATAAATAAATCTGTGATATCTTTCAGGCGTACCGGCGCCTTGTTTAATAAATACTGGCTTTCTCCCGAACGGAATATGCGCCGGCAAATCTCAACCTCATCGCTATCAAAGACCAATCTCCTGCTCTTGTTAGAAAAGATAAGGGTTACCTCAGCCATTCCCAATGGAGACTTGCCATCTGCACCATTAAAGATAACATCCTCCATCTTTAAACTGCGCAATGCCTTTGTTGACTGCTCGCCTAAAACCCAGCGAATCCCATCAAAGACATTGCTCTTGCCGCAACCATTTGGTCCGACAATGGCGGTAATTCCCGAGTCAAATTTAAGCGTCGTCCTCTCGGGAAATGATTTAAATCCAACTAATTGTAATTCTTTTAAGAACATCCTGTTTCTCCTTTCTCTGATGGAATAAAAATCTAGTTAGACCTTGGTTTGTCTTTCCAGCCACTCGTCAATTTTGTCTTTTTTAAACCTCCATTGGCCAATAAGTTTCACTGCCGGAATCTTCTTATCCTTTAGCCACTCATAAATAGTCCGCCGGGTTACCTTAAGATAGTTGGCTAACTCAGTTATGGTCATTAAAGTTTGATTTATCATCGCGCATTTAATTGAGCTAATTTGACACTTTCCTTTTTTTGTTTACTTAACCAAGTTTATAACAAAAAGGTAATTTGTCAAGGAGAATCTTTACATTTATTAACATAAAAATGTAATATATTACTATATATCTGAAAAAAGATGAAAATCGTACGGGGAGTTATTTTGATGGTTCGACTACGCTCACCATCAATCCTGAGCTTTAGTCGAAGGATTGAGGACTGATTTGAGTCTTTTGGTTAAAGCAGGAACAATTTTAAAAAGGTCGCCAATAATTCCGTAAGTTGCCACCTTAAATATCGGAGCATCGGGGTCTTTATTGATGGCAACGATTATCTCTGAGGACTGCATTCCCACCAAATGCTGAATCTGTCCGGAAATACCGCAGGCAATATATATCTTTGGACAAACAGTTCTGCCGGTCTGACCAACCTGATGGGAATAAGGCATCCAGCCGGAATCCACTGCTGCCCGCGAAGCACCTACTGCAGCATTCAAAACCCGGGCCAATTCTTCCAGAATCTTGAAATTCTCTGCTCCACCCATACCTCGGCCGCCAGAAACAATGACGTCTGCCTCAGCGAGATTTACCGTAGATTCTAATTCCTCCACTATCTCCAATAGCTTTGCCCGGCTACAGAGATGCCTTCCATCAAACTGCTCACGGATAACCTCGCCCTTTCTTTTATTATCAGGTGTGCGTGGTGTAAAGACCTTATGCCTGACGGTAGCCATCTGAGGCCGGTGATTGGGTGTAATAATTGTGGCCATAATATTACCGCCAAATGCCGGACGGGTCTGTAAAAGCAGCTTATCTTCTCGGTCAATATCCAAACCGGTACAGTCAGCTGTTAAACCAGTATGTATCTTTACTGCTACCCGGGAGATGAGGGAACGGCCGATTGAAGTCGCTCCGGTTAACACAATCTGCGGCTTGTATTTCTTTATTAGCTCTGCTAAAACATTAGTGTAGGGCTCATCCTGAAAATTAGCCAATTTTTCATTCTCAACTACATAAACCTTATCTGCCCCCTGCCAGATTAATCTCTGGATTTCATGTTTTAACTCATTTCCCAGTATCACCGCAGAAACCTCGGTACTTAACCCTTCTGCCAATTCCCTTGCTTTGGCTAACAGCTCAAAAACCACCGGCTGCACCTTGGCCTTCTTCTGCTCAGCAAACACCCACACACCTTTGTAGTCTTCTATATCTGGTTTCTCTGCTCTGGGTTCTGGTTTCTCTAATAGAATTGCCGTAAACTTACAAACAGGCACACAGGCACCGCAAAGGTTACACTTATTCAAATCAATAACTGCCTTCTTATCCACAATCCGAATAGCATCAAAGGGACAGGCCTTTACGCATAAACTACAACCGTTACATTTTTCTGTAATAATCTGGATAGGCAAAATCAGTT
>CAZQEY010000017.1:0-9607 GCA_964592485.1 uncultured Planctomycetales bacterium
CAGCAGTTTAATTGAATGCCCGATAAGATTCATAAAGCAGAGGGGATAAGCTAAAATCACTTCTCTATCTTCGATACTGCCTCGACCCAGGCAAGACCTGGTATTCAGGTCTGGTTTTATTTTAATGCCCCATCTCTTAGTCAAGAGATTTATCAGCAGGGCCCCTATATTATGCCGGCTATATTTATAAATCCGCCCGGGATTGCCTAATCCAACAATTAATCTCATTCCCCTTTTTCTTTTTTCCCCTCCTTTTCTTCTTTTTGTGGTTTTGCTTCTGCCTTTCCCTTTTCTCCTTCTTCGGGAATTTCCTTTTTCTCCTTAATTACCTCGGGCTCGGTTGGCTCCTCGCCTTCGGCAGCGGCAGCAGCCGGAGCTATCTCCTCTTCTTTAATCGGGTGCTCCAAAGAAAAAACCAAGGACTCGGGGTCGTTTATTACCTTTACATCTGCGGGTAAAGTTAAATCCCGGACATGAATGACATCTCCGATCTTAAGCTGCGAAACATCCACCGGAATTTCTTTGGGTATCTGGGTAGGCAAACACTCCACCTCTAATTCCCAAAGTAAATGATTCAGCGTACCACCCTCCTGTTTAACCCCGACCGGCTCTCCCTTAGAAACAATCCCTACATTTACTTTAATCTTTGAAGTCAAACTTATCTCTTGAAAATCTATATGGATGATGTCTTCTTTAACTGGGTCATATTGCACATCCTTCACTAAGACCGTGACTGTCCGTGACTTCTGGGCCTTTACCTTATCTTCTTTCTCCGAAGCTTTGGTATTCCTAACGTGTCCCTTTGAAAAATCTTTTTCTAACGAGGCGGGCCCTATCTTTAGATTGATTACTGTGCTTTCTAGATGATATTGATGAATGAAGCGCAAAAAATCATGTCGGCTCAATTTTACACTCTGAGAATCCTTACCAGCTACATAGAGCACAGCGGGAATAAAACCACTGCGTCTTAATAGTTTGGCTTTAGACTTGCCTTGTTCCGGGCGTACTTGAGCTTCTAAGATTACCTTTTGCATATTTAATGAGCCCCGCCCTTGGGGTAGTTAACTTAAGCGTTAAACGAACCAAAAGGGCGGGGCAAATTATAGCTTCGATTATTTAATCAAACAGGGAACTGACCGACTCTTCGCGATGTATACGTTTAATTGCCTCACCCAATAAGTTTGCAATAGATAAAATCTTAATTTTATCAATTTTCTTCTCATCGGGCAGGGGTATACTATCGGTAATCAACAGTTCACTTAAATGCCGACAATTATCAATTAGCTCAACTGCCTGACCGGAGAGAACGCCATGACTGATTGCTGCGCGAATCTCGCCTGCGCCTGCTTTCTTTAACGCCTCCACTGCCTCAATCAAGGAGCCCCCCGTAGCAATAAGGTCATCAACAATTATCGTATTCATTCCTTTAACCTCGCCTAAAATATGGATAGCCTCGGATTTTTCCGGAGAAACACGCCGCTTATCAATAATTGCTAACCCGGCATTTAATCTCTTGGCATATGCCCGGGCCATCTTTATTCCACCTACATCGGGAGAAACTACTACCTTATTGCGGAGATTGCACTGAGAAAAATATTCAATAAAGACACCGACAGCATAAAGATGGTCCAGCGGTATATCGAAAAATCCCTGAATTTGCCCGGCATGTAAATCCATGGTGAGAATGCGGCTGGCGCCGGCGGTAGCGATGAGATTAGCTGTTAACTTTGCTGTTATCGGTACGCGGGGCTGGTCTTTTCTGTCCTGGCGCGCATAGCCAAAATAGGGAATTACGGCGGTAATACTCTTTGCCGAAGCACGACGGAAGGCATCAAGCATAATTAAAAGTTCCATAAGGTTTTCATTGGGGGGAGGACAGGTAGGCTGAACCAGAAAGACATTCTTACCACGCACATTCTCATTAATCTTGACACGAATCTCACCCTCGCTAAATCTGGCTACTAACGCATTTCCCAAAGAAACCCCCAGATAGCTACAAATACCCTCAGCCAATTTCGGGTTGGCATTGCCAGTAAATATTGCTAATTTGTCCATTTCCGCCTCAGTTCGTTTGCCAGAAGCCGGATACCAGACTGGCATCCGGTTTCTGTTACTTTCTTTTAAGGGGTCTTGCCGGTACCCCTGCTACTGTTGTATTGGACGGCACATTCTTATTCTTGGGTATAACGCTTCCTGCGCCAGTCCTCGCACGCCTTCCTACTTTTAATGGGGCAACTAAAACGGTATCTGAACCGATAAAGGCTTTATCACCAATTATTGTAACCGCCTTTTTCTTGCCATCAAAGTTTGCTGTTACCGTACCGGCACCGATGTTTACGCCTTTTCCGATACGGCTGTCACCCAGATAGCAAAAATGCTTGGCAACTGTCCCCCGGCCAATTTTCGAACGTGATACCTCTGTAAAATTGCCAATTGTGCCGTTGTCCTGAATAACTACATTTTCTCTCAAATGACAGAAGGGACCAAGACGACAATTCTTACCAATTTTAACATTACTTTCCACAACTGTAAAGGGAAAAACTACGCTACCCTTCTGAATCCGCGTATCCCAGCAAACTCTGGTAGAGACAGGGTCAATAATCCTTACCCCCTTCTCCATCAAGGTCTGCAGTAATCTCTGTTGCATAACCTTATCTGCCTGGGATAAATCTGATTGCTTATTTATTCCTATAGCCTCCTGTGGGTCTTCTAATCTTAGAGATTCAATAAGTGCCCTTTGCCTGTTAAGTATCTGGATTATAGAAGTAAAATAATATTCTCTTTTACGGGGGTTAAGCTTAACTCGATTGAGTGCCCAGAAGAGTTTCTCTTTATTAAAACAGGAAATGCCGGTGTTTATCTCTTTAATATCCTTCTCATAGTCATTAGCCTGAGTCTCTTCAACAATCCGCAAGATATTATAAGAGCTATCCCGGATAATTCGACCATGGTCTTTGGGATTATCAAAAGTGGCTACCAGTAGAGTGCCCGCGGCATTGGTCTTCTGGTGATGCTGAATTAACGCCTTAACGGTTTTAGTCTTAAGGAGGGGATTATCCGCATAAAGCACCAAAACCGTTCCCTTAAAATCCCTTAATATAGGCTTGGCCTGTTTTACTGCATCAGCACTACCAAGGAGCCTCTTCTGGATTACTATTTTTACTTGCCTTTTTTGTTTTTTAATATAGTCTCTGACTATTTCAAATTTGTGCCCCAAAACACAAATTTGCAACTTAGGCTTTAGGCTTGCCGCTAAATCCAAGACATAGCCCAACATCGGCCTTCCGGCAATAGGATGGAGAACCTTGGGTAATTCGGATTTCATTCGCTCGCCTCGACCAGCTGCTAAGATTATAACCGCAAGATTATTGTTCATGATTGTCCTTATTCTCCTAACTCACTTAATACTGCCCGGTGAGGACTCGAACCTCAAAAACCAGATCCAAATTCTGGTGTGTTACCGATTACACCACCGGGCAACATTTCAATCTAACCCTCCCCCCCGCCAAAGGCGGAGAAGCCAACGTCCCAAAAATCTAAGTGAAGCCACAACTTATGGAGGTCATGATAACACATAAGTTGTAAGGCTGAACCTAACCGGCAGTCCTCTCTTTCTCGTAGGATTCTAAAACTCTCTTTTGTAGATATTCTCTAAAAGATTGGGTTATCGGATGAGCAATATCTTTATGCTCGGCTGAACTGCTCTGTGGTTGGTCCGCGCTTATCGGCCGAGGAGCCAAGGGGAGTTGCCCACCGCACTGGTTACAAAATTTAGAACGTATTTCATTCCTGAAGCCACATTTTGGGCAGGGTTGTTTTATTTTGCGTGAGGGCATAGCGATAAAGACACCGCTTGCGCCTTCAATTACCTTGATGTTTCTTACCACGAAGGCATTATCAAAGGTAACTGTTGCATAAGCTTTTAGTTTCTTGTCTGGAGAATCTTTCAAGAATATCCTTACTTCGGTTATTTCCATCGTCTGCCTCCCAATACCTCGTTACATAATTCTTTACGAGAGTGACTCACTATTAGTGCCGAGTAACCCTATTTATGATTCTATGTTACGAGGCGCTAGTTGTCTCAAAAATTATACGGTCTTTGCTATAAACACATCCCAATTGCCTGATTTTGCCCTGAGTTGTCTTACTGCTGCATAAGCCTCCTTTCTGGAAGATGCTAAACCAAATACAGACGGACCACTCCCACTCATGGAAATTGCCTCAAGACCTAAATTAGAAAGCAAGGATTTTATCTTCCCGATAGCCGCATACCTGGATATGTTAACCTCCTCAAGCGAATTAAACAGGAGTCTACCTATCAACAACAGGTCTTTTCTTAATAAGGCCGACTTTAATATTCTAATTACTGTTTGGTGATTTGTCAATCCCGTTAGAGATTTTTTACCAATCGAACGGTTCGCTATCTCTAAAGGATTCAACCCCTCAGCTCTTTTATGCCTCCTGTCCCATACCTTATAAACTGAAGAGCTTAAGATTTTAATTCTAGGGACTACGATAATATGCCAGAATTTAACCGGTAATCTCAAAATCTTTATCTTATCCCCTCGTAAGGTGCCACAGGCAAAGGAAGAATCGTACAGGAAAAAGGGGACATCCGAACCTATCCTGCGGCCAAAGGACGCTAAATCCTTAAGTTTTAGATTTAATCCCCAGAGCTTATTAAGCCCCGACAAAACAACCGCTGCATTACTCGAACCTCCTCCCAATCCGGCAGAAACCGGTATATTCTTCCTTATGCTAATCTGGACCCCCTGCTTGACTTTAAAATCTCTCTGCAATAAGCTGGCTGCCCTGTAAGCCAGATTATTATTACTCGGCGACAGGGAAAGACCCGAAAGGACTAATCGTATCTGTCTGTTTGGTAGGAGTTTTAATTTGATCTGGTCAGAAAGGTCTATTCTTTCGAATAGGGTAACTATTGAATGGTAATTACCAGGCAATTTTCCTAAAATCTCTAAATAGAGATTTAACTTCGCATATGAGCAAAGACTCAAAGCTTTCACTGGAGTAGAGAGTGCGCTGCTTTCACAATCTCTTGAGGGGTTAAACCGTACTTCTCTAAAAGTTCATCCGGGTTTCCTGATTGACCAAACTGTCCCTTAATTCCAATGCGCGCCACCTTCACCGAGCAGTCATGCGATAAAGACTCGTCAATGCAGCAGGCAAGGCCTCCGGCAATGCTGTGCTCTTCACAGACTACTATACGCTGTGTCTGTTTTGCTGC
The DNA here is from genome assembly GCA_964592485.1 of uncultured Planctomycetales bacterium. Taxonomy (GTDB): domain Bacteria; phylum Omnitrophota; class Gorgyraeia; order Gygaellales; family JAHJCI01; genus CAZQEY01. The sequence goes on from CAZQEY010000017.1 coordinate 5,246, forward strand.
TTTAATGATAGCTTCAGAATCGATGGGTTTTATGGTATGCAGATTAATTACTCCTGCCTTAATACCCTCTTTGGATAAGGTATCGCAGGCATCAATGGCAAATTTAACCATCAAACCACAAGCAATCAGGGTAACATCACTACCCTCTCTTATCGTCTCTGCCTTGCCAAATTTGAACTCTTTTCTGCCCTCAATGGTGGAGAATTTTGCCCTGCCCAAACGGATATAGAATGGGCCAGGATTATTTGCTGCCACAATAACTGCATCACGCGTCTGAGGACCGTCACAGGGGACAATAATCTTTATATTAGGAATAAGTCGCATAAGTGCAATATCCTCTAAGGCCTGATGGCTGGAGCCATCCTCTCCCACGGTAATGCCAGCGTGCGTTGCAACAATCTTAACATTAAAATTATTATAGCAAATCGTATTTCTTACTTGATCCCAGGCACGCCCGGTAGCAAACATAGCGAACGTAGAAGCAAATACGGTCTTGCCGCAGCTAGCCAAGCCCGCAGCTGTTGCCATCATATTCTGTTCCGCCACTCCAAAATTAAAGAAACGCCCAGGGTATTCTTTGGCAAAAAAGCCCGTGCGCGTTGAGCCGGACAAATCAGCATCCAAAACTACAATATCCTTATCTTTTTTACCTAATTCAACCAGAGTCTTGCCATAAATGTCGCGCTGATAAATTAACTCCATTTTTATATCCTATTTTTGTTATTGGGTTACTTGGGTTCAAATCCTATAACCATATAACTCAATAACCCTATAACGAAAAAATTATTCTAACTCTTTTAATGCTATCTCTGCCTCTTGAGGGGTTGGCGCCCTTCCATGAAAATCAGCAACATTTTCCATAAAAGAAACCCCTTTGCCCTTAGTGGTATGGGCAATAATAATCGTCGGTCTTTTATTCTGGTTTTTTGCTTGTTGATAAGCACAAAGGATCTCTTTTATATTATGGCCGTCTATTTCTATAACATTCCAACCAAAGGCGCGCCATTTATCAGACAGAGGCTCCAGATTCATTATATCTTTAACCTTACCGTCAATTTGAAATCCATTATAATCCAAAATGGCACAGAGATTATCACAATTATAGTGGCTTGCTGCCATAGCTGCTTCCCATATATTGCCCTCTTGAATCTCACCATCCCCTAAAAGGATATAGACCCGAGAAGGCCTCTTATCAATTTTTGCCGCCAAACTCATTCCTAATCCCACGGACAAACCCTGCCCCAGAGAACCGCTAGCTACCTCCACTCCAGGCGTGCGGCGGTCAGGATGCCCCTGCAGTATAGAACCCAGCCTTCTTAAGGTCCATAACTCTCTGATGGGAAAGAATCCACTCTTGGCCAATACCGCATACCAAAGCGGACAGCAATGACCTTTGGACATATGAAAACGGTCGCGCTCTGGCCAGTTCGGCTGTTTGGGATTATATCTTAGGATCGGCGAACCATCAGCAGAACTTCCAAAATAAAGACAGGTAATTAAATCAGTGGCGGAAAGGCTCCCACCGGGGTGACCTGAACCAGCCCGCGCCAGCATCTGGATAATCAACCGCCTAATCTCTTTTGCTATATCCTCTAATTTCTTTATTATTTGCCCTGTTGGATATTTCATATTAAATGAGCCCACAACTTACGGAGTCCGAAGGACGACGTAAGTTGTCTGGGCGAATTTAACCCCTCACTCAGCTTTTTATATAATAAATTGAAAGCTGAGTGAGGGGTAAGTTCCCCCGCCCTTTCTTACCCTAAACCTACGCTACTCTGTTGAAAGGGCGGGGTCACTTATGTTGTTCTAATTTCTCTATAACCCGCGGATTTTCCTCAGAATCAATTTCTAAAGATTTCTGCCAATTTTCTCTTGCCTTAATGATATTGTGCTGTTTAAGGTAAACATCGCCTAGATGTTCATAGATAACGGGGTCCGATAAAAACTGAACTGCCTGTTCTAATTTCTCTGTTGCTTTTTCGTATTTGCCCTGCTTAAAATATATCCAGCCTAAACTATCAATATAAGCACCGTTATTGGGCTCATAGATTAAGGCTTGTTTAATCATCTCTTCTGCCTCTTCTAAGTTAATTGATTCCTCAGCATAAAGATATCCCAAGGAATTTAAGGCATCGGGATATCCGGGATTGAGGCGAAGCGTAGTCTTAAACTCCTGGATTGCCTCATCTATTTTGCCCTGTTGTTCATATATATTCCCCAGAAAAAAATGGGCTTCGAAATCAGAGGGAGCCAGATTCAAGATAAAACGGTAAGTCTTTTCCGCATCGGAAAATTTTTTCTTTTGAAGGTATACCCTGCCTAAACTTTTATGTATCCGGATATTCTCAGGCTCAACAGCTAACACTCCGCGCAGGGCTATCTCGTATTCATCCGTTGCTTCCTTCGATCTACCCTGCAGGAAGTAAACTAAGGCAAGTAATGTATGCGCTTCAATAAAGGAGGCTTCCTGATTTGAAGGAGGACTTTCACTCTCGTAATATCTTATCGCCAGACTTAATTCCTTGGCTGCCTGCAAGAGCTGGTTCTGTTTAACCAAGGCTACTGCCAATCTTAAATGCAGGTGCGGACTATTATAATCGGCTTTTAGTGCCGACTTATATTCTCTAACCGACTCATCCAGTTGATTCAGGCGTTCATAAATTCCTGCCTGGATATAATGCGAGAGGGCCTTTGCAGTTAAGCTGTTCCCTGCCTCGGCCTTGGCTATACTTAATAAACAGATTGATGATAGGCAGAATAAGTATAGATTGAAACGCCGCATCATTAACGATTATGCCCAGTCGCGTTTTTTCAAATGCCTTAATTTGCGACGCATCTTTTTGCGCTTATGCGTACGGATTTTTCTTAACTTTCTTTTTCTACCGCAAGGCATCTTCCTCGCTCCTTTTGGTCGCTCGGAAAGTTCATAGTTGCGCTCGGCTTTTAGCCTCGCTGTAGCTCATAGATTTTACAGCGAACCATGAACTACCAACTGTGAACTAATATATTACTTTATTCAATGGATACTCAATAATTCCCTCTGCGCCTGCTTTTTTTAACTCAGGAATTAATATACGTACCACACTCTCGTCAATTATAGTCTCCAATGCCAACCAACCCCTGGCAGTCAGCGGTGAAATTGTCGGTCTTTTTAAGGCTGGCAATTTAGACAACACCTTTTTTAAATCCTTCTCTCTTACATTCATTTTTAAACCCACTTTTTCTTCCGCGGCTATAGCGCCTTTCAACAGAAGGGCAATCTGTCTCATCTTTCTCTGCTTCCATGGGTTCTGCCAACTCTTACGATTTGCAATAAATTTAGTAGTAGATTCGCAAACCGTAGCTATTTCTCTTAATTTGTTTGCTTCCAGACTCCTTCCTGTCTCGGTAAGCTCAACTATAGCTTCAACCAGCCCCTGAGCAACCTTTACCTCTGTGGCACCCCAGCTAAACTCAACATCTGCTTTTATGTTATGCTTCTTCAGGAATCTCTTCGTGACATTAACCAGTTCTGTAGCAATCTGTTTACCATTGAGGTCGCTCAGTTTCTTTATCGATGAATCCCTCGGCACAGCAACCACCCAACGCACTTGTTTTAGAGATTGCTTGGCATAGACCAATTCATCAAACTTTATCACCTTAGAACCGTTCTCCAAAATCCAATCTTCGCCCGTAATACCACAATCTAAATCTGACTCTACATAACGAGGCATCTCCTGAGCGCGCAGAAGCACGGGTTCTATCTCGGCGTCATCTATTGAGGGAAAATATGAGCGCTGGCTGGATAAGGCAAGATTAAAACCTGCCTTCTTGAATAATTTAAATGTCGCCTCCTGTAAACTTCCTTTAGGTAAGCCTAATTTTAATATCTTCATCGTATCCTGACATCTCCTTTAGCTTAGCTGTTTTCTAAATTTCTGCTTGGCTTGGCTTGGCTTGGCTCTGCTCTGCTTTTTCCAACAACACAGCTTCTTGCTCTTTGTTTTTCGCGTACGGCGGTTATCAACTAGGTTTTTCTTACTTTGGGAATTTTAAACTTTTTCATAGACCTTTATTATACTGATTGAATATTGCCTTGTAAAGTAAAAAAAATACATTTATAATATATTCATGCTTAAGATACTGCGTAATAAAAGAACAGCCAAGAAAATCAGAGGCTACTTTTAAAGCCACCTCAAGGCAGATTATTCCGACTTCTCAAGTTAACGAATTTAAGATAAACTTAGCTTAGCAAGTCTACTTAGAAAGCGAATAAAGGCAAAGGCAGAATCAACGATAATACCATGCTTAAGATACTGCGTAATAAAAGAACAGCCAAGAAAATCAGAGGCTACTTTTAAAGCCACCTCAAGGCAGATT
>CAZQEY010000017.1:9707-37550 GCA_964592485.1 uncultured Planctomycetales bacterium
TAGCAAGTCTACTTAGAAAGCGAATAAAGGCAAAGGCAGAATCAACGATAATACCGTGCTTAAGATACTGCGTAACAAAAGAACAGCCAAGAAAATCAGAGGCTACTTTTAAAGCCACCTCAAGGCAGATTATTCCGACTTCTCAAGTTAACGAATTTAAGATAAACTTAGCTTAGCAAGTCTACTTAGAAAGCGAATAAAGGCAAAGGCAGAATCAACGATAATACCGTGCTTAAGATACTGCGTAACAAAAGAACAGCCAAGAAAATCAGAGGCTACTTTTAAAGCCACCTCAAGGCAGATTATTCCGACTTCTCAAGTTAACGAATTTAAGATAAACTTAGCTTAGCAAGTCTACTTAGAAAGCGAATAAAGGCAAAGGCAGAATCAACGATAATACCGTGCTTAAGATACTGCGTAACAAAAGAACAGCCAAGAGAATCTGGATAGCCTTAGCAATATTCGTCATAATTGCTTTTGTTTTTGGATTCGGAGGAATCGGATCGACATTGCGCAGCAGGAAAGAATCGGTCTTCCTCGGAAAGGTATCCGGTAGGTCAATAAATATCCAGGAATACATGAGAAATTATAATGCAGTAAGGAACCAGTACCTAATCCGGTTAGGGCAAGAGCAACTGACGAAATTAGAGAAATATCTTAATTTAGAAACTCAAACTTGGGATAGAATTGTTTTGCTTGTTGAGGCCAAAAGAAAAAGGATAAGGGTAGGTGATGAAGAAGTAGTAGATTTTATTAAACAATACCCCTTCTTTCAAAGTGAGGGCAGATTTAATCCCGCACTTTATCAAGAAATGCTTACCTATGCCTTCCGCAGCAGTCCCCGCGTATTTGAGGAGGAGATACGCGATAATTTAATTCTTGCCAAACTCTATCAGGAAATCACTCAAACAATAACCGTAACCGATGATGAAATGAGGGATGCATACGAGAAAGTCAATGAACAGATAAGTCTTGATTATATCGGAGTGCAGCTTCAGGATTTCCTCGATGAGGTTTCGATAGAAGAGCAGGAACTACTCGATTATTATAATAAAAACTCTAGAGCATTCAGCAGGCCTATTTCTTATAATTTAGAATATGTTGAGCTGGACTATAGCAATAAACAAACAATAAGCAAAATTACTCAGTTACTCAATCAGGGATTTAACCTGCAAGATATAGCTAAAGATAGGGACTTAGAAGTCAAAGAAACGGGGTTTTTCAGCAGCAACGAACCCATCCCCCAAATTGGCTGGTCAACAGAAATATTAAGAATCCTTCCGAAACTAAGCTCAGAAGGAACAATCTGGCCTAAGCCAATCCATACCGATACTGACATTGTATATTTTGTAGGATTAAAAGAAAAGAAAGACCCTTATATTCCATCATTTGATGACGTAAAGAATGAAGTAAAACAGGCGTTGCGCCAGCAAAAGGCAGGCCAAATTGCTCAAGACAAAATAAACGCCTGCCGCAAGGAAGCAGAGGTCTTAGGCTTAACCAAGGCTGTCAAGAAATTCAATCTAAAAACAGGTGAAACAGAATTGTTTAAACGCCGAGGATATGTGAAGGGATTAGGTGATTCTGATATATTCTTTGAGGCTGTACAGAATCTAAAAGAAGGCCAAATCAGCCAGATACTTAGCACTCCTTCAGGATTCTGTGTGGTTAAAATTAAGCAGCGCCTAAGACCTGATGAAAAGAAATTCGAGCAGGAAAAACAGGATTTTGCCGCTAATCTCTTGGAAGAAAAAAAACAGAACTATTTCACGCGATTTCTCACCGAGTTAAAAAATAAACCAAATACCTTTATACTTTCCCCATTAGAAAAGACTTTCTAATAGAGCCTTGCCGAAGAATTATTCTTAGAATAAGTAGGGGATATTTTTTAATGTTCTAAGGAAACCTTAATGGGAAACAGCCTTTTGAGTAATTCCTTATATCTCCTGCCAGGAACCCGGGACCACGACCCACGGGGTTGGTATATATGATATGCTCTCTGCGTCATATTCAATGCTGGCATTGTATATACGAGCAGTGGGATTCTTTCTACGCCATCTTCCCCTTTCAAGGAGATTCTCGCTTAAAACAGTGCCACTTATACAAATATCACTATCATTTCCGCCCCACCAGCGCCGATGATGTCTGCTATCATGAATTGTTAAATCATCCAAAACCAAGATGACGCCATCAAATAAGAAATCATACCTTCTGGTATCCTTTATGTCCAAATCCCCAACCACTACTATGATTCCGCTCATTGGCTCAGTGGTTCCTTCCAGCTTCACCCTTACTTGATTCCTGGGATCTACCTCATCGTCATCAAGAGGCTCTCCATTTATTGCATCAAAAAAGAATACCCCATAAGTCTGGCCTTCTTCTATTGGTAAGGTATACCTATTAGCTCTATTAAAGGGGTTATTATAATATGAGCCATGACGATGACCATAATCCTCACCAGCAAAATAAGTGCCGTTTGCCTGGGCTATCTGCCTTAAGGTATTGAAATCAAAAACATCCCATATACCATCTTCCAAGGCCTCAGGCGTATCCTGGTCTTCTAATATAGGCGGATTGCCTTCTATGTGGTCATCTCCGCTCCAGTGGTGATGATGAGGCCAGTGGTGGCCATGAGGCCAGTCAGGCCAGTTCCATACATACTCGCAGCTATAAATACCGGGCTTATTCCCGCCGTCAATATAGGCATCATCCCTCCAATCAAATCTAGTCATTACCGGACCTCTTGAATATAGAGCTGACGGGATCTTGTCTAACCAGGTATTTTGGATTTGGACCTGGATTCCGCGGGTTACCGAAGAAATCGTACTACTGCTTCTAATAGTTTTATTTGCACCATCACCGGTTATTTCAACCTGAAAACTCCCGTTACCAAAGTTATTATTCGTATTGATTTGGCTGGTAAGCCAGTCATTGTTATGTATCTGGTCTGGGCTACTAATGGTTACCCAAAGGGCCTTATTACTAAATATCCAAAGGGCCTTTTGAATACCTGCCTCGGCTATATAAAAAGCCTCGACACTATTTTTTTCTATCTCGGCTAAGTTATTCTCATTTATGCTTCTTGCGGCATAGACGGCAAGCAGGCTTGTTAAGACAAAAACTACCGTGTAAGTGGTAATAAGAACAATACCTTTATTATCCTTAAACATCTCTACCTCCTTTTAATTCCTTACCTTCACACTGCCGCTTAAGGTCGTAGTAAAATCATGTCGAGATGACGAAGTCTCCTGAGTCTGTAAGGTTATAGATATTACGCTCCCGGAAAAAGGACTGGGGTTAAATTGGACACTATGAGCATTGTTGCATAATATGGTGTCTGTCCCTGCCTCGGTCCGGATAAGTTGCCCTCCATCTATCCCACCTAAAGAATATTGTATAAGATTTGGATTAGTGGGAACCCGAAATGTAATATAACTTCCGTCAGGAATACTTACCGCACTGCACTGGGCACTGCGAAGCTCGTTTATCATTCGGTCAATGCCTAATCGGGCATCTTGGGAAATTTCAATATAAGTAAGACCGGCCTCGGTTGTGGAATCGCCAACAGCTAAAAAAGTATAGACCGCCACAATTAAGAAAGCAAAAATGCCCAGGGTTACCATGAGCTCAATAAGTGTAAAACCCCCTCTATCACTACGGTATTTCATAGATGTATCTTCCTATCTTTTAACTACCTGGTTTTTTCCTTAAAGTAACCAGGCTTACTGACAGCGGCTTATTTCTTGTCTGCCAGGTTACTGTAACCGTAATCTGCAGGAGCTCTTCTGCAATATCCAGAGGGTCTTCTTCCAACTCTTCAGGATACGCAAAAGCAACATTAACTTGCTCGTTATCTAGGGTATTACAACCGTTATCCTCTGCCCAACTTGTCCAATCAACGCTGGTAATACTGGAAAAGGAAGTAGCCACAATCTGCTCCATTACTTTTTGGGCATCATTTACAGCAACGGTTTTGTCTCTTGCTATCTCGGATAATGTAATAACATTAAACAGACAACTGACTGAACCGCACAAAACAAAAGCAACAATCCCCACGCCCACCACCAGCTCAATCAATGTAAAACCCTTAAAATTTCTTAGATATCTTCTCATACCTTATTAGTCTATTCTTACCCATAATAAGTATAACTTAAAAAACACTTCTATTCAATGTTTTTATTGTTAATCTAGGGAGGGGCAAGCAAACAGCGGATAGGTCCTATTCTGTCAATTTCCAAGCCAAGTAGAGGTAAGTTTTATTAGAAAAGAAAAAATAAAAATATCTCTAATCTATTGATTTACAAGGAATTAAGAAAAATCCTCCTATCTTATATTGCAGTGGATTAAATATATTACCGGTTAAAAATCTAATTACCTATAATCCGGAATCCGAGCATCTATTCTATGGGTATATTTACCGTCAGCATCAGGGATAATCCATGTTCCAAAGTTTTTTCTAACCCAGAGTTGAAAAATCTCAATCTCGGTACGCCTGCTACTCTCTGTTTATGTACAAATAATCCTGCCGGCTTTACTTTAGAATCTCCGATAGGCAATGTCCAGGTAGGGGCTAATTTTTGAATTTTTTTGAAATAACCGCCAAATCCAAATATGGAAATTTCAGCACTAAATCCTCCGGTAGCACCATTGCCGTCAATCGCGGGAGAAAATGAGTCAGGAAAATCTGTTGCATCTTCAATTGTTAAGGTAGGTACGGCTGATTCCGGCACGCCTGTTACGCTTATCTCTCCAAAGCCAGGTCGCGCCTCCCTTTCCTTTATTCTCATATCTATCTTATAGGTATATGTGCCGTTGGTAACGAGTTTTCCTCTGCGATTGTGACCATCCCAAACCTGTGAAAGCGTAACCTGACTGTTGTTTTGTATGGCTGTGCGCTCATAGAGTTTTTTTACTATCTTGCCCTGAAAATCTCTAATCGTGACCTGCCAAGTAAGCCCTAATGGCTCGTTGCCCTTAAATCCTGAAGCGCTGATTGTGGCTGAGATGGTAGTCTCATTATTAACATTATCTCCGCTGGGCGAAAATGAGCCAGGAGAATCAAAGACATCTTCGATGATTAAAGCAGGGGTAGTGCTAGCAAGGGAGGGAAATAATAAAATACAGAAAAAGGATATAATGCTAAGGATTAGTAAGGTCTTAAAATTCATACGATAATTCCTAAATCAACGCAAAGCAAAATATTCTCCTTGAATTTCCAGATATTAGCTTATCAATAATTAAGTGTAATAAAAAAGCCGGATGGACTTTTTGTCGATCCGGCTTATTCTCCGTGGCCTTTCTTCTGCCTTTTTATAGAAAAAGGCAGAAGAAATGCCGGATTACTAAATTATTAAAAAATTTTTAGGCTATTTTAGAGCGATTAATTCTTTTTCCCCAATTTAAATATAACTCAATTTTAGTTATTTTTCAAGGCATTCCAGGGGCAAAAAGTAAGCGCTTTCACAAGCCTCTAACAAGAAAAAATGGCCTTGTCCTAACTAAATGATGAATCTGTGTATAGATATAGTCTCACACATTTCCCAAATAAACATATCTTAATTTTTTTCGGGCAACCTCCTCTGCTCTTTTTAATGTCGCCAATGGCGTAGGGGGTAAATCCATTTTATAGCAGGGGAAATAGCGTGAGAAATGCAAGGGTATCTCGGGACCTAAATTTTCGTAAATCCAGTCAACCAATCTAATAAAATTCTCTTTTCTATCATTTAAACTAGGAATAATCAGATTTGTCAATTCTATATGGCAATCCTTGGCGGCGCGCTTGATTGTTGCTAATACCGGCTCTAACGTCCCCTTACAAAATTTTTGATAAAATTCATTTTCTATAGACTTAAAATCGATATTCATTGCATCGATATAGGGCAGAATCTTATCCAAAGGCTCAGGATTAATATAGCCGTTTGTCACTAAGACATTGTCTAGGCCCTCGGCTTTGGCTAAAATCGCTGTGTCCAGAACAAACTCATACCAGATAAACGGTTCATTATAAGTATAGGCAATACCGAAAGATTTGTATCTCTTTGCTTGTTGGATTATTTCCTCAGAGGATATATGCTCCAGCGGCGCATCAGGCGTCTGAGAGATTGTCCAGTTTTGGCAGAAAAGACAGGCGAGATTACAACCCCTTGTGCCAAGAGAAAGAATATACTCGCCAGGATGGTAATGATATAACGGCTTTTTCTCAATAGGGTCTAAAGCGAGTGAGGTGATTTGCGCATAGATAAGGCTGTAGAGCTTCCCCTTTTGATTTTGGCGAACACCACAGAAACCAGATTTTTCTGGAGGAATAATACACCCCTGGGGACAAAGTAGGCACTTAACTTTGTTATCAGAGAAAGTCTCGTAAAAGAGCGCCTCTTTCACAATCTTAATGAGCCAAACACCTTCTTACTGTAAAGCTTCTTCTCCGTCGTAAAAAGATGCGGCAGAAGGCGAAGGCGGGGTGTTTAAGTTTTAGGCAATCTTAATTGCATTTACCGGACACTGCTCAGTTATTTCAGTAAGATTATGCTGGTTGCACTCCGAAGCCTTAGCCTGGGCAATTCCTTCTGAGTTAACCTTGAAGACCTCAGGGCAAAGTTGTTCACAAAGACCACAACCTACACAAACAGAAGCATCCACCGTTACCTTAGCCATAATTACATACCTCCGCTTTATCTTTCTAAGAGATTTTCGAACATCTCTTCATGCTTTATCTCTTCGGATAAAATATGTAATATCAGTTGATTAGTATGGAAATCTTTGTTTTGGGTTTTCTTAGCAAGCTTGTGATATACCTCTATTGCACCTGCCTCGGCTTCAGTCACCACGCGGATAATCCGGTTGATATCTGCGCTGTTCTTAGGTGGAAGTGTATAAGAAAAATTGGCATTCTTCTCTAAATCCATTGGATTAGCTGTGGGGACATCTCCCAGTGTAGTAATTAAATCAGCTAACTCCTGGGCATGCTCTAACTCATCCTTAGCAATATCCTCTAAGGCTGCCTTTATGCCGGCGTAATGCCTGCCGGAAACAACCTGTGCGATATACCAATAAAGATAAAAAGCCAGCCATTCATCACAATAGGCCTTATTAAGCTCCTTTACTATTTCCTTTAAGCTCAAATCAACAATTGCTCTTGCCTGCTTTCCCATATTTATTTCCCCCCTTGTATACTATTCAGCTACTGGAAACCAAATTATACTTCTTTATATTGTTATTAGCAATCTCCTGAATCTTGGCTAATTCATCAGGGCTATTCATAACATGTCTGAATCGACGCTGAGGCTTAAGATATTCCTCAACCGGTTTAGGAGTAATCTTAAATACACCGGTTAATACGCCTTTCTCGTATTCAATTAATGGATAAAGACCGGTTTGTACAGCAAGCCTGGCAATCTGATAAGTTAGTTCTGAAGGAGAACCCCAACCCAGCGGGCAGGGAACATGAACTTGAAGATACTTAGACCCCTTAATACCTAATGCCTTCTTTACCTTTCTCTGTAAGTCCTGAGGAAACCCGACTGAAGCAGTGGCTACATAGGCAATTCCGTGAGCATTGGCTATTTCCGGTACTGGCTTTTTGGGCCGAGGATTACCGAAAGATTGTTTTCCTGACGGTGAAGTTGTAGTGTTGGCATCATAGGGGGTTAAACCACTCCTCTGAATCCCGGTATTCTCATAAGCCTCGTTATCATAGCATACGCTCAATATATCATGCCCCCTTTCCCACATACCGGAGAGAGCCTGCATGCCGATATCTCCTGTTCCTCCATCACCGGCTTGCGCAATGACAGAAATCTTATCCTTTTTTCCTTGAAATTTTAACGCTGCCTCAATGCCGGAAGCAACAGCAGCAGCATTCTCAAACAGGGAATGAATCCAAGGAACGCACCAGGCAGACTCTGGGTATTTGGTTGAGAAAACCTCAAGGCAGCCGGTATTGTTAGTAATAATCGTATTTGGCCCGGCAGCATCAAGGACCAAACGCGCAGCAAGTGACTGGCCACAGCCAGCACAGGCAGTATGCCCTGAAGCAAATAGGGATTTTCTCTTAGCCTCGCTCATAATTTCTCTTGCCCCGTCAGAAACTTCTATTTTAGGCTCCAGCGTTGTTAAGTTTTTATTTCTAACGAGGCTTGTAGTAATTCCGGTTTTAGGTCAATGAATTCTCCGGAAATCTCTTTCTGATTTAACTTACGAAATATCTGCTTTACGCTATCCCTGGTAATATCGCGGCCACCCAGCCCAGCAATAAAACCACTGATTATTTTTGGCACTTTTTTCTTACCAAAGAATAAAGCCTTGATTTCGCTAAGCAGAGGAGCAGTGGAACCTAAAGATAAAGCCCGGTCTAATACCGCCACCTTTTTGATGCCCTTTAAGGCATTATAAATTTCCTTAGCCGGAAATGGCCGAAACGAGCAAATCTTAAGTAAACCGACACGCTTTCCCTTTTTTCTTAACTCATCTACCACATCCTTAATTGTGCCGCAAACTGAGCCCATTGCCACAATTGCCTTTTCCGCATCTTCCAAGCGGTATCTCTCCACAAAACTATAATTACGTCCGAAAATGGATGAAAACTCTGTCAACACTTGAGGCAGCAGTTTAAGCATTTCTTTGTAAGTCTCCTGAATAGCAAAGCGCGTCTCCATATAATAATCAGGGTCAGCCAAACATCCTAAGGTTAAGGGGTTTTCGACATCTAATTTATAAGGGGGCTGATATTGAGGTAGAAATTTATCTACCTGTCCTTGTTCAGGCATATCCACTGACTCAATGCCGTGGGTCAGTAGATAACCATCAATACAGACCATTGCCGGAAGCATAATATCTTTATTTTCAGCCAGCCGGTATGCAATCAGATGTAAATCTGCTGCCTCCTGGATATTCTCGGCATAGAACTGAATCAAGCCGCTATCACGCAACGAAACAGAATCCTGCTGGTCGTTCCAAATACTGATTGGTGCTGACATTGCCCGATTAGCGCAGGTAAGCACAACCGGGAGGCGCATCCCTGCGATATTAAATAAAACCTCGGCCATAAGGAACAGCCCTTGAGAACTAGTGGCAGTAAAAACCCGCACGCCCGTCGCAGAAGCGCCCAAAACTACTGAAGCTGCAGAATGCTCGCTCTCGACATTGATAAATTGGGAATTAAGCTTACCGTCAGCAACCAGTTGTGCTAACTCTTCTACTATATGGGTCTGGGGAGTAATCGGATAAGCAGAGATTACCCCTGGTCTACATAAACCGACAACTTCCGCTATTGCCTTTGAGCCCTCTAAGAACTCTTTCATTTCTCCTCAGGAATCATCTCAATATCTTTTTTCGGACAAATGAGCGCACAATTACCGCAACCCTTGCAATAATCATAATCACAATGAAATGTATTCTTCTCAGCCCCTTCAATACAGCCCTCAGGGCAAATTAAAACACATAGCCTGCAGGCAATGCAATTCTTCTGCAAAAACTTAGGCTTAGATCCCGTTCTCCAGGAACCGGTTTTATTTTTTCGACTTGAACCAGGTTTAGCGATTATCGGCCCAAACATTACCCCCCGCTCCACTCGGAGTGTAAAGTGTTTAAGTTTTAACTTACACACTTATTTATTATTTTTCTTTTTTAATGTATTCAAATCCTTGCCTGGCTGCCTCCAGATTACCTACCTGTATCTTACCAGCAAAGCGCACCTTTATGGCTTCTTGAATAGTCTCTAAATCTAACTCCCCTGTTGCTGCTGCATAAGCACCCAGGAGTGCAGTATTGCCCAGCGGCCTGCCAATGGTCTGTTGAGCAATCCTGTTTGCCGGCACCACATATATTCTCTGTTTTAATCTTGGCTTGGGTATCTGAATTCCTTCTCGTTGATTAATCACTGCCACGCCGTCATCCCTTAAGCCCGCTAAACAGTTAATACCCCGCATGAGCGTTGAGTCCACAACAATAACATAATCGGGTTCATAAATCTGACTTCTATTGCGCACCGGCTTATTATCCACCCTGACAAATGCATTCATAGGAGCGCCCATGCGCGCTGCTCCGAAATGGGGAAAGGCGTAAGGGTACATACCCTTTAAAAAGTAAGCCTCGCCTAAAATATTAGCAGTAGTGATTGCCCCCTGTCCTGCCCGCGCATGAATTCGAATTTCTTTCATTATTTTCTCTCCAATTAAAAAAACGTCTTTCTATAATACAAAAATTAATGTGTTTTGTCAAATACTTTCTTGACGCACAGCAGAAGAAAGTTCAGCCAAGCACTTAAAAATCAACTCTGCCTTATCGCAGTCCAGAACTCCCAAACCGCAAGAGGGGGTAAGGATTAATCTATCTTCAAGAGTCTTTTTTTGTATCCCTTTGTTAAACAATAGGTTAAATGCGTGATTCAACTTATCCCTTAACATGGAAACGCTGATTGCCGGACCAAAGTCCCCAGTAGGCACAATCCCCCAGGCCAGTATCCCTTTTCTTTTAAAGAAATCGGCAAGGTCTTTTGCGTACAACAGTATTCTATCAAGAAAATTAAATGCATCGAAACTAATAATATCGATATCAGGAACCTCGGTGAATATTGACCAATCGGTATTTCCGCAACAATGGACACCGATTAACACCTCGGGCAGCTTAACCTTCTCGGTAAACTCATTCAAAACGGAAACAACCTTATTGCGCTCTATGGCGGCAAATGCTGAACCGAAACAGGCCAAATAAGGCTCATCCAGAAATATAATCATTGGCTTGCCGAATTTACTGAACAGTTTTAGCTGCCAGCGCGCTTTCATTGCCAACCCCTCACAAATCGCCTGGAAGATAACGGAATTATGAATAATCGCTTTACCCTCCTTGTCGTTGACGCTTGCGGCAAAGGTAAATGGCCCGGTAATCTGAGCCTTTATGCATTCTATTTTATTAAGGTTCTGCTTTTCTAATCGGGAGATAAACTGCCGGAGGCCTGCGGCAAAATCAGGGGATATTTTGAAATATTCGCTATCCTGGGAGATAATGCGTTCGTAAAATTGCGCCAATTCCTGGTCCTGATTCGATGAATCAAAAAGTAAATCATTATTTTTAAAGCGCAGGCAGGGCAGGCCTTCGCTATATTGAACAACCATACCTTCGCGCTTATCCCGCTTGGGTAACTGTGGCCAAAATGGAATATGGGGCGTATATTTAAAGATTAAATCTAAAGCCGCATCAATATCCTTTTGTGGCAAACTGCCAATTCCGGTAGCTAATCCCTTAATGTCTGTCATCTTGTAATCTCCTGTTTAATCTCTTAATTACCTCTGCTGTCTTGATGAAGATAACACCCTTTTGCTTTAATAATCTTAGAGTCTCCCGTTTACCCTTACTTGAGACTGCCTTGGTGGCATCTCTTATTAAATATGTCTTTATACCTAATTTAACCAGGCCAAGACAGGCTGCCTTCACGCAGTAATCCAGAGCAACACCAAAAACATAAACCACCTGAAAATGCCTCAATATGTTTTTGAGTTTGGGGTTAGAGAAAATATCAATAGTATATTTTATAATAAAATTCTGCTTTGTTTTCTTTGCGTAAGTAACCTCAAGCTTCCTGTGTCCCCTGCTGCCCCTCACGCAATGCGGGGGAAAATGCTTAAATTCTGGGTCGTTTTTCTTATGGGTATCCAGAGAAGAAATTATGGGAATATTGTTTTTTTCAGCAAACCTAAACAAGTGTCTAAAATTAGAAATCAACTTATCTGCGCCCGGAACATAAAGCCTTCCCCGTGGGTTCATAAAATCATACTGAGTATCTATATCCAGAAAAACAATCTTATCGCTCATTTTGGCGCTTTTTTATCTCAGAGGTTAAGTCTTTAATCAAATTCTTAAGCTGCTTGCTGATGATAACCGGATATACTGCCGGCTTGCGTATCCTTTTATATTTCTCTGGCAAGGCGGAAAGATTCTGGCTCGCAAAATCCCTAATCTGATTCAATTTCGGCCTACTATAGACTATCCTCCCCTTACATACTACTTGCCTTAACAGGGGTAAGCCCTCTACCTCTTCCGTTTCTAACGCCAATATATCTCGGAGGAACTTGCCCTTTGAATTACATATTCGGTAAACCTGTTTTCTGCCGGGGAAAGTGGTTTTGCTCTCGCTTAATTTCATGGTGGGAAGAAAGTTACCCGTCTCATCGGTTATCTCGCTGATTTTATATATAACATCAATAAAGGGTGCATCTTGACTTACCCCCATCTTGGTGCCTACTCCGAAATTATCAATCTTTGCTCCTCTTTTTAGTAACTCATAAATCTTGTATTCATCTAAATTCCCGCTGGCAAAAATACCAACTTCAGTAAGCCCTGCTTCATCAAGCATCCTTCTTGCCATTTTTGATTGCGCAGTCAAATCACCACTGTCCAGCCTGATGCCCAGGAGCTTATGGCCTTTTTCCTTAAGCCTCCGCCCGACTCTAACTGCCGCCTGTATCCCCTTTCTTGTATTGTAGGTATCTACCAGAAGGGTTGTTTTATCAGGGAAAGCTCGGGCGTAACTCATAAAACTATCCAGCTCCTTTTTAAAACACATAACATAAGAATGTGCCATTGTCCCCACTACGGGTATACCATAGATTTTACCAGCAAGCACATTGGATGTTCCGGCAAATCCCGCTATATAAGAAGAACGTGCTACCTTTAAGGCGGCATCCTGTCCGTGCGTGCGACGGAGAGCGAAATCAAATACCCTTTTATTTGCTGCAACCGATACTACCCTGGAAGCCTTGGTGGTAATCATAGTCGCTAGATTCACCGTATTAAGCAGAAAGGATTCCAAGATCTGAGCTTCAATAATGTTGGCGGTCACCCGAATGACTGGTTCATTAGAAAAGAAGAGTTCTCCCTCGGACATTGCCCAGATATCACCATTGAATTTAAATTTTGCTAGATAATCCAAGAAATCTGCGCTGAATAAATTCTGTCTTCTAAGATAATCAATATCCTCAGGGCTAAACCTTAGATTATCTATATAGTCCAGAATATCCTCTAGGCCTGCGTTGATAAGATATCCGCGACTGCGTGGCAGCTGCCGTACAAATAAGTCAAAGCTGGCTAACTCCTCATGCTTTTTTGCCTGCCAATACCCCTGGGCCATAGTCAATTCATATAAATCTAACAATAAACCGAGATTATCTTTCATCATTCAACTTAATTCACTTCGCTCATAGCACAGATGTCCACAGATAATTACTCGCAGATTAGCATAGATTTAAATTTTTATCTATGCCCATCTTGTATCTTTCCATCTGTACCCATCTGTGTTATATATTTTCTTAGTCCTTATTAAACAAAAATTTCTTATATGTATTTTTGGGAAAATAATTATCATAAAATACGATTTCACCTCTTTTATTTATCAATATAAACGTGGGGTATCCAATTAATCTGTAGGATTCGGCGACGTAACCAAAGGAATCCAACAAGACCTTAAATACCACAGGGTTTCGATTGATAAATCTGTGGACCCAAAATTCAGACTCCTGTACATTTATGGCTAGAACCTCAATATCCTCCATGATAAAAGTAGGATAAATCTGATTTAGTCTATGTAGTTCTCCCGCGCATAGTCTACAGGCAGTGGACCAGAAAAACAAAATGACCGATTTTTTATTCTTAAACTCCGAAAGCGTCACCTCATTACCGTCTAAGTCCCTCAAACTAAAGTCGAGTGCTGCTATTGAGATTTCCCTGTTTTGAGCATAAATTAAATTAACTCCTGAGATAAAAAAATGAAAACCCACAAAGATTAAGATAACTGCACAGACCCTTTTTATAACCCTCATCCACTGCCCTGATTTGGGAAAAACGGTCAATATCGAACTAAATGTCCCGGCTATAATAAGCAACAGACCCATTCCATAAGCAAAGCTCAATAAAAGCAATGTGCCATAGATAAGATTTCTTCGTGTGGCAACAAATATCAGGATTGAACCCAAAGCCGGTGCTGTGCAAGGACTAATTACCAGACCCGAAGCAATCCCCAGTATAAAACAGGATAAATAAGTTGTCGATTTTTTAGTTGGTAGTTTCAAACCTGGCAACCTTAAGCCGCTACCGGTCCAAAGAGTAAAACCAAAAAAGATGATAATCAAACCTGCGATAATACGAACCAGCGGCAGACTGCTGAATCTGCCAAAGATTGAACCAGTCAACGCAGCTGCCAGACCCAGGATTGCATAGGTTATGCTAATACCGGTTACGTAAATTAGGCTTAAGCTGAATGCCCTTATCTTGGAGCTGGCACTGCTGGCTCCGATATAGGCAATGGTAATGGGTAATAGCGGATAGATGCAAGGGGTAAAGCTTAACAAAACACCGCCAGAAAATGCCAGAAGAAAATCAACTGGACTACCGGATAGACTCATCCCTCACCTTTTTAATATTCATCTGGTCCTCTTCCTTTTAATCTTAATCCCTACCTTAGAATTCTCAAAAGGTGAGGGACTCATTAATCCAATTTATATAATCCTTATTGCCAGTCACAATTGGTAAGGCAATAATTTCCGGCACCTGATAACTATGCAGGGATTTAATCTGTCTAATAAGCTTCGGCGTCAGTGACTTTTTGGATTTAGCAATCAACAGCACTTCACTAGCAGAATCAATTCTTCCCTGCCACCAGAATATAGACTTTATCTCATTAACAATATTTACGCAGGCAACCAGCCTTTGCGCTACCAAGTGTCTGGCAATCTTTTTGGCTTCTTTCCTATTGGCACAGGTAATTAAGATAACGACGTTCATATTCCACCACTTCCACCTTCTCCCACTTACACGGTGGGACAAAGGCATCCTCACTATAAAAGTCTTTTGACTAATTTTGCTGTGCGTTCGCCGAGGCGCAAGCATTGCTTAAGAGTTCTCCCGTCAGGAGTGCCAATTGCCACTGGGCCATAATGGTCACCCTGATGG
Source organism: uncultured Planctomycetales bacterium (assembly GCA_964592485.1). Classification (GTDB taxonomy): domain Bacteria; phylum Omnitrophota; class Gorgyraeia; order Gygaellales; family JAHJCI01; genus CAZQEY01. Next base: position 24,648 of record CAZQEY010000017.1, read on the forward strand.
TCTCCTTGAATAATCATTCCATGAATAAGCAGGGCATTTAGAATATCTAAGATTGTGGTTTCGTTACCGCCTCCCACATTAGCGCTGGAAGCAAATGCCGCCCCCACCTTGCCTTCTAATCTCCCGTGAAATTCTACTGAATCATCCAAGAGTTTTTTTATCGAAGCAGCCATTGTGCCATAATAGGTAGGCGACCCAATAATTATGCCGTCATAATTTAGTAAATTATCAACCTTTATTTTTTCAACGCTTTTTAATTCCGCGGGAACCTTCTCCTTCTCTATTCCCTTGGTAATTTCCTCAGCCATCTTTTTAGTATTGCCCGTACGGGAATAATAAATGACTAGAATCTTCGGCACAATACACCTCCTTTAAGGTTCCTGTTAACTTGGGTTTTGTTTCCGGTATCAGTATCGGTTGCGTGGCGTTAGTCGTTTTTGGTTATTGTTTTTTTATACGTTGCCGATACCCATACCACAACCGAAAACCTGCTTCATTTTAAATCAACAGAATCATTACCCTTGGCTACTTTGTAGGCATCAAAGATACTCCAGATGCCCAGAATACTTGTAAAGATTAACCCCAAGAAAAAGAACAAAAAACCAGAAATAGCCTGAGTAGAGAAGACAACCCTGTCGAATATCCAGAAACCAATTAATATCGCACCGAAGATAAAGATAAACATACCCAAGCAGGAAAAAAATATAATAAACAAACCCTTTTTAATCTGGCCGTTGTAAATTTGACCAAGACCATTAAAGATAAATGATAAAACTGCTGCCGTTCCCGGATGGGATTTTTCCTTATCCATAGCCTACCTCCTATAGTAAATACTCCCTCTTTATCCTCTCAATACTTCTAAAAATATTGGTCTTGACATTAGGGCATACCCTTTTTAAATCATTAATGATTCCGGCAATCCTCTTACGATTAGAAATAAGAGAATTCGAGCATCTATCTTTATAGTAAGGTAACTTTTCTTCTTGGGCAAAGCGGGTAATTTCTTTTTCTTGCACATATGCCAATGGGCGAATAATTGTCAACTGACCACCGAATAATTTCTGTTTGGGTGACATCGCGGAAATTTCGCTGTTAAAAAACAGGTTTAACAAGATAGTCTGGATAATATCATCCATATGATGCCCCAACGCGACCTTGTTACATTTAAATTCCTGTGCGGTTTCAAAAAGCATCTTCCTCCTGTTCCAGGAACACCAAAAACAGGTTTTACCCTTGGCGGGCAGATTCAGTTTCTTTATTGCATATTCATAACCTAATTTTTTAAAATAAATCCTGAGTCTCTTTCTAACCTCGGATGGATAACCCAGGTCGATGTGTACTGCAACCAGATTATATTTTACCGGGCAGAATACTTGACGAATGCGCAAGATATACAGAAGACTCAGACTATCCTTACCGCCTGAAACCCCCACAGCAATGCGGTCGCCCTCAGAAAGCATCTGATAATCCGTAATTGCCTTTCCTACTTTTTTGGATAGATAGAATTTCTGGCCAACCAGTTTCATCTCGTTAGAAATAGTCCGTTAGAAAGCAAAGCTGTATCTGGAAATAATATTTCTTTCTAACGGAGCTCATCTCAAGAAAATCAACCTCAAGATTGTATTTGCCCAGAACAGGCTAATAAATGCTGCTAGAGCCAAAAATGGCCCGTAAGGTATAGTGTGTTGCTTTTTTATAATAAGGTTTGTTATGCCCACGGTTGCTCCAAAAAGAGGAGCCAGGAAAAAAACCAGTATTGCAATTTTATACCCCAAGAATGCACCAATCATTGCCAGTAATTTTACATCTCCCCCTCCCATCGATTCCGTTTCTCCGTCAATCGGTCCTTTCTTAAGGAGTTTAAAATAGACCAAGTCAAAGACTTTGCTGGTAAGATAAATAATCCCACCACCGATGATAATGCCGAGTAAGGAATCTAATATAGGGCGGTGATTAAATTTTGATGATAAAAACCATACTGCCCTGATAACGCTCAAAATAAATCCGACTCCTATACCGCCCAAAGATATTTCGTCAGGGATAATGCGATGGGCAATATCAATAAAAGTAGCAACTATCAACAGGCAGACAAAAATGACATAAAAAATGAAATCAAAGGTTAATCCGAAGCGTAGATAAAAAATTAAAAAGATGCTAGCTGTAATAAATTCTACCAAAAAATAACGAAAGGAAATCTTCTGCTTGCAGAACCGGCACCTTCCTTTTAAGACAAGGTAGCTGATAAAGGGGATATTGTCGTACCAGAAGATTGGCGTCTTGCAATGCGGACAATGAGAGCGGGGTTTGACTATTGATTCATTTAAAGGCATTCGGTAGATACAAACATTTAAGAAGCTGCCTACAATGGAACCAAAGATAAAAATGAATATTCTGATTATTACTTCGGACATTTTTTTAACTCTTCCTCTAAGGCCCGGCGCATTATATCAACAGGCGCGCGTTTCCCTGTCCAGAATTCAAAAGCCGCGGCTCCCTGATATAGAAGCATACCTTCGCCCCCCTTAGCAGGCAATCGCTTCGATTTTGCATCTTTGATTAATTGCGTTTCTCTATTATAAACCACATCATAAACAGATAACTTATTATGGAGTAAACCTTTATCTATCACAGAGTCATCGCTATCCTTCATACCAACAGGAGAGGCATTAACTATTAGACTACACTCCTTTATTTTATCAGGAATCTGCTCAGCCGTGATAAATCTCAATTTTCTCTTTGTAAGATCTAAAAGAGAAAAACGAGAAAAATGTTTTTGCGTAGATTCGACTACTTCTCTGTTTGTATCGAATATATATATCCTGACAATCCCAGCATCTCCCCATGTCAAACTCGCAACCACAGCCCTGCCCGCTCCGCCACAACCAATAAGAAGAACGCTTTTGCCCTTGGTATCAAATCCTAAATCCTCTTTTAAGGATTTTAAAAAACCATTGGCATCTGTATTACAATAATACCACTTGCCGCTTTCTCTTTTTATTGTGTTTATTGCGCCAGACAGAAAAACATAATGATCCCGTTCCGTATGAATATCTTTAATAAAACCTGCTGGTCCTCCCAATATCTCTATTGCTCTTACCTTGTGCGGAATAGTGATATTAAAACCCAGTACATCGCCAGCGCGTATAGAATTACCATTGGTATCTTTAAATACCTTATCTGGCTTAAGGAGAAAATCTTCCAATTCCTCGGGCTTTACCTCAAACAATCTATACTCAGCATTGATACCGAGGTGTTTAAATGCGGCGTTGTGCATTGCCGGAGAAAAGCTATGTCTGACAGGATAGCCGATTAGGCCGTAGATTTTGGGGCTTGAATTCTCAGCCATCAGGATGGATTTAAAGGCTTTCTATTTTATTGAGAGCGTTAACGTAGGCTCTAACGGATGCTTCAATAATGTCGGTGCTTGAAGCCCGCGCAGTGACTACCTTGCCCTTGGCTTTGAGTTTTAAACTCACCTCTCCCAAGGCGTCTTTGCCTTTAGTCACTGCCTCGATACGATAATCCTGGAGTTCTCCTTTGGTGCCGGTAACCTTATCGATAGCCTTAAAACAGGCATCCACAGGGCCGTCTCCGGAAGATTCTGCGGACAGGGATTTGTTACGATATTTCAAATTAACCTTGGCAGACGGCGTTATCTTGGTTCCCGAATTTATCTCAAAGCTATCCAACCTCCAGAGTGGTTTAATCAATTTAATTTCATCTTCTACTATAGAAATCAAATCTCCGTCAAAAATAGTCTTCTTCTTATCTGCCAGTTGCTTAAAGCGCATACTGATCTTGTTAAGCTGCTCTTGCGTAATATTAAATCCCAGTTCCTTAAGCCTCTCGTTCAAGGCGTGCCTTCCCGAATGCTTGCCTAACACAATGCCCGAGCCGGTAAAACCGACATCTTCGGGCTTGATAATTTCATATGTAGAGCGCTCCTTTAAAACCCCGTCCTGATGAATACCTGATTCATGGCGAAAGGCATTGCCGCCCACAACTGCTTTATTCGGCGCGACTACAAAGCCTGTAAACTTGCTGACCAAGCGGGAAATTTTATAGATACCCCTAGTCTTAATCCCGCTCTCTACATCAGTAAAGATATCCCGGCGGGTTTTAAGAGCCATAACAATCTCTTCCATTGAGGCGTTCCCCGCACGCTCGCCTATACCATTGATAGTGCATTCTACCTGACGGGCACCATTCTTTATCGCCTCTAGAGAGTTGGCGACTGCTAATCCCAAATCATTATGACAATGCACGGAGATAATCGCCTTATCAACATTAGGGACATTTTCTTTGATTGCTCTGATTAAACTACCAAACTCAACCGGCTCTGCATAACCTACTGTATCGGGTATATTGACAACCGTTGCCCCTGCTCTTACTACAGCCTCAACAACCTTAAAAAGAAATTGCCTTTCGCTACGTGAGGCATCCTCAGGGGAAAACTCTATATCACTGCAATATTTCTTAGCGTATCTTACCGATTCCACAGCCAACCTTAAAATCTCCTCCTCTGCCTTCTTCAATTTATATTGCATATGAATCTTGGAGGTAGCCAGAAATACGTGGATTCGCGGACGCTTAGCCTGTTTCACTGCCTCATGGGCTGCGTCGATATCGTGTTTTATTGCGCGGGCAAGACCGCAGATAACCGAGCCCTTGATTGACCTGGCTATCTGCTTGACAGACTCCATATCTCCCTGACTAGAAACGGGAAATCCTGCCTCAATTACATCAACCCCCAGATTAGCCAAAGCAGAAGCTATCTCTAATTTTTCTCTTTGATTTAAAGAGGCACCTGGGGCCTGCTCTCCATCGCGTAAAGTGGTATCGAATATAATTATCTTTTTGGACATGGCTTATTTAAGCAAAAAGGTCTCGATAGAAGAATTGAACGCCGTTACATTATCATTATAATCTTCTTCCTTGGCCGTGAAACTCAGGGTATATATGGTGTCGTCTTTCACGAAGACATAAGCCGACGCCTTTAATCTCGTCTGCATGTAGCCGATGACCCTGGTTCCTTCATATACAAAGTGCGCGCCTTCCTGTCCGCCTAAACTGGCTGCCGCAGGCGCTGTTATGACTTTAACGTCCTTGAGCATCGTTCTTATGCTCAATATATTGGCATTGGCAACGTCAAGAGGCGATTTTATATATTCCCTGACAAGAGGCTCGGTAGTCAAGACTATGTTCGGATTAAACTCCATCTGCGAACCGAAAGGATAGCGGGTAAATACAACCAGGACGCCCAGCTTCCTGGTGGCCTCTTTTATTGATTCTAGCTGGGTAATATCGCCTATTCTCTTGTCCACTATGCTTTTGACCTTGTCTCCGGAAGTTATAAACCAACCCTGAGGGCCGGTCAGCCTCACTCCCATAGCCTTGTTTTCGTAGGTCAAAGATTCCTGGGCAGACGCCAAAGGCGCAGCAGAAAAAAGGCAGAAAAAAATGCTTATCAAAACGAGTGCAAACTTCTTGTCAATGTTCATTTCCGCACCACCTAAGTTTAAAAATTATTTCTTCATCCAGGGCATCATTTCCCGAAGTTGTCTTCCTACCTCTTCTATTCTGTGTTCATCATCCTTCTTTAGGAGTTCATTAAATAAAGGCCTGCCATTCTCGTTTTCTCTAATCCACTCCCTGGCAAATTTTCCTGATTTTACATCTTTAAGAATCTTCTGCATTGCCTTTCGGGTTTTCTCAGTAATAATCTTTGTTCCGCGGGTTAAGTCACCATAACAGGCTGTATTAGAGACTCGCCTTCGCATACCGCTGATACCTACTTCCTGGATTAAATCCGTAATCAGCTTTAATTCATGAAGAACTTCAAAATAGGCAATCTCCGGCTGGTATCCTGCTTCAATCAATGTATCAAATCCTGCCCTGATTAATTCAGTAACCCCGCCGCAGAGAACCGCCTGCTCCCCGAATAAGTCGGTTTCGGTCTCCTCCTCAAACGTGGTCTCAATCACTCCTGCGCGCGTTCCGCCAATGGCTTTAGCATAGGCTAAACCCAACTGCTTTGCCTGGCCACTCGCATCCTGAAAAACCGCCAGCAAACAGGGAACGCCTTTGCCTTCCTCATACATCTTCCTTACCAGGGCACCCGGCCCCTTGGGCGCAACCATAAATACATCAATCTTCTTGGGTGGCTTTATCTGTTTAAATCTAATATTAAAGCCGTGGGAAAAACAAAGTGCTTTACCCTTTTTTAAGTTCGGTTTAATATTTTCTTTATAAACCTTGGCTTGAACATGGTCTTGAGTCAAGATTTGAATGACATCGGCTAACCCCGCTGCCTGCTCGGCAGAAACCGGATTAAATCCGTCATCCTGCGCCTGTTGGTAATTTTGCGTTCCTTCCAATTCGGAAATAATTACATTTATACCGCTATCCCTTAAGCATAATCCCTGCCCCCTACCCTGTATTCCATAACCAATGATTGCTACTGCTTTATCCTTTAGTAAATTTAAATCCGCATCCTGGTCATAATATATCTTTGCCATCTTTCCTCCTTAAACTATCGCTACCCTTCCGGTGCGCATCAATTCCTGAATGCCGTGAGGCTCTAAATTAACCAATAACCCCTTTACCTGCTCTGAGGTACCGCAGACCTCAATTATTGCCTCAATTTGATTATGCCTGATAAGCCTAGTAATTGTCTTATGTTTGTTTAGCAATGCCTTTATCTTTTTTTGTTTAGCCTTTTTATAGCTAACCTTTATTAAAGCCAATTCCCTCTCCACAAAATCCCTTTTGGTCAGGTCAACCACCGAAATTGTATCAATTAGTTTACGAAGCTGCTTGATAATCTGTTCCAGAATACGCACATCGGGAGTCTCCACAACAATAGTCATCCGGGAGATACTCGGGTCTTGGGTTTCGCCCACGGCCAGAGAGTTAATATTAAAGCCTCGTGCGCTAAAAAGTCCGGCTACCCGTGCCAGAACACCAAATTTATTTTCGACTAATACGGAAAGTGTGTGTTTCATCCTCGTTTAACTCCTTACTGGATGCTAGATACTGGTACGATGTGCGTATGAGTATCAAGAATCGAGTATCGAGTATCAATTATATAAAAATCTGGCGCTAGGCCATCCCTCCAATCATACGGTCGATGGCTTCGCCTGCTGGCACCATCGGGAATACATTCTCTTCTTCTTCAATGTGAAAATCCATGAAAACGACTTTATCCATCGACAATGCCTTATCAATTATGGGGCGCACCTCTTCTTTTTTAGTCGCGCGCAAACCAACTGCACCATAACTCTGGGCTAATTTTACAAAATCCGGGTTACCGCATAAATGGGTATACGAATAGCGTCGCTTATAGAATAATTCCTGCCATTGCCTGACCATACCCAAATAGCAGTTATTCAAAATTGCTACCTTAACATAAATCTTATCATTCACAGCAGTAGCCAATTCCTGGATATTCATCTGTATTGAACCGTCGCCCGCGATATCAAAGACAACCCTATCAGGACGACCTACCTTAGCCCCAATTGCAGCGGGGAATCCATAACCCATTGTCCCCAGCCCACCCGAAGAAAGCAGACTGCGTGGCTTATTGTACTTATACCACTGCGCAGCCCACATCTGATTTTGCCCCACTTCAGTGGCAATAATTGCTTCACCCTTTGTTGCTTTATAAATCTGTTCAATAACATATTGGGGTTTAATCTTCGTTCCTTCCTTATAAACAAGCGGGTGTTTCTTTTTCCACTGCTCAATGGCAACCGACCACTCCTTAGCCTCAGGAGCCTTATTCAGCTCCTCAAGCAGTTGTCTTAATATATGCTTGGCATCTCCGACAATCGGAATATCTACCTTTACATTCTTACTTATGGAGGAAGGGTCAATATCGATGTGGATAATCTTAGCGTGAGGCGCAAAGGCATCCAACCTCCCTGTAATCCGGTCGTCAAAACGCGCCCCAACCGCAATCACCAAATCCGCATTCATAATTGCATAGTTAGCATATGCTGTACCATGCATACCCAACATGCCTAGACAAAGAGGATGAGTTCCCGGAAATCCGCCAAGACCCAATAGGGTTAAGGTTACCGGCGTGTTTAGCTTTTCTGCTAAAGCTCTTAGTTCTGCCTCCGCACCTGAAATTATTACCCCCCCGCCGGAATAAATCAACGGCTTTTTTGATTTGGTAATCAACCGAGCTGCCTTTTTAATCTGACCAGGATGACCAAAATAGGTAGGCTTGTAACCTCTAATTTCTACCTCTTCCGGCCAGATAAAATCTGCTTCGTGAGTTTGTATATCAACCGGTATATCAATAACCACTGGTCCAGGTCTGCCGGTGGAGGCAATATGAAAGGCTTCGCGCACAATCCGTGCTAGGTCCTTGACGTCTTTTACTAAATAATTATGCTTAGTAATCGGACGGGTCACACCCGTAACATCTGCTTCTTGAAAGGCATCATTTCCAATAAGATGGGTTTTAACCTGTCCGGTAATCGCCACCATCGGTATAGAATCCATAAACGCAGTGGCTATGCCAGTGGTCAGGTTGGTGGCCCCGGGGCCAGAAGTAGCGATACAAACACCTACCTTTCCCGTAGCACGGGCATAACCATCAGCAGCATGAGCCGCACCCTGTTCGTGACGGGTCAGTATAAACCTAACCGGGGCGTCATACAATTGGTCGAATATTGGCAGGACCGAGCCTCCGGGATAACCAAACATCACCCTTACGCCCTCTCGCTTCAAACACTCGATTAGAATCTGTGCACCCTTCATTCGTCGCTTCGCTCCTCATCGCACAGATTATCACGGATTTATCTGTGACAATCTGTGAATCAGCCACGAGATTAACACAGATAAAATCTGTGCCCATCTGTGGACTTATCTTAACACAGCTCCTTTGTCAGCAGAGCTGACTAATCTGGAATAACGAACTAAATATCCCGAGGCTACCTTGGGCTTGGGCAGCTTAAATCCCTTCAGGCGCCTGTTTAATTCTTGCCCAGATATCAAAAGCTCTAATCTTCTCTTGGGGATATCTATCCTAATTCTATCACCGTTTTTGACAATTGCAATCGGTCCTCGGCTTTGCGCCTCGGGCGAAACGTGACCAACGCAGGGACCGCGCGTGCCGCCGGAGAATCTACCGTCGGTAATTAAGGCAACGGATTTATGTAAACCTATTCCCACAATAGCAGAGGTAGGTGAAAGCATCTCCCGCATACCCGGACCACCTGCAGGCCCTTCATACCTAATCACTATTACATCCTTCTTCTTAATCCTCTTATTCATTATCGCCTTCATAGCATTCTCTTCGGAGTCAAATGTACGGGCGTAGCCGGTAAATCTTAACATATCCTTATCCACCGCTGATTGCTTGACTACGCATCCTTGAGGCGCTAAATTACCGTAAAGAATAGTAATCCCCCCCTGTTTATGATATGCCTTACCTATCGGCCTTATTATATCCTCGTCGTAAATCACGGATTTCCTGGCTATCTGTTTAATTCTTACGCCTGAGACGGTTGTGTTATCCTCCAATTTAGGTAGCAGTCTCTTTAAAACTGCGGGGATTCCTCCGGCAATGTCTAAATCCTCCATAAAGTATTCCCCGCCTGGACGAAGGTTAGCAATATGCGGCGTATTCCTGCTTATGCGGTCAAAATCCCCTAAACCCAAAGCTATCTTTGCCTCGCTGGCTATTGCCATAAGATGAAGGACTGTATTTGTTGAGCCGCCCAAAGCCATATCTACACGAATAGCGTTATCCAAAGCCCTCTTGTTTATTATGCTTCGCGGCCTTATGTTTCTCTTAACCAGACTCACAACCCTCTGCCCGCTATCGTAAGCGATTCTTTTCTTTTTATTTAGTACAGCGGGCACGCTTGCGCAAAACGGCAAAGAAAACCCCATTGCTTCAGTAAGGCAACTCATTGTGTTTGCTGTATACATACCCTGGCAAGATCCACAGGAAGGACAAGCCTCAATCTCTAGCGCCTGTCTTTGGCTCTCTGTTATCGCGCCTTTCCTGAATCGCCCCACTGCTTCAAAGGTATCCCTGACTAATGAAAGTCTGGTTTTACCGAAATGCCCGGCCAACATTGGACCTGCGGTCACTATAATGGCAGGAATGTTAATTCTCAACGCCCCCATAATCATCCCCGGCGTTATCTTATCGCAATCGGTAAGCAAAACCAGACCATCCAAGGCGTGCGCCAAAGGTATTGACTCAATTATATCGGCAATTAATTCCCTTGAAGGCAGTGAATATTTCATCCCGGAATGCCCCATAGCAATCCCATCGCAGATTCCCGGCACTCCAAAGATAAACGGTGTACCTCCGGCATTCTCAATGCCCCTTTCAATATATCTCTCTAACTCGCGCATACTGATGTGTCCGGGAATAAGGTCAGTAAACGAAGAGGCAATGCCGATAAATGGCCTGGATAAATGTGAAGTGGATAAACCTGTCCCGTAAAGCAAGGCGCGGTTAGGCATCCTCTCTAAACCCTTTTTTGCTTTATCTGAACGCATAGCTAACCTCTCTGTTAAATTATCAGTTACGAGTTACCAGTTACCAGTTACGAGTTACTAAATTTAATCTGCACCTTCAAATTTCTCCTGCGTCCCTGCTTCCTGTTTATGATGAGTCCGCTTAATAACCCTTCTTAAGGCTACGTATTTATCAACCAATTCTTTTGTATTTATGACATTGAGCTGCTTAAACAGAAAATCGAACTTCTCTTCAATCGGGGCGACTATTGCATCTCTGGTTGCTTGAGATAAATTCATGATTTCTTTCTTAAATGGACCCAAGGCCTTTTTTCTGGTCTTGTAGATAAATTGCTCTTCGGTCTGAGCCTCCTTCTTCTCAGCAGCCAGATTCTGATGAATCCACTCGTACATCCGATTTTTTAAATCCTGGGGGAAATGGCTGCTTTCATAAACCATATTCTGGAATTCAGTTGCCAGATGAACCTCGGTTGCCTCGACTTCGACGAATTTATGAAATGCCTCAGATGGCAAGGTAGAGGCTCCATGCTGAACGCATCCAGCTAAGCCGAATTCCTCACGGGCAATGCGCGATAGATTCTTTAAGGTATCAAAATCAATCTGTACCTTGGCAATTGAACCGTCAGGAAGCACCACTCCGCCATGGCTGGTCCCGGTCTGAACGCTAATCTTACTTATACCTGTCTTTCCTTTGCGTAGGCGCTTCTTGTATCCGGACATATATGCGCGCAGTTCCTCTGACGTCGAATTCTTACCCCCTACCTCGCCAATCTCCCCGCCTACGGATATCTCTATCCCGCGCGGCTGAGCCTTGCGGATAAATTGAGTAAGCTTAGCGCAGGTATCGAAATTCAAATACTGCTGTTTTTCCAGTGTTTTTTTCGACAAATCTACCAGCGTTGAAGAATCAATATCGATATTATAAAAACCGGCATCCACTGCCTGAGATATCATTTTCTTAAGACCTTCAATTTCTTTCTCCGGCTCCTGGAGAAATTTCTTGGCATTAGCCTGGAAGTGGTCGCCCTGAATAAAAACCGGACCAGCGTAGCCTTCTTCAACAGCTGCAGCTAAAACACAGGCGCTGTATTCTATCGGCGGCTGAGCGGTATATCCGATTTCAGAACGGGCAATCTCCAATATAAAACAACCGACATTATTTTTCTTGGCTACTCTGAATATTGCCCGAGCCAAATCCAGAGTCAAGGTCCTTATGTTTATTGCCGGAACCGTAAAATTAGGGGCAAATTCACCCCGGCCGCGGGCAAGATAAAGCTCATTTATAGAAGAGGGATAAATTCCCTTTTTATAAGCAATATCGAAAATCTTCTTGGCCACTCCCTTTTTAGTCTCGATATCATCACTTAAAACCAGCTGTTTAGCTAATTCCAATACATCAATCGGCTTACGTCCCATCTGTTTTCTACCCTCCCCTTAAGTTAGAATACGAATCAACCGATAAAAATTATCTACCAGCAATCCCTTTTTCTGAATAGCAAATTCCAAATCCACTATCTTAATGTGGTCAGAGTTTACCCCCACAGCCTTCCTGCGTTGGCCGCGCAAAAGAATATCTACTGCGGCAGCACCCAAACGGGTAGCCAGGATTCTATCTTTAGCCGTCGGTGCGCCGCCCCGTTGAATATGCCCTAAAACTGCCACGCGCGTCTCCAGGGAAGTCATTTTTGTTATCTGTCGGGCAATCAGCTCGGCTTTATCTATCTGCACGCCTCTGCCTATCCGGCAAACAGACGGCAAGCGAACACCCTCAGCAACAATAATTATCCAGCTAATCTTACCGCGTAGATTTCCTTCGACAATATCGGTACACATATCTTGAAAATTAAATTTTCTTTCGGGAATAAGAACATCCTCCGCGCCACCACCTAAAGCAACCCGAAGGGCAATAAAGCCGCTGTCTCTACCCATTACCTCTACTACAAAGATGCGTTCCATGCTTGTGGCAGTATCACGAATCTTATCAATTGCTTCCAGGGCTGTATTTATCGCGGTATCCGCGCCAATTGTCGAATCTGTCCCGTTAATATCATTATCGATTGTCCCGGGAATACCCACACAAGCAATATCCCATTTCTTCTCTAAGGCGATGCCTCCCTGGTAAGTTCCATTACCGCCAATTAAAATCAGGGCATCGATATTATTTCTTTTGATTACCTCAACCGCCCTTTTCTGTCCTGCCTTAGTTAAAAATTCCTCACAGCGTGCAGTTTTTAAAATTGTTCCTCCTCGGTTAATAATATTGGAAACTGAGCGATGATTCAGTTGTTTTAATTCCCCATTGATTAACCCTGCAAAGCCGCGAAAAATCCCAATTATATCTAATTTATTGTGGATAGCATAACGCACTGCAGCCCTTATAGCTGCGTTCATCCCGGG
>CAZQEY010000018.1:0-35071 GCA_964592485.1 uncultured Planctomycetales bacterium
GGCCTATGTTGTCCTGCTGTAGGCATATTTATTAAACATCCATGAGTTGTTCGGCGATTTCCTCGAAAACAGGTTGGTTATTTCTATAAAATTCCTGCCATTTTTCTTTAGCCCAAATTTCAATCCGGTTAGATATACCGACAATCATTACATCCCTTTTTATCCCCGCAAAATCTTTTAAGAATTGGGGAAGGAGGATTCGGCCCTGTTTATCAGCAACCACTTCAATTGCCCCCGAGAAATAAAGTCGGTTGAATGTACGTGCCTGCTGCTTAGTTATCGGAAGAGCCTTAAACCTCTGCTCTTGATTGTGCCATTCTTCTTCCGAAAACATAAATAGACACCCATCTAAACCACGGTTGATAAAAAATTTATCGATAAAATTATTTTTTGCTAATTCACGAAATTTGGCAGGTAGGATAAGTCGGCCCTTGCGGTCAATGGTATGTAAGTATTCTCCGTAGAACATTTAACTGCTACCCCCCCCACACGCAATGTATCTACCACAGTTACATTACGAAATTGCACCACAACCCTGTTAAATCCCAAAAATTCCTTTATATCTAGAGTCGGAAGTTATCTAAATACCTACTGGTGCAACCTCAATGCCTCGAGTAGGGTTTTGCTTGGCTTAGCTTGATAATTTCCCCTAACCCCAGCTATAATCTAGAATTAACGCAGCCTTACTCTGGGAATAGTGGTTATCTATTGCTTCATTAATCTCCTCTTGAAAACTTAAAGCCCTATTTATTTCGTAGCCAGTTAAGGTCTCTAACTCATCTAAGGCAAAGATATTAAATGGGTCAGACATCGCTATGGTCAAGGTATTACCTGTAAGGGAAAGGGGTATAACTCCATATCGGCGGCAAATCTGTTCAGAAATGAGTGTAATAATTTCCCGGTCGAATTTGTATTTAGTCAGACGTAAAAAAGGCAGGTTTTTTTTCTTATGGAAGTGGACTATTCTGTCCAATTTCTGTTGAAGGGTGGATTTAGGCTTGACCAATACATCAATCAGCTTCTCTTTTAGATTTAACATTCTCCCTCCTTAATTTAGTCTTGCAGTCTCTCTTTTAGATTAAAAATTCACCATCCTCAATCTGGCCCTGTGTTTCTATATAATTTTCCACTTTACTCCACTTTACTCCACTTTAGTTATAGACAAAGTATAAAGAGATTTCCCTTTTTTGTCAAGAGAAAAATTAATTATTTTTTAAAAACACAACTTATTGGGGTGTCTTTGGCCTATAAGCGGAATTTATTGTGGCTATTTAAGTAAGGATAATTGCCTTAGTTGTCAATATGCTAAAGAATATTAAGCTTCGGTGGGTAATTTGCCCATAGTCTTACTTATTGAAAGCAAAGGCGGATATCTCTTTTTATTTGGCGGGCTAATGCTTGAATTGAAGTAAACTTCTTCTCAGAACGGACCCTTTTAATAAACTCTATTTGTATCTTACGGCCATAAAGACTATTTTGAAAATCGAATATGTACGCTTCAATATTTGTTTTCATCGGCATTGCCTTCTTAGCGCCACCAGAAAGGCCCTTGGCGCCTGCGAACTTCTTCCTAACGGGGGTAAACGTTGGTCTGCTGCCAATATAACAAATTCCGCTAAAGAGCGAATGCCCCACACTCACCCTGACTGCATAGACTCCGGCTGGCGGAAGAATCTCATGCTCGGGATTGATATTAGCAGTGGGATATCCTAAGATTCTGGCTAAACCGCGGCCCTTAGTTACCCTGCCAGAGATAGTTACTGGCCGGCCTAATAACTCTTGCGCTCGAGAGAAATCACCGCCCTTGACCAGAGTACGAATATAGCTGCTGCTGACCGGCTTGCCTTTATAAGTTAATACATTGATAACCCTCAGTTTAAATCTTGCCTTCTTAGAATAATCCTTTAGCATCTGCCAGTTGCCATCGGCATCTTTGCCAAAGGTAAAATTCCTTCCAATAAGCACCACTGCTGGATTTATCCTTTTGATAAGAATGTTCTGTAAGAATTCCGAAGCTGTAATTCTGCGGAAAGCGGGGCTAAAACGAATAACTAGGCATAAAGCAACACCTGCTTCTGCTAATAGTTTTAAACGGTGAGGTAAGGAATAGAGACTGCCTTCCTTTTGCGGGTGGGGAAAGAATGTAACGATAAGGCTAACGGTTTGAAGTCGTTCTGCTTCTTTTAATAAGTTCGCAATTATCCTCTGGTGGCCACGATGCAAGCCGTCGAATACGCCCAAGGCGACCGCAGGTTTTTTATTAAGGGGTTTAAAATGCTTGAGGCCGTAAATAACCCTCATCTAATTCTACGCTCAAACTTAAAACTTTGCTCCAGGTTAACCTTTATCCAGAGTTAAAGTTTGATAAAATTTAAAATGGGTAAAAACGTAAACAGCTCTCGTTTATTTGAGAGAGAGAAAACGCCTGAGCAAGATTAAATGGTCCAATACTCTGTCTCTCAATTTGAGAAATATATCCTACACAGTTTAAGTCTCGGCCAATATCCTCAGCTAATTGCCGCACGTAAGTGCCTTTAGAACATTTAATATAAAACTTTATATAAGGCAGATTAAATTCCAATAACCTCAATTTCTTTATCGTGATTGCTCGAGCCTGCCGATTGACCTCAATACCGCAACGTGCTAATGAATATAATCTTTTGCCTCTATGCTTAAGTGCGGAAATCATCGGTGGAACTTGAAGAACCTGCCCAATGTAGGAACGAAAGACTGCCTTGACGCTGCCCTCCGTAATATGGCTATAGTCCTTGACTTCTATAACCCTTCCCTCCCGGTCCCCGCTGCTGGTACGTTTGCCCAAGGTCAAAGTAGCCAGATACTCTTTATCAAAATAAAGAAAATGACTAAATAGTTTTGTGCACCGGCCAACCAAGATTAACAAAACCCCTGTGGCTATCGGGTCTAATGTACCGGCATGACCTACTCGTCGAATCTTTAATCTCCTGCGTACAAAATCTACAACATCATGCGAGGTCATACCCTCTGGCTTATTAACCACAATGATTCCTTCTTTCATATTTCAAGCCAAGCTGTTATATTGTCGTATATTATATTGCTTTATAGTTGTTCTTTTATTTTTCTTAACACCCTTCTCTTTACGTCTTCTATATCCCCCTTAATGGTACAGCCGCTTGCTGTCTTATGACCTCCTCCGCCAAAAAAGCGGGCAATACAATTGACATCTACCTTGCCCTGAGACCTTAGGTTTACACGAATTTGTCCTGTTTTATCAGGCTCCTCCTTAAATAAAACACAGACCTCGCAACCAGCGATTAAACGGCCAAAGCTCAAGACATTCTCACTCAAATCAAAATCAATCCTCCTTCCCTTAAGAAGCTTCTGTCTTACCTTGAAGGTTATAATCTTTCCCGAGGCATTCCTTCCTAAAGTCAAGAGGATTTTCGGCAGCAATGCTATGTCGGAAAAAGAAATAGATTCATAGATATTTCGATAAATCTTAGAAACGTCTAAATTAAATTTTAAAAGTTCCGCAGTTGCCTTATGAGTAAAGGAAGTGGTATTGACATAACGAAAGGACCCCGTATCAGTAAGAATCCCTACATACAAAGCCCTGGCTGTATCAACATCGATTCTAGTGTGCATAATTTTATAAAGTCGGTAGATCATTTCTGACACTGAAGAAGCAGTGGGTAATACCCAATTAATATCGCCAAATTTATCATTAGAGATATGGTGGTCTATATTAATCACCGGTTGACCGGATATAAACAAATCAGCGACACGACCACAGCGAAATTTATCGGAACAGTCCAACATCACTATGCAATCGAATTTTAATCTCATATTGTGTTGATATCTTTTTATGTCCCTTGAGCCTTTCAAAAAGGCGTACTCCCGCGGGACAGGGTCTTGATTAACCATAATTGCTGATTTGCCTAATTTCTTTAAGAGGTTATAAAAGGAAATTTCTGAACCCAGGGCATCTCCTTCTAAATTCTGATGAGTGGTTATTAAAAAAACCTTGTACCTCTTTATGCAATTAATAACCCCTTTTATGCTCACCCCGTTAGACCTTCCTTTCTTACCCCGTTAACCAAAAGGTCTAACGGGGCTCATTCTGCTCCTTTATTTTATCGAGTTCTTTTTGGATTCTAATACTGTATTCGACTGACTGGTCAAGTTTGAAAATAATCTCTGGCACGAATCTTAATTTTATTCTCTGGGCAATTAAACAGCGAATAAACGGCTTTGCACTCTCCAGCGCCTCTTGCGTGGCTTTTTGTTCCCTTTCTTCGCCGAGAACGCTAAAGTAAACCCGCGCATATCTTAAATCAGCAGTTAAATCAACGCGCATAATCGTCACAAAGCCTAATCGCGAATCCTTTAACTCGTCATGGACAATATTGCTTATCTCTTTCTTGAGGGCAGCAATTACCCTCTGGTGCCTCAATCTCATTAGAGCATCTCCATTTCATAATCTACTATATCAACCTGATTAAAATTTTCAATAAAATTAATTATTCGGCTTGATTGCATATCCATATATCTTTTATCGTTGCCTATTCCTACAATAGCTAAAGTGGACTTCTGCCATTTATCTCCATCGTCAACCTCACTTATTGATATATTAAATTTATTACGCAGGCGCGCCTTTAAACTATGCAGAATCATCCTTTTAGTTTTTAAAGAATTGGAGTTACCAATAAATAAAACCAGCCTTAAGACCGCAATAACCATTTCTATCCACGCTAACTTACTTTACCGAGCGAGTGACTAATCTGAGCGCATCCTCCCGGGAATTAATCCGCCCGTCTAACTGTAGATAAAGTAGTCTGGTTAAAATTTTTCTATAATGCGGACCCGGCTTCAAACCGAGTCGGGTTAAATCCTTACCGGAAATATAAAGCCGTGTCCCGTTATAATATTTAAAGAAATTTTGGATATTGTGATTTAAGAATTTATTTCTGTATCTGGCTTTAATAAGCAAAATCACCTCAAAGCTTAACGGCTCTAAATTTCGATAGATTTGACTAGGGCGTATATTTTTCCTGCTCAAGCGCAAAGCCTTTGGCGAGGAAAATCTATTGTAGGAAACTATCCTTTTTATTTCTCCCCGACGCAGACCGAATTTTTTGCAGACTTGTTTTATCTGGCTCTTCTTTAGGCTGCTTAACAAACCAATAAAATACAAAAGCCAACTCTCCAGAGCTCTGCATTTAGGAAAATTTTTATTAAACCAATCAATCTCATTTTTAATTACCGCCAGATATTCTAAATTTGACTTATTCAACTTAAGCTGCTGATGAATAAAATCGAATCCGACTAATTTTTCCAGGCGCAAGATGCACCTAACGGCAAGAGGCTCCTTTAAAAGAAGGATAATCTCATCCCTTAATCGATGGGGGCTGACGCGTTTTAACATCCCCATTCCTGCTGCCTCTTTTAATAATTTTAAACTATGCGGCTCGATTCTGAATTTGAGCCTCTGCTCAAAACGCACTGCTCTGATTATCCGCGTGGGGTCATCGATAAAGCTCGAATCGTGTAGGATACGAATAACCTTTGCTTTTAAATCTTCCCTGCCTTGATAAAAATCAACCAGGCTGC
Source organism: uncultured Planctomycetales bacterium (assembly GCA_964592485.1). Classification (GTDB taxonomy): domain Bacteria; phylum Omnitrophota; class Gorgyraeia; order Gygaellales; family JAHJCI01; genus CAZQEY01. Next base: position 5,590 of record CAZQEY010000018.1, read on the forward strand.
CAAAATTCTCAGGCAGCAAATCAATAGCCAGGGCGTTAATCGTAAAATCACGCCTTACTAAATCCTCTTTTATTGTGCCCCCCGAGACTACCGGTAAACAGGCAGACTCAGGATAAATCTCCAAACGAGTAGTAGCGATATCCAATTTTATCTTCTCAGGTGTAATTAATGTTGCTGTGCCAAAGCGAGGATGGGTAATCAATCTTGCCTTGAGACGACGGGCAAATTCAGAAGCAAACATAATCCCGTCACCCTGAACAGCTATATCTAAATCAAGATTGGAAACGCCCAGAATCAAATCCCTGACAATGCCCCCTACTAAATAAACAGAAACCTTCATCTCATTAGCTATCTGGCCGGCTAGATATACCAAATCACGTATACTCTTAGGTAAATTATTTAAATAATCTTTCATAACTGGATAATTTAATCGTCTGACAATATTTTAAACTTAAGCGCGCGGATGGAATTTTCTGTGAATCATCTTCAATCTATCCTTATTGATATGTGTGTAAATCTGGGTAGTTGAGATATTGCTATGTCCGAGCATCTCCTGTACGCTCCTTAAATCAGCGCCTCTTTCTAAAAGATGCGTGGCAAAAGAATGCCTCAAGATATGCGGGCGAATCTCTTTCTTAATCCTGGCCTGACGTGCATATCTTTTTATCATCTTCCAAACTGATTGACGGGAAATTCGTCTATTAAGCCGGGTAAGAAACAAGGCATTTGTTGAACGCCTTTTTAAAAAGTAAGGGCGCTCCTTTTCTATGTATCTCTTCAAATAGATAATCGCCCTTTTGCCCAAAGGAATAATGCGTTCTTTATTACCCTTGCCCAGGCAACGGACAAATCCCACATCCATATTTATGTCCTCGGGACTTAATTGAGTCAATTCCGAGACGCGCATACCGGTAGCATATAACAACTCCAGGATTGCCTTATCCCTTAACCCTGCCTTTTTACGCAGGTCGGGCTGAGCAATCAGTGCTTCTATCTCCTCAACAGAAAGAGTGGAAGGAATCCTCCTCCACAACTTCGGCGACTCCAGAAGGCTGGTTGGGTCGTGCCTAATGATTTTTTCTCTTACCAGAAACCGATAAAATGTTTTAATTGCGGCGAGCTTGCGGGCAATAGAATTTGTATTCAAACCCCTCTGTTTAAGCATCAGCATAAAACTGGTTATCTGGTCTTTATGTGCCTGGTCTAAGGTATTAATGCGCTGTTGGTTTTTCAAATAATCTAAAAAGGCCTCTAAATCCCGACGATAAGACATAATTGTATTCTGACTCAGGCTCCGCTCTACCGATAGAAAATTAAGAAAGATATCTATAAATTCATGCATCGCCTATTGTAAGAAACGCTTTCCGGCTTATTCGGGAAAGTGTCTTTATCTTGGTTATAAATGCGGGGTACACTTTCCAGTTCAATCCAGGGACACTTTCCGTCTTGAATCGGAAAGCGTCTCTATGGATTGCTATTTTTTTCTTCACCAATTGTCGTCGCTGGTCCGTGCCCGGGATAAACCTTGGTCCGGTTATCTAAAACAAATAATTTCTCCTTTATTGATTTCTCCAATTGCTCTGAAGATGCAAGAGTAAGGTCAGTACGGCCTACGCCTCGGTAAAACAGGGTATCGCCAGAGAAAAGCATATTATCTTCCGGCTCTTTCAGCAATAGGCAAATCCCGCCCGGCGTATGACCGGGAGTATGCAAGACTTGCAATTTAACCCCACCTAATTTAATCTCCTCTCTATCTTCAACAGAACGGCAGCAAGAGTTTATACGCATGGGCGCAGCAAGAAAACCGGATAGATTTAAATCGGGGTCGCTTAAAAAAACCAAGTCATCCTTATGGATATACACACATACACCAAAAGCATTATCTGCCCCGATATGGTCAATATGCCCGTGAGTATTAATAATTAATCCTGGTCTTAATTTATGCCGGGCCAATATGCGCTTAATCTTATCCGGCTCATCGCCTGGGTCAATAATAACTGCCTTATCATTTTGCTGCTTTGCCAGAATATAACAATTCACCCCATACGGTCCAACGCAAACGGTCTCCAGTATCATCTTAAATGATTCTCCACATTAGAATATGTAAAAAGCCTCAAGATATTCCGTTTTAAACTCTCTGCCCTAGTTCTATGCGCCGTTAATTTAGTGCCATAGATATCTCTGCTTATCTCGTTCTGTAAACTACGGAGTTTCTCTATATAAACGTCTAATTCCTTTTGTTTCTCTTCAAACAAAAAAGGTCTTAACTCCTTTAGATTGCCTATCGCCTGCTTGATACAATCCTTTCTCTTTTTATGACTGCCCGATGAATCTAAGGCAGCAATCAACTCGTTTTGCCAGGATTTCCAAAACAAAAAATACTGCCGGTACCGCTGTTCTACGGAAATATCCGAAAGTGAATATTCCTCAGGTGTAAGGACCGGCTCCTCTAACTTCTTCTCCTTGCGCTTCCTGGTAAATTTTCTAACGAACGCCTCACAACCCCACAGAGAAGACAAAAGGCAGATAACCGATAATAGAGAAAGTATTCGTAAAACCTGGTTCTTAAGCCTGGGGTATTTCATTTGACCATCTCCTTAAATTTTACCTCATCAATAATCTTTACTCCTAACTGTTTTGCCTTTGCGTATTTGGAGCCGGGGTTTTGTCCTGCCACCACAAAATCAGTGTTTCTGCTTATGCTGGAACTGACATTCCCACCCAATCGACGCACTAAGTCCTCTACCTGTAAACGAGTAAAATCATTCATCTCTCCAGTAAATACAACCGTCTTACCGCTGAATAGAGATCTCCTTGTCTCTGTAATTTTCTCTCTGATATTTAAACCGGCAGCTTTCAATCTATTAATAAGCTGCCTAGTGGATTTAGCTTTAAAGAATTCAACGATGCTGTCAGCCATAATCTCACCTACTTCGTGAATTTTAACCAGCTCGGAAACTTCTGCGTTCATCAGATTATCCAGATTCTTAAACCTCTGCGCCAGGACAAGGCTGGCCTTTTCTCCAACATGCCTTATACCCAAGGCAAAAATAAGACGAGAAAGTGGTTGTTTCTTACTATTCTGGATTGCCTTTAACAAATTCTCTGCCTTCTTATCTTTAAATAATTCCAAGGTTAACAGGCGCTCTTTCGTTAATTTTTTATATATATCGGAAAAATCCGAAACCAATCTTTTCTCAACCAACTGTGCCACCACAGACTCACCCATTCCTTCAATGTCCATTGCGCCTCTTGAAGCAAAATGCAGCAGCCCTCTTTCTAATTGTGCAGGACAGGATGGATTTATGCAACGATAAGCGACCTCTTCTTCTTTTTCCTTTACCACTCTACCGCCGCAAGCAGGGCAATGTTTGGGTATCTCAAATGGCTTCTTTCCCTGATGCTTTACTACCTTGATTATCTTAGGAATAACTTCTCCTGCCCGCTCAATCAATACACGGTCTCCTTCCTTAATACCCAAGCGCTTAATCTCATCAAAATTATGCAGGGTTGCGTGTTTAATTGTTACTCCTGCGCATTCAACCGGCCGAAGCCGGGCAACCGGCGTAATCACGCCTGTCCTTCCTACCTGGGGATGTATCTCTAATACCTCAGTGGTTGCTTGATGAGCAGGAAATTTATAAGCCACTGCCCAGCGCGGGCTTTTTAGGGTAGAACCCAGTATCTCTTGATAACTAAGATTATTCACCTTAACGACCACGCCGTCAATCTCATAAGGAAGTCCTTTTCTTCTATCCTGCCATTCCAAACAAAACTCCTTTACTTCGCTGAGATTCCTGCACAGCCTGGAATAAGGATTAACCGGAATACCCCAGGACTTAAGCAGTTGTAAAAACTGCCAATGGCTCTCTATCCTCGTCCCTTGATAAGCCCCTAAGGAATGCGCTAAGAAATCAAGCCCTCTTTTGGCAACAATACCTGCATCAAGCAACTTCAAGGACCCCGCAGCGGCATTGCGAGGGTTAGCAAAGATAGCTTCGTTATTTCTTTGCCTTTGCTTGTTAAGTGCAGAGAGTTCTTGAATCCTCATATAAACCTCGCCGCGCACCTCCAACATCTCAGGAATATTGCCGTCAAGTAAAACCAGGGGAATCGAGCGGATTGTTTTTATATTCTGAGTTACATCCTCTCCCCGCTCTCCATCGCCGCGAGTTGCTCCCAGGATAAATCTACCCTTCTGGTAGGTTAAATTCGCACTCACCCCGTCTATCTTTAACTCAACTGCATATTTTATGTCTTTTCTACCCAGACCCTTATGCACGCGCTCATCCCAATCAGCCAATTCCTCAAAGGAATAGGTATTATCCAGAGACAGCATCTTTTGTCTGTGCCTGACTGTCTTAAATCCTTCAAGAACCTGACCACTTACCCTCTGAGTCGGCGAATCCGGAGTGATAAACTTAGGATTCTTTGTTTCTAATTCTTTTAGTGTGCGCAATAAGTCATCATATTCCTTATCGGAAATCTCAGGCTGGGCAAGTACGTAGTAAAGATAATCGTGACGCCGGATATTTTCTCTTAGCTTTTCTATCTTTTTCTTAATTGAATCAGACATAATCAGAATATCGGGAATATTTCGCCAAAATTAAAATACTAGAGCAAAATGGTCGGGGAGGTGGGACTTGCGAGCTTCGCCGCAGGCGAAGCGAAGTCCCGAGCCTCTCTTATACTAATATTAGAGGCGAGGGAAACCCACGACCCTACCTATGCCAATTTGTCTCTCAGAATATTAAAGTATAATTATCGGGGAGGTGGGACTTGAACCCACGACCTCGACGTCCCGAACGTCGCGCGCTAGCCAAACTGCGCTACTCCCCGGTCGCTCACTTAATCCTTATTACTTAATACTTACTACTTATTCAACAATTCCCTAAACCTCAAGGCATTCTTAACCGCAAAGCCCTGGGCATCATTATTAAAAAAGGCAAATATATCTTTATTCTTTTTAAATTCGCGGGCGAATCTTGCCCATTCCTTGAGTTCCTTATCAGAATAATTAGAACCGTAAAGTAATTTTCCTCCGTGAAAGCGCAAATAGAGAAAATCGGCAGTAACTACCCTCTGGCAAGGAAAACGAGGCGAATGAGCTATACATAGGCAGAAATTATATTCTTTAAATAACCGGTAAACCTCTTTATCAAACCAGGTTTCATGACGAAACTCAAATACCTGCCGAATACCTGTTTTTTTTAGCAGCTTAAAAAATGACTCTAAGCGCTTTAAATCCTTTTTTCCCGCCTTCGGCGGGATCCCGCCACTATAATCAATCTCCGGGCGGGAAAAACTGGGTGGAAACTGCCATAATATCGCCGCCAGTTTATCTTTAAGGCCAGAGGCATTATCAATAAATAAATCCAGCGGCTGTTTTATATCTTTGAGTCTCCTGATATGAGTGATATATCTTGAGCCCTTAGCCACAAAATAAAAATCCCCCGGTGTCCTTTGGTGCCAATTCTGAAAGGTCTCCTTCTTTACCAATCGATAGAAGGTTACATTTAATTCTACGCAGTTAAAAAAATTAACGTAATGCTGAAGCCAGTTTCGCTGAGAAAGGCCTTGTGGGTAAAAAACCTTCCTCCAGTGCAGATAATTCCAACCACTTGTGCCAACATATATCATTGTTATACAATCCAATAGGGATGCTTTTTTTCCCCTTCAAGGGACATTTGGCGCAATGACTCTTTCCTATTTAGTTTAGTAGTTAAGTATAGCAAAATTTGATTAGATTGACAATAACTTATCGGTTTCGATATTTACTTTATCTGAGGGGCGTCTGAAACCTAAGGTAGTATTTTTAAAGGTGTGAGGAATAATATAAACAGAGAGGAGATTGTTTTTCTTACTCTGGACAGTCAGACTTATTCCATCTACAGCAATTGCTCCACGGGGAATTATGCCGGTGATGAATTCAGTAGGAATGGCGATTTCGAGACAGAGATTATCCTGGATGAATCTCTTTCTGCGAATAATCCCTACGCAGTCAATATGCCCGTAAACAAAGTGCCCGCTGATTCTGTCGCCAACTTTAAGCGACCGTTCCAAATTTATCTTATCCTTAACTCGCAAGCTTCCCAAGTTGGTAGCCCGCAGGGTCTGCGGCATAACCTCAAACCCGAGAATATCTGCGTGTTTTTTTACAATTGTAAGGCAAGTGCCATTGACCGCAATGCTGTCGCCAGGATTTGCATCCCGGGAAAGCTTATCTGCCTTAAGCTCTAATAAAGTATTCCGGCCGATACGCTGCAATCTCACAACCTCGCCTAATTCTTCAATTATTCCGGTAAACATTTAATAAGCCCCGCCCTTTTGGGTCGTTTACGTTGAGTTTAACAAACCAAAAGGGCGGGGTCACTTAATATACCCCTCTATCAGGAAATCCTCGCCAATCCGCCTTAAGCGAATATCCTTTAATCGAAATGCCTTATCCGGATAGGCAACACCCTTACCACCTACTGAACTGAGTGCCCCCTTACCACCGATAATCCTGGGACTGATAAAAAATAAAACCTTATCTACCAATCCCTCATCAAATAGAGAACCAATTAAAGTCCCTCCGCCCTCAACCAGAATATTGGTTATATCAAACCTTGCCAGCTTCTTCATCATATCGCGCAAGTTTACCAATCCCGCCTTTTCCTTAACCTCTAAAATTTGTGCTTTTTGGGAGATGATATTCCTATTTGCTGTCTCCTGACCGGGCATCGCCCGCAGGGTAGCGATAATCACGGGGGGTCTCTGTAATGCCTGAGACTGACAAGGAGTACTAAGATTGCTATCAACAATAATCTTGGTCAGGGTTTTTGACCGAGACACAGCTTGCAAACGGGGGTTGTCTCTAAGCACCGTATCTACCCCCACCATTATGGCATCAAATTTATCGCGGATACGATGGGCATAATCCCTGGCTCGGTCCGAAGTAATCCATTGAGAATTACCGCGATAGGTAGCAATCTTTCCATCCAGCGATTGCCCAACCTTAACAGTAACAAAAGGCATCTTCTGGGTGACATATTTTATAAAAGATTCATTTATTTTTTTTAGTTTGTCTTCTAAGAATCCTACCTCTGTCCTTATGCCATGCTTGCGTAAAATTTCCACACCCTTTCCATTATTAACAGGATTGGGGTCGAGCATACCGACAATTATTTCCTTAATGCCGCTTTTGATAATCATATCGGTGCAGGGTGGTGTGCGTCCAAAATGAGAACAGGGCTCCAGGGTTACATAAAGCGTCGCTCCCTTTGATTTTTTTCCGGCTAAGCTCAACGCTATTACCTCAGCATGAGGCAGGCCTACTTTTTTATGATATCCTCGAGCAACAACCCGGCCATTCCTTACCACCAAAGCCCCTACTAAAGGGTTAGGAGAAGTTCTGCCTTCGGCACGCCGAGCCTGACGCATTGCCAAGCCCATATAGTATTTGTGATTTCTTTTCATTGGGAGGGTTATTTCTAACCGGATTTGGTAATGTCTTTTCTTATCCTGTCCAGAATTCCGTTAACGAACTTTCCTGCTTCTATTCCAGAAAAACGCTTGGCCAGTTCAATAGCCTCGTTAATGGTAACCTTAGGCGGGATATCTGGACAATACAGCAGTTCAAAACACGCCTGGCGTAGAATATTGCGGTCAACTATAGCCATACGCTTGAGTTCCCAATTCTTAGCATATTTGGAAATCTTCTCATCAATTATCTGATAATAGTTTTGGATACCCTTGACTAATTCCGAGGTAAATTGCTGTACAGTTGAATCTATCTCCTGCGGCTGACTCCGCCAGAAATTCTCCAGAGAGACAGAAGAATTATCGTGCGTAATGTCTATTTGATAAAGAATCTGTAACGCGAGTTGCCGCGCCTTTGTCCGTTTTCTCATATCCGTTGTATCAGTTTAGTCCGTTGACGGAAATAACGGAATTAACGGAAATAATGAAGCTTATATTACTTAACCTACGTTAACAAATTGGCCATCTCGATTGCGTTCAATGCTGCATCGCGGCCCTTATTGCCATCCTTGGTTCCTGCCCGCTCAATTGCCTGCTCAATGGTATCAGCGGTTATTATGCCGAAGATAACCGGAAGACCTGTATCCAGAGATACCTTGGCAATACCCTTAGCAGCTTCTGAGGCAATATATTCAAAGTGGGGTGTGGAGCCGCGAATAACCGCACCTAAACAGATTACCGCATCTACTGATTTGGATTTAGCTAATTTCTGAGCTAAGAGGGGAATCTCAAAAGCCCCGGGAACCCAAGTAACAGCAACATCCTCATCCCTTGCACCGTGCCTAAGCAATGTATCTAGGCATCCATTTACTAAGTCCTTGGTGATAAAATCATTAAACCGCGAGGCAATAATTCCAAATCGCTTGCCCTTTTTAACCACCAAGCTTGCCTGAGTTGTCTTTACCATTCTTCACCTCCCAATTTTGTCTCGGTTTAAGCGAGGCAAAATTGATCCCATGACTCCAGAGCTTCACATATCAGAGGTAAGGGACCAATCAGTCATTAATATTTACTCTTCACTAAACGTTAAGCTGATGACCGAGCTTCTCCTTTTTGGTCTTAAGATAATGTAAATTCAGGGGATTGGGTTTGGTTTCCAAAGAGACGCGCTCAGTGACCTTTAATCCATAGCCGTCCAACCCAACGATTTTACGCGGATTATTGGTTAAAAGACGTATATTCTTTAATCCCAAATCTACCAGGATTTGTGCACCAATTCCGTAATCACGCAAATCCGGTTCAAAACCAAGCGCCTGATTTGCCTGGACCGTATCCAGGCCTTTATCCTGAAAACTATAAGCGTGAATCTTATTTAATAAACCTATTCCTCTGCCTTCCTGATTCATATAGAGAATAACGCCCCTTTTTTCTTTAGCAATCATTTCCATGCTCTTGTGCAACTGCCAGCCGCAATCGCAACGCAGGGAGCCGAATACATCGCCGGTTAAACACTGTGAGTGAACCCTGACTAATACAGGTTTCTCATTCACATTGCCCATTACCAAGGCAATGTGTTGTTCATCATTAATTACATTCCGATATAGAATCAACTGAAATGTCCCACATTCAGTAGGAAGTTGCGTTGAGGTAATTCTCTTAATCAAAATCTCAGTCCTGCGTCGATATTCAATAAGACCGGCGATTGAGCAAATCTTAAGATTATGAGTATTGGCAAACTTAATTAACTGCTTAAGCCTAGCCATTGTGCCATCATCATTCATAATCTCGCAGATTACCCCGGTAGGATAAAGGCATGCAAGCCGCATAAAATCCACGGCTGCCTCCGTATGGCCGGCCCTTACCAGAACACCTCCCTGGCGTGCCTTTAAAGGAAAAATATGTCCGGGGCGAATCAAATCCTCAGGCCGCGTTTGGGGATTAGTCAACACCTCAATCGTCCTTGCTCTGTCATAGGCAGATATCCCCGTGGTTATGCCCTGACGAGCATCTACAGAAATCATCCAGGCGGTAGAAAAGGGGTCTTTCTGTTGATTGATTGAACGCTCGCTTGACATCGGATGCAGCTTTAATTGCTCAAGGCGCTCCTCCTCCATAGGCACGCAGATGATTCCCCGTCCGAATTTAACCATAAAGTTTATATCCTGCGGTCGGGCGAATTGAGCAGCCATGATTAAATCTCCTTCATTCTCACGGTCCTCATCATCAACCACAACCACCATCTTGCCTGCCTTCAAGTCCTCTAATATCTCTGTTATATTGTGAAACATAAGTGAGTGCACAATTTACGGAACGCAAGTGAACGTAAATTGTATGCACGAACTTACCCCTCACTCAGTTGCTACGAAGAATTGCTATGAAGTATCTGAGTGAGGGGTTAATTCCGACATACAACTTATGTTCGCTTCGCTCCATAAGTTGTGTCGTCATTAATAATTAATCCCGAAGGAAATCTTCGGGATAAATTTTAGTCTTCTTTCATCTAGACTATAACTATCGGCTCCCGAATCTCACAGGCTCTGTCTCCACACCAATTGTTGTAATAATCGTTAGTGCAATAAATTGGTGTGAGGACTCGCGGGCTATACCGCCGGTAGGGAATTCCACCCAACCCCGAAGACTAATCTGTATTTATTATAGGTAAAAAACAACTATTGTCAAGGGAATTAAACGGCGTATAATAACTTATATCGTAGCTAGCAACTGGCTCCGAATTAATAATTTTTTAAAAAATGAGGCGTCCTGAAGTTTCCGTAAGTAGTCTATTAATAAAGAAAAATAAGACCATAGCGGTTGCTGAGTCATGTACCGGAGGGCTATTAGCAAATCTGCTCACCAATATTCCCGGGAGTTCGCAATATTTCCTCCTGGGTATAGTTGCCTATAGTAACCAGACAAAAACCTCTTTGATTAGAATTCCTGCCTTGCTTATCAAGCGGTATGGCGCAGTATCCAGCCAGGTTGCTCAACTGATGTCGCAAAATGTAAGAAGAATTGCCTCATCTGGCTATGGAATAGGCATTACCGGAATCGCGGGCCCCCTCGGAGGCACGCCGATAAAACCCGTCGGCACAGTATTTATCTCTGTAGCCGATAAGAATAAGGCGATTACCAAGAGATTTCACTTCACCGGCAACCGCCTTGAAATAAAAAGAAAAACAGCATTAAAGGCCTTGTCAATGTTAAAAAGCCTTATCTTGGCCAAATGAAATATTTTCTGTCAACCGTCAACTAACTAATGAGAGCATTTATTGCTATAGAGTTACCGGAAGAAGTCAGAGATATTCTAAGCAAGATTCAAGATGAGTTAAAACAAACTCGCGCCGATGTAAAGTGGGTTGCGGCCGAAAACATCCACCTTACCTTGAAATTCTTAGGTGAAATTGAGCAAGAGTTAGTTAAAAAAATCCAGGCAATTCTTGAGGAAATTGCACAGAACAATTCCCCCTTTAGTCTTCATTTGTCTAATCTGGGTGCCTTTCCTAAACTCCAATATCCTCGCGTAGTCTGGTTTGGAGCTATCGATGACCAGCCGGTTTTAAATATCGCCAAGGATTTAGAAAGCCAGATGTTAAAGATTGGCTTTCCGGCTGAATCCCGCCCATTTAGCTCTCACATCACTCTAGGCAGGGTGCGCTCGGGTCTAAACCGAAAAGTGCTGGTTGAAAAAATAGAATTTTTAAATAAAAATCTCTCCCCTCCCCTACCGGAATTTAAAGTGTTCGGCTTAACCTTATTTAAGAGCACACTTACTCCTCACGGGCCGCTATATGAGGCTGTCTTCAACTGTCCCCTAAGGGCTAAAAATCCTGATTAATTATTATTGTATTGTTCTTCGACCTTCAAGCGCAGAGGCAAGAGTGCTGGAGTCTACATATTCCAGATTAGCGCCGGAGGGAATTCCTACGCCAATGCGGGTCAATTTAATCTTGGTGGGCTTAAGTAATTGGGTTAAATATAAGGCGGTGGCTTCTCCTTCTGCATCAGCATCCATAGCTAAAATTATCTCTCGGATATTGCCCTGTTTTATACGCGAAAGCAAACTCTCAATCTCAAGTTCCTTATGTCCCTTATCTTCTAACGGCGATATTGTTCCCCTGAGGACTTGATACATCCCTTTAAAGTTATCGCTTTTTTCAATCGCCATTACATCCTGGGGATGCTCTACTATGCATAATAAAGAACGGTCCCGCTTTTCATCCTGGCAAATTCCACAAACCTCGGATTCGCTGAAATTCCGGCATATCTTGCAGAGACGGATTGTCTTCTTAACCTGCTGGATACTCTGGGCAAGAAGTATTGCCTCCTCTTCTTGAGTATGCAGTATATAATCAACAATCCGCTCGGCACTGCGCCTGCCAACGCCGGGCAACTTTGTCAAACAGCATATAAGTCTTTCTATAGATTTTGAATAAACTGCCATAATAAAAAATACTTTCCCCCGTTAGAAAGAAGACATTAATTCAAGGTTTCATCCGACTTTCTAACGGGACTTAATTAAAGCAGGCGGGCATTGAATGCGTTTATTGCTGAATGGACGAAGGAATCCTTATTGGATTTTTGTCCGGCCTTCTCCGCTGCCGGCCCGGACAAAGAAAAAATGAATTTCACCCTGAGATTCTTTTTAAGAAACTGCGACAATATTTTCTCAATTAATGATTTATTTTCTTTCTTCTCGAGAGTCTCTTTATGTAAGGAATAGTTATCCGGTAAGGAAACGGTTAAAATATCATTCTCTAATTTTAAAGGTACCCCCTCGGATAGAAGGGTCGCTACTGACATCTTGACCTTACCTAAATTGTCAATAACATTGGACCAATTCGCCTTCACCTCGTTACAAGACTCTGCCTTATTCTCGTTAGGAATATCCCCCGTAGCGGAAGCCGGGTTATTTTCTTCTAAATCTGATTTATGATTTTCGCTAAATTCTTTTTGGCTCTGATTATCCTGTTGAATCTTTGACTCATCTGGCGTTGTCGCGATGCTGCTCTTTTTTTCTGGAGTGGGCCTAACCGCATTTGTCTTTGCCCGGGGAGTCTCCGGCTCTTTTGTCCTTATCGAAAACTTCATCTTCTTTTCCTGGACAGGATTGGTTGGCTCTGTCTTTGCCTGATGAATGTCTGTGGGCTCTGCCGCTGTCGCCGCAGCCCTCATCTTCTTTTCTTGTGTAAGTCTGACCAGGTTTACCTCTAAAGGAATTATTGAGGAATCCATCTTTTTAGACATCTCCTGAGTATTTACTAAAATATTAAATATGCTGAATATCTCCTCTAAGCTAAAATGTTGACTCTGGGTAAACAACCTCTTTACTTTCTCTGTCGGCAGGTCAATAAGATATGAGTCTGCCTGACTGATTTTGGCCACAATCAGGTTGCGGAAATGCTCAATAATATTGCCCAGAATAATGCGGCTGTCCTTGCCTTGTTTCAACATAGTATTCAAACAGTCCAGTACTCCGCGGGCATCCTTGTTGATTATCTTATCAGTAACGTCAAAAAGCATATCTTGCTCTAATACTCCCAGAAGAGATGCGACATCAGTAATCGAAATCTTATCTTTAGTAAATGAAGTCAACTGGTCCAGGATGGATTCGGCATCACGAAGAGAGCCATCCGCAGCACGGGCAATGGTAAACAAGACCTCATCCTCTAATTTAATCTTTTCCTGCGCAGTAATGCTTTTTAACTGATTGATTATATCCAGCATAGGAATACGCCGGAAATCCAAACGTTGGCAGCGGGAAAGGATTGTCGCGGGGATGCGGTTAACCTGGGTAGTGGCAAAGACGAATTTAACGAATTTGGGCGGCTCCTCCAATGTCTTTAGCAGCGCATTGAATGCCTCATTAGTCAGCATATGCACTTCATCAATAATGTATATCTTAAACCTTCCGCCTGAGGGAGCGAACCTCACGCTCTCCCGCAATGCCCTCACCTCATCGATTCCCCGGTTGGATGCGCCGTCAATCTCTAAAACATCCAGGCTGCGGCATTGAGTTATCTCCTGACAAGGAACGCATGTCTGACAGGGGTTTATGGTTGGTCCTTTTTTACAATTGAGGCTCTTGGCCAGGATGCGGGCAGTGGAGGTCTTGCCTATCCCCCGCGGGCCGGCAAATAAATATGCATAAGCCAAGCGCCCTTTAGAAATAGAATTTCTCAAGAGATTAACTGCGTGGGTCTGACCAACAATCTGGTCAAAATTCTGCGGCCGCCATTTTAAGGCGAATATTTGATAGGACATCAGGAATATCTATTATGAAAAAGATTGGAAATTTATCTTTTATATTATTCTCGGTTAATCTTACAAAAATATATTACACCATAACTCTGCCGTTGTCAAGGAATTAAGTATATGGGTAGCTTTTGGTTTAATTTATATCAATATTTCCTTTGCTTCCTCTTTTTTTCTATCTGGAATATATAACCGATATTGGTCAACCACAGTTTTTATTGGCATACCCCAAGTGAGCCTTAATGGCTCTATAACACAAGATATTCCTTTGGCTTCAAGGAAACCCTTTTTAATTTCTGCTTCAATTTCATCAGCAGCAATATCAACTATTTTCCATCTATCTACACTGCGGTCTTCTTTCATCTTCAAATAAGCGTCCATCTGGCACTTTAAATCATAAAAAATTCCTATCATTATTATAAGAGATGTCCCTCCTATAAAAGTAATCACTGAATAGGGAACGCTAAATAACTTAATATATATATCCGGTAATATAGCTACGGCTATTAAAAATAATGCTGTTATAATTGCATTTTTTGTCATCTTAGAATCTAAATATTCTTCTGTTTCCTTGCTTAATTTCACATTCTCGATTTGACAGTTATATTTTTCCATCTTATTTACTATATCTTTCGGGTTAAAAACTATTGCTATGTAAAAGTATGTAAAAAATACTATCAATAAACAATATGCTATTGTATACAACAATTCACCTCTTAATAATTGAGTAGCGAATTTATTTAATGAAGGGATAATTGCTGCTATTGTCGCAGGAAATAGAATTATTGACTGTGCAAATCCTAATGGGACTTCCCCGACCCAGCTAAATCGTAACGTAATTGAACTGTTTATTTCTGGATTATTAAAATTAATGGGGATTTTTTGAGTTGATTTTGTTATCAACCAAATAATCACTATAGAACCAATGAATATTAATAATAAAATAAATAATTGGCCACTGGCTAAAAGATGATATTTTGACGCCGATATTAATTGAAAAATTACTGAGGGCAACCTTGAAATTATTCCAAACAATAGTAAAATTGCTACACCATTTCCAAATCCATAATTATTAATCAATTCAGCCAGCCATAATAATAATAAGACTCCCGCCATTAAAGAAACAACCGTAGTTATCCTAAAACCCCATCCAGGCGAAGTAACTAAATTGAGCCCCTGAAAACGAGCCGGGTTTTCTAACCATAAGCTGATAAAAAAAGCTTGTATAGCACTCAATGTAATAGTTAAAAAATATACGCTTCTGACTATTTTTTTCCTGCCCTCTCGTCCTCCTATAATATAGTATTTCCTGAAAAATGGAACAAAAGCACCTAACAATTGAACTAATATACAGGAAGAGAAATACGGCATTAAACCTAAGGCAAGAATTGTAAGCCTCTGCATGGCCCCGCCGCTAAATATATTCAGGATACCAAAAGTAACACCATGTTGCGTTTTTGCAATATTATTAAAAAATATCCGCAGAGCATTAAAATCAAGGCCTGGAATTGGTATATACACTATTAATCTATAGACAATTACTATTCCTAATGTAATTAATATTCTTTTTATCATTTCCTTATCATGCATAATCTTCAATACAATAGGTGGGATTCTAATCTCGCTTCCTAAATCTAATTCTGCCACTTTTCTTTACCCTTTCTCAAGAATAGCTCTGATATTATTTATTTTTATATATTTTGTCTATGGTAAATTTTACACAATAACAAAAGGGCAGATTTTTCCGCCGCCAAAAATTTGCCCTGTTCGCATAAAAGAATTTTGGTACCGTATGGTTTAGTGATATTGTCTTCAGTTAATTACCCAACCGTCCCAGAGGGGCGGGGTTTAGACCGCGTAGTTAACGACAAGGATGAGCGACGGCGAAACGCCGTTAACTCCACCCACTTGTTGGGTAAGTTTTGCTGTTTTTTCTGAAGTACGTATTTTCTCCTTCTCTGTCCCATTGTTATCTATCATTCATCGCAGGAAGGTCGCGGCCACTCGCCGCGATCGTCTAAAGTAGGGAATCCAAATCGCACAGGCAATTGCGATTCCGATGAGGTTGGATGAAAGCAGTGGCCCTGCGTATGAATGAACGAGCCCGTATTTCCAGTACTGAATAAACACACCGTGAAGAAAGTAAATACACGACACTCCTAACAGGGCTTGCATGTATCTGGCGAACAAGTGTGGTGTCGCTTTGCTCTTCTTGAAAAACGAATAGGCGAGAATGCATATGAAAACGAATAGCCCGACTTTGATTAACAATAGGATGCCAAACAAAACGTTCTCAAATACATTGTATCCGAATCCCGAGACAAAGCTACGAACGATGGTCACGGCGTATAGGATCGGAGACAGGACGAGTCCAATTGCCGGTAGAACCAGCCACCCACCAATCCCTGATAACTCTTGAGTTTTGTTGCTCATCGTGATTATCCTCCTTTCTTTTCCTGAACCGAACAATTATTAGCCGACGAAGTCCTGATGAAAAAGGGCCATAAAGAAAATACTAGCTAACCACCAAGTCTCTTAAGTGCTTTTTTTAATCGCCTGCGCGAAAACCAATCTTTTTCATTCTCAATTGCCTTCGTAAGGGCATTAAGCACTTCGTTAGATTTCTCACCTATACTCAAGAGGGCATCAACCGCACGGAATCGTGTTCTCTTGCATTGGCTACCCAAACCCTTCAGAATAGCTGATACAGAGATGTTGCCAAGTTTTTCCAGGGCTTCTATTGCAGACAAAGCCGCATCTGGATCATCGATCGCTCTTACCAGAGAAGGTAGCGATTCCGGTCCGATTTTTGCTAGGGCAGATGCTGCTTCGCTTGCTGGAGAACAGATCATATCACTAGCCCCTACCATGCAATATCCCCCAAGTTTTGCTTCCGCCCCATAGCCTTCATCTGTAACCGGTAGAAATCTCGCAATTGATGAAACAGTTTTCTTAGCAAGCGGCCCCAAGTTACCAAGGACCCTGATAGCTATGGAACATATTCTTGGGTAATCAGCTCGTGAATTCAAGATCTCTTCAAGAATATTGACTGCATCTTCTTTGGAAATATCCGCCACGTTCAGTGCATTCTGCAGGGCCGTCGGACCAACAGCACTGATACCGTCCAAGGCACTTATTCGCCTATCCCCTTGCAATCCAGATATTTTCGCTATCGTGTCCCTTATGACAGCATAAGATTTCTCTCCCAACTTACCAAGGACAGCCACCGCAATGGTACCCACGGCTGGGGCAAATACCGCAGCTCTGGGTGGAGCAAGCTGGTTCGGATTTGGGTTATAAGCTGACGTGTCCTTAATCAGATTCGCAACCTCCAAAAAGAGATCAACAGTGATTTCCTCTATCACCATCACCTTGTATAACGCAGCAACGCGTTTGTCGATGTCTTGTGACTTTAGATCAGCGATAATATCCTGCGGTGTCAGTTCTTTGTTCTTCATTGTATGAGAGACCTCCTTTGTAGACTTAGAAAAGATAGCTGACAGTATAAGCTCATTGTTGATCGGCTAATGAAAAAATTCTTAAGACCGTTTCTGATTTACTATTTGTAGCTAGTTAATCGAAGCCTAGTACTTTATGGGACGTCCCCATCAAAATTAGAACCGTCCCTCTTATTTTGTGGCCGAATCTGCTGCCTCACGTCTGAGTGCTGAAGAGGCATGCTTGCGGGAGAATAATCTTGCGAGTAGATTCATCACTTACTCCTTTCGTTTCTGGGCGCCAACTCGCAAATCAGCCGCTGCTGTAAGTGGTCGGCTGCATTTGTCTTGTTAGGCACTTTATCAACTTTCTCGTAAAAAGTGAAGCTTTGAAACTCATGACCTTATTCTTTAAATTTCTTCATAAATTTTATTTTTTGATTATTTGAAAGAGGTTTATATATTGTTATAGTTCTAATTTTATCACGAGTTAATACAATTGAAATCCCTTTATCAAAGTAAAAATAGTTTATGTTATTTGCACTATCGGCATATTCAAAATATTCGCTCCCTAAAGTTTTTATCATATCTAACTTACTACCCCAAAAATAACATTGTGGAGGAACCCCAACTTTACGTGATTTTATATTGTTATATATAAAACTTGAAAGAGTTATGTATACAACTTTATCTCTTTTAAAATAAATTTTCCAAATTGGATAATCAGTTTTATTATAATCTTCATTATACTCTAAAAAATAATCAAAACCTATATCAAATAGAAGTTCTTGATCAGTGTCATAACCATAATCGTCCCAAATTTGTTTCTCTTTTAAAAAACTTATTTTCTTCTTATTTTTTCCCATTACTTTAGTAACATATAATAACAAATCTCCAATAGATATTTGTCCAATTCCAACCCCTGGAGAAATTTTGATTTGTGCTTCTGCTTTTTTATCTTTGTAGATTTCCCCACATATTACATTGTTAGACCAGAATATCAATGAAAATATTACTATTAATAAAAAAACTTTTTTGTAATATAACATACTAGCTACTCCTTATTAATATATTAAATTTGCCTAACGATGCGGATCAGGCGCGCTGTCAAGCGCCGCCTGAATCCGGCTTGTTAGCCATATCTTGCGTTTTTCAGGTGAACAGACCTTGCGCGTTCTGTGCCCCGCCCACCTTGTCATCTCATGATTTTTATGATCACTTCACCCAAATCGACAACACCTGACGGAGGTTACTCATCGGGAATATATGATCACTTCACCCAAATCGACAACACCTGACGGAGGTTCCTCATCGGGAATATTGACTGCGGCGATCTCGCTGGTACTGCCCGCCTTTTGAACTATGTTGTCGATTCCCTTTCCCGAGCCGAAGGGCGGAGGCACTGGAACCACACACCGTTGGACTGCCACAACATACTGTCCCGGAGCTAGGTTCACACATCTCAGGCGTAACCTGCCATCTGGAGGAATGGGCATTGTCGGAAGTTCCGAGTCTAGGATCATGCGCCCCTGGTCGTCGAGTTTCCCGCTCAAGCGACCATCGGGAGGAAGAGAAACTAGCTGCAGATAGGCATCCTTATCAGCGTGCTTTAGTGCTTCCTGGACGTTGGTGATCCTAGCAGTAATAGTAAGCACATTACCGCGAGGTTTCTCGAAATCATTGGGATTCGTTATTCTGACTTCATTTTTGCCTTCAAGAGTGCTCTCGAATGTTGGAAACAAGCTAATGTTCTCTTGGCCTTCTTGGGATGTCGCGGAAGGCTTCTCAACGCTGGAGTCGACGACGATCTCTTCGTCAAGAACAATACTGTATGTCTTCACATCATTAGCATCATTTGCATGAACAAAATGCTTCTCGCGGTCCTCACCGTACGTTCTCACATAGATTTGAACGTTCTCACGTTTACTAGCACCGTTCTTAACGAAAGTCTGGAAACCCTTTTTATTCTGTGGTTCCTTAGAACTCGACATTGGGAATTCGGTCGGCGCTTGGCGATAAGGTTCACACTCTACATCTAAGCTCCGCCCTAACAGTTTGACTTGTGCGCTCTCGGAGTCTGGAAGATACAGAACTGTTTCCATCCTCAGTTTTTCAAGCGGCCTGTCCGGCACATTCGTTTCTGCAAAAAAGAGTTTTCCTGTTCTACTAAGAACTTCCAGCCATTGTGACCTTGAAACTCCGTACATGTCATCTTTGCCCCTAACATTTGGTGGAACACCGTAATCGGATTCCGCTATTGCCGATTCAGACAATTTTGCGTTTCGGTCTCCGCTGCGTGGAGAGAAAAGTGCCACTACCAAGGATGTCTTATGGGGTTTCACTTTTGTTCTGTACCAACGGACAATATACATCGCGCTTGCATATCCGTTTGTCTGGTAACACTCATACTGAGCACCGTCCCACGCCAGGTCTTCTATAGCATTAGATCCATCTTGCATACCACGTGCCGGAACCCGCACGCCCACATAGTAGTCGCCGACCTTAAGCCCGGTAATGCGTACGGGCAGGGCATTTTCCATTGGGAAATTGGCGAGTTCGACATCCGCCCTATGTCGATCAAAGTCTGAGACATGCTTTAACAGGTACTGAGCCTTGCGATTTTCGTCAAGAAAATCGGCAGCGAAGGCTTGGATCTCAATCGCGCCGCCGTTTCCAGAGGCTTCTGCCGCTAAATCTGCCGGTGCGGAGAAAACCCGAATGCCGACTGAGTCCCCTTGAACAGTTCCAGATCGAACCGGAACTGTTGAGGATAATCCTCTGTCAGAATCTAGGTTGTTAGCCAAAGCAACAGAGCAAACAGAAATCGTAGATAACAAAACAAATCCGATTCTTTTCCAATTCATAGATCATTCTCCTTTCTTCACCGAACGACTGAATTCAGCGGTGGCGCTTTCGCCGTCCGCTGTAATGAATTGTTATAAAATTCTTAAGACTGTTTCTGATTTACTCTATACACACCAAAGGGTTATAGCAGAACTGTCCCCATACGTCAAGGGATAAATGTATCAATGCGAATATTAATAGACGATTAAGGAGGGATTTTCTAATAAAGATTTTTAAAAAGAAAGAGGAATGGGTCTGGCAGAACTATATGTGTAGTAACGTATTAGGCAGAAACGGTCTTAGGGTTTTTTTCCGATCTTTCTTGCTTCTGCTTTTCCGGTTTAATCTGATTTATCTGACTTTTTTCTTCTTTTATTTTTTCGCACAAACAGTAAATAAATTGGGAAGGTCACTGCTGGTCCTACGACTAATGCTATTAGCACTGCTATAATCCACGGTAATTCAAAAACGGCGGATAGAACTACTGCCGCAATTGCCGTAGAAATAAAGATAAACATGCTTGTGAAATCGGATTTGCCAGCGATGTATTCTTTTCTGAGCTCCTTCCAGCTTTGTCGAGTAGACATCTTTTATAACCTCCTTATTTTAGATATGGCGTTGCATATTCTGCCTAACGAAAAGCATAAGCGGCGTGGAACTTACCCCGCGAGTTTCACGTCCGACTTCATGTATTTGTTCGGCATTTTCTGTGTCTCTATTACTTGTTCTCCCCACGTATCTTCCTCAACAGCTCTGAAGCCCTCTGCTTTTGAAGGGGTGTTCCTAACCGCTCGGCCTCCTCAAGCTGGGGGATCGCAGGTTTTCCGATTGCCAACAAGGAGTTGAAAGCGTCAGTGCCGATGTCGGATTCCTTGAGGGCCGTTATCCAGACGCGGATTTTCTCTTTCTGGATTTTCTCTTTGTCAGCGTCGGTGGCGACTTCGACTCCAGTCGGTGGAAGACACTTGAAGGTTTTGAGAATGTTCTCGGCAATGGGCCAGTACTGGACATAATCCTGTGTCGTTGTTGTGAAGCTAATGACGTAGCTTCTTCCATAGTTTGTAAGCATGAGTGCTCTCATGCGCGTGTTCTGGCGTCCGAGGGTGGCTTCTACCTGTTCTGCTTTAACCCCGGCAAACTCCACTGTGGTCACTCTTGCATCGACAGCGCCCATCTGCTTGAGACGAGCAACCCTATTCTCCGCCTCGTTTCGCACATTGACATCCCCTGACAACGGGTGACTGAGGAAGAAGAGCGACGCCCTGCTTTGGTCAGCGACTGGCGAGGGAACGAAGAATTCGACTTTGCTTCGAGGATCGTTGAACTCGCGCTTCTTCCACTCAGGGGGTAGAGTGACCTGAAAATACGAATTCTTGTCTGTGTAAACAACCTCCTTCGGGGCGAGAGTATCGTTTGTCTTTCTCTGAGTGCCGGGTGCTGCGGCTTTCCTTGGCATACCTGTGTGCTCTTCCTCCTTGTTGCCGTACCCAAGCATAAACAGACTGGTGGTAAGTGCGTTCACCACGATCAGCCAGCTTAGAATCCTACGCATAGTTCCTCCTTCCTTTCAGTCGCCGAACGTCCTGTCCTATATGAGCGGCGCGGTTTACCGCGTCCGCTCGACGCAGTTGTTGGACGGGCAAAAGCGTTGGACCGCTGAGTCACTTCGGCACGAGGCAGAGAAGGGAAAATTCTTAAGACCGTTTCTGATTTACTCTATACACACCAAAGGGTTATAGCAGAACTGTCCCCATACGTCAAGGGGTAAATGTATCGATGTGGATAAGCCTTTCTAAAGGATTGGTATGGGTATGATAAATATGGTAGCTGCTCTAAGGGTAATTTCTGTCATCGCTAACGATAAAAGATTTTTAAGAAGGAAGGACAGGTCTGGCAGAACTATATGTATAGTAATGTGTTAGGTAGAAATGGTCTTAGGGTTTCTAAGGGTTTTTAGTTTTTCTTTATGTATTTGTTTCTTCTCTCTTAGCAACCTTGATATATTTTTCTGTCTTCTTGTGATTCTTTCTCTTGGCATTGTTTAAGATTACCCCTCTATTTGGATTTATGTTATAACCGCATTCGCATTTCAGAGTCCTGCCGAACTGAAATAGAGTTATATCATATTGACTTTTACATCTTGGACAAATTATTGCCATTTTGAGATTAGTAAAGGTGGAGGTTTATCACCCAATCAACTATTAATTGTTTTTTAAATCTAGAACGTTTCTATTTTTCAAAAATTAGAAGCGACCCCATCAAAATTAGAACCGTCCCTTTTATTTGTATTTGTATGGGTTTATATTTTATTTTTAAATTGTTCCTTTACGTTGTGGCGGGTGAAATAAAATATTAATAAACCTGCCCCTACAGCAAGACACAAAGGCGTTAGCTCAAACAGTTTGTTAATAAAATTTTCAAAAAGTAATTCGATTGAATAAACTACTATAACCCACAAAAAAACTAACTGTAAAATACGCCCTATGGGCTTCAATAAAAAAGTAAATATCGCTGCAGTGAGAATAAAAAGATCAAAAATAATAAGGAATATTTCTGCCGGATCATAACCCAAAACTAAGGAGGGAAATTTGTAATAAGAATCAAACGCTATAAAAATCCCTACAATTCCCAATAAAATTTCAATTATACTAACTAATATAATCACAACCGGTCTTTTCTTTTTTACTATTTTCCCCTTTTTAATTTCATCCATATAACGCTTGAACTCAGCTAGAGAATCCGGGATGTTTCTATTTTTCAAAAATTAGAAGCGCCCCATCAAAATTAGAACCGTCCCTTTATCTCCCTAAGACATACCGAATTACTTCTTTTTAGATATGTTATTCTGCTCTTTTGCTACTTTTCGACATTTTAAATATTCATAGATTCCGCCACCCAGGCAACCGTATATACAACCTGCGAGGAGAACAAACAGCAGTAATAGAAAAAGCGGTGGCAGCATAAGAAGTCCTTTGATAGGGTCTTTCATAATTCCTTGGAACAAGTATTCATAACTAATCAAAAAATCTTCTACCTTTGAAAATATTAACCTGAAACCCCAAAGAGTTGACCAAAGAATGTAAGTAGTTAAAAGGTAAAAAATGATTTTTGCCGAAAGGGACGACTTTAATCCGGATAACCAAGGAATCGACAAAAGCAAGGAAAAAATAAGGGTTACTATCCAAAACCCCATGATAACTTTTCTTGCATCTTTCAAATCTTCTTCAAACATCCAGCGACTCTGTTGAGGTTCTCCTGGCATGCGGATTTCTTTTGCTAATCTTAACTTGATCCTTTCTTCACTGGGAAAAGAAGATATATAATCAAGTAACTCTTTTTTGTTTTCGGACTTCTTGATTATCTTCATCTCTTCAAAGACTGCATACATTCTTTTCATCTTATTACCCCCCTGGTATCCTACAAATTAGAAATAATTAATGCTGTAAGCTTAACTCCTAAAGGAACAAAAAGGCGAAATAGAGTATATTATTTTATTTGTAAGTTTAGGAGTTTATAGAACGATTCTCTAGCCAAAAAGGTGCCTAATTCGTAATCTTCAGATGTTTTACTTAGGTTTCTATTTAAAGATTCTGGATAAAAAATTCTTAAGACCGTTTCTGATTTACTCTATACACACCAAAGGGTTATAGCAGAACTGTCCCCATACGTCAAGGGGTAAATGTATCAATGTGGATAAGCCTTTCTAAAGAATTGGTATGGGTATGATAAATATGGTAGCTGCTCCAAGGATAATCTCTGGCATCGCTAACGATAAAAGATTTTTAAGAAGAAGGAGGAGGATAGGTCTGGCAGAACTATATGTGTAGTAACGTATTAGGCAGAAATGGTCTTGGGGTTTTATTGGATCCTGCGGATTGTCGGGTAGAAAGGCGCGACGCGGAAGTAGTCACCGGCAATGCCGAGTTGTTCCAGGATTTCTTCTCTATGTATTGACAGCATGCCGTGCACGACCTCAAAGTACCACCCTATTTAATCTTAAGAGAATCGAGAAACGCTCACAAGTAACTATTAATTGGGCCTTATTCATTTATTTCTCCAGTTAGTTTCTCTAAAGAAAATATAATTAAACCTTGCTCTTGCAGTTTCTTTGTCGCATCTTCTCTATCTAAAGCCTCAATCACGCCATCTTTATTAATTCCCTTTGCATCTTTTGAATGATACTTAAAAATATTTCTATTTACTCCTTCCCCACTTATTTTAGAAGTTCTTTTTTCCTGTTCTAATAATTCTATTATTCTTGATAGCTTTCTGCTCGCATGCCCTGCATGATACCATATCCAAGGCAATGCTAAAAAAGAACCAATAGCAAAAGCAGCAATAATAACTATGAAAACAATATAAATTTCCATTAAGAACCTCCTTACTGAAACAAAAAAGCAGACCCCTACCCCAAGGAATCTGCTTTATAAAATTGCCTTATTTTAACCTCATCTTACCACCCTTTTGTGGTAATTGTTATATTATACCCTTACCGGGTTTGGTGTAAACCTTTTTCTTGCTCTTCTGCCTATCCAGCTCTGTGTGGATTCTAGTCTTTGCTTTATCTCAACCACCTCCTAGTATAATAGACGCAGGAAGTGGCAAAATCTAACAAGGATTTTTGAGAAAATTTTAAGATGTGGGCAGGATAAGGTGAAGCGGTTAGCTGGATTGATTTGTTAGAACTTTATTTTATATCTACTGTAAATTCTTTTAATTCATGGCTTCCTGAAATTAAAACTTTTGCGGGTTCCGAAATAGTTAGCTTCACTCTAGGATAACCTACTCCTATCATACTAAAAATAAGCAAAGCCTCTTTCCCATTTTCTGCAATCTTTTTTGAATCTTTTCCAGTAGCAGAAATACTCTCTGGCCAAAAGTTGATTATTTTAGCATTAGAGTCATCTAATATTTTCGCGTGGAATCTTATCTGCCCCAAGTGGCGATTTTTAGAGGGTTTAAAAGATAAAAGAACTTGATACACATCTTCTATTTTCTTAACTTCTTTTGAATAGAAAGATAATGTAGGGGGTTTTGCTATGTCGGTAGTTCGTATGAGGTCTTTTTCAAGAGAAAGGATTTTCTCCTGTGTTTCAATAATTATTTCTTGGCTATGCTGTGAATCTTCGAGGATTTTTTGAATCTGATTTTTAATTTGAAAGATTTCCTCAGCATCTTGACGTGCTTCCTCTTTTTTTTCTTTTATAAATTTTACATCGGCCCAACCGCTGCTAAAAATAAAAGAACCTAACTCTCCAAACTGGAAGAGGTAAAACGCACTTAAGATAATAAAGATAAAAAAGAAAAGTAATTTATATGTGATATTTCCCTTTTTGCAGACTTGCCATAGTAATATACCAAGTATAACAATAGCGAAAATCAAAAATATTATTTGTTCATTCATATCTTTAGTTCTAACGGCAAAGTTCACCTGCCGCTATAAGGTGCAGCGTATACAGTATCTTGTTAAATATCCATCTTTAATTCTATTTTTATCAAATTTTTTAATCGATTAATAAATCTTTCAATTTTATTTATATCTTCTGGGCTAAAATATGCTGAAAGAATTTCTTGACCATTTAGAATTTTATCCTTGACTGTCATATGATCTGATTCGAAAGGTATTGGATATCGAGCAGCCCAAATTGAATTTCTTGAGAGTCTTGCGAGAAGTTCTTGGTCTGAAATACTAAGTCTTAAACCAATATTCTTAGCTAAATTCATTAGATTGTGCCCTTTAATATCTTTAGGCACCTTTTTTAAGAGACGATTTCTAAATTTTTCTTGTTTTTGATGTACAAGAATAGCTTTGCATAAGTTTTCGATTGCATAAGCAACAAGCATAAAGTATACACCTTGAATATCTGGGTCTTTTGAAATGCTAACTATTTTTCCTTTTTTAATTTTTACCTTTCCCCATTTAGATACAACTACTGGTTTTATATGATTCGCTGCAAATAAAAGTTCTTTAGCTTTTGAAATCCAAAGGGAAATATCATTTAGCCTTTTAGAAAAGCTTATCTGTTGGTAAAGTTGAACTTGATTTATTTTTTTATTTGATATTTTTCCATCTAACATTTAATAGACGTCATTCCTTTTTCTATTGGGAGATTAAGCGTCAATGCGGGTATTTTATATTTTTTAAAAAGTTTCGTTGTTTCTTCTTGGATTTTTTGAATTTCCATTTTTCAGCTAACATCCGAAATCAGCAACTCTGCTAAGTCACTTTATCTTCAATTATACCACCGCAATCTCAAAATGATAAGGGGATTTAACGAATGGGTTTCTAGATTAAAAGATGGCGAAATCTAACGGGGATTTATAGGAGGTATAATAGGGAATAGAGAATTTATTTTTGCTTAAGGGTTTTTAGTTTCTCTATATATTTATCAATATTTCTTATGTAAGAAGGCATTAAGCCTGTAATGCTTTCTATTTTTTTACACACACGAGGATTGATATCTACGACTTCTATAGATAAGTTCTTTTTATTCCGGTTCTGGGCTATAGCAGATTTCAAAAGATACCTAAGATAACAATCTGAGTCTGCAAAAGAAAATCCAATTATTACTATCTTTTTAGTTTCTTTTAGAAGATGATGGGCGATATTCCATATTTCCTTTATCTTTTTATCAAATTTTTCATATCTTTTAGAAGGCGCTAAAGAGAAAAATATTTTTTCTAATTTCTCACCACAAGTACATTTTTCTTCTTCGTGATATGTAGCTTCTATCACTCGTTCCTGGGGGATTTTTCTTTTTATTTCATTATTTGAACACGTATTATTACAACCTACCCAATTAATTGATCCATGTAATTTCAATAATATTTTATTCCAGTCTTTAAAATGATTAATATTTTCTTTTAATTCTAACAAATTATAAAGCTTTCTTACAAAGGGGGATTCTGTAAATTCTGGGTCTCCTAGGATTTTCTCTATATTTAAATCGTAATTCGTAGTAATTACTCCTTGACTTTCTTCAAATAATATCTTAAAATTCAGCATTCTTTTATCTCTATTTTTTTTATTACTACTCAGTAACTTTTTGTCGATATATCTATCTAATTCCCATTTTGTCTTTTTTAAAAATTCATGTTCACTTTGATTTAGATCTATCTTCCATTCAATGAGTCCAGCGACTTCTTCTAGGTTAACAGAACTTAAGTTAAAGTATAAGCTTATGAATTTGTGAAGATTGCGGTAAGATTCGTTATCTTTAAAATCCTCTTCATTAAAGAATTTCTGAGAAGTAGGTGTACTAAATAATTCTTTTGAAAATCCTGTTCCTATAAGATATACCAAATTTTTATTTCCCATCTTTAGGTAGTATTGTGTATCTTCAGATCTTTTTTGACACCATCTAACCACTTCTTTGTGGTCTACAAGCAATGATACTCCCTTCGAAGAAAAAGTCAATTTCAAAATGGTAAGCAATTTAGCGAGTGGTTTTAGAAACAAATAAATGAAATAATGAAATCTCACAGGGATTTTTGGGGATTCTGATGGGATTGGTCAGTTGGATTGAGTTGTTAGGTTATTTTTAATATTCTCTATCTTCTCGAGTTCGTTAATTACATTAACCAGACAGCTTTTGACTTTTGCTTTCATTTGTGATAATTCCTTGATGGCATTTCTTAAATAGAGCTCATCTTTTTGTTCTTCATAAGTTAGAAGATACGCTTGATGGACACAGAAATTTCTATGTTTTCTAACTATTTCAACATTCTTAATAAGATCTTTGTTATTGTTGAGTTTTTTGAATTTTTTGATAATAACTCCGAGATTATCGCTTTTTAAATCTGCATAACTAAATTTAAAAGGGATAGACTTATTTAATTTCTTTTTAATAATTTCATATGAATTTGAAATATACATTCGCAGCATTTCTTCAATAAATTGGCAATCCAACAAAATAGGAGGTATTAAATCAAAATAATCGTAAATAGCAATTTTTTTCATATTATTGTCCATATCACCTCAAATCAGTAACCTATCCATAGCCACATTAGGGGTAAAGACAAGTCCACTACATTGAGTTATTGAGAAATTTTATAGTTAAGATAACAAATTCTTAATATTACTGGGGTCTTTCCCAAAAAGTTTACAAAGTTCTATATAGTATGTTTGGTTACTTTGATTAAAAAGGAATTTAGGCGAACAATCACTATCAAACCAGATATAAAGATGAATACGCCCCTTTTCGGTTTTTATGCGACCATTTGAGAATTGTTTGTAAATTGGATATCTTTTCCCATTGTCTGCAAAAAATAAACCTGTCAGCACACTGATAAGATCATCAATTGTACACTTGGTGTCATAATTTATAAAAGTGAGCACATTCGGATAATCGGTATTTATGTTTGCAGCATCAAATTGCTTTATAGATGTATGAATATCATCTGCAAGTCGATTAAATATGGGATCATTTCTAGCGCCATTTTCCCAAGTATCTTTTTCAATCGTTTTTACTTCACAAAAGAAGATTAATTTTTCATTTCGGTACACTTTGAAGTCAGGGGTTTTACCATATTTCTTTTCATCTTTTGTGAAACGCTTGCATTGAAAACTATTATTGACCAGAAATTTTTCTATCTTTTTCTCATCTTCTTTTATTTGCATAACAATTATTGTGCTAGTTATTCAAATATGGTTCAAACATTTTGTCAACAATTTCATATTGGTTGGAAAACCAAGTAAACAAATCATGACTTTTTTGCGCCAATTCCTCTCTTCTTTTTGTATCATTGGCCTTCCAGAGTCGCCTCTCAATAAACTCTAAATCTAATCCTTTATGATACAAAAGGTCTACATATTCGGCTACTTTCTTGTCTTTAAATATTACCTTTGCATATTTTGTTTCCTTGAGGAGTTCTATCCAAAAAATGGGAACGTTTCTATTTTTTATGACCTGTCAAACAAAAAACCTTCGCCTTTTCAAGCGAAGGTTTTAATTGTTTTAATGTGACAGTTCCCCCTTCGAACATACCACCCTACATTGCTAATATTTATATATACCATAACTTGCTTATTGTCAAGCAGTTTGTTAAATCTTATTAGCTATATTCTACCCCTTACCCATCGATGCGTCAATATCCTCTTTTCTGCTTATTTTGCATATTTTGTGAGGGATTTGTGGAGCGCACAATTAGAAACTTTTTGGCAAAAGTCTGCGAGGAATTACGACGAAGCGAAGGCCTCGGGTATACGAAAGCCGTCCCGTAGCGAGGAGTAAACCGAAGCAGACGGCAAAAAGTTTCGTGCGCGGAGCAAATCCCGAGCGAAATATGCTTCTTGCGAAAGACCTTTGGCGTTAAGAAATCGACGTTGAGCGAAAAAAGCGGCGGGTTCATTAAGTTCTAAGGACAGTCCCCTTAAAATCCAAGTAAAATATGGAACGGGGACAGTCCCTATTCTGCAGAAGGAATAAAAGGCTGGCGGATCCGCCAAAAGCCTTTAGCTTTTGGCGAGATCTCGCCATTTTTTGGCA
>CAZQEY010000019.1:0-14299 GCA_964592485.1 uncultured Planctomycetales bacterium
ATCTTAAGGCAACCCTAAGCCAACTGTTGCAATATCTGGGGTGAGTAGTAAATAAATGGCAGGCAGGTTTATCTTTGGGACTTCTTCAACTTAACGAATCCAAAATCAAGCTTATCTTAGATAGCCTGCCTTGAATCCGGCTCAACGCAAGAGTGTAACTTTCGCCTTTAGTTGGTTTTTAATGAGATTTACTAAGATAAGTTGTCTTAAATTCGTTAACCTGAAGAAGGTTAGAATTTTGTACTTGAGATGAAGATGGGATAGGTGGTATTTTTCTTGAGCATGGTCTCATTGATATGATTGTGCATCGCAAGAATCTTAAGGCGACTTTAAGTCACTTACTTGAATATCTTAGTTGACCTTGTACCTTCTTAGTATTCATATGTGGATTTAAAGACTTATTTTTTTAAGACTAGGAATATATAAAGGGTGTGGGGTTGACATATAGATAAAATATATTATAATAATTGAATTAGTATTTATTTTTATACTTCATATTCCCAAGAGGAGCGAGGTTATGGCACAGGTTAATCTTAAGAATGTCACTAAGATTTTCCCTGGCGATATCAGGGCTGTAGATAAGATAAATTTGGATGTCGATGATAAAGAATTTATTGTCTTGGTTGGTCCCTCAGGCTGCGGTAAATCTACTATTTTAAGGATGATTGCTGGTTTAGAAGACGTTACCGAGGGAGATATATATCTTGCGAATAAGCGAATTAATGACGTCCCAGCGAAGGAGCGCGACATCGCCATGGTGTTCCAAAATTATGCCCTTTATCCGCATATGACAACTTATGAAAATATGGCTTTTGGTTTAAAACTGAGGCATTGTCCAAAATCTGAGATTAAGCGTCGGGTTAAAGAAGCAGCGGATATACTGGGTATTAAGCATCTTCTTAACCGTCGGCCACGCGAACTCTCTGGCGGAGAGAGACAACGCACAGCTGTGGGTAGGGCTATTGTCAGGAAACCCCTGGCGTTTCTTTTCGATGAGCCTCTGAGCAATATAGATGCTCAATTACGGGTTCAGATGCGCACAGAGATTCATAGGCTCCATATTCGGTTACAGACAACAATGATTTATGTTACGCATGACCAGATTGAGGCAATGACAATGGGTGACCGTATCGCCGTGCTTAAGGAAGGAGTTCTGCAGCAGATTGGCAAGCCGATTACTATTTATGACCATCCGAATAATAAATTTGTTGCGAGTTTCATTGGTTCTCCTCCGATAAATTTTATGACGGGGCGAATTATTAAGATAAATAGCCGCCTCTATTTTGATGAAACCAGGTTTAAGGTAAAATTGGTAGAGGATATGCAAGAAAAGTTGTTGCCTTATTTAGATAAAGAGGTAATCTTTGGTATTCGCTCTGAAGATATTTATGATAAATTGTTTATTTCCAAAAAAGTTCCTCCTCCTGAGAATATTGTGCGCGTAAAATGTGAGGTGGTCGAACCAATGGGCTCTGAGGTGTATTTGCATCTGAATAGCGGAGTGCACACCTTTACTGCCCGGGTAGGTGCGTACACCCAGCCACAAGTAAATCAAGAACTCGACGTTGTCTTTGATATGAGTAAGGTGCATTTCTTCAACAAGGATACCGAGGAAACAATCGTATAGCCTTGCTCAAACTTAAGGCTTGATAAAAGTATTGCTTTAAGTTGAGCTGTATACACAACTAAACCTTGATAGAACCTTCCTATATAACCCTATCCTTGATTCTTGTCCCGTTGCAAATTTCCGTTCCACACATTGGTAAAGTAATATTTCTAACGGGACTTGTCTATTTAGTTCTGATTTATTATTTGGTTAAGCGACATTTATATTTATCCCTAAGAAGGGAATCATCTCTTAAAATATATGATTAAATTACAAATACATAAACTCTGGTTATGGTTAATTTACTCATTGCCTATTATTTGGTTATTGGGCCTTGGTTTCTGGAACTTAGATATAATTTATGGTAATGAGGAAGCGCAGCCAATTATTGTTGATGGGGACATTGTGAAATATTCTGCTGATGCCAAAGAGGTTACTGCCCGAGGTAATGTGGTGGTAACTTACAAAGATACCCGAATGACCTGTGATGAAATCTTAGTTAATACTCAGACTAAAGATGGCGTTGCTACCGGCAATGTGCGCCTTGAGGATATGCGGGGGATTCTTGAAGCAGAAAAGCTGACTTATAATTTCGAGACTAAAAAGGGAGATACTATTAAAGCAAAGATTCGTTCCTCTCCTTATTATTATTACGGCGATAAGGCAAAGCGAGTCAGTGAAGAGCAGTTTGTTGTTAGGGATGGCTATTTCTCCAGTTGCAATTATGACCATCCGCATTTTCGTATGAAGTCAAAGAGAGTGGAGATTTTTCCGGGTGATAAGGTTGTTTCCCGCGGTAATACCTTCTACTGGATGAATGTCCCATTTTTCTATCTTCCTCGATACAGCCACAGTCTAAAAGACCCATTTATGAAGGTACAGTTTCAAGTAGGCAAGACCAGCGATTGGGGTGTTTATCTATTAAGTGCCTGGCGTCATGATTTAAATGATAATGTGCGTTTAAGGTTATATCTTGATTGGAGAGAAAGATGGGGCTTTGCTGACGGCTTTGGCATAAATTATGATTCGGAGGGTATAGGCTCAGGCGATTTTAAACTATATCACACCCATGAGCGGCGCGCAGATTCAGCTGCCGACCAACGCGTCCATCAGGAATTTCAAAGATATTTTGTACGCTATCGCCATATGTGGGATATTGATTCAAATACAAAACTTACTGCCCAATATTATCGTATAGAAGATTCCCGAAGGGGCTGGCATCCTGTTGCCGATATGTTGAGAGATTATTTCTATCGGGAGTACGAAAAGGAAGCACAACCAAAATCATATGTTTTGGTTAATCGTACTTTACCTTACTCTAATATGAGTATGTTGCTTCAGAAACGGACTAATCGATGGTTTGGCGAGACCGAAAAATTGCCTGAGGTTGCCTTTAATCTTCCCAAGTTACGTATTGGCGAAGGTCCATTTTATTTTGAAAATCAGACAAAATTTTCTAATCTCAATAGGAAATATCCTACACCCTCAGAATTGGACGACGATGTGATTAGATTCGATTCCTATAACGAATCTACCCTGCCGACGACGCTTATGTTTTTGGAGGTTTCTCCTTATCTGGGATTAAGAGAGACCTATTATAGCAAGGATGAGGATGGCGAGTGGATTTCTCCCCGCACAGCATTTTATACAGGTATTGATACGAGCACCAAATTCTACCGCATTTTTAACGTGAGGAGCAATTTTTTAGGACTAAATATAAATAAGTTGCGCCATATAGTCAGCCCGAAGGTAACGTATGCCTATATTCACGAGCCTACTATTTCTCGCTCTAAGTTACAGCAGTTTGATGATATAGATAGTATTGATGGAGATAGTCGCTTCAAATTAGAACTGGAAAATAAATTGCAGACAAAGAGAGCACATAAATCCGTGCAGCTGGCGACTTTTCGAATATCCTCGGATTATATAATGTATTCTAAAGCGAGCAATTACTCTACAGGGCAAGATAGGTTTACTGATTTTCTCTTTGATTTGGAGCTTACCCCCTTTGCCTGGTTGCGTATGCAAGCGGATGCGACTTACAATCATCGTCAGGACTATTTTTCAACTGTAAATCTTGATAACTGGTTTGATTTTGGCAATGAACGCTCCTTCGGTATAGGCCACCGTTACCAAAGGAAGCCAGAGGGAAGTTCACCAACAAGCAAGGAGATGACTACTCAGTTGGTCTGGAGGATAAATCCAAAATGGAAATTTCGTTTTTATGGACGCTATCAGTTTACCAAAGAGGGTAGTTATAGGGATGGCCTCAGGGAGCAGGAGTATACAATCTACCGCGATTTACACTGCGGAACCTTAGAGATTAGTTTCAATAAGAAGAAAAAGATTGAGGCCAAAACCGATGCATCAGTCTGGTGCGTATTTAATCTGAAGATATTTAAGGAGAGCGAGTTTGATTATGTCCAGAGTTATCATTCACCCAAAGTGCTAGATGAGGAATAGAGAGTAGGAGTATATAGAGTAGAGAGAAAATTTATGAATAGAAATGTTGTTGTAGAATTTAAAAGAAAGATTAAACAGAAAAAACTCAAAATAGCCGTAGTCGGACTCGGCTACGTAGGCCTGCCTTTAGCTTGCGAATTTGCTAAGCAGGGATTTCTTGTATTTGGGATTGATGTAGATAAAGATAGATTGCGCAGGCTCTCGATGAAAAAATCTTATATTACTGATGTATCCAGCCAGTGCCTGAGCGAGGTTATAGAGCGTGGCAAATTCAAGCCAAGTCGGAATTTTGCGATTCTCAAAGATATTGATGTGGTGTTTGTCTGCGTACCTACGCCCTTAAAAAGAAAGGACCAGCCGGATATCTCCTATATTATAACTGCGATAAAATCAATTGCTAAGAATTTTAAGCCCGGCTCCCTGATAATTTTAGAAAGTACCACTTATCCCGGAACAACCGAAGATGTAATCTTACCCATATTTCAACAGGGGGGACATCAGCCACCGAAGGGAGTTTATCTTTGTTTTTCCCCGGAGAGGATTGACCCAAGCAACAAAATTTATCCCTTAAGCAGGATTCCCAAAATAGTCGGGGGGATTAATCGGGAATCTGCGATATTGGCGCGCCTGGTTTATAAAATTATAATTAAAAAAGTCGTATGTGTCTCAAGGGCTCGAGTAGCAGAGATGGTAAAGTTATTGGAGAATACATTTCGCCTGGTAAATATCGGCTTAATTGATGAAATGACAATGATGGCCCATAAGATGGGTATTGATATCTGGGAGGTTATTCAGGGAGCCAAAACCAAGCCCTTTGGCTTTATGCCTTTCTATCCCTCTGCCGGGGTAGGCGGGCATTGCATTCCAAAAGACCCGCTTTATCTCTACTGGAAGGCAAGGCATTTTGGATTTAATTCCCAATTTATAAAACTTGCTTCAAGGATTACTGCTTCTATGCCTACCTATATTGTTAAACGTTTAGAAGGGATTTTAATTTCGCATAATAAATCTTTAGCCAACTCAAGAATTTTAATTATCGGAGTTACCTACAAGAGGGATGTTAAGGATTTAAGGAAATCGCCTGCCTTGGATGTGATTGATATTCTCCAGAAAAGAAATATCAGGGTAGCTTATTATGACCCGATAATTAGTTACCTGCGAATTAACGATATTAATCTCAAGTCAATAAAACTAAACAAGATTAATCTGGCTAAATTTGATTGCGCAATTATTATTACCGACCATTCCATAATTGATTATGATTTTCTTTTAGAAAATTCTTCGCTTATCTTCGATACGCGCAATGTCTACGCGAAGGTCAAACATAAAAAAATAATTAAGTTATAAAATTAAAAAAATACTTGACAGAAAAAAGTTTTTGTAGATAATATTAGCACTTAAAATATAAGAGTGCTAAAATAGATGTACAGAGACTAAAAAAGCACAGAATAGATGATAAGTTCCACGGGGGCGCGGAAAGATAGGTTCCGTGTTCCCGGGGCGTATAACGCTGCGATACCACGATTGCAAAGGAGGTGGAGGGATGAATATCCAACCATTAGGAGATCGAGTAGTAATCAAACCCCTTGAACCAGAAGAGAAGACCAAAGGCGGTATTGTCCTACCTGATACTGCTAAGGAGAAACCCCAAGAAGGTAAGGTTGTTGCTGTAGGTAAGGGTAAGGTGTTGGAGGGGGGCGCTACCCAGCCGCTCGAGGTGAAGGTAGGTGATAAGGTTTTATACGGTAAGTATTCAGGGTCAGAGATAACCACTAAGGACGGAGAAGAGCTATTGATTATGCGCGAGGAAGACATTCTTGCAATAATCAAATAAATGTGTAAGTTTATAAGTGTGTAAGTATCCAAAACTTAAACACTTTACACACTTACAAACTTCACACTCCGACGAATAAAAGGAGGAGGAGATGGCAAAACAAATATTATTTAAGGAAGAGGGTCGCCGAAAAATATTAAGCGGAGTACAACAGCTGACTTCCGCAGTGAAGGTTACCTTAGGCCCCAAGGGGCGCAATGCTGTCTTGGATAAAAAATTCGGTTCGCCGACAATTACTAAGGACGGCGTAACTGTAGCTAAGGAGATCGAATTGGAAGAGCCCTTTGAGAATATGGGCGCACAGATGGTCAAGGAAGTAGCCGAGAAGACCTCGGATATTGCAGGCGATGGCACAACAACCGCTACAATTTTGGCTGAGGCAATCTACCGCGAAGGTCTTAAGAATGTTACTGCCGGCGCCAATGCAATGGCCTTGAAACGCGGTATTGATAAAGCTGTTGAGAGAGTGATTGAGGATTTGAAGAAATTTTCCAAAACAATCAAGGATAAAAAGGAAGTGGCTCAGGTTGCTTCAATCGCCGCCAATTGCGACACAAACATAGGAGACTTGATTGCAGAGGCAATGGATAAGGTCGGCAAAGACGGCGTAATTACAGTTGAGGAAGCCAAATCTATGGCCACGACATTGGATGTAGTCGAGGGTATGCAATTCGACCAGGGATATCTTTCTCCTTATTTTGTTACTGATGCCGAACGAATGGAGTGTATCCTGGAAAATCCATATATATTGATTCATGAAAAAAAGATATCTTCACTTAAAGATATCTTACCGCTTCTGGAAAAGGTTGCCCGTACAGGGAAACCGTTGGTGATTATTGCCGAGGAGGTTGAGGGTGAGGCATTGGCGACGTTGGTAGTGAATAAGATTCGCGGAACACTCTCTGTCTGTGCAGTGAAAGCTCCCGGATACGGAGATCGCCGCAAGGCAATGATGGAGGATATCGCGGTTCTTACCGGTGGGAAAGCCCTGACTGAGGATTTGGGAATTAAGTTAGAGAACGTTG
The DNA here is from genome assembly GCA_964592485.1 of uncultured Planctomycetales bacterium. Classification (GTDB taxonomy): domain Bacteria; phylum Omnitrophota; class Gorgyraeia; order Gygaellales; family JAHJCI01; genus CAZQEY01. Next base: position 6,929 of record CAZQEY010000019.1, read on the forward strand.
ATGTCAATGATCTGGGGCAGGCAAAGCGAATTAAGGTGGACAAGGAAAATACCACGATTATTGAGGGAGCGGGTAAGACCTCCGGTATAAACGGCCGTATTGCTCAGATTAAGAAGCAGATTGAAGAGAGTGATTCAGATTACGATAAAGAGAAGCTGCAGGAACGTTTAGCAAAGCTTGCAGGCGGAGTTGCCGTAATCAATGTCGGCGCAGCTACAGAAACCGAGATGAAAGAGAAAAAGGCACGCGTAGAAGATGCCCTGCATGCCACACGCGCTGCGGTTGAAGAGGGAATTATTCCCGGTGGTGGAGTAGCCTTACTCCGGGTCATTCCTACTTTAGAAAAGCTTGTGCTTAAAGGTGATGAGAATATCGGTGTTGATATAGTAAAGAGGGCCCTTGAGGAGCCGATTCGTCAATTGGTTAATAATGCTGGTCTGGAGGGTTCAGTAGTGGTCCAGCGAGTAAAGCATGAGAAGACAAATGTTGGTTATGATGTAAATCAAGATGATTATGTGGATATGGTTGGGGCTGGAGTAATTGACCCGACTAAAGTAACCCGTACTGCGCTTCAGAATGCCTCAAGTATTGCCGGACTGCTTTTGACTACCGAGGCCTTGGTAACTGACCTGCCGGAAAAGGAAAAGGCAGCACCTCCTATGCCACCTGGGGGAATGGGAGGCGGAATGGGAGGAATGTATTAAACATAGTTGCCAGTTGTCGGTTGTCAGTAAAAGGGCGAGGTTTTCCCTCGCCCTTTTTTGTTTCACGTGGATAACGCGAAGCATATCTTGAAACAATTTTGAAACCACCTATATAACCTTTATGGTAAAATACGGATATTTTCTATCTACTTGACAGATATTAAGTGAGATTATATAATAAGGTTTAAAACAAAGGAGTGACTATGGCAGAATGGATAGGTATAGGTAGGCGGGCACGGCGGTGCTATGGGTTCGATGAGATAGCACTTGTTCCAGGTTCAAAGACATTAAATCCTAACGAAGTAGACACAAGCTTGAAAATAGCCGGCCTTATATTTAATGTGCCAATAATGGCTGCAGCCATGGATGGCGTAACAGATGTTCGCTTTGCCGTCCAAATGTCTAAATTAGGCGGCATTGCTGTGTTAAACCTTGACGGCGTACAGACACGTTATGATAATCCAGATGAGGTATTAAAAGATATCGCCAGGGCAACCCCAAAGAAAGCCACCAGTCTTGTCCAATCAATTTATACCAAACCGATAAAGGATAAGCTTATTGCTAAAAGGATTAACCAGATAAAATCACAGAAGGCAACCGCCGTAGTCAGTTGCATACCCGCGCATGCCGAGAGATTCAACAAGATTGCTACTGATAATAAAGCCGATATTTTTGTCGTACAGTCTACGGTTACAACAACAAGACACATTTCTCGTGAATATAAGGCCTTGGATTTATTTAGGTTCTGTAAAGAGAGTAAAATTCCTGTAATTATTGGTAACTGTGTAACTTATGAGACAACCCTAGAGCTCATGGAGACCGGGTGCTGCGGCCTTCTTATTGGCATAGGTCCAGGAGCTGCTTGTACTACGCGAGGTGTATTAGGAATTGGTGTCCCTCAGGTAACCAGTACCATTGATGCAGCTTCTGCCCGCGACTTTTATTATAAAAGAACAGGTAAATATATTTCGATTATTACCGATGGAGGTATGAGCCGGGGTGGCGATATTTGTAAGGCCTTTGCCTGTGGAGCAGATGCTGTAATGGTTGGTTCCGCTTTTGCCCGGGCAAAAGAGGCGCCGGGTAGAGGTTATCACTGGGGAATGGCTACCTCGCATGAGAATTTGCCCCGGGGTACGCGTATTTATGTCGGCACAACCGGAACTTTAGAAGAGATACTTTTTGGTCCTGCCAAGGTAGATGATGGTTCGCAAAATCTTATTGGCGCCTTACGCACCTCAATGGGTTCATTGGGAGCAAGAAATATCAAAGAGATGTATGATGTGAAGATTATCATTGCTCCTTCCATCCAAACTGAAGGTAAGGTATTCCAGGTAGCCCAGCGGGTGGGGATGGGGGCGTAAGAAGGGTATTGGCTGAAAGAGATATTCGAAATAACCGTATGATAAGGCTGGAGTATGACTAAAGAGACTATCCTGATCATTGATTTTGGCTCACCATATACTCAACTGATTGCGCAGAGAATTAGAGAAAACCATGTATTTTCTCAGATTGTTCCTTATAATATTTCCGCTAAAGAGATCAGACTGCTAAAGCCCAAGGGCATTATTCTTTCCGGAAGCTCAACCTTGCCTTATAATAAAAAACCCCCTTTACCCGATAGAGGTATCTTCAAACTCAACATCCCTATCTTAGGAATCGAATACGGGATGCTGACAATTGTACACTTTTTCGGTGGTCGAGTAAAATTTACTAAATTGCCTGGATTCCAAAGACGCGAATTATTCATCGATGATACCCGTAATCTCTTCTGGCAGATGTCAAGTAACATTACTTGCTGGACAGGGGAAGCCGGCCATATTAGAAAAATTCCTAAGGGCTTTAGGAAGATAGCACACACTCAAGATAATCCCATTGCCGCAGTGGTATGCTTGAGTAAAAAGATTTTTGGAGTTGGATTTCATCCGGAGGTTGTTACTACTCAGCGTGGCAGTCAAATCCTGAGCAATTTTCTTTATAAAATTTGTGGTTGCATTGGAACTTGGAGAGTGGATTCTTTTATCCAGGAGACAGTCAGTAGTATTAAAAAGACAGTCGGTAAGGCTAAGGTAATTATTAATTTAACGTCAACCTTGGATTCCTTACTTTGTGCGCTATTAATCAATAAGGCTATCAAAAGAAAATTACAATGTATCTTTATTGACAACGGATTATTGCCCAAGGATGAAGCAAGGCAGATTAAAAGGGTTTTTGGGCATCATTTCCATCTTAATTTAAATTATATTGACCGGAGTAAACGCTTTCTTCATAACCTAAAAGGTGTTATAGAGCCAGAGGAGAAGGAAAGAATCATCAGCAATCTATTTATAAAGGTTTTTCAGGATGAGGCCAAGAGGATAAAAGGTGCAGCATACCTGGCACAAGGAACACATTACTCCAGAGTCAGTAACCCTATCTCTAATAAATCCCTTCGGAGACGTACAAAGCTACGCGGTAAATCTATGTCCGGCAGTGCACTCTTAAAATTGCAACCACTCCAGCCGCTTCAGGACTTATTTAAGGATGAGGTAAAGGTTGTTGCTAAGGAGCTAGGTTTGTCTGACAATATAATTTTTAGGCAGCCCTTTCCCGAGATGGGTTTGGCAATACGGATTATCGGAGAGGTCACTGCTCCTCGATTAAAAATCTTGCGGGAAGCTCAGGCTTGCTTGGTGGAAGAGATTAGGTCTGTCGGTATTTATGAGCAGATATGGCAATCATTTGCAGTATTACTTCCGACAAAAAATATTATTGCCATACGTTGTATTGCCTCTACAGATGGAAGGGTTGCCGAATGGGTAAGATTGCCCTACGAGGTGCTAGAGAAAATCGCGCGGCGGATTCTTAATAAAATAAAAGGCATTAAGCGCGTAGTTTATGATATAAGTTCTCAACCTCCTGCCACTATTGAATGGGAATAATTAAAAATCGTAACTCGTAACTCGTAACTAGTAACTCGTAATCGATACATAAAAAGGCATAAAATGAATTATTTCGGCGGAAAATCAAAAATAAAATTACTAGTTACGAGTTACTAAATTACCAGTTACTAATAAATGTCTCACTCCGAATTCATCCACCTTCATATCCACACCCAATATAGTCTACTAGATGGAGCTTGTCGAATACCACAACTTGTAGCGCAAGCCAAGCAATATAATATGGATTCATTAGCCATTACCGACCACGGTAATATGTTCGGAGCGATAAATTTTTATCTGGAGGCACAAAAGGCGGGCATCAAGCCGATAATAGGTTGCGAGGTTTATGTCGCTCCAGAAAGCCGTTTCGAAAAGGCCTCCCACGGGATTGAAGAGGCGTCTTATCATTTGGTTCTTCTGGCTCGCGATGAGGAGGGATATAAGAACCTGATGAAACTCGTAACTATAGGTTATTTGGAAGGATTTTATTATCGCCCTCGCATCGATAAGGAATCCTTATCTGTCTATGCAAAAGGACTTATCGGGTTAAGCGCTTGTTTAAAAGGAGAGATACCCCGCTTGATTTTGGAAAACCGCTTTAATGATGCGTTAAAAACAGCCGATGAATTCGCTCAAATATTGGGTAAGGAAAATTTTTATTTAGAATTACAAGAAAACGGCATTAAAGAACAAGCAGCAGTTAATCGCGGCTTGATAAAGATTGGTAAGGAGCTTTCTTTAGGTTTAGTAGCCACTGGAGATGTGCATTATTTACACCCGGAGGATGCAGCTGCTCATGATGCGCTGCTATGTATTCAAACCCAAACTACCCTTAATGATCCCAGGCGTTTAAAGTTCGGGTCTTCCGAGTTTTATTTTAAATCTCCCGGCCAGATGAAGGAGCTCTTTAAGGAATTTCCCCAGGCTTTAAAAAATACACTGGAGATATCCTGGCGTTGCAACTTAGAGTTAGATTTTTCTCATACTCACTTACCTAAATACGAGCCAGCCGGATGTAAAAATCAGGAAGAGTTTCTATGCAAGCTTTGTGAGGAGGGAATAAAAAAGAGATTCAATCGTAGCTTCAGCGATATATACAGAGAAAGGCTGGAGCATGAGTTAAAGATTATTAAGGAGAAGAGGTTTACCAGTTATTTTCTCATTGTCTGGGACTTCATTAATTATAGCAAGAAAAACAGGATTCCTACTGGTCCGGGTCGAGGGTCTGCGGCAGGAAGCTTGGTAAGTTACCTGTTAGAAATTACCGATATTGATCCGATAAAATATGGACTTTTGTTTGAGAGATTTCTTAACCCGGAAAGAAGGGAATTACCCGATATCGATATTGATTTCTGTTTCGTAAGGCGGCCGGAGGTCATAAATTACGTTACTCAAAAATATGGACAGGAAAATGTAGCTCAGATTATCACCTTCGGCACAATGCAGGCTCGCGCTGTAATTAGGGATGTGGGCAGAGTAATGGGTATGAGCTATGCCGACGTAGATAAGATTGCCAAGATGATTCCCCCTGACCCGAATATCAGCCTAAAGGACGCCTTAGAGTCAGTAGGTGAATTAAATCACCTCTTTAAAACCGACGAACAGATAAAGAAACTAATCCTAACCGCTTTCCCTTTGGAAGGCTTATTGCGTCATGCCTCTGTCCATGCGGCGGGGGTTGTAATCGGTGATTCAGCACTTACTGATTATATGCCTTTGTTTAAATCTGGCGACGAACAAATTACCACCGGTTTTAGTATGGAGGCCCTGGGTAAAATTGGTCTTCTTAAGGTTGATTTTTTAGGCTTGCGCACCTTAACCGTAATTCAACAGACAATAAAATTGATAAAGGCACGAAGCGGAAAAACTATTGAGATTGAAAAGATTAATTTATCCGATTCCAATACCTTCAAGCTTTTATGTTCCGCCCAGACTATGGGGATTTTTCAATTGGAAAGTTCGGGGATGCGGGATTTATTAAGAAAGTTAGAGCCTGAGCGTTTCGAAGATTTAATTGCGCTACTGGCGCTTTATCGGCCTGGACCAATAGGTTCGGGGATGCTCGATGATTTTATTAAACGCCGCCATGGACAGATTGCCGTGCGTTATGACCATAAGAAGTTGGAATCTATATTAAAAGATACTTATGGAATTATCGTTTACCAGGAGCAGGTTATGCAGATTGCTTCCCAGTTGGGAGGTTTTAGCTTGATTTCTGCCGACCGCCTGCGACGAGCAATGAGCAAAAAGATACCCGAGGTAATGGAGGAAGAGAGGAGAAACTTTATTCTCGGATGCAGGGATAACGGCATACCAGAATTAACTGCCAATAGGATATTTGACCTGATGGAATATTTTTCCGGCTATGGATTTAATAGAAGCCACAGCGCCGCTTATGCAATGATTTCCTATCGCACCGCTTATTTAAAAGCAAATTTTCCTGTAGAATTCATGACTGCTCTACTTACCTCTGAACAAGACAATACTGATAAAATCGTAGAGTATGTTAATGAAGCAACGAGAATGGGTTTGAATATTTTACCTCCGGATATAAATACAAGTGAGGCTGAATTTAAAGTCGTGGATGATAAGAACATTCGCTTTGGGCTTCTGGCAGTAAAAAACGTGGGCGCTGGAGCAATTGACTCTATAGTTGAGGCTCGCCGTAAAGGAGGGAAATTTTTAGATTTAGAAGACTTTTGTAGTCGTGTTGATTTAAGGCTGGTAAACCGCAAGGTAATTGAGAGTCTAATCAAAGCAGGTGCCTTGGATTCTCTGGGAATGAACAGGGCAGGGATGATGTGGGGACTGGATAAGGTATTAAATTTAGCTTATCGCGTTCATAAAGAAAAGGCAAGCGGTCAATTATCCTTCTTTGATTCCGGAAATGCCCAGAGTGCTTTCAAGGGGCTTACCGGAATCTCTCAAATAAAAGAATGGCCAGAGCCACAATTACTTTCCTTTGAAAAAGAAATGCTCGGTTTTTATATAAGCGGTCATCCCTTGGCGCGCTATGCCAAAAACTTAGCGCGTTTTCGCTTCTGCTCCATAGCTGATTTGAAACATAAGACGCATGGACAGGAAATAAAGGTTGTTGGTTTAATTATTAAGATTAAACATACTACGACTCGCCTCAAGAGTGAAAAGATGGCGATATTGAAATTGGAGGATTTAGAGGGAATAGTCGAGGTTTTGATTTTTCCTCAGGCCTTTAGAGCCGTTGCCAAGAATATACAGCCCAATTCAATAGTTTTGATAAAAGGGAGATTGGATTTGAAGGAGGAGGCTCCCAAGATTATTACTAATGATTTGCTTTTATTTGATGATATATATCGTTTGGTAGTTGGGATTAATATCGATATCTCGGGAATAAGAGAAAACCTCTTTGAGAGCCTGAAGGCAAGACTTTCTAAATCCTCGGGCAGTGTACCAATATATCTTCATTTAGATACTCCTGCCCGTTCTCGTGTTCAGCTGGTTGTAGGGGAAGAATTTTTTGTTGAACCTAATGAGAAATTAATTGATGATATTGAATCCCTGCTGGGGGAGGGAAGAGTTTCTTTAATGCTATAGGTAGGCTGATATCTGACTTTTACCTTTGCTCGCTTTCCCAGGTAGGCTTGCCAAGTTAAGTTTATCTTAAATTCGCAACTTGAGAAGTAGGATAGTATAACCTTGAGTTGTTTTAAAAGCAGCCGCTACTATAACTTTCTGACTTCTTCAACTTAACGAATCCAAATCGAAGT
>CAZQEY010000019.1:14399-33643 GCA_964592485.1 uncultured Planctomycetales bacterium
CCATCTTAGCAAGCCTACTTTGAATCCGACTCAAGGCAGGGGTAAAACATCACCATTCTGTTAAATTAAGGCAGGGTTTCCTTAATGCTATAGGCGGCTACCCAGTTTTGATGCTTGAACTTCTTCAACTTAACGAATCCAAATCGAAGTCCATCTTAGCAAGCCTACTTTGAATCCGACTCAAGGCAGGGGTAAAACATCACCACCCTGTTAAAGTAAGGTAGGGTTTCTTTAATGCTTTGGGTTTTAAGGGTTTCCCCCACTGTCATTTCTTGCCAAGATAATTAAGTTTAAAACATCTTAAAAAAAATCCCAAAATAATCTTGACAATTTTTTTTTTTTTAGTAAAATAAACGTCTATGTAATTTTGAGTAGACTTTTGGATTTTTTTGCTATAGCTCTACATAAAGAAATTGTTCCTAACTATATTAAGATTAAAGACTTTTCTCTAAATTATTAAGTCTTGATTATATCCATGTTGGAAACAAAATTTTATTCAGGACAGAATTTGATTGACGAGATAGAGAGACTATATAAAAATGGAAACTCGGCCGCCGAGATAGGTGATGAGCTGGGGATATCCTGGCGCAAGGTTATTTACCTTATGGAGAAGCATAACATAAGGCGCCGTTCGCGCAGTGAGGCAAGTTATCGAAAGTTAAACCCCGAAGGAAACCCGTTTAGGATTAAAAGAAAATTAACTAGAGATGAGGAGCGCTTGAAGACTCTTGCCTTGGGGCTTTATCTGAGCGAGGGGACAAAAAGCAACTCTATATCTGTGCGTCTTTCTAATTCCGATCCCCACTTGGTAAACATTTTCCTCAAATTCTTAAAGAATATATGCGGGGTGAAGACTCAGAAGATAAAAATATGGATTACGCTTCATTCGGCTATTTCTGCAACAGAAGCGAAGCTATACTGGGGCCAACGTTTAAATATATCATTATCTCGATTTAGTGAAACGGTAATAGTGAATCATCGAGGCAACGGCCTGTTTAGAAAAAAATCCCTCTATGGTACAGTAACGGTTTGTGTGCATAATATGAAACTGAGAAGAATATTACAAGACTGGATTGATAAGATTGTTAATGAGTATTCCTGTATTTCTTACGACGGCAGAACCAAAGGCTTAGGTAATCCTGTAGTGGTCAACCCGACGCTGGAGTAGCTCAGTCGGTAGAGCACGTCCTTGGTAAGGACGGGGTCACGGGTTCAATTCCCGTCTCCAGCTTTTGAAGAATTGAACCCGAAAGGGGAGGCTAAGGCGAGAAAGGTTTTCCCCTAATTAACCAATTCAACTAATGCAACTAAAAAGATGCGTGAGATTATTACCTTAGAGTGCACAGAGTGCAAAAATCGAAATTATACTACAACAAAGAATAAAAAAATTCATCCACCGAGATTAGAAACAAGAAAGTTTTGTAAATTTTGTCGAAAATCAACCTTACATAAGGAAACCAAGTGATAGGCCAGTAGCTCTAATTGGCAGAGCAACGGTCTCCAAAACCGTGTGATGGGGGTTCGAATCCCTCCTGGCCTGTTTGAGTAGTGGGGATTCGAACCAAAAAGGGGATTATTGCTTGCCTGTTGGCAGGCAGAGGATATAAGACGAAGGGGCAGTATGAAATTGTTCTCGAAGGCTATTAAGTTTATCAAAGAAGTAAAGACACAATTAACCAAAGTATCTTGGCCAACAAAAGAAGAATTAATCGGAGCAACGTCAGTGGTTATTGTGATTACTTTCCTGACTGCGGTGTTCGTTGGTTTTGTTGATTTAATTCTGTCTCGCTTATTAAGTTGGGTTTTTCGATGAACCCCGCACCTTCTTTATATTTAGCGGTATTCAATGATTTAATAAAGTGCGGGATTCAATTACATTTTAAAAATGTATAAGTCTAAAGTTAAAAGTGGCTTAGATAAGAAAACAGTTTTGAATAAAGGAGAAGGTGCGGGGTGAAAAAATGGTATATCATTCATAGTCAAACAGGTTTTGAGGATAGAGTTAAGCGCTCTTTAGAAAATAGGATTATGTCTTCCGAGATACAGGATTATGTTTCGCAAATAATCATACCTACAGAACAAGTTTCTGAGATTCGCGCAGGCAAGAGAAGGGTTTCACAAAGGAAATTTTTTCCTGGCTATATTTTAATCGAGATGGAATTAAATGACTTAGTTTATTCTTTGATTAAGACTACGCCGGGAGTGACTGGTTTTATTGGCTCAGGGAAAAAGCCCACACCACTTTCTCAAGAAGATGCAGAGAATATCTTAAAAAGAATTAAAGACACACAGACTAAGCCAAGCCCCAAAGTAGTGTTTGAAGAGGGAGAACAAATCAGGGTAACGCAGGGTCCGTTTGTTAATTTTAATGGAACCATTGAGGAGATTCATCCGGAAAAGGGAAAACTAAAGGTAAGCGTTTCAATATTCGGCAGGGCAACGCCCGTCGAATTAGAATACTGGCAGGTAGAGAAAATATAATGGCAAAAAAGGTAACCGCACAGATAAAATTACACGTTCCTGCAGGGCAGGCAAACCCCGCGCCTCCTGTTGGTCCAGCCCTAGGTCAACACGGGGTGAACATTATGCAGTTTTGCAAGCAATTTAACGAGCAGACCAAAGGCAGGGAAGGGTTAATCCTACCGGCAGTAATCACAGTTTATCAAGATAGAACCTTTTCTTTTATTATAAAAAGCCCACCGTCATCAATACTCTTAAAACGTGCTTGCAATTTAGCAAAGGCAAGCGGCCAGGCGGGAAAGGAGAATATCGCCAGCATCAGCAGAAAGCAGGTAGAGGAGATAGCCAAACAAAAGATGAAAGATTTAAATACCTCAGACCTTCAAAAGGCAATGAAAATTATCCAGGGAACTGCCCGCAGTATGGGTATTTCAGTTGAAGATGAGAAAACGCAGTAAGCGATATAGCCAGATTTTAAAGTTATTCCAGAGAGATAAATCCTATTCTCTTAAGGAAGCAATTTCAATATTAAAAAAAGCAGCCAATACTAAATTTGACAGCTCCCTGGACGTACATTTTTATTTGAATGTGGACCCCAAAAAAGCAGACCAGATGGTGCGTGGGGCAGTGGTTTTACCTCATGGAACAGGCAAGAAGATTAGAATAGCTGTCTTTGCTAAAGGGCCACAAGAGAAACAGGCCCGTGAGAGCGGCGCAGATTATGTCGGGGGTACAGATTTAATCGAGAAGGTTAATAAGGGGTTTCTTGATTTTGACTGTGTAGTTGCTACTCCCGAGATGATGAAGGAGTTATCGCGCTTAGGTAAGATTTTAGGCCCACGCGGCCTTATGCCTAGCCCAAAAACCGGGACAGTAACCAATGATATAGCTGCGGCAATTGAGCAAATAAGGAAAGGTAAAATTGATTTTAAGGTGGATAAACAAGGAGGAATACATTTAAGTATCGGTAAGATTTCTTTTCCGGAAGATAAATTATTAGACAATGCCTCTGTAATTACTGGAGCAATAAATGAGGCTCGTCCGGCAGCGATAAAGGGCAGTTATATTAAGAGTTTATTTTTAAGTTCAACCATGAGTCCAGCATTAAGAATTAATTTCTAATGGTAAAGAAATCAGTTCTTGGTATCTAGCAGCTGGTATCTGGTTACTCCCGAGCGAAGCGAGAGATAGATGACAAAAATAGGTTTAATTATTAAACAAGAAGCAGAGAGAATCTTAAAAAATAAATTACAAAGATGCGAGAATAATTTTCTTCTTATAAAATATTCCGGCATTTCTTCTTTTGATTTGAATCTTCTGAGAAATTCTTTATCCGGGGCAAATTCTTCTCTCGTGGTGATTAAAAATAGCGTAGGCAAACGATTATTTAAGCCTTATCAAGATTTATGTTCGCAGATTTCCGGTCCATGCGGGTTAATTTTCGTAAATAAGGATTTAATTTCTACTTCTCGGATAGTTCATAACTTTATCAAAGATAAGCCTAACTTAGAAATCACGGTCGGCTTTTTAAAAGATAAGATAATAACAGCAAAGGAGATAGAGATGCTTTCCAAGATTCCGTCTTTATCTGCTTTACAAAGTCGAGTGGCTGGGGGATTAAAATCTCCAATTTGCGGGCTTGTCTTTGGTTTGAAACAAATTTTAAATAAATTAGTCTGGTCCTTAGGTCAGATTAAAGATAAAAAAAAGTCGTAGGTCGTAAGCTGTAAGTCATAAGACAGCAAAGCTTATGACTTAAAAATTTATAACTGTGGTAAAGGAGGATAATATGGGAGCAGAAAAGGTAGAAAAGGCAGAAAAAGCAGAAAAGGCAACCAAGGTAGATAAGAAGGTAGAGGAGTTAATCAAGTCTATTGAAGGGATGACGGTGTTGGAACTTTCTGATTTGGTTAAAGCCCTAGAGGAAAAATTTGGTGTTCAGGCAGCAATGCCGACGATGGCGGCTGTGCCGCAAGCAGGAGGTGCACAAGCTCAAACTGCCGGAGGCGAAGAGAAAACCTCTTTTAATGTAGTTTTAGCCAGCGTGGGAGGAAATAAAATTGCTGTAATTAAAGAGGTTCGCGCAATGACTAATCTGGGTTTAAAAGATGCCAAGGATTTGGTAGATTCTGCCCCCAAAACCATAAAAGAGGGCGTTACCAAGGAAGAGGCAGAGCAAATGAAGAAGAAGATCGAGGCAGCAGGGGGTACTGTAGAACTTAAATAAATTTATAAGTTTATAAGTGTGTAGTGCCGAGAAGAAAAATACTTAAACACTTTGCACTTATACACTTTACACTCCGAGCGGAGCGAGGTCATGAAACGCAAAAGCTTTGGCAAGATTAAGGAAATATACGAGATACCCAATCTTCTGGAGCATCAGCTGAGTTCTTATCGTGATTTTCTTCAAATGGATGTTCCTGTTTCTGAGCGAAAGCCCATGGGTTTAGAAGAAATCTTTCTTAGTTTCTTTCCTATCGAGAGTCAAGATAGGCGTCTGCGCATCGAGTTTGTCAGTTATTCCTTGGGAAAGCCAAAATATGGAATTGACGAATGCAAAAAAAGAGCGATAACTTATGCCGGACCTTTAAGAATAAAATTCAGATTCACTACTGCTCGACAAACCCTGGAGCAAGATGCCTATTTCGGAGAGATACCCTTAATGACACCCACAGGCTCATTTATTATAAATGGCGATGAGCGAGTAATTGTTAATCAACTCCAGCGCTCACCTGGCGTTTCCTTTGAGGAAGAATTACATCCCAGTGGTAAAAGAATTTATTATGGCAGAATTATCCCTTATCGGGGGGCGTGGTTAGAGTTTAAATACGACCTATCTGAAGTTATTGTTGCCGTCGTAGATAGGCGGCGAACCTTTTCTGCTACACAAATTTTGAGGATTTTAGGATATTCTACGGACGGAGATATTAACAAGGTTTTTTCAAAAGAATATCCACAGATTATCAATACACTTAAGAAAGATTATACCAAAAGTAAGGAAGAGGCGTTGTTGGATTTCTACCGGAAGATGCGTCCGGGTGAACCGGTTACTTACGAAGCCGCGGATAATCTATTCTATCGCTTATTCTTCGACCATCGTCGTTATGACCTGGAAAGGGTAGGTAGGTTTATCTTAAATCGGAAACTTGGATTGGATGTTTCGCTGGAAAAAAGAATTCTTGACTCAGAAACGGTAGTTAAGGTAATTGAGTATCTTATTTCTTTAAAAGAGGGTGTTGGAAAAATTGATGATATTGACCATTTGGGAAATCGCCGCGTTAAAACAGTTAGCGAATTGGTTTGTAACCAGGTGCGCATTGGTCTGGCGCGCCTTGAGCGCTCTTTGCGGGAAAGATTAGCTGTTTTGGGCGAATCTGAAGACTTGAGTATCCATCACCTGATAAATTTTAAACTCTTTTCCAATCAGATTCATGATTTTTTTGCTCGCGGACAGCTATCTCAGTTTATGGACCAAATAAATCCACTGGCAGAGCTAACTCATAAGCGAAGATTAAGCGCTTTAGGTCCAGGAGGACTTTCCCGTGAACGTGCTGGATTTGAAGTAAGAGATATTCATTCTTCTCATTATGGTCGTGTATGTCCGATTGAAACTCCCGAAGGCCCAAATATCGGTTTGATTGCTTCATTAACCACTTATGCACAAGTAAATAACTTAGGATTATTGGAAACCCCCTATCGTAAGATAGAAAATGGTAAGATGATGCGCAAGATTGAATATTTGACTGCAGATATTGAAGAGGAAAAAATAATTGCCCAGGCAAATGCACCAATCGATCGCGAAGGCAAGTTCCTGCATGGCGATGTTCTATGCCGTTTTAAGGGTAACTTTCCTAAGATTCGGGCAGATAAGGTAGAATATATGGATGTTTCTCCGAAACAATTAGTTTCGGCAGCCACTTCGCTTATCCCCTTCTTGGAACATGACGACGCAAACCGGGCCTTAATGGGCTCAAATATGCAGAGGCAGGCCGTGCCCCTAATGTTCCCCCACGCACCAATTGTCGGTACAATGATGGAAGAGAAGATAGCGCGGGATTCAGGGGCAGTGGTAATTGCCCAGGAGAAGGGCACGGTAGCGGCAGTAGATGCCTCTTCTATTACCATAGGCAAGAAAATTTATAATTTAAAGAAATTTATCCGCACAAATGCAGATACCTGTATAAATCAACGGCCCATAGTCTCGTTGGGCGAGCGTGTTGAGCAAGGCCAGATTATTGCCGATGGCATGGCAACCAACGATGGAGAATTAGCTATGGGCAGAAACCTGTTGGTTGCGTTTATGCCCTGGCGCGGATATAACTTTGAGGACGCTATTTTAATAAGTGAAAGGGTGGTTCGTGAGGATGCCTTTACCTCTATACACATTAAAAAGTTTGAGATTGAGGCTACTGAGACCCGGTTAGGCAATGAGGAAATAACCCGCGATATACCCAATATAAGCGAAGAGGCATTAAGTAATCTAGATGAGAATGGGACTATACGCATTGGTGCTCACGTAAGCCAGGGCGATATTTTAGTTGGTAAGGTAACTCCCAAAACCGAGTCAGAACTTTCTCCCGAAGAGAGATTGTTGCGGGCAATCTTTGGCGAAAAAGCAGAAGATGTTCGCGATACCTCTTTGGTTGCTCCGCCCGGCGTAGAGGGGGTAGTTGTCGATGTGTATGTATTTTCACGTCGGGAACGGGGGAGAAAATCCAAGGAAGAAAAAAGCAAAGAATTAGCTAAGATTAAAGAATTAAAAGCCTACTATAAAGAGGAGGTCGGATATCTTCAGAAGGAAAGGATTGCTCGCCTTGCCGAAATCCTAAAGGTAAGCAAGGATAAGGCTCAAAAGTTGGACTTTTCTGATAACGAAGAAGCCAAGCGAATAGACGATTCTTATAATGAACAGATAAAGGCCTTGCTTGTTCAGCAGGAATCCGAGATTGAGAACGTACGCCGGGGAGATGAATTACCAAGCGGAGTGCTGAAGCGTATAGTTGTTTATGTCGCCACTAAACATAGATTGCAGGAGGGGGATAAACTTGCTGGCCGGCACGGCAATAAGGGGGTAGTTGCTCGCATTTTACCTGAAGAGGATATGCCGTATTTGCCTGATGGCCGTCCTGTGGAAATTGTTTTGAATCCTTTAGGCGTGCCCTCGCGCATGAATATTGGTCAGATTCTTGAAACGCACCTGGGTTGGGCAGCTTATATGTTGGGATTTAAGGTCGGCTCGCCGGTATTTGATGGAATCAATGAAGAAGAGATTAAAGAAATGCTCCGGAAGGCAGATTTACCTCCCGATGGAAAAATCATACTTTACGACGGACATACGGGTGAGCCTTTTGATAAAAGAATATGCGTAGGTTACATCTATATGATGAAATTGGTTCACTTAGTTGAAGATAAGATTCATGCCCGCTCAATCGGCCCTTATTCCTTGGTGACTCAGCAGCCCTTGGGCGGTAAGGCACAGTTTGGCGGTCAGCGCGTAGGGGAAATGGAAGTTTGGGCCTTAGAGGCATATGGGGCAGCATTCAGTTTACAAGAGATGCTTACGGTTAAGAGTGATGATGTTTCCGGACGTACTCGAATATATGAAGCAATTGTTAAAGGAGAGCAGCGCCTTAACCCCGGTATACCTGAGTCCTTCCATGTTTTAGTCAAGGAGCTGCAGGGTCTGTGTCTGGATGCGCGAACAGAAAGAGAAAATAATAAAACGAAACAATTGACTCAATTCGATATCATAAGTATCAAAATAGCATCACCGCAAGTTATTCGAAGCTGGTCTAAAGGCGAAGTGAGAAAGGCAGAAACAATTAACTACCGCACCCTTAAGCCGGAGAAAGATGGTTTGTTCTGTGAGAAGATTTTTGGCCCGGTACGCGATTGGGAATGCCACTGTGGCAAATATAAGGGTATGAAGTTTAAGGGTATTACCTGCGACCGCTGCGGCGTAACCGTTGACCATTCGGTAGTGCGTCGTCAGCGTATGGGGCATATTGAGTTGGCAGCACCGGTGACCCATATATGGTTTTTCAAGACAGTTCCCAGCCGTTTGGCTGCTTTGCTGAATTTGGGCTTGCGTGAGCTGGAAAGGGTCATCTACTATGAGCAATATCTGTTAATTGACCCCCAGGATACTCCCCTTAAGAAATACGAACTCCTTACTGAGGAAAGATATATTGAAGCAAGAGAAAAATATGGTGGGCGCTTCCTTGCAAAGATTGGGGCAGAGGCAATAAGGGATATACTCAAGGAATTAGATTTAGACTCCCTGATTTCCAAGCTTCGTCGAAATTTAACCAACTCCAAGGATATTTTGAATAATCGAAAAATCCTTAAAAATCTTAAAATAGCCCAGGATTTTAAAAAATCAGCAAATCGGCCAGAATGGATGGTTTTGGAGGTTTTACCGGTTATCCCTCCAGACTTAAGGCCATTGGTTCCCCTGGATGGAGGAAGATTTGCTACCTCAGATTTGAACGATTTATATCGACGAGTGATTAACCGTAATAATCGTTTAAAAAAACTGATTGATTTAAATGCCCCGGATATTATTATTCGTAATGAAAAAAGGATGCTTCAGGAAGCAGTTGACGCCCTCTTGGATAACGGAAGACACGGCCGGCCGGTTATGGCAGCAAATAATCGTCCCTTAAAATCACTTTCCGATATGCTTAAGGGTAAACAGGGCCGTTTCCGGCAGAATCTTTTAGGCAAACGTGTAGATTATTCCGGTCGTTCAGTAATTGTGGTCGAGCCGAATCTCAAGATGCACGAATGTGGTTTACCAAAACAAATGGCTATAGAGCTATTCGAGCCTTTTATCATCAGAAAATTGCGCGAGAAGGGATTCGTGCATACTGTTAAAGGGGCGCGCCGGATGGTCGAGCGGGGCAAGGTTGAGGTTTGGGATATTTTAGAGGAAGTGATTCGAGACCACCCCATTCTCCTGAATCGGGCACCCACGCTTCACCGTTTGAGCGTCCAGGCTTTTCAACCAAAATTAATCGAGAGTAAATCGATAAAAATCCATCCGTTGGTCTGTACTGCTTTTAATGCTGATTTTGACGGTGACCAGATGGCCGTACATGTTCCCTTATCCTTGGAAGCGCAGATGGAATCGAGGCTCCTTATGCTCTCTATAAATAATATCTTCTCTCCGGCAAACGGCCGCCCGATTACCAGCCCCACCCAGGATATAATCCTGGGATGCTCTTACTTGACTAAAGAGAAACAGAACCTCTCCTATGAAGGGAAGGTTTTCGCTCATCCGGACGAGGTGATTACTGCTTTAGAGGATAAAATTATAGATTTACACACAAGAATAAAATTAAGATTGCATAAAATTTTTGATTTGGAGGAAAGAAGGATTATCGATAAGAAGCAGACTGCTCTAACTACGCCGGGAAGGGTCATTTTTAACGGACTCCTGCCCCTTGAGTTCGGATTTGTCAATAAGGAATTGAATAAGAAAAACGTTTCCGACATCATCCAATACTGTTATAAATGTTTTGGGCATAGTCGTACTATTAAGCTATTAGACGATATTAAAGCATTGGGATTTGAGTTCGCTACACTCGGCGGAATATCGATAGGTATAGACGACCTTGTGATTCCTAAGGAAAAATCAGAGGTTCTTAAAAAAGCTCAGGGAGAAATAAAAAAGGTAGAAGAGCAATACCAGAGAGGAATAATTACGCAGAGAGAAAGATATAATCGAGTAATTGATATTTGGACGCATGCCACAGATCGAGTTGCTGATTTTCTTTTTACCGGAATGGAGCCGTTTAATCCCATCTTTATGATGGCTGATTCCGGAGCAAGGGGTTCGCGCTTGCAAGTAAGGCAACTGGCGGGGATGAGAGGACTTATGGCTAAACCTTCGGGTGAGATTATCGAAAGCCCGATTATGGCCAATTTCCGGGAAGGGCTGACGGTTCTTGAATATTTTATCTCCACTCATGGAGCAAGAAAGGGACTGGCTGATACTGCATTAAAAACAGCAGATGCCGGCTATTTAACGCGGCGACTGATAGATGTAACTCAGGAGGTAATTATTCTGGAAGGAGACTGCGGCACCTTAAATGGAATTACTGTATCGGCGATTATTGAAGGAGACGAGGTTGTTGTTTCTTTAGCCGAGCGAATTATTGGCCGAACAACACTGGATAATATCGTCGACATTATTACTGATGAGATTGTTGTTGAACAGGGCAGCGAAATCACTGAAGAGAAAGCAGAGGTAATTGAAAGATTGGGAATTGAGAAGATAAGAATTAGAAGCGTGTTAACCTGCGAGACAGAACGGGGAGTGTGTGCTAAGTGTTATGGGAGGAATTTGGCTCGTGGTATGCCGGTAGAGATAGGCGAGGCGGTGGGAATAATTGCCGCCCAGAGCATTGGCGAGCCAGGCACGCAGTTAACAATGCGTACATTTCACATTGGAGGAACGGCTTCTCGAATTGTCGAGCGCTCTTTTATTAAATCCAAAAATAAAGGTATAATTAGATATCATAATCTCCGGATAGTTGAGAGAAATAATGAATTTCTCGTGCTTAATCGCAATGGCTCAATAAGTATTAACGATAGGGAAGGCAGAGAGTTAGAGCGCTATCCGGTGCCGCATGGCGCTACAATTTCTGTGGCTGACGGGAAAGAGATAAGCAAGGGAATTGCTTTTATAAATTGGGATCCTTATACCTCGCCAATTTTAACCGAGGTAAGTGGTCGGGTAAGATGCGAGGACCTTTTAATCGGAGCGACTTTAGAAGAAGAGTTCAATCCTGTAACCAAGGTGACTGATTATGTGGTAATTGAACATAAACCCGAATATCATCCACAGATGTTAATCCTGGATGAAAAAGAAGAGGTATTAGGAATTTATCCTATTCCCGTAGGAGCACACATTCTGATTAAAAATGGCCAAAAGATCAAGGCTGGAGATTTAATAGCTAAGATACCGCGCCTTATTGTTAAGACCCGCGATATCACCGGAGGACTGCCTCGTGTAGCTGAGTTATTCGAAGCGCGCCGCCCCAAAAACCCGGCGGTTATCAGCGAAATAGATGGTTTTGTAGAGTTTGGAGAATCAAAGAAAGGTCAGCGCATAATTATTGTACGCTCGCCCACAGGAATGCAGAGAGAATATATTATACCTCATGGCAAACACCCTAATGTTTACAAAGGCGATCGCGTAGTTGCTGGTCAGCAGCTTACCGATGGCCCAGTGGTTCTGCAGGATATACTGAGAGTTTGCGGGGATAAGGTATTGCAGGAATATCTGGTCAATGAGGTTCAGGAAGTTTATCGACTCCAGGGTGTACACATTAATGACAAGCATATTGAGTTGATTATTCGTCAGATGTTAAAGAAGGTCCGCATCGAGGATCCTGGTAGCACAGATTTTCTGCCCGGTGAATATGTGGATAAATGGAAATTTAAAAAGGAAAATTCTCGTATAATGAAGAAGAACGGTAAACCAGCTTCTGCCACGCCGCAATTACAGGGAATCACCAAGGCTTCTTTAAATACGGAGAGTTTTATCTCAGCGGCAAGCTTCCAGGAGACAACACGAGTCCTGGCAGATGCGGCTGCTGCCGGGAAACAGGATGGATTATATGGCTTGAAGGAAAGCGTTATTGTTGGGCGTTTAATTCCCGCAGGTACAGGGTTCTCTGCGCACAGGGAAATTGAAATGGAAAAGGAAGCAAATGAGTAAAGTTATGAGTTATGGGTTACAGGTCGTAACTAATAACTTATAACTGGTAACTAATAACTTGAGCGAAGCGAGGGGAAATGCCAACAATTGCCCAGTTAATCAGATTAGGCCGCGTTACTAAACTTAAGAAATCGAAATCTCCGGCCTTAAAATTTTCTCCGCAGAGAAGAGGGGTTTGTGTCCAGGTGCGGACAATGACACCTAAGAAACCTAATTCTGCCTTGCGTAAGATTGCTCGAGTCAGATTAACTACTGGCATTGAAGTTACCGCTTATATACCCGGCGAGGGCCATAATTTACAAGAGCATTCTATAGTCTTAATTAGGGGCGGCCGGGTTAAAGATTTGCCAGGAGTACGTTATCATATAGTGCGAGGAACCCTGGATACTGCAGGTGTGGCAGAGAGAAAGAAGTCGCGCTCCAAATATGGGGCAAAAAGACCGAAATAAGTAGTAAGGATTAAGTAGAAGAAAGAGTAAAGATGAGAAGAAGAAAGGCGCAAAATAGAGAGATATTAGCTGATCCTAAGTTCAATAGCAAAATTGTCAGCAAATTTATTAATATGGTTATGTTACAAGGGAAGAAGTCTATTGCTCAGAAGACAGTCTATGGCGCACTAAACATTGTGAAACAGAGGACTAATGAAGTAGATGTCCTGAAGATATTTCATAAGGCGCTGGATAATGTTCGTCCCCACTTAGAGGTAAAATCGCGAAGAATCGGAGGCGCTACCTATCAGGTTCCTACAGAGGTAAATAAGGCAAGGGGGGTTTCCCTGGCTTTACGCTGGATTAGAGATTTTGCCCGAACCAAGAAGGGTAAACCGATGGAAGAGAAATTAGCCGATGAATTACTATCGGCTTATAAAGGTGAGGGTTCAGCAGTTAAAAAGAGAGACGACCTTCATAAGATGGCAGAGGCGAACCGGGCATTCGCGCACTTCAGGTGGTAGTAGAACGGCCAGCCAATATCTCGCGTTGAGATATGGCAGTACTTTGAGCAGGGCATTCGCGCACTTCAGATGGTAGTAGGACGGTTAGCCGATGTCTGGCGTTGAGGCATGGCAGTACTTTGAGTAAAGCCTTTGCTCATTTTAGGTGGTAGTAAGAAGGTTAGCCGATGTCTCGCGTTGAGGCACGGCAGAAGTTTGAGCGAAGCATTTGCTCACTTCAGGTGGTAGTAGGACGGTTAGCCGATGTCTGGCGTTGAGGCATGGCAGAAGTTTGAGCGAAGCATTTGCTCACTTCAGGTGGTAGGATACTGGATGCTAGATGCTGGCATCGAGAAATGAATAACGAGAATGGAAAGTAATTATTTAGAAAAGATTAGAAATATCGGATTTATTGCTCATATTGATGCAGGTAAAACAACAACTACTGAACGCATACTCTATTTTACTGGCAGGTCTTATAAAATTGGTGAAGTTGATTTGGGTACTGCGGCAATGGACTGGATGATTCAGGAGCAGGAACGCGGTATTACTATTACTGCCGCGTCAACAACCTGTTTATGGCAGGGATATCAAATAAATATTATTGATACTCCCGGCCATGTTGATTTCACGGTTGAAGTAGAGAGGTCATTAAAGGTTTTGGATGGGGCAGTAGTAATATTTTGTGCTGTGGGTGGCGTAGAGCCCCAGTCAGAGACAGTCTGGCGACAGGCTGAGCGCTACAATGTTGCTCGCTTAGCCTTTGTTAACAAAATGGATAGAATCGGAGCGGATTTTTTTGCTACTTTTGACCAGATGCATAGTCGCTTAGGTGCTAATGCGGTAGCGATTCAGATTCCCTATTGGGCTAAAGAGAATGAGTTTAAGGGTATAATTGATTTAATTAATGAGCAATTAATCCTTTATCGCGATGATTCAAACAAGAAACTTGACATTGCGCCTTTACCCGAGGAATATATTAAAGAAACAAAAAAATATCGAGAGAGTCTCATTGAGCGATTAGCCGAAGTTGACGAGTTGATTATGGACAAATTTGTGCATGCAAAACCCATTGAGGTCAAGGATTTAAAAGCGGCTATTCGTCGAGCAACCCTGAAAAACCGATTTGTGCCGGTTCTCTGCGGCAGTTCTTTGAGAAACAATGGTATTCAGTTACTTTTAAATGCAATTTGCGATTATCTGCCTGCCCCCTACGATCTTCCTGCAATAAAGGGGATAGAGCCAAACTCGGGCGATTATGAGGAAAGGATAGTTGCGGATGATGCCCCCCTTTGTGCCTTATGCTTTAAGATTATGACTGACCCTTATGTAGGTCGCCTTAATTTTATCCGTGTCTATTCCGGCAGTCTCCTAGCAGGGACGTATGTTTATAATGCCTCACAGAGATTAGAGGAGCGCGTGACAAAGTTAGTGCGTATGCATGCCAATCGCCAAGAGGTTGTTGATTGTGTCAGGGCAGGCGACATTGCCGCAGTGATTGGCTTGAAAGAGACAAAGACAGGCGATACGCTCTGTGATAAAAATGCGCCGATAATACTGGAGAAGATTCGTTTTCCCGAACCAGTTATTTCAATGAGCATTGAACCAAGAAGTAAAGAAGCTCAAGATAAGTTAGGTTACGCTTTAAAGAAATTGGGGGATGAAGACCCTACATTTGCGGTGAAATATAATTCTGATACAGGTCAGACGCTTATTTCGGGAATGGGCCAGTTGCATTTAGAGGTTGCGGTAGATAGAATAATGCGCGAGTTTAATATTGAGGCAAAAGTAGGACAACCCCAGGTAGCATATCGGGAGACAATTACGAAGAAGGTTATTTCTATTGGAAAATTCATTCAGCAGACCGGTGGACATGGTCAATATGGTCACGTAGTAATCCAAATGCAGCCGCAGGAAAGTCCGGGCCTCGGCATTACCTTCAAGGAGAAGATAAAGAGCGGTGCCATACCCTATGAATTTATTCCTGCAGTAGAAGAAGGCATAAGACTTGCTGCAAGGAGTGGGTATTTGGCTGGATACCCGGTTACCGATATAGCAGTCACCCTAATGGATGGCTCTTATCATGAAGTTGATTCTTCGGAATTGTCTTTTCAGATGGCTGCAGGAATTGCTTTTAATGATGGTCTTAAGAAAGCAAATTCCATACTCTTAGAACCGATAATGGATTTAGAAATCGTTGTGCCTGAAGAATATATGGGGCAGATTTTAGGTGATTTGAATGGCCGAAGAGCCAAGGTTACTACTATGAATCAGCGCAAACAACTGCGGATTATTCGTGCCTTTGTGCCTTTAGCGGAAATATTTAATTATGCAACAATATTAAGGTCCTTAACTCAGGGACGCGGTTCTTACACAATGGAGCCCTCGCATTATACCGAGGTGCCTTCATATATAGCAGAGAAGATTATTGGTTTGGGTAAGGGTGTCCGGAGAGGTAAACAGGGGATACAAGCGCCCACGCCAGCCAAGAGGATGAAATGAATCGGGTGCGTCTTGCCTGCTAGGTTTGGCAGGAGGGCTGCAAAAAGGAGGTAAGGATGGCAAAGGAGAAATTTGTTCGGACAAAGCCACACTTAAACATTGGAACCATTGGTCATGTTGACCATGGTAAAACGACGCTAACCTCAGCGATTACCTTAATTCTTAATAAAAAAGGTTTAGCTGAAGCAAGGAGTTTTGACTCAATAGACAATGCACCAGAAGAAAAGGAAAGAGGGGTGACGATTAATATTGCCCACGTAGAGTATCAAACTGATTCACGCCATTATGCACACATTGATTGTCCAGGGCATGCTGACTATATCAAGAATATGATTACCGGCGCGGCTCAGATGGATGGGGCAATATTAGTTGTATCGGCTGCTGACGGTCCGATGCCTCAGACACGCGAGCATATACTCTTGGCGCGTCAGGTAAATGTTCCTTCCATTGTAGTGTTCTTAAACAAGATTGATATGGTTTCTGATAAGGAACTGGTTGATTTAGTGGAAATGGAGGTAAGAGATTTATTAACCAAGTATAATTTCCCTGGCGATAAGACACCGATTATAAAGGGAAGTGCTTTAAATGCTATGAATGCCGGAGGTAAGGTGGATGACCCAAGTTGTCAGCCGATTATTGAGTTAATGAAAGCGGTTGACGAGTTTATCCCTCTGCCAAAAAGAGAATTGGATAAGCCTTTTCTTATGGCGGTTGAGGATGTGTTTACAATTGAGGGACGAGGCACTGTCGGGACAGGAAGAGTGGAACGTGGCAAGATTAAACTAAATGACGAAATAGAACTGGTTGGCTTGAGACCCGAACCAAGGAAGACCGTTATAACCGGGATTGAGATGTTCAGGAAGACCCTTGATGAAGCTCAGGCAGGAGATAATGTTGGTCTGCTCCTGAGAGGTGTGGATAAGAAGGATTTGGAGCGCGGTATGGTTGTGGCTGCTGCTAAATCAATTACTCCCCACACCAAGTTTAAAGCGCAGGTTTACGTTTTAACCAAGGAAGAGGGAGGAAGGCATACGCCATTTTTTGCTGGTTACCGTCCCCAGTTCTATTTTCGCACCACCGATGTTACTGGAACGGCAAAATTACCTCAGGGCGTTGAAATGGTTATGCCGGGTGATAATGTTAATTTGGAGATAGAGCTGATTATACCTATAGCCTTGGAGAAAGAATCCAGATTCGCTATTCGCGAAGGCGGTCATACAGTTGGGGCAGGAGTAGTTTCGGAGATAATTGCATAATTGCAGAGAAAAATTATATAACCACAGATGAACACAGATGAAAAGACGCAAGGATGGGCACAGATAAAAAATTGAATCTGTGCTAATCGCGAGTAGTTATCTGCAATCATCTGTGCTATGAGCAAGCGAATGGAAAAGATTCGCATCAAACTTAAAGCCTACGACCATCGCTTATTGGATCAGGCAGTAGGCGAGATAGTCCAAACGGTTCGTCGCACGGGAGCTGTTTTGCATGGGCCCATTCCTCTGCCGACAAAGAGGGAGGTCTATACGGTCTTGCGTTCGCCGGTTATTGATAAAAAATCTCGCGAGCAATTCGAGTTATCCATTCACAAAAGACTTTTAGAGATACTGGAACCTACCTCCAAGACGGTAGATGCATTGAGGAAATTAAATTTGCCTGCAGGCGTAGATGTGGAGATAAGATGATTTAGTAACTCGTAACCTCGTAACTAGTAACTAGTAAAATGACAAAATTGTTAGGGAAAAAGATTGGGATGACTCATATCTTTACTAAAGAAGGCAAAAGGTGTGTAGTCACAGTCATTGAAATACAGACTCCCGGGGATTCAGATAAGACCTTGTTTAAATCAGGGGATTTTGTAGATGTTACAGGGGTATCTAAGGGGCGAGGTTTTCAAGGAGGAATGAAGCGCTGGAATTGGAGCGGAACCCCTAAAACCCACGGTTCGATGTCTCATCGCCGTGCAGGTTCTATTGGTGCAAGCGCCTCTCCTAGTCGGGTTTTAAAGGGTAAACATATGCCCGGGCATATGGGCAATCAAAGAGTAACTATTCAGGATTTACAGGTAATTCAATTGAATAAAGAAAATAATTTATTAGTAATAAAGGGCGCTGTGCCGGGATATAGAAATAGCGAGTTGATTGTTAGAATCGCAAAGAAGAAGGCTCATTTGAGAAAAGAGGCTCCAACTGAGATTAAGGCTGAGGCCGAGCCTGAAAAGAAATCTGGGGTTAAGGCTGAGGCTGAGGTAAAAGCAAAAGCCAAGAAAGAAGCTGAGGTTAAAACCGAGAAGAAGACCGAAGTTAAGGCTGGGCCCAAAGCTAAGGCTGAACCTAAAACTGAGACCAAAGCCAAAACTAAAGCAAAAGAACAACAGGAGAAATGATTACTTTACCTATATATAACCAGGCAGGAAAGCAGGTAAAGAAGATAGAATTAGACCCGGATGTTTTTGATGGTGAGGTTAACCAAGGTGTTCTATATCAGGCAGTTTTAATGTATCGGGCTAATCGTCGAAGGGGGTTGGCGCAAACCTTAACGCGCGGTGAAGTCTCCGGTGGAGGTAGAAAACCTTGGCGTCAGAAGGGGACCGGTCGAGCTCGTGTAGGTTCAATAAGGTCTCCCTTATGGAGAAAGGGCGGAGTTGTATTTGGTCCTCACCCGCGTGATTACGCCTTTAGGTTGCCTAAAAAAATTAGGATTGCCGCTTTAAAATCCAGTCTCAATGATAAACTAAATGCCAATAGCTTATTTATTTTAGATGAGTTAAAGATTGATGTTCCTAAAACAAAAGAAGCGGCTAAGATATTATCTAATTTAAAATTAAACAATAAAACTGCACTCTTAATGTTAGATAAGATAGATGCCAATGTAAGATTGGGTTTTCGAAATATCAGCTCTTTGGATATGGTTAGGGCTCAAAATACAAATGCCTACGATGTTCTAAAGGCTCAAAAGTTAATAATTAGCTTAAAGGGGTTTCAGATTTTAGTGGATAGAATTAAAAAAACACTCTAGTCCGTTTAGCTCGTTAACAGGTAAAACAGATACAACAAGCACAACGGACACAACGGATATAACGGATAAATGAAATCACCGTATCAGATAATCAAGGCTTTATTAAGAACAGAAAAATCAACAACGCAGGAGGCCCAAGGGAAATACCTTTTTTTAGTAGATAAACAAGCCAAAAAGTCAGAGATTAAAAGGGCGGTCCAGGAAGTTTATAAGGTAAAGGTAAATTCCGTCAATACACTTATATCTCCCGGTAAATTACGCAGGGTTAGATATCAACTTGGCCGAACGCCGGATTGTAAGAAAGCAATTGTAACCATTGCCGAAGGGCAGAGAATAGAGGTCAGCTAATGGGGATTAAGAAATATAAGCCGACAACAGCTTCGTTGAGATGGACTAAGTTATCGGATTTTGCTGAGATTACTAAGAAGAAACCCGAGAAGTCTCTGCTCAAGCCAATTAAGAGAACCGGTGGGAGAAATGTTTATGGTCGTCTGACTGTTCGGCATCGAGGTGGAGGGCATAAGAGATTATATCGAATTATTGATTTTAAGCGCAATAAATTTGATATACCGGGTAAGGTTATTGCTATTGAATACGACCCTAACC
>CAZQEY010000020.1:0-10429 GCA_964592485.1 uncultured Planctomycetales bacterium
ACCTTCGTTTATCGCCGAAGAACAAAGATGTTCTTCTCGCTCGCATGGAACCGTTTATGTTTGAGTGGGCGAAGCGAGTCAACAAAGTATACTCCTACGAGCGCTTCCTACGGACCTACCCTGACAGTGAGTTTTCACCAGAGGCTCGTAGCAACCAGGAACGACTCCAGGCACACAAGGCGGTCGTTGTTGTAGAGGTACCAGGGGTCCTTTCTCCCGGTGAAAGGTACAGTGTCGTGTTCAAGGAGACCAATGGGGTAGGTATCGTCTTCAAAGAGAAGCAGTATGAGCTCGTGTGTGACAATGGCGTATATACACGACTAGGAGCGGGCCTGGTCGAATCGGATTGGATCACGGTGCCGCCCAATGGAGAGGGAAGAGACAGAACGTATGTCCCGAGTGATTGGGATAATTGCTCTCAGGTCCGAAACGGTTGGTACGGCGGTCACGATGATAATGGAAACTACATCAAGGTCCGTTTCTCGTATCGAATCAAAGGAAAGTGAGAGTTTCCCACAAAAAAACTGTCCAGGCTACAATAAGAAATAGGAGTACACATCGCGAAAGAAGCGAAAACATAACAAGACGCTGCACCTGACTGCTATTCCGCTGCGCTCCATAGTGGCAGGTGAGCGATGTACAATTTATGTATAACAAAGAGAGGGTTAAATTACATAACTATTGGGATTAAAGGTGTTAGATAAAGTAGTCATTTAACACTCCCACCCTCTCCGCCATTTCTTCCATTAAATGGAACGAAGACAGCTCTTTCTGGGGAGTACTCCCCGAAGAGTTTCCCGATCCCGATCGGAAGGAGGCCGAATCCATGAAGAGACGCGCAATAAGGGCACTTGTTGCTATCACTGGTACTGTGGTGGTTTTGCTCACCGCTGGTTGGAGTACCAAGAATTATGAAGCGACATATGTACAGATCGCAAAAGCCCATTTTCGCGAAAATGCACCACGGTACGAAGAGATTGTAGGATCTCCCCTTACTGTGACGAACGAGCAGGTATACTTCGGTTCTAGCGATCTCATGCAGACCGACAAACTGGTAGCCGAAGTGGGCAGAGACGTAGGTTCAATACACTTTCGTGATGATGCGATCTACGTGAAGTGCGAGATCGTCGGGTTGAAGGCGACCCGAGTCTGCTACGTTGTCCTCAGAGTAGAGGGTAAAGAGGGCAAGTTGGGGGTTATGAACACTCTTATCTCAGACCCTGAGGACAGCTCCTCTTGGCAGGTATCTTATTTCAAAGGCGAGTGGCTGGGCCTGACCAAATCCATGCTGGACCATTTCAGGACAAAAGGGCCGTATGAACCCGAGGTCCTTAAGAAATGGGCCTCTGGAGAGTGACATGCAGTAAACGCATCAGATGTTTGTGTAGAATCAGCGGGTGCACACGTACGCGCTATCGCGCGCCAGTGAGCCGCGTCTTGTGGTGAGAAGATTATTTGCTCTCTTCAGAGGAACCCCTGAAGAGAGTTAGAACATAACGGTGGACACACCGTTAAAAATTACATTAATGTAATTTCGAACGGATGCCGCATTAATGTAATGCGGCGCCGCCATCCTTTTACTCCCTCTGCAGAATTACTAGACTATTAGGGACTGTCCCTAAAATTTAATGAACCTGCCGCTTTTTTTGCTCAACGTCGATTTCTTAACGCCAAAGGTCTTTCGCAACTCGGTGGCTGCGGAACTCGCCCGTCGGGCTTACGCCCAGGACGGGCTCAGACATCCTCGCCATCCGAATGCTTCCGCGTTCGGATTCCCTCGTTGCTCAAGCTGCTTTGGCTAAAATCGACATTCGCTACAAAAGCGGCAGGTTCATTGTTTTTTCATCTATTTCGTCTAAAAGAGTATATTGACGTATTGATGGATAGGGAATAGAATATAGCTAATAAGATTTAAGAACCTTGGGGATGCTCCATAAAGTACCAGACTAAGGATATCCCTCAATTACTCTTCTGCAAAAATAAATCGATGGTAGGTCTTCGTAGAGGCCGCTGATTTCGTCTGTTATGAGTAAAAGTAATAAAATAAATCTCATTCTCACTCATGTACTTTCTGCTCTCGTTGGAATTTTCCTTACTTTAATATTTGCTGAATGTATGCTTCCTTGGATTAGCGTTCATATACGAAATCGTAACCATTTATTAGATATTGAGGTCGACGATTATGCTTCGCAAATAACTGATGGACGCTACAATATATTAGCTTTGAAAGTAAAAAATATACATTCTGCCTTTACCATAGAAGATATTAACTTAAATGTGGATCTGTCCGACAGAATAGAAAAAGTTATTGTAGGAGCCGATGAAGGTGTTTTTAGTTACCAAATATCAAAAGGGCAAGACGCATTTGCTTTTAACACACAAAGAGATGGTATTCAAGAAGTGCCTTCTAATCATAGAAATATAAAAATAGGAAAGATTTTCCCAAAGTCATTTTTTGTTTTGAGTATTTTTCTTACTAGTAAACCGGAAGGAAACGCGTTTTTTCCTCATGGATTAACAGAGCCCGGGTCTGTCAAATATACTGTCGACTATTCATATAAATTTTGGGGAGCAACTGTTAGAAGAAAAATAAAAAATAGTCTCATAACAACACAATCTAGCAGGCGCTAACGCACCGCTGTTTTCTGATGTTATATGAAATGAAAGATAAAAATAAAATTGAAAATACGGAAAAGAAAAATTCGGGTGGGGTGACGGTATTTGGGTGGAAATTTAGAATGATATTTGTTTGTGGTCTTATTATACTTCTAAATTTTGTTGAAAGTTTTTTTGCAAGGTTAGGAATAGGTATGGCGTATCTTAATGGAGAATTATCTCCAATAGAACTAAGAGAGGTGATACTGTTCAATATTTTTCTAGCTTTTTCAGTCATTCTTCTTTTTATAGCCTTCTTTTTATGCTTTAAGCCCATTGTTTTATTAAGAAAAATAGTCTTGTCCTTTTCAACTTTAAAATTTATGTTTTACTTAGGATTATCCCTCTATAATCTTTTTGATATGTTTAAGATAAGTAAATTTGAGATAATACCCTGTATAATATCATCTATTTTACTGATAAGTTATGGAAGTATTATTTACTTTTTCACCCGTCCCAGCGTGAAGGAACAGTTCAGGTAAGTAAGATAAACCAAAATCCACCTCTTCAAAATGAAAAATGGGGACACTTCTAATTTTTGAAAATAGGAACGTCCCAGATTTTCGTAAAAAGCTGGAAGGAGTATATAAGATTGAATAATCTAAAATCCAAAGAACCCCTAATGGCATTAATGTTGACTTTTATTTTAACTGGATTAGGACAAATATATGCGGGTAGAGTAAGGCGGGGTATTTTATTCTTTTCTATCCATTTGATATATGGGATTTCCTTATTGTTATATTTTTTAAACCCAAACACGAAAATTAATATTTTCTTATTAATATTAGTGATACCGTTACTTGCTTTCGGAATTTTTATACTCATAGATTCTTATCGTTGTGCGAAATTATATAATTTAAACCACAATCTTAAAAGAAATATAACCGCTGGAAAAAGAATTTTGTTTATCGCTGGAATTCTTTTCTTTACTTTTGTATTTTCTCCTTTTAACACGATTGTTGCTTACTATATTAGAAATAATGTTGTTCAAGCATTTAAAATACCATCAGCAACAATGCAGCCCACTTTAATAGAAGGAGATAGAATATTAGTTGATAAAACTATTTATAGGAAATCAGAACCAAAGCGAGGCGATTTAGTTATTTTTATATATCCCGAAGACCCCAAAAGAATCTTTGTTAAAAGATTAGTAGGATTACCGGGTGAGACAATAGAGATAAAAAACGGTCGGCTTTTAATCAATGGAGATGTTATTCACAAATACGAGACGTTAGCAAAGATACATTATTATAATAAAGGAGATTATGGCAAAGAAGGCGAAGCCGTAGGAGTCCCAGATGATAGCTATTATGTTCTTGGCGATAATAGTGCTTACAGTTTAGATAGCAGATATTGGGGTTTTGTTCATAGAAAATATTTATTAGGGAAGGCATATAAGATTTATTTTCCATTTGACAGGTCTGGGGCAGTTAAATAGAACCCATGTTGAATCTATAGGTAAGAATGTAGGTTCTGTCTACGCTGGTTGGGTTTTTATCCCGCTTTGTCTATTAAATATTATTAGGAAAAATAAAAATGAAAAAAATACTCATAATTATATTCGTTCTAGCGTTATTATGCGGCTGCGTAAATAAACACCAGCTGGAAGCAGGAATAAAAACTATAACTGAAGAAGTGATTATACCAGATATGCTTCAAGATATGGGTATTATTGTCACGAGCGCTATGTATTATGAAAAACAAAAATCTTGGCCAAAATCAATAGATCAGCTGAAAAATTTCTACCATGAAAACATAAACAAAGAAAATACTCCTAAAGAAGAAGAAGAATTAAAAATAAATTGGGATATATATTCGTTGGCGCAGCTAAATGCTTTACCGAATGGTGATTTTGAAATCAAATATGAATATAAATCTAAATTGGCAGAATTATTTGGCGATAGTTTAAAAATAGGTCCAATTAAAAGTCAATACACAACAAGCATAGATCATTTAAAGGTCAATGCTACTGTATCGGAACAAAAAAATACGAAAATAATTCTTATAGAAGTATCTGAAAAAAATAATGGAAGTTCATAACAACTTATTCCACCCAACCGTAAAGCTGCGCTTTCCGGCGGGCGGATTCGAATGTTAGAGAAAAAGAATTGGGGACGTTCCATAAAGTACTAGGTTTTGGGTTAATAACTAGCTATAAATAAAGAAGATAGAAGATAATTTTTTAAAAAGGATGTCCCTTTTAGGGACGTCCTCATAAGTCTCTCATACGAGAATTACGGTTGAAGGTTGGATGCAGAGAAAGCTTACCGATACGTCATCGAGCTACAGGAGGCGTGCATCGTTGATGTCATCGAGGAGATACAGAATGAGAAACAGGCCTAACAAGGTCACTGGAGCGAACAGCCGCCTCGCTTCGCAGTTCGAGAGTCCTCGGCTCCGGCAATGTGCTCTGGTGTGCGGCGGTCACGGGCGTATTACGGCGGGGCGGCTGTCGCTCAGTTCTGACGTTAGACAGAAAAAAATTAGTAAAAAATAGAAATATAGACATAAACAAATAAGGAGGAAATAAAATATGATATGGACAATGCTAACAATTGGTGCAAGTGCAGCATCACTTATCGCCTTAATTATAGCTATTTTATCTACTAGTTGGCCATTTCACATAAAGACCATCGTTGCTAGTGCAAGCGCATTAGGAATACTCTTTACGCTTATTTCCTATTTTCGTCAGATATATGCTAAATCTATCTATGGAAATTTTGAATGGCAATGGGCGGGAGAAAATTGGATAGGGATAGTTAGCATAAAAAAGAACGAAGATAACAAAACAATAGCCGAAGTGGATATGAAAAAATTCATAAAAAAACAACGCGTGGAAGGCAAAGGAGAATATGAAGCAATACAACTTATGCAAAATACAAGTGAAGGGAGTATTGTTGGCAATAAAGACGGGTTTAAATTAAAATTACCAGTTAGAAAGAATATCTTGGATGAAAATAATAATATAATAGGAGAAACATCTCAAAACATCGAAGCCAATCTTGTCCCTATAGAAGCATATGCAGGAATAGCCAACTATATTTATCAAGATGGTAGTATTGCAAGGGGAGATATGATTCTTGTACGCTACAACTCAGGAATTAGGTTTTACTAAAAAATATAAAACCTAAGATTGTTAAGTGTTAAAAAATGAGAATAAATAAATTAGCTATATCTAACAAATCACTCCACCTGACCTTCACTGCGGCCTAACGGCCTTCGTTCAGGCAGGTGAGTTCAAATGTTAGGCATCCAATATGAACGAAAGAATAGGAGGTAAAAAAATGCGCAAGAAATCATTATTCATTATCTTAGTATCCATCACGTTTCTTGCAATGAAAACGCCTTTAGCGGTATTGGCTCAAACTACGATTAGTCCGGGTGATATAGACAAGTATCGCCAGTTAGCAATGTTAAAACCAAACGAAACTGTCCTCAGTGAATACAGAGAAAAAGACGATGGGATGTTTTCGAACACTTGGGCTGTATACATTCTTTCAGAAGGAGAAGGAGAAAAAAAAGATTGGTTTATTGAATTGAATGGGAAAAAGATTGGTCCTTTTGAAAATAATAGCGATCTAATTTCATTTAGTCCAAATGGAAAGCAAGTTGTCTTCGCCGCCAAAGAAAAGGGTGCCAGCAAATGGAGTGTCTATTTAAACGGCGTTAAGAAATGGTCATTTGATGGTTTAGCATGGGGGACATATACTTGGCCATTGGGCCTTAAAGGAAACACAATTCGTAGCCAATCAAAAGCAGTGGTCTTTGTGCAATCGAATGACAATAAGTTTATTTCTTTTCTTTCTTTCCGTAAAGAAGGCGACAAGACTCTTTGGGCCAATGTCACTAACGGCAAAGAGGGGCGCTATTATCACAATGTTAGTACTGATATCAATTATATAAATGGCAAGGTTGCCTATTGGGCGTGGAAAAGCGACAATGAAAAATATTTCGTTGTTGGGGATGAAATATATGGGCCTTATGAAAAAGCATATAGCATCAAATTTTCTAACAACAAAAAACATTTCGCATTTATTGCCGAAAGTAAAGGTAAATATATTCTAGTGTTGGACGGAAAAGAAAATGTAATACCAGGAGAAATTGAAACTCATGCAATAGGAAATGATGGCAACTATGCGATTGCCTATTCACAGAAAGGAAGCGTTCATATCATTCAAAACGGGACAGCGTGGCCAAAAACTTATTCTGAAACAGTGTGGCATCAGTTTAGAATGACTCCAGACGGGAAAACATTAGCTGGGTGGTTCAAACAAGGTGGAAAATGGTATGTTATTGTTAATGGAAAGACAGAATATGGGCCTTATGAGAGCTATTATTATGTCAAGGCTGGTGAGATTTATAGTCTGTTTTTAGGGAGAACTGGAGAGAATGTCGCCTATTTTACACGTCTTATCGAAGGGAATTCGATTGGTAAGGAGCTCTATCTCAACGGCAAAAAAATCGAAAATGCTCCGAGCTTTGGCGGGCCTGCAATGACTGTATATCAAGATGATTCCGGGAGCATAGTTGGGACAGGCTTAATGGGTGGAGTAGAGGCGGATATGGTTGCTATTGCAGACGCAGCTTCTGTTGGAGCAGATAACCCACTAAAAGCTAAATACTTTGGCTCACACTTAGTTTACACAAAGAAAAAAGGTAGGTTAACCTATGTTGTCGCAGATAACAAGGAATTCGGGCCATTTGTCGATGCAGGATTTTTCTGTTCATCACCTTCTGGAAAACACTATGCGTATATAGCAGAAAATCAGAATGGTAAGTGGATTGTTGTTGATGAAAAATATCAATCTCCCTATTACGATAGTATTTACAAGCTCCAATTTGCGGACGAGAACGAAGTTGCCTTTCTGACGATCAAAAACGGAAAGGTTGTTCGTGTTTATTCTAAAATAGAATAGCGTATTTCGGGATTGCAATTTATCTGTGGCAAGCTGGTAAGTCGTTTACTAAATTGGATTTACAAAATCATCTTCAAAAAGGGAAGAAATAATATAAGGATGCCTAACAGATCATTCCAGCGGATGTGCTATCGCACGCCGCTGAGTTCAAACGTTAGGTATAAATAAAAAGGAGAAAAATGAAAAAAAGTATTTTTAAACTTATACTTGTTCTCTTTGCAATTGCTCTCTTTTCTGGTTGTAATGCTGATACCTACATGAAGACTATTCTCAATAAAATGGTTCCCAAAGAAGACGATCAATTTGCGAGGGAATATTTAGAAACTATAAAGAAAAATGATATAGATACAGCCATAACACTTTTGAGCTCGCAAATCAGAGAACCAAATATCAAATCAAAAATTCAAGAAATAGTACCTTTTCTTGATAAAGGCGAAACACTATCAATAGAAATCATCGGATGCAATGTTTTTCATTCGGGGAACAAAAGAACTTCCAGCCTAACATATCAATATCAATTTAAAGACTCATGGCTTTTAGCTTCTGTGACAGTTGAAAATATTGAAGGAAAACAACGAATTCTTGGCATTAATGTAAATCCTATACCAACATCGCTTAAAGAAATAAATGCTTTCACATTTTTAGACAAAAAAACATCAAATTATATATTTTTAATAATTGCTTTCCTTGCAGCCTTACTGATTTTATATTCACTTATTCTCTGCATCAAAACAAAAATGAAGAAGAAATGGTTATGGATTATATTAATCTTTTGTGGTATTACAAAATTAAATCTCAATTGGACAACTGGACATATTGGATTTCAACCTATTTCTATTAGCTTTCAGTTGCTTCTTGGTTTTAGCGCTTTTAAACAAGGTCTTTATGCGCCATGGGTGCTATCAACATATCTGCCACTTGGTGCCATAATTTTTTTAATAAGAAGAAAAAAATTACAAATAAAAGAAATACCTAATAATTGTTAGAACAGAAAAATAAATCATGAAACATTGTTATAAAATCTCAACATTTAAAACATTCGACTTGGTAACTCTGGGGACGCTCCATAAAGTACCATACTTTGGATTAATAACTAACTACAAATAAACAAGATAGAAGATAATTCTTTAAAAAGGATGTCCCTTTTGGGAGCGTCTCTAGATTTTGGAAGATTTGAAATTGACTTTTTCCTCTGAAAGGAGTATTATTTGTTTATAGACCACAAAGGAATTGTTAGAGATAAAAATAAAGGAGAATAAATGGAGACAAACAATTCAAACTCAAAGAAAAAACGTCCTGTTTTAGTGTGGGTTATATCAATATTTTATTTATTTTCGTTTGCCTGGACCACGCTTTCATTTTTCCTTATTTTTAGCGGTGTCATTCCTCTGCCGCCGGAACAAGAAGCATATTTTAATAATCTTACAACTTTTGACTATGGTTATACTTTTCTTTTAATGGGAATTAATTTAGCTGGAGCAATATCACTATTTCTATTACGAAAAATAGCTTTGTACTTATTCGTCGGTGGCCTAGCGATCAGTATACTATCAACAATCTGGCATATTTTAACAAAAGGTTGGCTTCAGGCCGTGGGAAGTGCTGGCTTAACAGGTTCACTAATCGGGTATGTAATTAGCATTGCAATATGTATATATATTTGGAAATTAACAAACAAAGGAGTCTTAACATAACTCTCTAACTGCTTCATTCAGCAGATCCTTTCCCTCAGAATCTTAACATCTTTCTAAAAAATCTATGTGAAATTTTGAAATAAAAACTAGGGATGTTCCGTAAAGTATCATACCTTGAATTAATAACTAGCTACAAATAAACGAGATAGAAGATAATTACTTTAAAAGGACGTCCCTTTTAGGGACGTCTCCATAAGCACATACTGCTAGAGCAGATATTCGGACGGTAGCATCGTTATTGAAGTCGACAGCGAATGGCGCTCTCCTTTAATTCACGGGGACCTAGGTCGACTCATCGAATTGCCCAAGTTCCGGAACGGTGAGATTGGGAATTGGGATAACCAACGGAGAAATCTACGTAAAGGATGGGACAGAGGCTAACTATGACAACCGAATCTACGTCTTCAGCGACGGCGTGTGGAAACTCAAGGAGTAAACGATTTAACGGCGAGCTGAGCTACGCTCAGGCGATTGCCAGGTGGCGCAAAAAGAAAAGAAAAAAGCGCCGTCTAACAATCACTACCTTTAGAAATAATGGGGTAAGACCTCGAAATTAGAAATTAGTTAATTAAAATTATAAAAACATCTAACGACGCGCTGTACCTCATATAGGTGAGCTCAGGAGTGAGGAGGGTTAACTATGAGAGTTTTAAAAATAAGTGGGCTAGTTTTAATGGTTTTATTTCTGGCAGTTATGATATCTTATGCTCAAACTGCTGAGAAATACTACGATAAAGGTATAGAATATGGTGTTCAAGGAAAATTTGAGGAAGCAGAGAAGGAATTCAAAAAAGCCCTAAAGACTGACCAGTTCTATAGATCGGCAAAGGAAGGTTTAAAATTAATTGAAGATGCTTTAGAGAAAAGAGTAGAAAATGAGGCTGTTATTCAGTTATTTAAAGGGGTAGCCTATGGCAGCAAAGGGATGTTTGATAAAGCAATCGCTGAGTATAAGAAAGCCCTTGCCATTAAC
The DNA here is from genome assembly GCA_964592485.1 of uncultured Planctomycetales bacterium. Classification (GTDB taxonomy): domain Bacteria; phylum Omnitrophota; class Gorgyraeia; order Gygaellales; family JAHJCI01; genus CAZQEY01. Next base: position 10,239 of record CAZQEY010000020.1, read on the forward strand.
CCTAATTATGCTGATGCGCATAATAACCTTGGGGCAGCCTATGCTAGCAAAGGGATGTTTGATAAAGCAATCGCTGAGTATAAGAAAGCCCTTGCTATCAACCCTAGCCATGCCAAGGCGCATAATAACCTTGGGGTAGCCTATGTCAGCAAAGGGATGTTTGATAAAGCAATCGCTGAGTATAAGAAAGC
>CAZQEY010000020.1:10529-32462 GCA_964592485.1 uncultured Planctomycetales bacterium
AAAGCAATCGCTGAGTATAAGAAAGCCCTTGCCATTAACCCTAATTATGCTGATGTGCATAATAACCTTGGGATAATCTATGCCAGCAATGGGATGTGGGATAAAGCAATCGCTGAGTATAAGAAAGCCCTTGCTATCAACCCTAACCATGTTGTGGTGGCTGTGGCGCATAATAACCTTGGGCTAGCCTATGTCAGCAAAGGGATGTTTGATAAAGCAATCGCTGAGTATAAGAAAGCCCTTGCCATTAACCCTAATTATGCTGATGCGCATAATAACCTTGGGGCAGCCTATGCCAGCAAAGGGATGTGGGATAAAGCAACCGCTGAGTGCAAGAAAGCCCTTGCTATCAACCCTAACGATGCTGTGACGCATTATAATTTGGCTGGGGCATATTATTTTAATGGGCAATACGGCTTAGCTATTAAATATTGTGATAGGGCAATTGAGTTGGGGTGTAAAGTTCATCCTGGATTTTTAGAGGATTTAAAGCCATACCGGAAATAGGGGTTTTTGAAGTGAGTGAAGATTGTAATGTCGCAAAAGTAAAACTATTGTGACGTTAGAAAGGAAACTGGGGACGTCCCTCAAAGTACCAGACTTTGGGTTAATAACTAGCTACAAATAAACAAGATAGCGGATAATTTTTAAAAAGAGTGTCTCTTTTAGGAATGTCCCCATAAGTTTTTTGTTTTAAAAAACCTGCAGGATATTTTTTGAAGAATAAAAGGGGATATAAAAAGAAAAAATTAGAAAAATAATGGAAGAACAGAAGTGGGTTACAGTTTACAAATATTTTGATAGTTTAGAAGGACAGGAATTACAGGAAATTTTAAGAGATAATAAAATACCAGCGAAGATTGTTTCTCGCCATGATTCTGCGTATGATGGGGTATTTAAGGCTTCTATTGGAGAAGGGGTAATAATGGTAGCAGAAAACTTCGTTGAATCAGCGAAGTCTATCATTATTGATTTTGAAAAAGAAAGAAAAAAGATAAGGGAAGAGGCAGAAGAAGAGTCTCAAAAGTTTAAAGCAGAAATCATAAGGGAATATAGAGAAAAAAACAAAAACCTCAATTGGATACCTAAATCAATCCTTGTAGTCGTGGTTCTAGGAATAATAGGCTTCTTGCTCGCAAATATTTTTGTGCCGAATGAATACAGCAAAGAAATAAATAAGTATAAGAAGGCTGTTAAAATAAATCCTAATGATGTCAATGCCTATGAAGCATTGGGGTATATATATTTTAATCTACATCGATATAATAAAGCCGTTTCTTATTACAAGAAGGCTATAGCAATTAAGCCGGATGTTTCAGCGTACTATGCTGGTTTAGGTTCTACTTATGCCGTGATGGAAAATTTTAGCGAAGCCACCACTGTTTTAAAGAAGGCCATTGAATTAAATCCAAAAGATGAATTAAGTTACATAAACTTAGGTAAGGTTTATAGGTCGATGGGGCAGTACAGCTTATCTATAGATGTTTTCCAGAAGGTATTAAATCTCAATCCTAAAAGCTCTGATGCTTACAATGGATTATCTTGCACTTACTCTTATTTAAGAGAGTATAATAATATGCTTGAGAGCGCCTTAAAAGTAATTGAGTTAGACGCAGATAATGTTTACGGACATTACAATGTTGGACTTGCTCACTTTAAATTAAATTCATACCAAGAAGCTCTCCCATTTTTCGATAAAGCCACAATTTTAGACCCTAATTATGCTGATACCTACTATTATTTAGGAATTATCTATAAGAAGATTGGTAAAAATGATAAAATGGAGGAGCAAATCAATAAGCTCTTCAAACTAAAAAGAAGAGATCTAGCGGATAAAGTTATGTTGAATTAATTATAGCGGGGGATTGGGGACGCTCCATAAAGTACCAGGCTTTGGGTTAATAACTAGCTGCAAATAAATAAAGAAGAGAGAGGAGGTATTATGTATTGGTATCTGACTGTATTAAAAAAATATGCTGTTTTTAGTGGTAGGGCCAGAAGAAAAGAATACTGGATGTTTGTTCTTTTCAATTTCATTATTGGTTTTATTTTAGGCGTTATCGAAGGAATAACTGGAATCAATCCCGGAAGCAATGCAGGCATACTCGGTAGCATCTATACCCTCGCTATTTTAATTCCTTCTATTGCTGTTGCTGTTCGTAGAATGCATGATGTTGGAAAGAGCGGCTGGTTTGTGTTAATTCCAATCTACAGTTTAATTTTGACTGTTATAGAAGGAGATAAAGGCAATAATCGATTTGGACCTGACCCAAAAGCAAATGCTTAATTACCAAAACAGGGGACGCCTCTGATTTTTGAAAAATAGAGACGTTCCGAATTTTTTCAGAAAAACAAAGGAGGTTGAATATGAAGAAGAGCAACATTGGTTTAATCATAGCAATAGTTTTATTTGTAGCTGTGGTATTTTGGTTTATCCGCGGATTAAATTTGGTGGTTATTTTGGATGAAAATGTAAAATCTACATGGTCACAGGTTGAGAATCAATTACAGAGAAGGAGTGATTTGGTCCCAAATTTAGTTAATACAGTTAAAGGATATGCACAGCATGAAAAAGAGTTGTTTGTTACGATTACTGAGCTAAGAAGTCAGTGGCAATCAGGTAATACGATAAAAGCAAAAATAGAGACAGCACATAATATGACCGACGCTATTTCTAAATTACTTGCGTTGGCAGAGAATTATCCAGTCTTAAAAGCGAGTCAGAATTTTTTAGCATTGCAAGACCAACTTGAGGGAACAGAAAATAGAATTGCAGTTGAGAGGAGACGTTATAACCAGGCAGTTCAATTGTTTAACTCTTACCAAAGAACAATCTTTGGAAGTTTATTTGCGAAATTAAGAGGTTTAACCGAACCTGCTATTTATTACGAAGTTGAAGAGTCAGCTAAAGAGCTTCCGAAAGTTCAGTTTTAATTAAAAAGATTTCAATATATAAGAAAAACGGGGCCGAAAAAACGGAGTTATAATTATTTTAGATAGGTTAAAAAAATAAGTCTGAATTTATTTCGAACTCTATTGATGACCTTTTTCTCAAATATAAAATATAAAAAAGAAAAACTTAAAGAGTAACTCTTAAGATAGACCGTATTTAAATGAATAGAAAAAATATATTACTAATTGGGATATTAATTTGTCTAATCTTAGTTAATATTTGGGTGTACAGTTGTAAATTATCGCCAAAACACCAAAGGCAACGCCTTCGCCAGCAGGATAAATATTTCAAAAACCTTCCTATAATCAATGCCGAGCTATTTGTCGCTAAATTGGAATATTTAGAATATTATTATGGGATTCATTGTTTAATGGCCGGAGTGGATTCTTTGAAAAATGAGAATATAGAGTCTTTAGCGCAGAGACTTTTTAAGGAATGGAACGTCGGCATTAACACAGGGAAAGGTGTCCTTATACTTTTTACTAAAAAAGAAAAAGTTGTCAAATTAGAAGTAGGCTATGAATTGGAGGATATCTATACGGATGCTTATTGCAGTTATTTAGAGCGGGAAGTATTTTCACCATACCTTCAAAAAGGGAAAATTGATTTAGCATTTTGGTCTATTTTAGAGCAGATACTACATAAAGCAGAGAAAGCGGTTAGAACTGGACAGTTGGAACCATTAAAAAAGGATGAATATTTGACAGAAGACCATCTTTCAGGTGGAGCAGGCGTTAAAAGAGATATATCAAAGGAGAAATATTCCGAAGGTATATTTTTGTCTGAAGAAGAGAAAAGGAGATTTAAGGCACAACCGACTCCCGAAGCTACATTTGAATTATATAAGGAGGCAATAGATAAGAAGATTCGCAATGCCGATTTAGGAATATATAGTGAAAAATCAATAATGACAAATAAACAATGGCCAGAGACTATAACCTGGGGACAATCGAAAGATTATAAAGAAGTGCTACGGTATCCTTACGTGATTAAATCATCATCAACTCGCGCTGTTGTACTTTTAAGAACCGAAACAGGCACAGATAGATTTGGTCCATTTTTTATCTTGCGCACTAGCAAAGGCTGGCAGATGGATTTGCCATCTATAAGATTACTTGTTTGGCATGATAATAGTAGGCGCTATCATTTTCATTATTCTAATAATCCTTACTGGAAGATATTAAATGGAGAGGCAGATTTTGAAGATGATGAAATAGAGAACGAAGAAAATATTGCTGAAAGAATTACTATTCTTAAGGATAATATCTTTAATAATAATAATGCATTAGAAAGTTGTAAGCAATTGGGAGAGTTATATTTTTCTGCAACTCTATTTGATGATGCCATCTACTATTATAAGCAAGCATTAAAGATTAATGAGAAAGACCATGATAGTTTATGGAATATCGCTGCTATTAGAGATGAAGAGAATTATTATAATTCAGCTATTGAGGCTTATAAGAAATATATGTATTATTATCCAGGGAATAAAGAATATGCAATTCAGAAGATAGCTTGGAACTATTTCTATATAAATGATTTTAAAAATTCTATTAAATATTTTAAAAAGCTGTTAAATTCATCACGTCGAGAATTTCTTTTAAGTGGCTATCAGGGCCTGGCGATAAATTATGCGGATTTAGGTAATATCAGTAAAGCAGAATATTATTACAATTTAGCTTTAAAAAAGATGGACCCCCAAAAGCTAATTTCTCTAAAAAATTACATAGATGCAGCTAAATCAAGATACAGAAAAAAATAGAGATACCCTTTGCGCTAAATACAAGGGCATCTCTATTTCTTCAGCCATTCAAGGAGCGCTTCTTGAGCCAAGCGGAGAAGCATTCCCATTTTTTCTATTCTAGGAAGAAAAGCCAAAATATTTGTTGTGTAAGTTATTGATTGAGTTATGATTAACTAAGCGTCTGATTATGCTGGTTTTTCTCTGTGGTTATTCTGGTTATTTTCTCTAGTTATTTTCTTAGATAAAATGTTTAAGGTCAAACTTTTTAGCTTATTTTTTCTATTGATATCAGAATTTTTATTATTTAACATAGGTGAGTCTGCACAAATTCCTGAAAAGCCAGGCAGCCAACAATATCTTTTTGATTTTGCGAATATCATACAAGAACAAAAAGAAACTATTATCCCCATGTTAAAGAATTACCATGAAACGATAGGGATTGAATTCGTAGTGGTTACTGTCTCTGACCTGCAGAGAGAAACTATTAATGATTTTGCTGAACAGCTTTTTCAGCAATGGAAGATTGGTAAGAGTTCCGAAGAAAAGGGCTTACTTTTGTTACTTGCCAAGAAAGAGTTATTAGTAAAGATGGAGGTAGCTTACGAATTAGAGGATGTATTTACAGATGCCTTCTGTGGTTATATAGAACGAGAACAACTTTTACCTTATCTGGAATCAGGTAGAGTGGGCATGGGATTGCAGGGGACTATTGAAGCTGTGGTGAATCAGACATGGGAGAAAATAGATAGCGGGATACTTATTCTAAGTGAAGAGAGGCGTTACAAACTTGGTATAAAATCCAAAGCAATTTCAGGGGGAGCTGGGGCTAAAGAGGATATAAGTATTGCTACAGGCCAAAGAAAGTACACTCCTATAAGGGAACCTTTCAGAACAAGGTATCAGGCTCAGGAGTCTCCGGAGCTGGCTTTTCAGCGTTTTGTTGAAATTCTCGAGAAATATATAGATGACCCTACGCTAGAGATATATACGGAAGGGACACGTATTCAATTTAATGATGCTCCGTCGAGAAATACGTTTCAATTTAATACTTTTTTAAAACAGGTAAAGGACGGGTATCCTTATAAGATTATTGTGGAAGGCGATAGGGCGGTAGTTAAATTTAGAGAAAATGCAACACGATCTAATCCGCTCTTATTTAAGCGATCTAATAAAGGATGGCAATTTGATGAAGCAACCATGTGGAGGCTCTTCTGGTTTGATTATAATAACGACTGGTATATGAAATCAAGGGACCATGATTATATGTTTGCTTTTGGTGAAAGAATAAAGGAAGATAATTATAATGATGAGCAGTTTAAAATCGAGAGGGAGTACAAAGACACATTACGGGAAGAGATTGTCCATTATAAAAATAAGATTCGAGATGAACCGGATAATTATGTGCCATATTTCCAATTAGGAGACCTTTATTTCGATGATTGTTTTAAGTGGAGAAATGCCCTAAGTTTATATGAACAGGGGATTAAACATATAAGCGACAGTGAAATAAAAGCGCATATGCATTTCTACGCAGGTAGCCGATATATGTATTGCAGTAGGTACCAAAATGCTATCAAGCACTACCAGGAATATATTCAATATGCCCCTAATGATTTTTACGGATATTATCGAATAGGGTATTGCTATTTACAATTACGTAACGGAAAAGAGGCAATAAAGTTTTATAAAAAATCATTACAATATAAAGAAGGTTCAAAAAATATGAGTTCAATCAGTGGGTTAGGTTATGCCTATGCGATGATGAAGGATTTTCGTCAAGCTATGAAGTATCTAAGTGAATATAAAAAATTAGGTGCTAATCAAGAGCGTGTCAATAAACTTAAATCTTTTATTGAATCGCAAAAAAGGTAAAGTTCTAGAGAAAGTCTTTGGATAAAAGTAATAAATGCATTATTGAAATTCCAAGATAGTTTAGTGAACTTTTTCAAGAAACCCCGGATGTCTTATACAAATTCCTAACACAGTCCTTAGGCGCTTTAAATAGGGGACGCTTGTAAATACTCACTAATTAGGTAACTCTTTTGGTATAATATATAGCCAAAGGAGGAGGCGAGCGCACCTTTAGGATTAGGGATAGTCCCTGTTCGGAGGCAGTTCCTTTCGCAAGGCAGGAGGCGCAAGAAAAAGATTAACATTTGCTATAAGTAGTAATATAATAAGCTTAAAGACGTAAGGGATTGGTAAGGACAAGGCAGAAGTGCTACATTTTTAAAAAGGAGTTGAGTTGACATTTTCTACGCCGCTTAAAGTTTCTGTAACCGAGAAGGAAGACGGGGTTTTCGTCATATCTCCTGTCGGCTCCATTGATACAGATACTTATGAGTTTTTAGAAGAGAGGGTTAATTCGGTTTTAGAAGCATCGCCCAAGGTAATAATATTTGATATGGAGGGTGTAAGCTATATAAGCAGTAGAGGCGTGAGTGTTGTAATTAAAGCAGAAATGGCCCTTAAAAAACATAAAGGGATGTTAACCATGGTGAATCTCCAGCCGCAGATAAAAAAGGTATTTGATGTTTTAAAGGTCATCCCTCCCCAACAAATTTTTACGAGTATAGATGAATTAGACAGTTATCTTGATATGATACAACAAAGGTATAAAGAAGAGGAGGGCTCTGTTTAAATTTATTTTCAATAAAAGATATCATATCTTTAAGTGTAAATCATAAGAAGAATTATGAGAAGATTGTTATTATCTGTTTTATTATTAATTGTCTTAGGGACTTACATTAATCGCTCATACAGTCTTGAGAAAGAAGAAGATATCAGGGCAGATATTGTATTTGATTATTTAAAATTGAATAGACAACTGATTGATTATTTGTCAACGGGCCAAGAAATGACGGAAGATGAATTCATCAATCATTACTTGTATTGGGCTGTGCAGATAAGAGAAGAAAATCAAGAAATTCAAAAAAAATATTCTCAATATCAAAATATAAAAATTGCCGAAGGAGTAAGGCTTGGGGATTTCTTGAATTCTATCAATGAGATGGTGGTTTACTATTTAACCGGAATTGAAAAAGCAAGAGAAATCAAGATGAATGACGCTGTATTTCTTGATAATGCGCTTAACGCGATACATTGTGTATCTGATGGCATTAAGGGAAGCGGAGCACGGTTAGTAATAACTGAAGAACAGAGGCAAAAATTATCGGAGTATATTAAGGATAATTTTAAAACCGAGATTGAGACTTATGAAAATACAGAGAAAAAGCCAACTTATATTTGGGGGATTATGTTGATACGAGGCATTCTTGAAGGAGAACAAGCTTTATGATTAATAGAAGAAGCTGACTAAACTAAAGAGGTAATCGAAGGGGTACATTTTAGCCCTCTGTAAGCTATCTATTTGCAGAGGGCTTTTGTTTGGATTGTGTTTTTTATTCGTCTTAATTCCTTGACAATAAAAGTTTTATGTTATAACATATTACCCGACGGAGAGATATGAAATTACTCCCGATAGATTCTCATCCTCGCTGGCAGACTGTTTTAGGATTCAGGCGATTTCCAGTTAGAAAGTAAGAAGTATGAATCATTATTCTTTTGATGCGGTTATTTTTGATTTGGACGGCGTTATTACAAAAACTGCCCTCATCCACGCTAAGGCATGGAAACAGGTTTTTGATGAATACCTGCGCCTGAGAGAAAAACGCAATAATGAGCCGTTTCATGAATTCACGCATGAAGCCGATTACCTTCCTTATGTCGATGGCAAACCCAGATACGAAGGCGTGAGGGGTTTTCTTGAATCAAGAGGGATTCAGATTCCATTTGGCCAGCCTTCCGACACAGCGGATAAAGAGACTATCTGTGGAATTGGAAATAAGAAGAATATCGTATTTCTTGAACTCCTTAAGCAGAAAGGCGTTGCAGAGGTTTATCCCTCGACTATTCAGTTTATAAAAGAACTTAAGAAAGCCGGTATTCCAACTGGTGTTATATCATCCTCCAAGAACTGCAGGCATATCCTTCAATCTGCCGGTATTGAGGATTTGTTCCAAACTCGGGTTGACGGCGAGGTTTCTGTGCAGTTGGGGCTTAAAGGAAAGCCGGAGGCAGACATTTTTATCACCGCAGCATATAATTTAGGCGTAGTTCCGGCAAGGGCTGTTGTTGTTGAAGATGCGGTATCCGGCGTGCAGGCAGGAAGAAACGGCGGTTTTGGATTAGTAATTGGATTGGCAAGAAAGAACAATGAGTCTAGCCTTATTCGGGATGGCGCGGACGTTGCATTAAAGGATATATCCGAAATAAATTTAGAATGGGTCCAGCAGTGGTTTCACAGAAAGCCCGAACCTTTATTTCAATTTTGGGATAAGAACAAATCGGCTTTTCTCTCTGGGGAAAAGCCTGTGTTTTTCCTTGATTATGATGGAACGTTAACTCCTATTGTTGAGCGTCCCGAGCTTGCGGTTATATCCCCGGATATGAAGGATGCCCTCAAACGCCTTTCTGAAAGATATACAACAGCTATTGTTAGCGGAAGGATGAGGGAGGATGTTGAGAAACTCGTAGGCATCAAAGGACTTTTATACGCGGGAAGCCACGGATTCGATATCTCAGGACCGCGGATTTCCCTGATTGAGCCTCGGGCTAAACAGGCAATACCCCTCATTGCAAAAATAGTCAGGCATCTGTCAAAAGAACTGAATGCTATACCGGGGGTACTGATTGAAGAAAAGAAATTCAGCGCAGCTGTGCACTACCGCCTTGTAGATGAGTCATATCTACCGAAAATTAGAGATTTGGTTGAGAGGATTATTCAGGACAATCCCTCTCTTCGCTTGTTAAGCGGAAAGAAGGTTTTTGAGATTCTCCCCAAGATTGATTGGGATAAGGCAAGGGCAGTAATGTGGATTATGCAAACCCTGGGCATTTCCTGGTCTGATGCATCTGTGGTCTATATAGGTGATGATACGACGGATGAGGATGCATTCAGGATAATTCGCAAGAGAGGAACCGGCATTCTGGTTTCCGATAGACCTAAAGAATCTGCAGCTGATTTTCGCTTATCTTCGCCTGAAGAGGTAAAGAAGTTATTTGAAGAGATTTTATCCCATTAGAGATAAAAAATGCTAAAGCTAAATATGAAAAGAGCACTATACACCTGGAAGATTTTTTACAATCAATTCGAGCCGGAGCAAGAAGGTTTAAGAGAGGTCGTTTGTACTTTAGGTAATGGTTATTTTGGAACAAGGGGAGCTGCCCCCGAAGCCGTTGCTTCAACAATTCATTATCCCGGCACTTATATTGCCGGTCTTTATAATAGGTCAGCTACGCGTATTGCCGGCAGGAGAGTTGTCAATGAGGATTTTGTAAACTGTCCAAATTGGACCTTTCTGACTTTCAGGAACGGTGAAGGAAAATGGTTTTGTCCTTCTACAAGCAGGGCCCCCTTTTATTACCAGGAACTTGATATGTTAAGAGGTATTCTTAACAGGAAGATTATCTTTCGAGACTGGAGGGGGCGGAAAACTTTAATCGAAACAAGTATGATTGTTCATATGGGCAATCCTCATATTGGTGCAATTAGATACGTTATTACCCCCAAGAATTATGATGACTGGATTACGGTAGGGTCAATGCTCGATGGTTTTGTGCTTAATACAGGAGTTGAGCGATATAGAAAACTAAACTGCAGGCATCTGGAGCCCTGTTCGTTAGGGAATTTCAACAGGAACGGTGTATTCTTATCAATGAGAACCAGTCAGCCCAGGATTGAGGTTGCAGAGGCCTCCAAGATACGGATTTTTGTGGCGAATAGAGAAAGGAAACCTCTAATCAAGCAACGCGTGAAGGGAAAGGAGATAATCGGGCAGGAATTTAAAATTTTTGCCCATAAGAATAAATCTTATGAAATAGAAAAAACCGTTGCCATATATACATCCAAAGACAAAGGGATTCGTAATCCCCGCACAGCAGCCATTAACTCGGTAAAAAATGCCCCGAGGTTTAAGGTGTTATTTGAGAGTCATCGAAAAGCGTGGGAGCAATTATGGAAAAAAGTTGATATTCGGATTCAGGGCGATACCTTTTCCCAGAAGATGCTAAGGCTTAACATGTTTCATTTATTGCAGACCGCTTCGGTTCACAATACCACGATAGATGCCGGATTACCCGCCAGGGGTTTGCACGGCGAAGCATACCGTGGGCATATCTTCTGGGATGAAATCTTTGTCTTGCCTTTTTATAACCTTCATATTCCGGAAATTTCCAAGGCATTGCTTTTATACCGCTACAAGCGTCTTCACAGAGCCCGGCAGCATGCAAGAAATGAGGGTTATGACGGCGCGATGTTTCCCTGGCAAAGCGCTTCTTCGGGTAGAGAGGAAACGCAGGTTTTGCATCTTAATCCTATCTCGGGTAAATGGGGGCCGGATTACAGTTATCTTCAGAGGCATGTTTCCTTTGCCATTGCGTATAATGTGTGGAAGTATTACGAAGCAACCGGCGATTTTAAATTCCTCCTTCGCTATGGAGCCGAGATGATATTATCAATTGCGCAGTTTGGCGCAAGTCTGGCAAGATACGACACCAGGGACGCAAGATATCACACGGAAGGGCTTGTGGGGCCTGATGAGTTTCATGAACAATTTCCCGGCGCGCGTAAACCCGGATTGAAAGATAACGCCTATACAAATTTTATTATTGTTTGGACATTGCTTAAGGCTCAGGAACTTCTGACTGTTATGCCCAAGGGCCATAAAGTGCAAATTCTAAAAAAGTTGGGATTGGGGCAGAAGGAACTTTCCCGATGGAATGATATTACACAGAAAATGAATATTATTGTTAACGATAAGGGTATTATAAGTCAATTTGACGGATACTTCAGGTTAAAGGAGTTGGATTGGGATAAATACCGGGCAAAATATAGGAATATTCAACGTATGGATAGGATTTTAAAAGCCGTAGGAGAATCACCGGATGAATACAAGGTTTCAAAGCAGGCCGATGTTCTTATGATGTTCTATCTGCTGCCCCTATCCGAGATAGTAGATATACTTAAAAGGCTTGGATACAATTTCGATAAAAACAGATTGAAAAAGAACTACGAATACTATGTGCGAAGAACTACTCACGGCTCTTCTTTAAGCAAGGTCGCCCATTGTTTAGTAGCCCGGCAACTTGGGATGTCTCAGGAGTCCTGGCATTGGTTTTTACAGGTATTGGAGTCTGATTTCTACGACAGGCAAGGCGGGACCACCCCGGAGGGTGTTCATACCGGAGTTATGGGAGGGTCAATCGATATCACTATAAGAGGTTTTTCCGGGATAAGTATGTCAGAGAAGGGACTCAGGATTAACCCGGACCTTCCTAAAAATTGGCAGAGGGTTAAACTGAGATTCCGCTATAGAGAAAGATGGGTCTCCTTGTCTATAACAAAATATCAAGTTAGTATTCTGGTTCAAGGGCCGAGAGTCAAATCGGTTATGATACCCGTGCAAATTAATGGCACGCTTTATCATTTCCCCCCAGGAAAAACTTACAGAATCTCTCTGAATAAAAGATAAAATGGATATACTGGAGATTATAAGACACAGACGCTCTATCCGAAGATATAAGAGCAAGATACCCTCAGACTCCGATATTGAAAGGGTTTTAGAGGCAGCCAGGTGGGCACCCTCAGGATTGAATAATCAACCCTGGAGATTTTTGATAATTAAAGAAAAAACCAGAAAGGATAACCTGGCAGGATTCACCAAATACGGGGGTATCATCAGGGGTGCGCCTGTGGTTGTAGTTGTCTGTATGGATATCGCCGATTCCTATAATAGGGATAAGGACTTAATGGCTACCGGCGCCTGTATCCAGAATATGTGCCTGCAGGCACATTCTATGGGTTTAGGCACCTGCTGGCTGGGTGAGATACTTAATAAAAAAGACGAAGTCCGTAAATACTTAAACCTGGATGAGGATTTGGAGCTTATGGCTGTGATAGCCCTGGGCTATCCGGATGAGGATATCAAACAAGGCTGCAGGAAGCCTGTAAAGAAGTTAAAGATAGATTAGAATCCCTACTTATTCTTCTTAAATTCCAGAGCTATACAGACAGGACTAAATGAGCATATATAAAGATTCCATAATTTTTATCATTGGCATTCTTCTAATCATAAAAAGTGCGGATTTTTTTACCTCCGGAGCTGAAGGCATAGCCAGGGTTTTCAGAATCCCCAGGGTTATTATAGGTTTAACGATTGTAAGTTTGGCAACAACTGCCCCTGAGTTTACCATCTCTACCCTTGCCTCTTATATGGGAGTTGGCGGAATGGCTATAGGCAACGCTATGGGTTCATGTATCGCAAATATCGGATTGATTCTAGCCATAGCAGCTATAATTAGGACAGTGCATTTTAACCCAAGGGTTATAAGACAAGAACTGTTGTTTCTTATAGGTGCGGCTATTATTCTATATTTTCTTATATTGGACGGCAGCCTGAGTTTTTGGGATGGATTATTTCTGTGTTTCCTCCTAATTGTTTTTTTTACATATATAATCTTAAGAGAAATTAGAACCAATAAGGAAAGCCAAGAAAGAATATTACCAAATTATAGTATAAAGAAAGACAGCTTTAAATTCTTAATCGGCGCAGTGGGAGTCGTTTTATCCGCTAAGTATGCTATAATTCCTTGCGGCATTAATATCGCTCATTTCTTGGGTATCCCAGAGATTGTTATCGGCCTTTCCATGGTGGCTTTGGGCAGTTCGCTTCCCGAATTAGTTACGGCTGTGGTCGCAAGTCTTAAGAAAATGGGAGAATTGGCTGCTGGCAATGTAATCGGCGCCAATATTTTAAATATCCTGTGGGTATTGGGTGTCTCTTCCATGGTTAATCCCTTAGGTATCGATATACAAACCAAAAGGATAACTGCGCCTATTGTGCTTTTTATTACCCTACTGATGTTTTTATTCTCAAGAACAAAATTTCAATTAACCAGGAATGAAGGATTAGCCCTTTTTATTTTTTACGCAGGCTACATTTTTTATATTTTTAAATTTGCTTATAACTAAATAAGACAGGATGATAGAAGAGAGCTATATGCACAGAAAGATATATGGATGAGAATTCTAAGAAAGGGGTGTGTTTAATCCAACTCATTATGTGCGGGATTATATTGGTAAACAAGTCGTATCAGGTTAACAGAGAGAGGAGGATGAAATGAAGTGTCCTGTTTGTAAAGCAGCAATGATTGAGCAAGATTTTGGCGGTGTAAAGGTTGATGTGTGCAAGGAAGGTTGTAAGGGGATATGGTTTGATTGGCATGAGTTGAGTAAGCTGGACGAGAAGAATGAGGGATTAGGCAATGCATTGAAGGAGGCTTTAAGCTATGCGCGCGTAAATGATGAGAACCGCGAACAAATCAAATGCCCAAAGTGCGGCATACCTATGCACATACATAAGTATCAATCATCAAAAGAGATAAATGTTGACGAATGTTATAACTGCGGCGGGTTCTTTATTGATTCCGGAGAGCTAAAAGTTATACGGGATACTTTTATGAGCGAGCAGGAGTGCCAGGCGTATAGTCAGAAAATTCTTAACGATAATCCAATCTATAATCAAGCCAAAAGGGATTTAGCAAAGGAGAAGGCCAGGGCCGAAGCTATTAGCAGATATACGAGGTTTTTAAGAATTAGCTATTACCTGAGCGGTAAATAGTTGAATTTTATTTTTATAATTCAGCAATTTCTTTACAGGAAAAAGTAAAAATGGATATTAAATCTATATTGTTTGAGGCGCTCCTGCCAACTATCATATGGTTAATCGGTGGTTTATTGGTAGTTATTTTCCTGATTTATATAACAGGAAAGAGAATAAAGAAGCAAAGATGAAAACAATTACTACAAAGCAGGCAAAAGAGATTGATTTGAAAGCGAGCCAGGAATTAGGCGTATCTACGTTAGTGATGATGGAGAATGCCGGTATAAGGATTGCCGATTTTGTTTTAGAGATTTTAGAGGGAAGGGCAAATAAGAGTATATCCGGCGTCTCTCCCCGTAAGAAAATTCTTAATAAATACAGGAAGTCGCAGGGCATAGCTGTATTTTGCGGTAAGGGCAACAATGCGGGGGACGGATTGGTAGTCAGCCGCCAACTTCTCTGCGAGGGAGTGGATGTGGATACATTCTTACTTAGCCCAGGAGGTTCTTTATCTCCTGCTGCAAGAGAAAATTTAGAGATTCTCCAGAAATTAACCAAGAATATCCGGCAGATTAAAACTGAAAGTAATCTAAAAAGAATCAAATTTTCTTCTTATAGTCTGTTAGTCGATGCCATCTTTGGCATTGGATTAAAAGGCAAAGTAGAGGGAATCTTTAAAGCAGTTATCCGGAGGATGAATTCCTCTAAGAGGACCATTGTTTCTGTTGATATACCTTCGGGTCTGGATGCCAACGAGGGATGCGCCTTAGGCATAGCTGTTAAGGCAGATTATACCTTAAGTCTTATCGGTCCAAAGAGAGGCCTGTTAGTCAATCAGGGCCCAGAATTTTCCGGCAGGCTTATCGTAAGACACATAGGATTCCCTTGGTAAAAATATTAAGATTGTAAATGCCCTTTGAATTTAATGCTCGATGGAGGCTGGCCTTTGCTATAGCCCTTGTTATTCTTGCTGGTTTGATTATATTCCCAAAAGTAAAGACTTTGCTTGAGGGTGAAAAGGGCAGGATTAGGCGAATCGTCTATGCAGCCAAGAGGGCAACCGAACAAGAGGATATCTTTAAATGCATTTCATTTATTTCCAATAATTATACCGATAAATATGGCAATGACCGCCGAAGCCTGTTTTTGGTAGCCCAGAAGGTGTTTGATACCTATGACAATATCGTCATCGGCATCGCGCAGTTGGATATTTCTTTAGATACGGATACGGCAAGGGCAGAAGTAGAGGCAAGCGGTGTGGCCAGGAATGTAGAAAGAAAAGAGACTAATGCCTTTGAAGCCGAGACAGTTAAATTCCTGATTTTTTTCCAAAAAGAAGAAGGGGGCTGGAAGGTTATAAAGCTTGAATTCTTAGAGTCAGAGGAAATTCTTCTTCCGTGGATTACTTAAGAGGAGGAGCGGTAATGGTTAGTCTGGATGAGTTCAAAAAATTAGATATTCGAATAGCGAAGGTTTTAGAGGTAGCGGACCATCCCAATGCAGATAAATTATTTCTTCTAAAGATTGATACCGGAGAAAAACAAAAACAGATAGTTGCCGGGATTAAGAATTTCTATAAAAAGGAAGACCTGTTAGGAAGACAGATTGTGGTTGTTGATAATCTGGAACCGGTAACCATAAGGGGTGAGTCTTCCGAGGGAATGCTCCTGGCTGCTCAAGGCCAGGAGATAATCTCTGTTTTAATTCCCGATAGACCGGTTAGAGAGGGGTCCAGGATAAGATGAAGCAAGGCGGCCTGGCAATTTCCACAGCTTGGAATTCCAATACCCATTCTAATGTAAAGGGGATGCTCTCCAAGATACATAGTGTGGGTTTAGATGCAATTGAAATAGGATATAATTTTACTCCCAATAGATTAAAGGAGCTCATTTCATTGGCAGATATTATGGGGATAGAGGTGGTAAGCGTGCATAATTTTTGCCCTTTGCCATCCCGGGTTAGATTAAATAGATTCCTTACTGATTATTATCGCCTTTCTTCCTTGGATGAGAAAGAGCGAAACAGGGCAGTTGATTATACAAAAAAGTCTATTGACACAGCCTGCTTAGTTTCCTGTCAAGTTGTAATTATTCATGCTGGGGTAGTTGAGTTGAAAGACGATTACGTAAGGATGCTCCTTGATTTATATAATCAAGGTAAGTCTAATTCTGAAGAATACCTGCAACTGAAAGAAAGACTTTTAGTTGCCCGCCATATTAGAAGAATAGGTCATTTAGAATCAGTGACCAGAAGTTTGGAAGAAATACTCCCCTATGCCTGCTCAGCCGGTATTAAAATCGGACTTGAAACGCGCTATTATCCTAACGAAATTCCCGATATCGAAGAAGCAGAACATTTCTTAAGTCTTTTTAGAGATAAAGGTTTACTCTATTGGCATGATGTCGGACACGCTGAGGTTAACGAAAGGCTCGGCATAACTTCTCATAATGATTATTTGAGGAGGTTTGCTGGTTGTATGATTGGTATGCATCTTCATGACCTCAAGGGAATTGACGACCATATGGCGCCATTTAGCGGTGATTTTGATTGGTCTTTAATAACTCCCTATATGCGAGATGGTTTAATTAAGGTTATCGAAGCTCATCCGCAAGCTACTCCTCAACAGATAAAAGAGGCTATTAAAAGGCTTTCCTCATAGGTGCGTCCCGCTTCGCCCTTATCAGAAGGGCTACGCCGGATAGTCCGCCGAAGCTCTACTATAGTGTTATTTATTGAAGAGCGAAGGCGGAATTTGGTTGCCTTTTGGGATAATTTTTGGTATAAGTAAGTGAGGACATAACTTATGGAGCTCGTAGAGCGACATAAGTTATCTGTCCGAACTTACCTCGCCCTTTTGGTTTGTTAAATGTTGAGTTAGTTACCCAAAAGGGCGGGTCAAATTTGCCCCGCCTTTGGCAGGGCTCATTTGAGGAGGTCAAAGTAAATGACAGAGGTTGAATTTGTTCAAGTTACGTGGATGCGCACTCTTAAAGTATGGT
This sequence comes from uncultured Planctomycetales bacterium, assembly GCA_964592485.1. Lineage (GTDB taxonomy): Bacteria > Omnitrophota > Gorgyraeia > Gygaellales > JAHJCI01 > CAZQEY01. Next base: position 27,888 of record CAZQEY010000020.1, read on the forward strand.
GGAGTTTATTATGGAGGGGTTTTTTATCCTGGCTTTTGTCTTCCGCTATAATAGGTTCTATTTTGGTGATTTTTATGGAATTAGCAAACGCAGAGCCGGAGATTATTAAGACTGTATGCGTAATTGTCGGATACGTTGTTTTAATTCCGGTAGGGATTGTCGTAATCAATTTAGTGCTTAAGACGCGCTATTCTGATTTTAAGATAGCTTTAATAGCCGAATAGAGAGCTTCCGCAGAATCGAAAATAAAAGTCTTTAGGATATATTTGTTAGAGCCAATGAGGAGGTAGGATGGACAGGGAAAGAATAGAGATAGAGAATGAAATTCTTGATAAGTTAGCCGGGAAGATTTATCTTATGCAGGATTTAGCCGGAAGAAAAGAGGTTATGTTCAATATTTTTCTGGAAGTTTATAATACTCCTAAATGCAAAAGATTTTTAAAGAAGAGTGCAGGCCTTGAGCTGGAAGCTTTTTTTAATGAGTTCCTTTCTTACGGCTTGATTGAAGAATTCCTGGCCGACCCGGAAGTTGAGGATATTATGATAAATTCCCTCGGGCCGATATATATTCATAAGTATAAAAAGGGCATGGTTAAGACAGACAAGAGATTTCCTACAAAAGAGGAGTTAGATTTGTTTATTAGAAAATTGGTAATATTCTCCGGAAGAGATTCGGTAAAGAAGATAAATAATATTGTGCTATCCGGCATAAGAGGGAGAGTTAATATTGTCTATTCTCCTTTCGGTCCGCAGGTAACCATAACGCGGGCAAAGAAGAAGCCCTTGAGTATCGTTGAGTTAATCAAGAATAAAACCCTTACGGCAGAGTTAGGCGGGCAGTTTTGGTTGTATGTCGAAGGATTAGGGGTTAAGCCGGCAAACATAATAATTTCGGGAGGGCCAGGCAGCGGCAAGACCACACTTTTAAATGCCCTGTTTAACTTTATACCCGGAACAGACCGGGTGGTCATTATTGAAGATGCCATTGAGTTAAATACCGACTTTGAGGATAATTGTTCCCGGTTAGAAACCAAGGAAGAACTGACTATGGCAGATTTGGTGAAGAATTCTCTGCGAATGCGCCCGGATAGAATAATCGTCGGAGAGGTCAGAGGCAGAGAGGCAAGGGATTTAATGACTGCGATGAATATAGGCAAGTACTGTATGGGAACTCTTCATGCGTCCACGGCGCGGGAGACGATTATGCGCCTGGAGAATGAGCCGATGAATGTTCCCGAGGTTTTAGTCAATCTGGTAGATGTTTTTGTGATTATGCGCAGGTATAATCTAAAAGGCACTGTTCATCGGGTAGTCGGTGAACTTGTGGAGACGGCGGGACTGGAGAAGAGGACAGTATTATTAAGCCACCTATGCTCTTACGAGCCGATAAATCAGAAGTTTCAGACATCTACAGTCAGCAGTATTTATAGGGATAGGCTTGCCGTCGTAAGCGGCCGGACACCGCGAGAGATTTTAGATGAGATAAAGCTTCGTTCGGGTATCCTCAAGGCGCTTCTTGCACGGAATATTACGGATATGCAAGAGGTATATCAGTTTTGCCACAAGTATATTGAAAACCCCGAGGGTGTATTTAAGGATTTAGGGTTGAGCCAGGAAGAGCTCCTAAGAAAATAAGTAAGGCGTTTTGTCTTGTTCTGCTAGGGAAGTTCGTGCATTAATTGTTAGGAAAAATGTTACTTTGGATTTTAATTTTAATTGTTTATTTAGCCCTTTTTGTAAATATACTCCTTATCAAGAAACGTTTTAATTGTCCCAATTGTGGGAAGAAAATTCCTTTTCGCGAAAGAAGAAAATTTATCAATCAACTTACTTGTAAACCTAGAATTCGACCCTGTATTCATTGCGGCACAACAATTCAATACAAAAAAACACCCTCATATCTAATTGGAATTTTTGCAATTTTATTACTAGTCGTCATTGCGTTGGATATTTGTTTTTTTGGAAAAAACCATCATCTTTTGTTTCAATATCTTATTTCAATATTACTTTTAGCATTCTTTATTAGCTTGCTGTTTTTGCGTTTTAAGGTGGTGAAAAATTAACAAAAAACCCTAATAATTCAATCCAGCTAACCTTTCCATTCAAAATCCCCAAAAATCCCTGTGAAATTTCACTAACTCTTTCGTATATTATATAGCAGGAGGCAGTCAAGGCAGCATTAATAAGAGTTAAGAAGTATCCTGATAGCCCTTACGTGTTCTGCAAAAAGACGGCAAGCCATTTCGCGACGTTAGAACTTCCTTCTTTACAGCACTCAAAAAAGCAGATATAATTAGTTTCCGAGCTCATGATTTAAGGCATGCTTTTGCCTCATGTCTGGTGATGTCAGGGGTTGGATAGCCATTAATATCGCGCCCATAGCTCAATTGGATAGAGCACTTGCCTACGGAGCAAGTTGTTGGAGGTTCGACTCCTCCTGGGCGCATTTATCCATGATAAAAATAGACGAAATCTATATGTCCGAAGCGTTGAAAGAGGCAAGAAACGCCGCCCAGGAGGATGAAGTGCCGGTTGGCTGTGTAGTTGTTCAGGACAGAAGGATTATTGCCCGCGCTCATAATCAGGTAGAGCGCTTGAATGACCCTACTGCGCATGCGGAGATGATTGCGATTACCCAGGCGGCAAATTGCCTGGGGAGCAAGTGGTTGAATGACGCTTCTGTTTATGTTACAATTGAGCCGTGCTCTATGTGCACAGGCGCCTTTGTTTTGGCCAGGATAAAGAGGTTAATCTATGGGGCAGACGACCCCAAGGCAGGCGCCTGCGGCTCGGTGACAAATATTATCAATAATAAAGGATTAAATCACCGAATTAAGGTTAAAAAAGGGATATTAGGGGAAGAATGTAGTTCTTTATTAAAGGAATTTTTCAAGAAGAAAAGAATCAAGCTTGACACTTAGAGGGGAGAGTCCGCCTGCTAATAAAACTATAGCGATTTCGGAGAGGTGCCGGAGCGGCCGAACGGAGCTCACTGCTAATGAGTTGGACGGGTGAAAGCTTGTCCCCTGGGTTCAAATCCCAGCCTCTCCGCCAGCTAGGAATCTGGGGGCCGTCTAAGAAAAAATGATATGGCTCTTCCGACGAGAAATAAAGGCGGCGCTCTTTTAAAATAAAGTTCGAACCAATCTTTCGCAGAAATTCTTTCTGCGCTTCTAAATTTCCCTCATTGGCGATGTAACCGGCTCTGTTTAATGAGATTACAAAATCACGTGCGCGTTCGAACCAATTAATGTCTCCAGCAGCAAAATCCTGCAGCTGCCCCTCATAATCCTTCTTCTTTTGAATCAGTTTTTCCTTGGTTTTCTTGTAGTCTTCAAGAGCAATATGGCCGTTTAAGTACATATCAATAAGCCTGGTCATTCTGCTGTCGGTATTGCGTATCCACCTCTGGAGATTTTGCTGCTGGGGACGTAATGACTGGACATCGGCGTTCTTATCCTTCTTTAACTCACGCAGTATCTTGGCTGTCCAGTCATCACACAAAGAAACTTTTTGAATGATTTTTTTAACTTGTGCGGCGAGCGCTTCTTCGCGGATATACTTTTGTTTGCATTTAGTATATCGTTTTGTGCAATGGTAATAGTTGTGCCCTTTCTGAGTCTCTGCGGTTATCATACGTCCGCACTCGCCGCAGCGCATAAATCCCCGCAAGACATACTGCTTTATTGATTTCTTAGTTTTGGCGCGTCCTGCCATAACTACCTGGCATTTGTCAAAAAGTTTCTTTGTGATAATTGGTTCGTGGGTTCCTTCATACATCTCGCCGTTGAATTTAAATACACCGTAATAAAGAGGATTTTTGAGCAGGCTCTGGATTTGGGATATGATAAGAGGAAGCTGCCTGCGACCCTTTAATCCTAGCGCATTGACTTTCTCGCGAATCTCACTTAGGGAATACAAGCCGGTAGAGTAGAGCTCAAAAATCCTCTTTATGAAAGGAGCTTTGCCCTCGTCCTTTATGATGGCGCGCGTTCTGCGGTCATTGAGGTAGCCCAGTGGCGCCCATTGCGGCCAGATGCCTTTGCTTAGCTTTAGCCTTATGCCACGCCTGATATTCTCAGAGAGAGCATCAATATAGTATTTGCTCTGTCCAAAGGCAATAGAGAGCATGAATTTGCCCTGGGCATTATCATCGAAGCGGTATGTGGGAAACTTAAGATCCTTGATTACTCCCCGGTCTACGAGGTAGATTATCTTGCCGCCATCAACACTGTTGCGCGCCAGCCTATCTGGATGCCAGGCCAAGATGCCATCCGCGCGCCCTCGTTCGATTTGTAAGATGAGGTCGTTGAAGAGGGGGCGTCCAGGCTTCTTGGCAGTCTTAGCTTCAACATACTCCTTTACCACAGTTAGGTTCTCGCGTGTGGCAAAGGCACGTAGCTCCACCAGCTGAGCCTCGATTGAGAGTATCTGGCGGTCTTCGTCATCCGTAGACTTTCTGGCATAGATATAGTATTTCATAGGGCAAAGCTCCTTTCATTGAGGGAAATTTAGAAGCAGTCATTTTATTTTGAACCCTCGATAGTTCAAAACAAAATGACAAAGATTGGTTCA
>CAZQEY010000021.1:0-4997 GCA_964592485.1 uncultured Planctomycetales bacterium
ATCAGCAAGAGCACCGGGGATACATTACGCTCAGATATGCATTCATATTTTACGTTTAGCTTATGAAAGGTCGCTAAAAAATTAAGATGACAAAAAATAACTTTAAAAAAAGAAAATTCAAATTTCCCATTAAGATAATTACCTTAAGTCTTTTTTCCTTACTGGCTATTTTCTCTATTTTGTTTTTTTCTGCCCGCTATCTAAAGACCTCAGATTACTTTAAGGTCAAAAATTGCGAATGTTTTATTCATTTAGATAAAACCATACGAGAAGACAGGTGTAATTATCTAACCGAGTTTTTGGGCAGGAATATATTTGATTTCAACGAGCTAAATTTAAAAAAAGCAGCGCAGAGATTAAGCAGATTACATCCAGAATATAAACAAATAATTATCAGGCGTTCTCTGCCCGATAGGATTATTATTGATTTTAAGCCGCGCCAGGCAGTTGCCAGGATTAAAGTCTCTGAATATTTTTATGTGGATGAAGAAGGGGTTTTGTTTCATCCCATTGGCAAAGAGGATGATAATCTGCAGTTGCCTTTAATTATTGGTTTAGAGGCAAGGATATCCCGTCCTCGCTCAGGAGTAAAATATAATGAAAATTCACTCCTTAAGACTTTAGAATTTATTGATAATTTGAATAAAGATTCAAAACTATCGGGACAACTCAAAATAAAAAAGATTAATTTAGCCAATGTCAATGATGTTTTTCTATTTGCCGTAACCGGCTGCAAAATAAATTTGGGAGGTATTGGGTCCTTAAATAAAAATTTATCAATTTTACAGAGGTTGATTGGTGAAATAAATTCTGATTTGACTAAGATAGAATATATCGATTTAAGATTTAGAGAACCAGTTGTAAAATATAGGTGAGGATATAACCCCGCCCTTTTGGCTCGTTAACCGCTGGGTTGACTACCCAAAAGGGCGGGGCCCATTGAACAATGACATACATATGCGGTTTAGACATCGGTTCCAGTAAGATTGCTGCCTGCCTGACATGTTTTAGAGGAAAAGAACTAACTCAACTATGGTGGGATTCTACAGCTGTAGTAGGAATCAAGCGGGGGCAGGTGCAAGACGTCCAAGCCTTGACGGCTATGCTTTCCCAACTTTTGAAAAATCTAAAGGAAAAATCAGGAGTTAGAATTAAGTCAGTTTATTTAGGCATTGCCGGTCAAAATATAGTGGTTAAGCATAGCCAGGCAGCGATTGCCCTGTCTGAGAGCGGCAGTAAATCCATTACCAAAACAGACATTCAAAACGTCAATCAACAAGCACGAATTTTGTGCTCTTCCTTTACAGATGAAATACTTCATACCGAGGCATTAAGCTATACTGTTGATAATGAAAATGAGGTTATTAATCCTCTTGGTTTATATGGTCACCAGCTGAAGGTTGATTTGTACCTCATTTGTGCCAGGGCCTCATACACCAATACAATCACAGAAATCATCAATCGCCTTGGCCTTAAACTCAATGATATAACCCTTTCCGGTTTGGCAGTAAGTCAAGCTGTGTTTAATTCCAAGAAGACCGAGGCAATAAATATCCTCTGTGATGTAGGTAAGGATATTACGCAGATACTTATATTTAAAGATACCAGACTCCTGCATTGCCAGATAATTACTTCTGGAGGTGATGATTTAACTACCAGGCTTGCCCGGGAATTAAATCTTTCTCATTCTTTAGCTGAAGAGGTGAAGATTTCTTATGGCTGCATTCAGAATAATTGCGAAACGCCGGATAAAGAAATAATAGTTAAAAAAGATGATAACTACACTACCTTAAGTCGAAATCGGGTTATCCAAATTCTCACCCGAGAATCTCGCCGCATTGCCGAGGCAATCCGGGACGTCATCCGTCCCCATCTTTTAACAACTTCCTCACCCTTAATGTCCACTAAGGCAACCTTATATGTTAGTGGAAGAACTGTCTATTTAGACGGATTTTTAGAATTATTAGAGGTAGTGATTGGAATACCGGTAAAGATGGCAGAGCTCGGCAATTCTGCCTTGCTAACGCCTCTGATGCGTTATCGAATTCTCTTCGGAGAATCTATCTTAAATTATCTGACTTGTCTTGGTCTGATTGCCAAGGCAATCAAGTTACCTTATAACAAATTAGCCCGCCCCATGCATGGTTTTTCCGGCCTTCTATCCTATATCCCTGAAAAAGTCAGGGAAATATATCAGGAGTATTTTTAATGAACCCAAGAATCCCCTTTTAATGTAATTCCCCTTTTTAATTGACTCCTGTACCTTTTCTGTTATAATTGTGAGTAATAAAAAGGTGTGGGGGTTGACTCCGCACCTTATTCTTTATATAATATTAAAAAATTGATAAGGATAAAAGATGCCCCATAAAGTTCATATTTATGATTGTCATAAATGAATAGGTTAGGATTTAAGCTGAGCTAAAGGGGGCAGTTATACCCAGAAATTATACCAAGGATTTGCGATGAACAGGGCTGTCGGTATTATTGGTTGCGGCAATATGGGTTCAACTATCGCTCAGCAGCTTAAAGCAAAACATCAAATTTGGGTCTTTGATAAAGATAAAAATAAGACCAAAAATCTTCCAGGTATAAAAGTAGCCGACAACTCGGTGGACTTGGTAAATAAAGTTGATACTGTAATAGTAGCGGTAAAGCCCCAAGATTTCGACACAGTTTTAGGTGAGATTAAGGACTTTGTAAACGACAAGTTGATTATTTCTATTGCTGCGGGTATAACTACCGGGTATATTGAAAAGTTTCTGGGAGAAGTAAGTGTCGTAAGGGTTATGCCAAATATAGGCGCAAAGATAGGGAAGGCGGAATCAAGTTTATGTAAAGGAAGGAACGCCAGCGATGAGGCTCTGGATTTGGCCAGGGGATTATTTAATTGTATAGGTAAGACCTGGGTTATGAAGGAAGAGATGCTCGATGCCGTGACTGCTATTTCTGGTAGCGGTCCCGCTTATATCTATTATGATATGGAGATTAGAAAGATTGATCCCTTGAGCGTCCCCGAAGAGATAAAACAGGAGTATATTAAGCGCTTAACAGAAGCAGCAGAGAGGGTTGGTTTTGATGCTCAGACTGCTATGGATTTAGCAGTGAGTACTACCGGTTCAAGTCTGAAATTGACTGCAGTAACGGGGATACCTCCTGCTGAATTAAGAAAACAAGTTACCTCTAGGGGCGGGACTACTGAAGCGGCGCTGAGGATTTTGGCTGAAGGTGGTTCTTGGGAACAGGCAGCTCAGGCAGCTAAAAAGCGCGCTGAGGAGTTATCTAAAAAGGAGTAATTTATGGGGCGTATCGGCATAATCGGGGGTAGCGGTTTATATGATATAGAAGAACTAGAAGATAAAAAATGGATAGAACTAAACACTCCTTTTGGTAAGCCTTCAGATGATTTCCTGACAGCTAAATTGAGGGGCAGAGAAATCGTTTTTCTCTCAAGGCACTCCAGGGGCCACAGGATATCCCCCTCGGTAATAAATTATCGAGCCAATATATATGCAATGAAGTACTTGGGAGTAGAAAGAATTATATCTGTTGCTGCCTGCGGCTCTTTAAAAAAGGAACTTAAGCCCTTAGATTTTGTTATTCCTACCCAGTTTGTGGACAGGACAAGCCAAGCCAGAAATCACACATTTTTTGATGAAGGGATAGTTGTCCATATAAGCTTTGCTCATCCTGTATGTGAAGATTTGGCAAAGATAGTTTATACAGCTGCAAAAAAGGTAGGAGTGAGTGTCCATTTAGGGGGGACCTATCTTAATATAGAAGGGCCTCAGTTTTCGACTTTGGCCGAGTCTAATCTTTATAGAAGCTGGGGCTTGGATATTATTGGCATGACTAATATGTTAGAGGCGCGCTTAGCAAGAGAGGCAGAAATATGTTATACGACTCTCGCAGCGGTTACAGACTATGATTGTTGGCATGAAGACGGAGCAGCAGTAACGGTTGATATGATTTTAGATAATCTAAAGAAAAATGTTAAAAATTCCAAGAGAATATTAGAAGAAGCTATACCTTCTATTAGCGACCAGAGAAATTGTTCGTGTCGAGAGGCTTTAAAATATTCAATTATTACAAATCCTGAATTAATTCCAAAGCCTGTAAAGGAGAAACTCGATATTTTGATTGGGAAATACATAAAATGAGCATTTTAGTTGTGGGTTCAGTAGCTCTGGATACGATAAGAACTCCTTTTGGTAAAGTTAAGGAGGTTTTAGGAGGTTCTGCAACGTATTTTTCTATAAGCGCTAGTTTTTTTAGTCCAGTAAATTTAGTAGCTGTGGTAGGAAGGGATTTTCCTTCCAGATATTTACGGCTCCTTAAAAAACAGGGCATTGACTTAGGCGGTTTACTGATTAAGGAAGGCAAAACCTTCAGATGGGAAGGCGAATACGGTTGGGATTTTGGTGACCCAAAAACTTTATCTACCTGTTTAAATGTATTCTCTAAATTCGACCCTCAGGTGCCTCAAAAATATAAAAAGAGTAAATATTTGTTTTTAGCAAATATTGACCCCCAGATTCAAGAAAAAGTATTAAGCAAGCTTTATCCTAAATTGGTCGTTTGCGATACTATGAACTATTGGATAGAGAATAAACGTCATTACTTACTGAAACTGTTAAAGAAGAAAGTAGATATTTTTTTATTAAACGAATCCGAGGCAAGAATGCTTACTTATCAACATAATATAGTTAAGGCAGGCAAGGTATTAGTCACGCTAGGTCCCAAGATAGTTATTATTAAAAAAGGAGAGCACGGTTCTATATTATTTTCAGATAAGTATATTTTTTCTATACCAGCTTTTTTATCAGAGTCAATCGCTGACCCTACTGGCGCAGGAGATACATTCGCAGGCGGGGTGGTTGGGTATTTAGCTCAATGTAATAAATTTAACCGGTTGAGTTTAAAAAGAGCTGTGGCATACGGAACAGTTATGGCTACTTTTGCAGTTGAGGACTTCAGCGTAAAGCGCCTGTTAGCCATTA
>CAZQEY010000021.1:5097-30877 GCA_964592485.1 uncultured Planctomycetales bacterium
AGCGTGGAGATATTAAAAGACGTTTCAGGCGATTTAAGAGCTTGAGCTGTTTTTAAGCCTTGAGAAATTGCAAATTCATGCGTTGTGGTATATACAGGAGTTGTGCTTTTTTGCTTTTGCAGTTGAGGACTTCAGCGTAAAGCGCCTGTTAGCCATTAAGCGTGGAGATATTAAAAGACGTTTCAGGCGATTTAAGAGCTTGAGCTGTTTTTAGAACACAGATGAACACAGATGAAAAGATCCTAGGATGGGCGCAGATAACAGGAGGAATCTGTGTCAATCTGTGAAGATTTAATCTATGATTATCTGTGGTTAAAATATGGATTATAAATCAACTTTAAATTTACCCAAGACCGATTTCTCGATGAAGGCGGATTTGCCCAAGCGTGAGCCTGCGCTATTGGTCAGATGGGAAAGTTTAGCTATCTATCAGCTTATTCGAGACAAATCCAGGGGCAAGCCCAAATATATTCTTCACGACGGTCCCCCCTATGCTAATGGAGATATTCACATCGGGCACGCTTTAAATAAAACCTTAAAGGATATCGTAGTCAAATATAAGACAATGTGGGGGTATGATTCTCCCTATGTTCCTGGTTGGGATTGTCATGGTCTGCCGGTGGAACATCAATTGTTTAAAGAATTAGGGATTACTAAGAATGATATTAGTCAAATTGAATTTAGAAAAAAGGCTTATGCCTATGCAATGAAATTTATTGAGATTCAAAAGGAACAATTCAAGAGGTTAGGGGTATTCGGCGATTGGGTTTCTCCCTATCTTACCTTAAGCCATGATTATGAAGAAGCAATTGTCAGTTCATTCCAGGAGTTGGTTAAGAAGGGCTATATTTATCGCGGCCTTAAGCCGGTCAACTGGTGCTATCAATGCGAAACAGCACTGGCTGAGGCAGAGGTGGAATACATGCAGCGCACTTCGCCATCGATATATGTAAAATTTCTTATTGATCCTGAATCCCGCATCCTTGATTCTAGCTTTAATCAGCAGCCGGTATACTTAGTAATCTGGACAACTACGCCGTGGACATTGGTGGCTAATGTTGCTGTCTGTCTACACCCCGAATTTACCTATTGTCTGATTAATACAGAAAAAGGCAATCTTATTATTGCCAAGGATTTATTAAATCAAGTATTAAATCAGATTGAGATTAAGGATTACAGATTACTCAGGGAATTTAAAGGGGGTTCTTTGGGAGGGATAAATTATCAACATCCCTGGCTTAAGCGAAAGGGCAGGGTTGTTCTTGGAGAGTATGTTTCTCGAACGGAGGGTACTGGCTTGGTGCATATTGCTCCAGGGCATGGCCAAGAGGATTTCTTAACTGGATTAAGGTACAAATTAGAAGTTATTATGCCTGTAGACGCGCAAGGAAGATTTGATAGAACCGCGGGAGAGTTTCAGGGGATGCAGGTACAGGAGTCGAATCAGCATATCCTGAACAAGCTTAAAAATTTAGATTTACTTCTTTCTAATCAGGAGGTCAGCCATTCCTACCCGCATTGCTGGCGTTGTAAAACCCCCATAATCTTCCGCAGCACGAAGCAATGGTTTATGGAAATTGATAAACATAATTTAAGAAAAAATTTGCTTAAGGTAATCAACGAGAATATACGATGGGTTCCTATTTCAGGTAGAGAAAGAATCTCGGCAATGGTAAAATTGCGTCCAGATTGGTGCCTTTCACGGCAGCGCTATTGGGGAGTGCCTCTGCCCGCAGTTTATTGTAAGGGCTGTGGCGAAGAGAAATTATATCCGGAAGTGATTGAAAATTTTGCCAGGATTGTAGCTAAGGAAGGCACGGATGCCTGGTTTATAAGAGATATAAAAGATTTTTTAAGTGGTAATTTTACTCCGCACCCTCGGACATCAATTCTGTCCTTTATTAAAGGGGCGAGATTCAAAAAAATGAATTTTGACAAAGGCGCGGGATTCGTTTGCCCTGATTGCAAGGGTAGTAAATTTGAGAAATCCTGTGATATTCTGGATGTCTGGTTTGATTCGGGAGTTAGTCATCAGGCAGTATTAAACAAGAGACAAGAGCTCGGCGGCTCGCCTGCTGACTTATATTTGGAGGGTTCTGACCAGCACCGTGGGTGGTTTCAGTCTTCATTGATACCTTCTATGGCTATTGATAATAAGCCACCCTTTAAGGCAGTTCTTACCCATGGATTTGTTGTTGATGGAGAAGGTAAGAAGATGTCTAAATCACTGGGTAATGTGATTTCGCCTCAGGAAATAATTAAAGATTACGGTGCAGATATCTTGCGACTCTGGGTAGTTTCCAGTGATTATAATGAGGATATTCGTATCTCGGAGGAGATATTAAGGCGGCTGGCTGAGGCTTATCGCAAGATTAGAAATACGGTAAGATTTATTTTAAGTAATCTGTATGATTTTAATCCTGATAGCGATAAAATTGATTATAAAGAATTTAAAAATATAGATAGGTGGATATTGTTTAGATGGGAGCGGGCGCTTGAGTTTATAAGCAGGGCATATGAAGGCTTTGAATTCCATAAGGCCTATAAAGGAATTTATGATTTTTGTAATGAAGAACTGTCAATGTATTATCTAGATATGATTAAGGGCAGGCTTTATACATATGCAGCCGATTCTCTAGAGAGACGGGCAGCGCAAACAGTTATCTATGAGATATTGAATGTTCTCGTCAGGGTAATGGCACCTATTCTTGTATTTACGACAGAAGAAATTTGGAAACATATGCCTAAAGAGAAAGAAGATAGCTCTTGTTGCAGTGTTCATCTCTTAAGCTGGCCGGTTAGAAATCCACTCTTTGCCCAAGATGATTTAGCGGGAGAAGAAAAAGATATAGACTCTCGCCTTAAATGTATTATAGAGCTGATTCCCTCGGTTGCCAAGGCATTAGAAGAGAAACGCAGCCAGGGTTTAATCGGCAGTTCCTTTGATGCCCAAATAATTTTATTGACAAACAAGGCATTTTATTGTAAATATTTAGAAGACCTTAAAGAGGATTTGTCCGAAATATTTAAGGTATCGCAGGTCAAAATCGAAATTAAAGAGGATTTAACCAAGGAGATTTCATTTATCGTCCAGAAGGCTGAGGGCGAGAAGTGTGTTCGCTGTTGGAACTGGAGTTTATCGGTAGGCAGAGATAAGGATTATCCTGATATTTGCCAGAGATGCCTCGGGCAAATCAAATAAAGAAGCCTCAGCAACAATAACTTAAGAGACCTGTCTGATTACAGATAATAAAAGACTGCCGAGGTTTTCTATTAGAAAAATAATCATTGCAATCCAATTTAATTTTTATAATCAGGGATTTCTGACAGAAGGCCAGAATGTTTTCAGGGAGACCTTACTTATAGGGGGTAACAATAGTGAAGGCAAAAAATAAACTTATTAAAAAGGATTTAAACTATTTTAAAAAATTAATCCTTAAGAGAAAAGAAGAACTTCTTGAAGGATTACAACATTCTTTGGAGGATACGCTTAAGAAGTCTCCTCGCGAAGCTTCTGGAGACATCTCTGGTTATGCTTTCCATATGGCTGACATCGCCACAGATACATACGACCGAGAATTTTCTTTGGGTCTGGCTTCTAATGAGAGAGAGTTACTTTATGAGATTGATGAGGCTTTAAAGAAGATTCAGGAAGGCAGTTTCGGCATCTGTGAAGAATGTAAATCCCTAATTAGTAAAACTAGGCTTAAGGCAATTCCTTACACCCGCCTTTGTCTTAAGTGTCAACAGGCAAAAGAAAAACGATAATAAAGTATAGATTCAATCAGTTAACGAATTCAGAATAAAACTCATCTTAGCAATCCCAGTTTAAATCCAGCTAAACGCTAACGGTGTGAAAATGGCAAGAGTATTTATTTTTTTACCTTTACCTTAAGTGTCAAGAGGCAAAATAAAAACGATAACTAAGTATTTAGTTATTGGTATCTTAATCTTTGACCAGCTAACCAAATATATTGTCAGCCAGAGAATCTCCCTCGGTGAAAGCATCCCGGTAATAGAGAATATCTTTCACCTTACCTATATCCTTAATCGCGGAGCAGCCTTTGGGATATTTAAGAACCAGGTCTATTTCTTTATCATTACTGCCATAGTAGCTATAACTTTCATCCTTATTAAATTGCGCTATAGAACAATGCCGCGGACTGAAATTGCTTTCTCTCTGATTTTATCTGGAGCGGTAGGTAATCTTATTGACCGTATAAGGCTAAGGGCAGTGATAGATTTCTTAGATTTTCGTATCTGGCCGGTATTTAATGTTGCCGATGCAGCAATCACTATTGGAGCAATACTCTTGGTCTATACTATTTTAATGAGGCCAAAAGCCACAGCTCGTAGTTAGTAATTCACAACCCGTAATTTAAAAATCAGGAGTCACCTATTACTAGTTACTAGTTACCAGTTACTAGTTACTAATTTTTTAAAATGTATCCAATAATCTGTAAACTCGGTCCCTTAACAATTTATTCTTATGGCCTTGCCTTAGCTTTGGCTTTTTGTGTCGCTGTATTCCTATTGAACCGCCAAGCGAGAAACCAAGGATTAAATCCAGAATTAATTTTTAATCTTTGTTTTATTATTCTTGTCAGCGGCATCATTGGCGCACGAATTTTATATGTTGTCTTAAATATAAAATTTTATCTTAACAATCCTGTCGAAATTATTATGCTTTCCCATGGCGGCCTTGCCTGGTTCGGCGGGCTTATTCTGGGGAGTCTTTCATGTTTAGTTTATTTAAGATGCAAGGGTTTAAAAATTTATAAGACATTTGATTTGATTATTCCTTATATTGCCTTGGCTCAGGCCATTGGCAGGATTGGTTGTTTTTTAAATGGCTGTTGCTTTGGAAAAGAAACTTTACACTGGGGCATTTACTTTCCTATCCATAATGCAATACTTATTCCTACCCAACTTTATTCTTCTTTAGCTTTGCTGGGGATATACATTATCTTAAGAAGAAAGCAGGCGCGAGTTTACCCCCACACCAACTTGGAGCGTCAACACAAAGGGGTTAAGCAGGTTAGTGGGGGAGGGTATCGAGAAGGCGAAATCTTTTATCTTTATCTTTTTCTATATTGTTTATGGCGTTTTTTCATTGAATTCTTTCGCGGTGATAGCAAAATATTTATTCTTGGCCTGTCAATCTTTCAGATCATCAGCATTGCCTTATTTATCCTGTCAGTAGTTATGTTAATCAGAATTAAGAGACATTCTTATACAGATGTGCACAGATGAAAAGATGTAAGATTAACACAGATAGCAATTCAAATCTGTGCTGATCTGCGATTATTTATCTGTGACCATCTGTGCTATGAGCGAAGCGAATATGGAAGAATTCACTCTGAGGGTTGCCCCGGAAGATGCGGGGATGCGCCTGGATTTATATCTATTGAGATTTTTGCAAATGCAGCGCTTGGGTTTATCGCGTAATTTCATTCAGAAGCTAATTCGCCAAAGGCGTGTAGTATCGGAGGATAACGCTCTAAATGCACATTATAAAATAAAGGCCGGCCAAGTATTTAAACTACAAATTCCCGATCAGGTTTCTTTAAGAATAGCGCCTGAAGATATTCCCTTGGATATTCGCTTTGAAGATGAAGATGTGGTGGTGGTGAATAAGCCCACAGGCATGGTTGTTCATCCTGGAGCAGGCAATTACCAGGGTACTTTGGTAAATGCCCTGCTTTTTCATTGTACATCGTTATCTTCTATCAATCCACAGAGGCCAGGCATTGTCCATCGCTTGGATAAAGATACCTCGGGATTAATCGTGGTTGCTAAAAATAATTTCAGCCACGGCCATCTTTCACGCCAATTTGCCGAACATTCAATTCTGCGTCAATACGTAGCTTTAGTAAAAGGAAGAGTAGAGTTTAATGAGGATGTTATTGAGCTACCGATTGGCCGCCATCCCCGCCAGAGAGAGAAGATGTCCGCCTTTGTCTTTCAACAGGAAAACGAAGGGCGAAGACGGATGAGTGTAAAATTGACTAAAAAGGCCAAATATGCAAAGACCCGCTATCGAGTAATAAAACGCAGTTCCCGCACAACCCTTCTGGAGCTGACACCCTTTACCGGCAGAACCCACCAATTGAGAGTACACTTAAGTTTTATTGGACATCCCATTTTGGGTGATAAAAAATATGGCCGGGATGCCAAATTTAGCCGTCTGGCCTTACACGCTCATCGAATAGGGTTTATTCATCCGCACACCAATAAATTGATTAAGATTAAAACTGCCATACCGGAAGATTTCTTGCGGGTTTTTAGTGGAGTGGATTTTTCTTGACTTTTATTTAAGCAGGCGTTAGAATTAATTCAGTTGAAGTTGTGACTTACTAAAATGATAATCAAAACAAGTCGCGTGGCCGAAATTAGCTGGCACTAATGTGAATAGTATGTTCGACTTCAACAAAATAGTGCCGGGTTCATTTGCACACTTATAACTTATGTCGCATTGTGTGTTCCATAAGTTGTGTGTTTATTGAGGGAGGGGATAATGAGACAAAAAGGCAAGGCTGGCATAATTATATTGGTTATAATATTAATATTGTCTCTGGCAGGGGCAGCAATTGGATTTTATTCTTTCCAAAAAGAAAAATCCAAAGTATCCACATTGAATGAAGAATTGGATAATCTTAAGGTTGAGAGGCGTATTGCCGAGAATAAATTATCAGAATTAAGAAAAAGCAATGATGAATTAAATACTCAATTACAGGCTGTTCGAACCGAGATAGAAGAGCTGAATATCACATTAGAACAAGCAAAAAGTAAAGAAAGTCAGTTTTATTCCCAAGTTGAAGAATTACAAACTCAGCTTAAGGAGGAGGAGAAGAAAAGAAAGGAATGGGAAGCCAAGCAAATTCAAGCGCAAGCTCAGATAAGTAAATTGGAGGCACTGCTTCAAGACCTTCAACTAACTAAGGAAGCATTGGAGGCGCAGTTAAAGAAATTTAGCACTGATGAGGAAGTATCGTTGGACAAGATTATAGTTGAACAGGAGGAGGCGGTTGTAGAAATACCCTCCGAAGAGGCTCCTTCTGTAGAATTAACTCAACCCCAAACCCAACCTCAAGTCGAAACTCAAGCTCAAGTTGGAGCCGAGGCCCAAACTCAAACTCAAGCCCCAGCTCAAGCTGAAACTGAACCCCAAACCCAACCTCAAGTCGAAACTCAAGCTCAAGTTGGAGCCGAGGCCCAAACTCAAACTCAAGCCCCAGCTCAAGCTGAAACTGAACCCCAAACCCAAACTCAAGCTCAAGCCACATCCCCATTAGAGGCCAAAGAGGCTCCTGCGGAAGACATTCCTTCCGAAGAAGCTACTGTTGTAGAATGAACACCTGCCCATTAGAGGGCAAGATATAGAGATAAACAAGGATTATGATTTCGGCATTGTCAATTTAGGCAGTGAAGATACGATAAAGTGCCTGGGGTGAATTTTTAGTTTATCATATAAGAGATGGTGATAAGGTGATTAGAAAATAATGCCATATTACCGGATCGAGTCTGCCAGATCTATCCGCGGGAAAATAGCCCTGCCCGGTGAGAAATCCATAGCCCATCGTAGTATAATTATCAGCGCAATAGCCAAAGGTAAAACACATATTTATAATTTCCCCATCAATCAAGATTGCTTTATAACCCTTAAAGCATTTAGGAAGTTAGGGGTTAAAATATACAGAAGAGGTTTAATCGGTTCGAATTCCTGTGTTTGCGTAGAGGGCAGGGGGCTTTATAGTCTAAACAGCCCCAGCCATCCTGTCTCTGCTGGCGAATCCGGTACCACATTTCGACTCCTTTTAGGGGTTTTGGCTGGCCAGCGATTCCGGACAACCTTAACTGCAGGTAAAAGTCTGGCCAATAGACCAATGAGGCGAGTTACTGAACCCTTAAGAAGAATGGGGGCAATTATTAAGGCCAAGACGCAAAGTACTAAGACAGGAAACACCGCGCTAAGGCATACAGCAGAGGAGTATTCCCCAATTACCCTAAAAGGAGGAAGTTTGCATAGTATTAGTTATAAAATGCCGGTGGCTTCGGCTCAGGTAAAATCAGCACTACTTCTGGCCGCTTTATACGCTAAGGGAACTACTAAAATCTTTGAGCCTGTAAAAACGCGCGACCATACTGAGCGGATGTTAAGAAATTTCGGGGCAGATATAAAACTTAAAGATAGAATCATCTTCCTCCGCGGGCAGAAAGAGTTGGTTTCTCCGGGGAAGATTGATATCCCTGCGGATACCTCTTCGGCAAGTTTCTTTATTGTCGCCGCGATATTATTACCGCATTCACATCTTGTGTTAAAATCTATCGGGATAAATCCTACCCGTATGGGCATAATCCGAGTTTTAAAACGGATGGGGGCGAATATTAAGATTATACCAACTAGATTCCCTGCCTTCAGCGGCGAACCCGTTGGCGATGTTATTATTAAAAGTAGTAGTTTAAGGGGCATAGAGGTTAACAGCAGCGAGGTTCCTCAACTAATTGATGAATTACCCATTTTGATGTTAGCCGCCTGTTTTGCGAAAGGCAAAACAATAATTTACGGAGTAGAGGAACTGAGAGTCAAGGAAACTGACAGGATACTCTCAATGCAAACCAATTTAAGGATGATGGGAGCAAAGATTTATGTCACAGATTACCAGTCAGGCTCTAGGAGATTAAGGGAAAAGATAGTCATCAGAGACACAGGGAAGCTTAAGGGTGCAAGGGTAAGCAGTTTCGGTGACCATCGCACAGCAATGAGTATGATAATTGCTGGTCTTGTTTCAAGGGGCCCGACCCTTATTGACGATGTCGGATGTATTGCCAAATCCTTCCCGGATTTTCTAAAGGTTTTAAGGAGTGTAAATAAATAGTACTTCCCGAAAAATTCATTTGTTGTCTAAGAAGAAGAGATTTCTGTATTGTTATAGGGATTCTCAATAATCTCTAATCTGCAAAATTTTTATTTGACAGAGATTTTAATCTCTGTTAATATTGGGTTAACATGGTTAGGATACCCAACTATCTAAGCAAATTAAAGAGAGCGTTTAATTATTTGCTCAGCCTATTCTCCAACGATATGGGAATAGATTTAGGTACAGCTACTACCTTGGTTTATGTAAAGGGCGAAGGAGTAGTTCTCTGCGAGCCTTCGGTGGTAGCAATCGAGAAGGGTACCAGCAATGTTTTGGCAGTAGGAGATGAGGCAAAACGTATGCTCGGGCGCACGCCGGGTAATATTGTTGCTATCCGGCCAATGAAGGACGGTGTGATTGCGGATTTCGAGATTACCGAGGCAATGTTGAGATACTTTATAAAGCGGGTGCACCACCGCAAGGTTCTGGTAAGGCCAAGAATTGTTATTGCTATTCCTTCAGGAATTACCGAGGTAGAGAAACGGGCGGTGAGGGATTCAGCTGAACGCGCAGGAGCAAGAGAGGTATTTTTAATTGAAGAGCCTGTTGCCGCGGCGATTGGAGTAGGTTTGCCTATTCAAGAGCCAATTGGAAATATGATTATTGATGTTGGGGGTGGAACAACCGAAATTGCCGTAATCTCTTTAGCCGGCATCGTCTTTTCTCAGTCTATTCGCATTGGCGGAGACGAAATGGATGAGACGATAATTGAGTATTTGAAAAAGACCTATAATTTGATGATTGGCGTGCGTACTGCTGAGGATATAAAGATTAGAATAGGCTCTGCCTATTCTTTAAAAGAGGAGTTAAGTTTAGAGGTTAAGGGTAGAGATCTGGTCAGCGGTTTACCTAAAGCAATAACTATAACATCTCAGGAAATAAGGGATGCCTTAAAGGGGACTCTGGAGGCAATTGTTGAAGCAGTTAAGGTTTCTTTAGAGAGGACACCTCCTGAATTAGCTGCAGATTTGATTGAGCATGGGATAATTATGGCTGGGGCTGGCGTGCAATTAAAAGGTCTGGATAGGTTAATTTCTGAAGCAACCGGTCTTCCCGTACATATTACCGATGAACCTTTAACGGCAGTTGTTCAAGGCACGGGCAAAGTTTTAAGCGAAATCCACTATCTTAAAAGGGTTACTGTCCCAATGAAGTTAGAAATGCGTTCTTAATCCTAAGATGTGTTTTCAGGAAAAAAAAGATTAATTATCTGCATCTCAATTGCTGCTCTGGCTATCATAGCTTTCATTCTTATTCCCTCTTTTAAAAATTATCTTATTGATAGCTTGCATTGGCCTCTCGAGTTCTTTTCCCATATTAGCCAGGAAATCCAAGGAATTACTCTTTATCATCAGAATTTAGTCCAGAATCAACACTTAAAAAAAGAGATTGGTAGTATCCGACGCCGCCTTCACGAAGCCGGGGAGTTATATCTTGAAAATATTCGCTTGAGGAAGCTTCTTGGCTTTAAAAAAAAGTCTGTCTATCGTATGACAGCCGCAGCCGTGATTGGCTATGATCCATCAAATTTATCTTCGATAATTATTGTTGATAAAGGCAAGCGGCAGGGAATTAGAGAAGGCATGGCGGTAATCACCAATGATGGCCTGGTAGGTAGAGTAGTTGAGGTAGGCGGGGAAAGCGCCAAGGTGCTGCTTATTAACGATATCAACTCTGGAGTAGCTGTTCTTGTTCAGCGCAGCCGCGAAAAGGGTTTGGTTTCGGGCACCTTAACCAGAGGACTAATCCTGCACTATTTGCCGTATGATGCCGATGTCAAGATTTCCGATATGGTGATTACCTCTGGATTATCCGGCTTATATCCCAAGGGAATCCTTATCGGTAAGGTAACAGAGGTTCAAGAAGAAAAAAGCCCGGGAGAGATTTCCGCTGTTATTGAACCCAGTGTAAACTTAATTCAATTGGAAGAGGTTCTGGTTGTGCTTGCCCCGTCAGAAATACAAAAGCAAAAGCACTGAGAGGGAAAAGCAAAATTTCTAACGGCGTATGGAGAGTGAAAAATCTTCAAAAGGACTCTGAGGGTATTTTCTAACGCAGGTTTACTAAGGCCCGGCGTAGATGAACTTCGCATATTTATAAAGCTGTGGAGTAAACGCAGGTTTATTTTTGCAAGTATACGCGAGCATCTGCGTACCGTCTGCGGGAATCTGCGCTTCAGAAATACCCTTCAGAAACCCCTTCAAAGATATCGCAAACAGATATATGCACTCTCGGCATTAGTTATAATTGCTCTCTTGGAGCCTACCCTGTTTAATTATTTCCGCATCTTTAATGTAAAACCAACTGTCATTCTGGCAACATTGATTATCTTCGCTATCTTTTTTAATTTAAAATGGTCAGTTATTTTCGCCTTCTTAGGTGGTATCTTTCGCGATATATTCGGTATCCTTCCTTTTGGGTTTAACACTATTCTTTGTATCTTTTGGGTTATCTTAGCCAGGCGAATATCACGCCAATTATCAGTTGAGAATAACTTTATTCGCAGCGCTATGCTTTGTCTAATTATTTTGTTAAATAATCTGGCTTTGCAATGTATCCTATTTGTTTTGGGCAGACCCTTAAGTCTGGGTATCTTTTTGAAGATAGTTTCTATAGAATCTATATCTACGCTGCTTTTAGCTTTACCGATGTATAGGGTTTTTGTGCATTTATTTATTAGAGAATAGCGAAAAAAGATTTCTCTATTTTCTACTAACTTAGTACTCGCTACTTTTAACAATGACAAGAATACGTATCTTAGGCCGTCTTATCGCAGTAGGTTTTCTATTATTAAGTTTAGTTCTTATTTATCTTCAGGTAATCCAGTTTAGTAAATATCAGCAGTTAAGCCAGGCAAATCGCATTCGAATCTTACCTCAATCAGCAAGGCGCGGCTGTATCTTAGACCGAAATGGCAATGTTTTAGCCGGGAATACCCTTTCCTATAATCTGCTAATTATACCAAAAGGGAAAAGCTGTCCAATAGAACAAATTTCTAAACTCTCGTCAATTCTTTCAATCTCTGAGGAGCAGCTTAAGTTAAGATATAAGCAGGGATACACAGCTCCTTTTATTCCCGTTTTGCTCTGTAAGGATATCTCGCTTTCCGAAGCAGTAGCGATTGGGCAATTAAAATATGATTTGCCCGAGGTAATTATTCAAACAAATCCCAAACGGATATACCCTTCGGGCAGAATTGCTTCTCATGTGTTGGGTTATTTAAGTCGCATTGATGCCTGGCGCCTGGAGTGGTTTAAAGAATATGGATATAAGACCGAAGACTTAGTCGGTTACAGTGGAGTGGAAGAGGTTTATGATTATATCTTGCGCTCACGCGATGGAGGAATGCAGGTTGAGGTGGATAATAAAGGTAGATTATCGCGGGTTCTCGGTTTTAAGGCTCCTCAAGAGGGCAAGGATATTGAACTGACAATTGACTTAAGGCTCCAGAAGATAATTCACAATAATATTAGGGGGCATACCGGTTGTGCGATTATTCTTAATCCAGCTAATGGAGAGGTTCTTGCGTTAGTGAGTTTTCCTGATTTTGACCCTCAAATATTTCAAGAGGGAACGCCTTCCTTGGTTAACTCTGTGCTTAATGACCCCGATTCCCCTTTACTTAACCGGGCAATTAATGCTTCATATCCTCCCGGTTCTGTATTTAAAATTGTAGTTGCTACCGCAGGCCTTGAGAAGAAGAAGATTAATTCTTCCAGCAAAATTTTCTGTAAAGGTAGTATGAAAATCGGCAATCGTCAGTTTGCGTGCTGGGGGATACACGGAGAAGAGGATATTGTGGATGCTCTTGCTCATTCTTGCAATATCTTTTTTTATAACTTAGGCTTACGTCTTGGCCCGCAATTGATCAATGAATATGCGCTGAAATTCGGATTCAACCAACCAACAGGTATAGACTTAATTGGTGAATCTAGTGGTTTCCTGCCCTGTTCTTTATGGCAGCGGATAAAAAAGGGTCATCGTTGGTTTGCCGGAGATACGGCAAACATGTCTATCGGCCAGGGTGCAGTCTTAGTTACCCCCTTACAGGTTGCCCGGATGATGGCGGTTATTGCTAATGGTGGTAGGCTTATTAAGCCAAGATTGTTTAAGGCAATAAATTCCACATCCCCACCTGTAACGGCGTCATCTGGGGATACGCAAGGGCGCAAGGTAAATGACGATAGTCAAATTGTCACTTCGCCATCCAGAGAAGGTATCAATTTGTCTATAGGTGAGGAAACCTTACAGATAACAAGAAGGGGTTTAATCGGCGCGGTTAATAAACCAGGGGGAACAGCAAGCAGTCTGGCGAATGTGGGAGTTTCTATCGCTGGCAAAACCGGCACTGCCCAGGTTAGCTCTGGCCAGCCGCATGGCTGGTTTGTGGGTTATTTTCCGACAGATGAACCAAAATTTGTTATCTGTGTTTTCCTGGAGCATGCTGGATCAGGCTATTACTCCTGCCAGTTAGCAAAAAAGATAATTGAGCAAATGCTCGCCGAAGGATTGATATGACCAGGTTTGCTTATAAGTTGCTGCTCCTTATTTTACTGATTACTGCAATCGGGATTATAACTATTTACAGCAACACTTTGAATAGCCCCTCTCACGCAGAGAGGATGTTATATTCCCGTCAGATTATTTGGTTTTTTTTAGGCCTTATTTGCCTTTTGGGCGTTTCACGAGTTTCTTACCGCCAATTATGGGAAGGGGCATATCTATTTTATGTAATAGGAATAGGATTTTTATTAATGGTGGCGTTTGTTGGGCCTGTTCGCATGGGCGCGCAAAGGTGGCTGAAGGTCTTCTGGTTTAGTTTCCAACCCTCGGAATTGATGAAATTGATTGTGGTTATATTCCTGGCGCGCTATTTTAGTAAACCGGGGTGGAGCTTAAGGCAAGACGTGCAGTATTGGGGCTTTATAAAGGCAGTCTTAGTTCCTTTTGCATTTATTTGTCTGCCTATGTTTTTAATCCTTAAACAACCAGATTTGGGCACAGCAATTTTTATCTTCTTTATATTTATTGCTATGCTTTTTGTTGCTCAGGTAAATCTTAAATTTATACTTTTTATTTTATTAGGGATTATCCTTGCCTCACCGTTGTGTTGGCAATTCTTAAAAGATTATCAAAAAGCCAGACTTCTGGTTTTTATTAACCCCAATGCTGACCCATTGGGGGCAGCTTATACAATAATTCAGTCTAAGACTGCCGTGGCTTCAGGAGGTCTATTCGGCAAGGGTTGGTTGGGGGGCAGCCAGAGTCAATTACATTTCTTACCCGAGTCGCATACAGATTTTATCTTTGCTAGTTTTGCCGAGCAATGGGGTCTTGTTGGAAGTTTAGTTTTACTGTCGCTCTATTATCTTTTGATAAGATACACACTAAGGGTTGCCCAAAGAGCGCCTGATTATTTTAGTCGCCTTTTAGCCAGTGGGATAGCCCTAATCTTGAGTATCCAGATTCTTATCAATATCGCAATGAACATAGGGTTGGCGCCGGTAGTAGGTCTGCCCTTGCCTTTGTTAAGTTACGGCGGCTCTTGCCTTTTGGTTATCTTTCTTTCTCTGGGTATATTGATTAATATTGAAAGAAGGCTGCAATAGTAATATGGATAATGCCCTACTTGTTTTTTGTGCCCCTAAATTAAATACTTGAAAAGTGTACTACTTCCATTGTTTCATTACACATATATTCCCGCTATTGGCAAATTGTCAGCCATCTGACTGCAGTCCCTTTAAAGCTGAAGCGGCTAAGTTGAGTTTATCCTGGATTCATTAAGTTGAGAAATCAGAATAATCTGCCTTGAGCCGAAAGATGCTGTAACGATGGGTTATAAATAATACGCCACCCCTAAATTAAATACTTGAAAAGATTAAATTAATACACTATCCGCTACACGTATATTCTCCGGTAAATTGTCAGCCATCTGCCGCCAGCCGCTTTAAAGCCGGGCTTACTAAGTTGAGTTTGTCTCGCGTTCGTTAACTTGAGAAGTCAGAGTAATCTGCCTTGAGCCGAAAGATGCTGTAACGATGGGCTGGGCATTTTTAAATTAAATGCTTGAAAAGATAAAGAGATAAGATATAATAATCCTCTATATAAAATTATCCAGTAAGGAGATTAACGCAAAATGAGCAAGCTCACCATCAAGGATATAGAAATAAAGGATAAGCAGGTTTTGTTACGCGTGGATTTTAATGTACCTCAGGATGAGCAGTTGAGCATTACTGATGACGCAAGGATTCGCGCCAGTTTGCCGACAATAAAATATATTCAGGATAGGGGTGCTCGGAAGATAATCCTGATGAGCCATCTTGGTCGGCCCAAGGGCAAGATTGAGGAAAAATACCGCCTTAATTCAGTAGCCAAGAGATTAGAAATACTGTTGGGTCAACCAGTTAAAAAGCTGGATGACTGCATCGGTGATGAGGTAAAACAGGCAATCAAGACAGCTAAGGAAAAGATAATCCTTCTTGAGAATTTAAGATTCTATCCTCAGGAGGAGGCAAATGATTCAGAGTTTGCCGGTAAACTTGCCTGCCTGGGTGAGATTTTCGTTAATGATGCATTCGGCACGGCCCATCGAGCTCATGCCTCAACCGAGGGGGTAACCCATTTCTTAAAATCAGCAGCAGGTTTTTTATTAGAGAAAGAAATTCAATATCTCGGTGAAGCATTAAAGAACCCCAAGCATCCATTTGTGGTTATCCTCGGCGGAGCCAAGGTTTCGGATAAAATCAAGGTGATTGAGCATCTCCTGCCGCAGTGCGACTGCTTGTTGATTGGGGGAGGCATGGCTTATACCTTTGTTCTAGCCTCTGGAAAGAAAATTGGCAATTCTAAACTCGAAAAGGACAAGCTCGACTTAGCAAAGGAGATTTTGGGCAAGGCAAGGCAATCGGGTAAGGAGATTGTTCTGCCAATAGATAATCTTGTGGTTGATGATATTCAGCCAGGTAAGTCGGGCATGATTGTAGGGGATGAAATCCCTGACAATAAAATTGCTGTGGATATCGGTCCAAAGACAGCCAGATTATTTGAGGAGAAATTAAAAGACGCAAAGACAGTAGTCTGGAATGGTCCTCTGGGGGTGTTTGAGATAGATGCGTTTGCTTACGGCACAAAGCAGGTAGCTGAGTTTCTGGCTGGGTTAAGCGCCACTACAATTATTGGAGGCGGTGATACAGCCGCGGCAGTTGCTAAATTTAAACTGGAAGATAAAATGACTCATATCTCTACTGGTGGCGGAGCATCGCTGGAATTTATGGAGGGCAAGACCCTGCCGGGGATTGCGGCATTAACGGATAAATAAGTGACCCCTCACCCAGATACATTGTAGCGTATCTGGGGAGTAACTGGGTGAGGGGTTAAATTCGCACAGCGACTTATGTTTACTCACTTCGTTCGTTCCATAAGTCGCGTGCTCATTAAAGATGCGGCGTCTGATCATTGCAGGAAACTGGAAGATGCACAAAAATATTTCCGAAGCCATTGAGTTAACCAATGGCTTGAAGAGGGAATTGCACAACGTGGATAATTTAGATATAGTGCTTTGCCCGCCGTTTACTGCACTGTCCGAGACCTCTGAGATTATCGTTAATTCCAATATACAATTAGGAGCACAGGATGTATATTGGCAGGATGAGGGGGCTTTTACCGGAGAGGTATCGCCGTCTATGTTGAAAGATACAGGATGCAAATTTGTGATTATCGGCCACTCTGAAAGAAGACAGCAGTTTTTTGAAACCAATCAGACAATAAACAAAAAAATAAAGGCAGCGATAAGAGCTGGATTAATTCCAATTGTTTGCGTAGGGGAGACACTCGCTCAGAGAGAGGAGAACAAGACCCTGCAGGTAATTAAACAACAAATTGAGCAGTGTTTTAAAGATATGCCTGTTGAGTCAATAAAGAATCTGGTAATTGCTTATGAACCAATTTGGGCGATTGGTACAGGCAAGAACGCAACCGCTGCCCAGGCAGAAGAGGTACAAAAATACATCCGCAGTCTATTGGCAAAGTTATATGATGGTAAAACGGCTGAAAATATGCGTATCCAATATGGGGGCAGCGTTAAGTCGGAGAACATAGAAGAGCTCATTCAGCAGCCGGATATAGATGGGGCATTAGTCGGGGGAGCGAGTTTAAAGATAGATTCATTTAGCCAGATTGTTAAAATTTGCTCCGGGGTGAAAAAGTAAGATGTATATATTCTTGTTGATTATTCATATCATAGCCGCTATTCTGTTGGTTGTTGTAATCCTTATTCAGCGTGGTCGAGGCGGTGGTTTGGTTGAGTCATTCTCTGGTGTGGAATCAATGTTTGGTACAAGGACGAGCCAATTTTTAACCCGCACCACAACGGTATTAGCTGTCCTTTTTTTATTCACTTCAATTTCGCTTGCGTTTCTTGCTGCGCACCGGAGTCGCTCCCTGATTAATGAAAAGGCAATTTCCTCGGAAACACAGGAAGAAGCAGATAGGCAGCCGGTTGAATCCGGGACGCCTGTGCCTGCAGCCAAACCCGGGGCAGCGGTGGTGCAATAGGAATCCATTCAAGAACAAGCAATTCCAGAGAAGAATAAAACTGATTAATTTATCCATGTTGCGGCAAAACATGAGATTAAAACTATCCCGAATCCTCGGGATAGTTTTTTTAATGTTTACTCAATATGCTTGGGCAGCTGATGGTTCGACTTCGCTCACCATCAGTCCTGAGGGTAATCGAAGGATTGAATCAGGCGATGCCTTGGTGGTAGGCTCAATTGCTGATGCCAGGATTCTTGTACCGATATTAGCTTCTGATTCAGGCTCAGCAGAAATTGTGAATATGGTATTTAATGCACTGGTTGAGGATGACCGGGACCTTAATCTGACCGGAGACTTAGCAGAAAGCTGGGAAGTCAAAGATGATTGTCGGGTAATTATCTTCCATCTAAGACGTAATGTACGTTGGCATGATGGTAAGCCATTTACTGCCAGGGATGTAGAGTTTACCTACCAAAAACTCATTGACCCGGAAGTACGTACCCCTTACAGTGGGGATTTCCAGATGGTTCAGTCTTTTGAGGTCATCGATGATTATACAATTAAAATTACATATAAACAACCATTTGCGCCGGGGATTAGTTCATGGGGCATGCCAATAATGCCCAGGCATCTCTTGGAGAATGAAGACCTGAATAATACGGAATTTAGTCTCCATCCCATCGGAACCGGGCCTTATAAATTTAAATCCTGGAGGAGGCAGGAGAAGATTGAGCTGGTTGCTAATCCTGACTATTTTGAGCATTGCCCCTTTATTGACCGGTATATCTATAGGGTTATCCCCGACCAGGCAACTTTATTTTTGGAGCTTCAGGCGCAGGGGGTGGATTATACCTGGTTATCACCTTTACAGTATGTCCGCCAGACTGATACAGAATTCTTTAAAAAATATTATCGTAAGTTCCGCATTATCGGCCGTTCCTATACCTATTTAGGTTATAATTTGAACGATCCGAAATTCAAGGATATCCGAGTGCGAAAGGCCCTAAATTATGCGGTGGATAAAAATGAAATCATTGAAATTGTGCTTCTGGGAATAGGCCGAGTTTGTTCCGGTCCATTTCTTCCTGAATCTTGGGCATTTAATCCGCGGGTTAAGCCAGCGCCGTATAATCCCCAAAAGGCAAGGCAGTTACTAAAAGAAGCAGGATGGATAGATAGTAATCAGGATGGATGGCTGGATAAGGATGGCGTGATTTTTGAATTTACCATAATTACTAATCAGGGTAATCAGGAGAGAAGAAAAACCGCTGAGATTATTCAAAGGAGATTAGCTGATATTGGTATAAGAGTAAAGATTAGGATTTTGGAATGGACGGTGTTTCTTTCTGAATTTATTGATAAGCGAAATTTTGAGGCATTTCTTCTTGGCTGGGGTTTGGGTTTGGACCCGGATAATTTTGATATCTGGCATTCTTCCAGGACGCGAGAGGGGGAATTTAATTTTATCGGTTATAAGAATGAGGAGGTAGACCAATTGCTTGAGCAGGCAAGGAGGACTTGCAATCAGGATAAGAGAAAGACCTGTTATCAGCGCATCCATGAAATTATTTATGACGAACAGCCTTATATGTTTCTGTGTGTTCCTAATAGCTTGGCAATTGTTCATTCACGGTTCCAAGGCATTAGACAAGCGCCAATTGGCATTCGCTATAATCTGATTGATTGGTGGGTTCCCAAAGTGCAGCAGAGATACCGGATAATTAAGTAGATAGTATATAGTAGGTAGGGATTAAAAGCGGAAAATTTTATCAAACTTACCATGCCACCCTATATACTATCTACTACCTACTACATACTCAAAATATGCTTACCTATATAATTCGTCGATTACTAGGCATTATTCCTTTATTGCTGGGTGTAACGATAATTATCTTTGTAGTTTTTCATCTTGCGCCTGGCAAACCCACTACACAGGCGGAGTTGATGAGTCCACGGATATCCTATGAGGCAAAAATGCGCATTGAGAAACTCTTGGAACTGGATAAACCTATACATATCCGATATATTAATTGGTTGGGAAGACTGATTCGTTTTGATTTAGGCACGTCTTGGACTGATGGCCGTCCGGTAATAGATAAGATTCTTGAGAGAATACCAGTGACCTTGACAATTAATCTTCTCGCCCTCGCTCTAATATTGGTTATTTCTATCTCCTTGGGGATAAAGGCTGCGAGTAAACCCGGCTCTTTATTTGATAATAGCACCACAATATGCGTATTTATTGGCTTTGCCCTGCCCACTTTTTGGGTTGCACTTCTTTTGATGCAGGCATTTTCATTAAAATTAGGCTGGTTTCCCATATCAGGTATTAAGTCTCTGGATTTTGAGTATTTTACTTTACCCAAAAAAATATTGGATTTAGCCCACCACTTGATTCTACCAGTTTGCGTTTCCAGTATCGGCGGATTGGCAGGGTTTTCCCGTTATGTCCGCCAGAATATGCTGGGTGCCTTAAGCCAGCCTTATATTATAACCGCAAAGGCAAAAGGGCTCTCGCAAAGAACAATACTCTATCATCATGCCTTTCCCAACGCCATCTTACCCTTGATTACTATCTTGGGACTATCTATCCCCGGGCTCTTAGGAGGTAGCATAATCTTTGAGTCAATATTTGCTCTTCCCGGCATGGGGCAGTTGTTTTTTCAGGCAGCGATGAGTCGAGATCTAAATCTAGTTATGGCGTTGCTGGTTTTAGGCGCGGTTTTGACGATGTTAGGAAATCTGGCTGCTGATATTGCTTATGCTTATGTTGACCCAAGGATTAGATATAGGAAATAATTACTAAAGATGAAGATAACCTTAATTATCGGAATTACAATTATTGCAATTTTTAGTCTGGTGGCAGTTTTAGCTCCAGTGATTAGCCCTTATGACCCCGCTGAGATTGACCGGGACAGCTTATTGGTTGCGCCTTCTGCCAAGCATTTAATGGGTACTGATAGCTTAGGGAGGGATCTATTCAGCCGCATTGTTTTTGGTGCGCGAATCTCTTTGAGCATCGGTATTATTGCCGTAGGTATTTCCACTATCATTGGAATCATTCTGGGTTCAATTGCCGGTTTTTACGGAAGATGGGTGGATTCTCTGATTATGCGGTTTGTGGATATTATGCTTTGTTTCCCGACATTTTTTCTGATTCTGGCAGTAGTAGCGATAGTAGGACCCTCTATATTTAATATTATGGTGATAATTGGCTTGACCAGCTGGATGGGCACAGCCCGCCTGATTCGTGCGGAGATACTCAGTCTAAAAGAGAGGGAGTTTATTCAGGCAGCCCGCGCAATCGGAGCATCTCATCTGCGGATAATCCTGCGGCATCTAATTCCCAATGGAATTGCTCCAGTTTTGGTAAGCATAGTTTTGCGTATTGCATATGTAATCCTGATGGAATCGGGTTTGAGTCTTCTTGGCCTAGGAGTTCAGCCGCCTACTGCTAGCTGGGGTAACATCCTGATAGAGGCAAAATCAACCCTTGGTCTTGCTTGGTGGTTGACTCTATATCCGGGTTTATTTATATTTATTACTGTTTTGGGATTTAACCTGATTGGCGAGGGCCTAAGACACAGATTCCGAATTTAGGTCAAATGAAGCCACAACTTAGCGAACGATAGTGAAGCTAAGTTGTTTGGCTGAATTTGACCCTTCACTCAGCCAGAATAAAAATGGCTATGGTTTTTCTGAGTGCGGGGTACAATTCGCCCGCCAAAGTTCTGTGGCGGGCTCATTGAATATGCGTAACTTATTAAGCTTAAAAAATCTTAAGGTCGATTTTATCCAAGGTAAGCAAGTTATCTTTGCAGTAAGAGGCGCAAGCTTAGAGATAAAAGAGAATGAGATTGTTGGTCTAGTGGGTGAGTCTGGCTCAGGAAAGACAATTTCTACACTGGCGATTACCCGGATATTACCTTCTACTGCGCGGATAATCAGCGGAGAGGTAATTTTTGAGGGCAATGATCTGTTAAAGATGAAGGAGGACCAATTGAGACTGGTGCGGGGAGCAAAGATTGCCTATATCTTCCAGGAGCCAACTATGTTTCTTAATCCAATCTTAACTGTGGGTTCTCAGATTAGCGAGGCAGTAGTTGTTCATCAAGAAAAGGATAAGCTTAAGGCTAGAGAAAAAGCAATCGAATTATTAAGGCGAGTTGCTTTGCTTAATCCCATAGAGGTCTTCTCTGATTATCCGCACCAGCTGTCCGGCGGGATGAATCAGAGGATAATGATTGCTCAGGCACTGGCATCAAATCCAAGATTGCTTATTGCTGACGAACCGACCACAAATCTGGATACGGATACAGAAAGTGAGATTTTAGATTTGATTATTGATTTACAAAAAGAAATCGGCTTTTCCTGCCTGTTTATTACTCATAATCTGGGTTTAATCAGAAGATTATGCCAGCGAGTTTATGTGATGTATAGGGGTGAGGTTGTAGAGGAGGGCAGTTTAAATAAGATTTTTACTGCTCCTCAACATATGCATACCAAGGCATTGGTTGAGGCTTATTCAAGATTAGGTTAAGGGAGGAGAGATGCCCCTGATATTAGAGGTGAGGGATTTAAAGAAATATTTTCCAGTTGAGCGGGGGATTTTTCGACAGAGCCGCGGATTTGTCAAGGCAATTGATGGCATAAATTTTAATGTTAGAAAGGCAACCACCTTGGGGATTGTAGGAAAATCTGGTTCAGGCAAAACCACATTGGCTAAACTCCTGTTGAAATTAATTCCTCCCACTAGCGGTGAGATTAGCTATAATCCTGAAGAGATAATCAATTTTCGCAAGGATGTTCAGATTATTTTCCAAAACCCGTATCAGAGCCTTAATCCTAAGATGTGTATTCGTGATATTCTGACTGAACCCTTGGTAATCCATCGCATTGCCGATAAAAAAGAATCAGCAAGCAAGATATTGGACAGTTTGAGAAGTGTGGGCCTGGATGAGAGCGTTCTAAGCCGCTTTCCCATAGAATTTAGCGGTGGGCAGAGACAACGGATTTGTCTGGCTCGCTCTTTATTATTGAGGCCTAAATTCTTAATTCTGGATGAGCCGATTTCTAGCCTGGATTTGACCAGACAGGTAGAAATCCTGGATTTACTTAAGTACTTTAAAGATAAATTCAATCTAACTTATGTCTTTATTACCCATAATCTCAATCTCCTCAAAGAAATCTCTGATTTGATTTTAGTCATTGATAGGGGCAAGATAATACGGCAGTCATAGTTGGGCCTGCGGAGTAAAATCTCTAACGGCTCTTGCAAATTGATGAAATTCTGGATATAATATGAAGCTTATGATTAGAAAGGCAAGGATTACAGATATAGGTCAGATTCAGAAGCTGATAAATCAATTTGCCAAGCGGGGATTGGTGTTGCCGCGGTCTTTATCAAATCTCTATGAATCGCTGCGTGATTTTTGGGTTTGCCAACTGAATAACCGGATAGTCGGCTGTTGTGCTTTGCATATAACCTGGAAGGGCTTAGTTGAAATTCGCTCTTTAGTGGTTAGTAGGCATTATCAAAGGAAGGGAATCGGTAGGCAGTTAATTAATGCAGCAATTAACGAGGCAAAGGACCTTGGATGCAAATCCATATTCACCTTGACCTATGTTCCCGATTATTTTAAGAAATCCGGATTTCGCAGGGTCAGTAAGCAGAAACTCCCGCATAAGATTTGGGTTGAGTGTATTCACTGCCCCAAGTTTCCTAATTGTAAGGAAGTAGCGTTGATTAAGAAGTTATAAGTATTAAGGATTAAGTGTTAGGAAAGGAACAAGGAATGCTGTCCGCCTTCGCTACCAAGAGTATGAAGTTATGGTAAGCTTCGGCGGCTATCCTACGAATCCATACCACTGTTCTAATTATTGAAAGGAGAGGGAGGATGGATTATTTATTAACCGATGAGCAGAATATGATCAAGGAACTATGCCACAAGATTGCCGAAGAGAAGATTCAACCGGTAGCTGCGGAATTAGACAAAACCGGAGAGTTCCCTGGACAGATTATCAAGATACTGGCACAGTCGGATTTATTTGCCATTTTTGTTCCCGAACAATATGGTGGCACCCTGCAGTTGCCTGAAGGGCAGACTGTGGGAGGGGTTCTGGATTTATGTATTGCTACTGAGGAATTATCCAGGGCTTGCGGCGGGATTGCGGTTTGCTATGCTGCCTCAGCCCTGGGCACTTTTCCCATTATGCTTCAGGGAAGCGAGGAGCAGAAGAAGAAGTATCTACCCGCCTTAGCTAAGGGAGAGAGATTAGCTGCTTTTGCTCTGACTGAACCGGAAGCTGGCTCCGAAGCTTCAGCCATCAAGGCCACAGCAAAGAAACAAGGCGACTCTTATATACTAAACGGTACGAAGCATTTTATTACTAATGGAGGAGAAGCCCAGATTTATACAATAATTGCCATGACTGATAAATCCAAAGGCGCGCGCGGGGCATCAGCGTTTATCGTAGAGAAGGGAGCACCAGGTTTTAGCTTTGGCAAAAAGGAAGACAAACTCGGCATTCGTGCTTCGGTTACAAGTGAACTGATATTTAACGATTGCAAGATTCCCAAAGAGAATCTATTGGGCAGAGAGGGAATGGGTTTTATTGCAACTATGAAGACATTTGATTTGTCTCGGCCTGGCGTAGCTGCCCAGGCAGTAGGGATTGCTCAGGGGGCTTTGGATTTAACGGTTAAATACGCTAAACAGCGGCAGCAATTCGGCAAATCAATATCGAGCTTTCAAGGAATTCAGTGGATGCTGGCTGATATGGCCACCCAAATAGAGGCAGCACGGGCATTGGTTTACTCAGTTGCCCGGATGGTTGACTCAGGCAAAACCAATGTTGCTAAGGAATCAGCTATGGCTAAGTTATTTGCCTCCGATACAGCTATGCGGGTTACTACTGATTGCGTGCAGATTTTCGGCGGTTACGGATATATGAAGGATTATCCGGTTGAGAAGTATATGCGCGATGCCAAGATTACTCAGATTTACGAAGGCACCAATCAGATTCAGAGGAATATCATTGCGCTACAGTTGATTAAAGAAATGGCCAAGTGAGTTATGAATATCATAGTTTGCATAAAACAGGTACCTGAAACTACCGAGGTTAAGATTAATCTCCAGACGCATACATTAATTCGTGAAGGGGTAAAATCAATTATTAATCCCTTTGATATGTATGCTATTGAGGAGGGTATACGCTTAAAGGAGCGATTCGGGGCTAAGGCGGTGGTTATATCTATGGGTCCACCCCAGGCAGAGGCTGCGCTGCGGGAGGCAATCTCAATGGGTTGCGATGAGGCCATATTGATTACTGACCGTGCCTTTGCCGGGAGTGATACCTGGGCTACCAGTTTTACCTTAGCCTGTGCAATAAAAAAGATTAGTAAATTTGATTTAGTCCTTTGCGGTAAACAAGCCTCAGACGGAGATACTGCGCAGGTAGGCCCGGGGATTTCCATGCATTTGGATATTCCTCAGGCTACTTATGTAAAAAAGATTGAGAGAATAGATAATGGCATTGCTCGCGTGGAGAGAATGACTGAGGAGGGTTATGAAATAATAGAGCTGCCTATGCCAGCCTTGTTAACAGTGGTTAAGGAGATAAATGAACCGCGCCTGCCCAGTTTACGCGGGATGATGCAGGCAAAGAAGGCCAAGATTACCCTCTGGGGGGCAAAGGATATTCAGGCGGACCCAGAAGCGCTTGGTTTGAATGGTTCGCCTACCCAGGTAGTGAACATTTTTACTCCACCTCCCCGCCAGGGCGGACAGATTCTTCAGGGCGAGACCAATGAGGTGGTTGAGAAACTGGTGGAATTAATTAAAGGAGAAATCTGATTTAGAAAATCTCAGAAATATTGAGATAATAGAAGAAGAATTTAAAAAAGTTATACCACTGGCAGATAAATCAATAGATATAGTACTTCTTTATGATATATTCTGGTATTTTTCTATTGGTGACATAAAATTATCAATGCTACTGAGTGAAGTTTATAGAATCCTAAAAAACAACGGTTTAATTTCAGTTTACCCAGAACATGTGGATACAGACAAGCTTAAACAAATAATATCAAATGCTAATTTTGTATTGGAAAAGGAATTTTCCAGTGTAGTAATTCATGATAATAATCTTAAAAAAGGATATATCTGGAATTTTAAGAAAGTATTAAAATGAAAAAAAAATCTTTCAAAGATTATGTTATTGTTTCCTGCGGGACAATGGCTCCCGAGCTAAATTACCTGAAAAATAGCAAATTTTTGGATGCTGGAAAAATTTTATATACAAAACCGGGTAGACATGAAGAC
>CAZQEY010000022.1:0-21478 GCA_964592485.1 uncultured Planctomycetales bacterium
CCCACGAGCAAGGAAAAACCGAGACAGAAGGAAAAGAAAATCAGATTAGATATTTCGAACAAACCCAGCCGCAAACCCAAGAGTCATTGGTCTCCAGGCAGGATATCACCCAAAGAGAAGTAAGCCCTTGGACAGTAAGCGTGCAGGAAGTATCCTTTGAAGCCCAAAAGATTAAAGAATCTTGGCGGAAATTTATTGAGACAACAAAAGCGGCAAGAGATTTATTAGAGAATTTCCTTAGCAATCATTCTGATGAGGAGATTGTCAAGGTATTAAGTAATGTTTCAGGCAAGGATATTAATGCCGAAGATATCGTTAAAAAGGTAAAGGTTGAGTTTTATAGAGTAGGAAGCCATAAATGGGTATTTAAGTTAACATTTTATATTAGAAACTCAAGACCTTTGGTTATGCTAATGGCATTGAAGAAAGAAAAGGAGGACAAAAGGAGATTTATTACAGAGCTTGAGCTCAATGACTTAGAGAGATTATCGGGGAGGAATAAATATACGCCTCGCTTTGGCATAGCATTCCGAGATGATGAAGGAAGAATATTCTATCTTGAGGAATTTATTAAAGGTTCAACAGCGCAGGAATTGTATAGGAAGAATAGGCTCTCTGTTAGATTGCGTAAGAAAATCATTGTTGCGCTTTTAAGCATTGGCTTAAGCTTAAATAATACCATTCCCAAAGATTTACATCGGAGTAATTTTGTAATTCGTGATAGGACGCAGCCAGTAATGGTAGATGTAGGCAACAGAAGGTTTCTTCTTTTTGATAAAGCAAGTCACCGTCAGAAAGTAATATTCCTTGCTGCTCTGGTTGTCCATTATGGATTCCCGGATAGATTAGATTCTACTGCCAATGACTTTATCTTTTCTACTATTATTGAAGAATTAGGTCAAGAGAAGGGATGGCAGATATTAAACGATGCCTTAGGATATATTAATGAGAATGAAGAGAGTCTTTATCAGGAGCTTTACAGGCATGGCAGGAATTTATTCTGGGGTTTAGGCACAGCCTACAGTAATATACAAGGTAATTTAAATATCCTCCAGGAGTTTACTGATAATTTTGTGAGCGCATTTAGAGACTATGTCCGCCGCGCACAGCTCAACCGTGGTTCACCTGAGCTCTTATCCCCACGCAATACCCTGCTTTCCATATTCTATACTCTTATTGTTCCCTGGAGCCTAATTAAGGAAGCGCTGGTAATCAAGGCATTAGTCAAGAAGTATGGCTGGGGATTCTGGAAGCACCTGCTTTCAGACGAGCCATTAGCCTCTTATGACCCTGAAACCGGAGAGATTAAGGCCGATAACTGGGTATTCAGGGCTCATGAAGAAACACACAGGAGATATCCGGGACGCAATCATCTGTTTATTCACAATGCAGATTTATTTGCAGTAATAGAAATTGGCGTTAAGGCATTAATCATTCTCCTGCGAAAAGCAATGCCCAATCTGATTAATGCAATAGACGTTGTCGAGCCAGTCGGTAGCGAGAAGACAAACTGTCATGAGGACGATGGAATAAGAGGTAAGGCAGAAGGGAAAATACTAAATAAAATTATTAATTACATAGTTTCAATTCCAAAAAGAATCTGGTCTACTACTATGGGGAAAGTAGCCATAGCGGGTATCCTTCTTGACCAGGTAAGCAAGTTAATTATCAAAATATTTTTCTCAGAATTAATATTCTTCCATGACCCTGTTAAAGAAGGTGCAGAACAATATTTCTCTCAAATAGCATTCACTCATTCCGACCTGTTATCGAATGCAATTATAATTATAGGCATAATTGTTATTTTTGCATATCTTATTAATAAAGCAAAGGCGTCGAGCTTAAAAACAACTGCCTCTATCGCTGCGGGATTGCTCTTTGTAAATGCAGGGCAGTTGATTGAAGCTATGTTTGCCCCTATAGCAAATTTTATACCAGCACATAGCTATATGATACTCTGTGTCAGAGAGTCCTCTTGGGGTAAAGCGACCTTTGCAGATTTCTTTATGACCATAGGGCTGGCACTTATAAGCATTACATTCATTTTGTTTATTATACGGGAGATACCGCGCACGCTCCGGACTATACATCATAAGGATAGATTAATGGATAATCAAGGCTCGAGTCAACGCCTCTCCCCACGCAATACCCTGCTTTCCATATTCTATACTCTTATTGTTCCCTGGAGCCTAATTAAGGAAGCGCTGGTAATCAAGGCATTAGTCAAGAAGTATGGCTGGGGATTCTGGAAGCACCTGCTTTCAGACGAGCCATTAGCCTCTTATGACCCTGAAACCGGAGAGATTAAGGCCGATAACTGGGTATTCAGGGCTCATGAAGA
Source organism: uncultured Planctomycetales bacterium (assembly GCA_964592485.1). GTDB lineage: Bacteria > Omnitrophota > Gorgyraeia > Gygaellales > JAHJCI01 > CAZQEY01. The sequence goes on from CAZQEY010000022.1 coordinate 2,342, forward strand.
AACACACAGGAGATATCCGGGACGCAATCATCTGTTTATTCACAATGCAGATTTGTTTGTAGCAATAGAGATGGGCATTCGTTGGCTCAGATACTTAAAGATTATGCAGGAACTGAGGTCTATATGTGAGCAGAATACTGCTGAGAGTGTTTCAATAGAAGAAGAGCCGATAGAGAGGTTATTAAGGGAGTCTTCAATAGGTGATTTGGTAGAGCGATTTGGGGTAGAGGCGTTTATAGAGATAATCAATTTAGCAGAACGATTGAATAATAAAACTGGATATTTTATCTCTTTCAACGGAAAAACAAGACAGCAGACAAAAGCCGAAACCATGCTCCAGCCGTTAATTGAAGGCGTAGAATCAATCAGAGGGTTGATAGAGGATGGATGCATTGACTTAAATCAATTAAAGCAGGTTATAGAGCTGTCCGGCGGCGATATCAAAAGAGCTTGTAAGGTTTTGAATCAGTTATCCGAAGTAATCAAGCAAGACGGGTTAGAGGACCTTATAGAGTTATCTAAAATCAACAATAGTACTTTTGCACAGCTAATTATTATACAGACATTACCGGGAACCGCCAGAAATGAATTTATTGAATTAGAAAAATTAACAAATAATCTAGATTTACTAATCCAGTATGGCGCTAAGTCATTTATCCTTCTGGCTAGGGCGATAAGGGAAAATGCTAATGAGATTTATGCAGGGGGAGGAGTTGATAAGGCATTTGGTCTTGTCCGTGATTTAGGCGAATTAAAGGAGCCTTATGGAATTGTTGCGGTTCTGGCTGTTATAGATTTTGCTTCTCAGCAGTTCAGGGAAGGCAGGTATATCGAAATAGTAACTTCTGAGAGGTTGATAGAAACGACTGTCCGGGTTTTAAGAGAATTCTGGGCATCCGCTCCTTACGTTGAGATACCAATTGCTGAGGAGGATTTATATCAATCAGACACCACGACTCCTGGAGTTGAATTCTTAAATCACCGTAAAGAAAAAGTTATTATTCAGTTTATGCCTAAGATTCTAGAGTATAAAGAGGTATTTGAACAGTACGGGATGGAGAATCTGGTTGCGCTTACAGAGTCCTTAACCTTAAATAAAGTTGTTACCTATCTAAAACAACTCCAACCGATAATTGCGCAGATTGGTCAGGATTCATTCCTCGCTTTCACCAGACAGCACGAAAGGGCGCTTGCCCGGTTAATTGATTTAGATGCAGAAATCTGGACGCTCTTGCTTCTTCAGGGGGATAGAATTAGAGAGGATGAATCCAGGCTCACGTTGCTCCATCTTAAGAACTTATTTGATATCAATCAGGATGTTACCGAGTCCATATCTTTATTTATTCAATTATGGGGCTATTCAAAGAAAAATCAGGATTTGAATTTAGTTGAGGAGTTTCTGCTTTCAAGGCTTAACTTAAATTCAGAGGCAGAGGAAAAAATTATTAATTATCTTGTTAAGCAGAAGACGCAGATAAAGAGGGCGTTAATTACCAGAGGCTTATTCTGCGCATGCAATAATCCAGATTTAGTTAGTAGGGTAGAGTTACTTATCTTGAATGAAGAGCCAAAGACGCTAGCGCAGTCGTTGAATTTCCTTCCCACGTGCCTGGACCTTATGAAGGAGGGCATTATTACAGACTCAGAGCTCAAAGCCAGTATAGAATCTGGAGATTTGGCAGGCGCTGTTTCAAGATTACTGCCTTCTAAGATTGAACAGGCCTTCGGAATACATTTTAGGAGGATTCACGCCGAAGCAAGAGAGGCGCTTTCCGATACAGATTTCTTAATAGATTTATTTAACTTCCAGAAGAGCTATCAAGATAACCACAATGCCTATGAAATTTTAAAGGCATTAGTTAAGGCATATTTTGAAGATGGTTCAGAAGGAGTAATGGAATATAAGAGATCTCACCGGCTTGCGGAAGGGCAGGCGCCGCAAGAGATAAAAGATAAACTTGTCGAATTGTCTAGACTTAAAATAGAGGCAAGCGATGATAAGGAAGGTGAATTGAGTTTATTCGAGCAATTGTTCGGAGTCGCCTTAGATAATTATAAACGCCATAATGAGGAATGTAAATTTGACCCTGAGGAAGTGGGTGCAACAGCTCAGGAAGAGATAACTAAGTTAGAAGGTCAGCTTAATGAGCTTTCCGGTCAGGTTACAGATTCCAGCTTAAAGGAAGCCATAAATTCTAAGGACACAGGTAAGCTTAAAGCCCTAAGATTCTCAGGCAAAAACGAAAGGATACGCAATCAAGCCATAGGTTTAATTAATAAATTAAAGGCACTGCAACAAGAGAATAGTTTAGCAGAAGCAATAGAAATAATTAAACAAATACAAGATATTGCAAGGCTTCCTGTTCAAGAACAAGACAGAAAGATTAAGGAGTTATCCCAGTTATACCAGGAGATAATCTCGCAGCTCATACCGGCATTAAATATAATTTATCAACAGTTGCGGGAGAAAAATAAACCCGAAGCCCAGATTGTTTCCGATATAATCGGTTTATTAAAGGCATTAAAGGAAACCTCTCCAGATAAGTCCAAGGCTTTATCTAAAAAAATAATTACTGCTGAAGTGAGTTTTGATTTGAAGGAAGTCTTAAAGATTGGCCGCTATGGTGCGAGCGGTCAGGGCAATTGCCAGAATAGCAATGATAGGAGTGGTTATAATCAGAGTTTAATGAGCTTTATCGGAGACGCTCAGGAGCTTATTGTTATCTTCAAAGATAATGCAGGCCGGGTCATCGGGTTTGTTTTATTGCACGGCGTATATTTAGAGAACAAAGAATTTGCCTATGTAAAAGAGAGAGTTTACACAAATGACAGTTCCTTGACAGGATTACAAGAAGAGGCAGCAAGGCAGATAGTGCAAGAGATAGCCAATCTTTTAGGCGTCAAGGTCTTAGACCCATGGATAGATAAAGATAATAAGAAGAGTATGAGCGTAGAGATACCTGAAAGTTATGTAACCCGTTACCTGGATTCACTTGGAGGTTCCGTATCGCGATATAATACAAATAAATCTTTAGAAGTAGAAATAATTGAACCTCAGTTTGTTCCTGTGCTCTCCCTCTCCCCGCGTAATACCCTGCTTTCCATATTCTACAATCCCATTGTTCCTTGGAGTCTAATTAAGGAGGCGCTGGTAATCAGGGCATTAGTCAAGAAGTATGGCTGGGGATTCTGGAGGCACCTGCTTTCAGATGAGCCATTAGCCTCCTATAACCCTGAAACCGGAGAGATTAAGGCTGATAATTGGGTATTTAGAGCTCACGAAGAGACACACAAGAGATATCCGGGACGTAATCATCTGTTTATTCACAACACAGATTTGTTTACAGCAATAGAAATTGGCGTTAAATCGTTAACCAAGCCGCTGCGGTGGAGTACCTCACTCACCGTGGCTGGTGTGATACTTGGCGCTGCAGCGGCTACGGTTAGTTGGATTACAGGAAGATTTGTTTTTGAATCCTTTGCTGTTTTATTAACAATGGTGCCGGCGATAGGCGGAATGGCAACTGGCCCCGAAGATAATAAGATAACTATTGACGGGCCAGTAAAGCTTAAGGATTGGCCAGAAGCATGGAGAGATGTTGTAAGAATTTCTCAAGAATATAAAGAATTGAGAAACATAGGAGCTTCTAATTACCGAAGTGAAGGGGTCGTGCTTTTATTAGCTAAGGTAAACAACGAGACAGTAGGTTTCATTATAGGCCGTGGAGGATATAGCAATCGCGGCGAACCGGGAGTCAGGAGCGACAATGAGCTTACCGCGTTCAATGCGTTTTACATAGAAGGCATAGCTGTTTCTAAGGAATATATAGCAAAATGTAAACAAGAAAAGAGGCCGAATGTAGTTGCCAAAATGTTATTTAGAAGATTAGACCAGGCCATACAATTTAAAGTATATAAGTATATAATCTTCAATACAAAAGTAGAGCGGATTAAACGACTATTTCGTAAATTAGGCGCAGAGGAGGAGATTTGTAAAGATAAGCGCGGATTAAGTTATTTTAAATTAAATTTGATTGAATTTCGAACAAAGATTAGAAATCGACAATACTTTGGCAAAGCGCAGAAGAGTATCTGGAAAAGAAGCAGCCCAATTATAGCTTTAATCTTAACAGTAGGTGGGCTGTTCGGATTTACTTCTCGTGCCGCGGCAGCGACTCTTCCATTAGAGGAGCTTCCAGAGACAACACGGGTGGCTCAGGCGGCAACTACTTGGTATATCAATCCAGATTCAGCTGTGATAGCAGCGATAGTAATAGGGATTGGATTAGTTGGTTTGGGTTTGAGTTATGTAATTAAATATCGCGGAAAAATTAAGAAGGCCTGTCAGGAGATTATAAGAATACTCGGTCCACCGATTGCGTCTTTCCTTAGGAAGACCACCCTCACCACTATTTCCTTCTTACGCCGGTTAGTAACTAATAAGATGTTTCTGCTAACGGTTATACTTCTGAGCATAGATTTACTTTCTAAATATCTTGTGAGCATATTCCTTCCATTAGGCGCAAGGCCCGAAGGCGCTTTTGGTATCGCATATGAAATCCATATAATAGACCAGTTAAGAACTTTACCACTATTTGTCTTAATACTCCCTGTATGCTTCTTATTGAAAAAAATGAAGCTTATTATAGCCGCCTCATTTATATTAGCAGCTGCTTTGGGCAACGGGATTGAACTTGCTTTATATGGCGGAGCCACAGATTGGATTTACTCACCAATAGGCATAGCAAATCTCGCCGATATTTTTGCTTTTTCGGGTATATTCTTTATTGTTGTTAAAAGTGGTTTATATTTGGCTTCCAGCAAGAATCTTGTAGCCAAAATTGCTACAATAGCACTTTTGTTAATTATATCTATCACGCCGATAACCCTTGTATATAAATATAATTTAAGAAGCATAATCCTTAATGATCAAAATTTAATAGGGTCTGTTGAAATGGTTCGCAGCGAATACGGGCAGGATTTTATAGAAGCGGCAGAAGGGAATTTTGAATCAGTGCTGAGCGAAATCAACAAATTTAGGCCTACGGAAGCTGAACTTAAAACGCTCGCTTCAGAAATGGAAGTCTTGCGTCCCGATGGCACTAAAATTGACCGCACGGAATCCGGGGTGACAAGAGTTTATGCTTATAATGGATGGATATTCATTTATGAAGAGAAAGGCAATCTATTATTCGCATCATTACAAAGTGGAGAATCAGTCCTGTTTTATGTAGAAGGCGCAGATAGAGGCAAACCAGAATATGTGCATCTGCCAAACGACGACCTAGGATTACATCTTACCTATGAAGGGGGAGCGATATTTATAGAAAAGAATATATATTTGGAAGGAACAAATGCAAGCATAGAGGCAACCTCGCAATCAATATATTCGGAGCCGAAACCCGTACAGCCATTAAATATCCATAAAGAAGAGATTTCGCCTGTAGCGCAAGTAACTAATAGTTCCCTGGAAAGAGGCAGCGCGAATTTAGGCTTAATTATTGTCGGTGCGTTGGGCGGTTTATTGTCTATGTTATTGTTTACCTTGTTTGGGCCTGTTTCTTCTGCCAAGGCAGCAGCCCTTGACGGTATTCCTCAGGTAACGGAAATGGTTCAGGCGACATCTAATTCTTCTGCAATTGGATTGCCGATGGCGATAGTAGGTTTAGTCGTTGTCGTAGGGCTGCTTGCCTTCCTGGCTTGGAAATACCATAAGACCCTGGCAAGCAAGCTTGTCGGTCTTGTCAATCGCATCCGGGGTACTCCTGAATCCAGACAGGTGACGGTAGAGGATATCCCACGATTAGCTGAGTTAAGACCAGCCCAGATAAAAGGAAAGGTATTCTTTGTGCGGGGTTCAACTGATGTAACCCTGAGTGTTAAATTAGAAAAGAAGGAAGACTTTAGCATAGAAGATTTATATAATCCTAATCTTATTGCTGATGATATCCGTATAAGGGCACTTATACCTACATTAAAACATATAATCGAGAATGGGGGTAAAGTAGTGCTGCAGCCAGGCTGGATGGGTAGGCCGCGAGGAAAAGAAGCAGCCCAGTTTAGCCTTATCCCCGTATATCTGCGCTTAAAGCAACTATTGGAGGAAGAAGGGTTATTAAAGCACGAGATGCTTATGGCACCCAATAGTCTTACTGGTCAGATAAAGAGCGTCTATCGCAACCAGGAGGAAGTACGACAGATAGTGGCTACTCTAAAAGAAGGTCAGATTGTTTTACTGGAGAACCCCAGATTTGACCCTGAAGAGGATGCCAATGATGAAGGATACGCTAAATTCTTAGCTAGTTTAGCAGATATCTATGTCTCGGATTGCTTTGCCCAACTGCACCGTCCTACTGGTAGCATTGTTGGAATAACCAAATATCTACCCTCACTTATGGGAGTCTTCCAGGAAAAAGAGATTAGATATATTCTGGGTATCCGTGAAGAGTTATTGAGAAAAGAGAGAAAGCCATTTATCTTTATCCTGGCAGGTAAAAAGATTGAGACACAGGTTGGAATAGTCTCTAAGATGACGGTAGCCTTGAGTCTTTTAGATAATATGCAGCCTCAAGATAAGATAAAAATTGGTGGTGCAATGGCTTATACCTTTATGATTGCTGCTAAGTATTTAGATAAAGTAAAAGCTGGTCAGGAGGAAGTCGAGAAAATCACGCCGGAAGATATCAAGCAATTAATTGGTGACTCTTATGTTGAGTGGGACCAGATATATGACCAAATATTTATTGCTGGTCAGGTATTACTAAAGGCAAAAGAAAAGGGAGTAGAGATTAGCTTACCCAAAGACCATACTATCAGGGATAAACAGACTGGTCAGATTCTAAGAAACCAAAAGTCAATTCCAGAAGGAAGCTATGGTGTAGATATAGGTAGTCAGGCTATAAATGAATATGTTAGGGATATAAGGGAATCAGGCACAGGGGTTATTGCTGGTCCAGTGGGAATTTGTGATGACCCTAAGATTCCTGAGGCAACTGAAGGTACCGAGGCAATAATGAAAGCATTGGAGGAGATAATCGGTATAACTGCCGGAGGTGAATCCACTGAATTTGCTACTCGTATAAACGCAAAACTTACTCATAATTCTATTGGCGGCGGTTCAACATTAGAGCTGATAGAGAAGGGGACCTTAGCAGGCATTGAGGCGCTCAAAGAATCTGCTCTTAAGTTTGGTGTGAGGAAGTTCACAGAGCCTCAGGATGCCTCAGCCCAAGGTAAGTCTAGAAAACAGATAAATCGTCTGGTTAATCAATTTGGTGGAATAAGAGCAATAATTAAAGATTATGGCAGGCTTAATCCTTCAGAGGTTAGGGGCTTATACAATATTCCTGAGGAGACAATGAATCAACTACCCGAAGAAAAGGTTTACTTCATCCGTGGTCCTCCAGAAATCGGTGTTGCCAATTATACTGAAGAAGGCCTTATCTATATCATTATTCCTGAAGATGCCCCAGCCCAGGATGTGCTTCATGAAATCACTGCAGTCATTAATCCAGAATTAACCCATAAGTTAGTTGAACTGAAAACCTTCACCACAAAACTCACCCTTCCTTTGATAGTTTTACTTTTCTTAGTTACTTCAATAATCTCTCCTATCATGGATAAAGTGATTTCCAAGCTCAGCGGTTCTAATAATCTGGGTATAGCTGTTGCCTTTGCCTCTGAACAGTCAGAAAAAAGTATAACCATACCCATTGGTGCTGGCTGGAAGGCTCAAGACTATTATGATAGCCAGGGTATTATCTCCGTTCAGCCAGATTTCAAGAATAATCAGTTAATCTTAAATGCAGATTTAATTGGCGGACATCTCAATAAGAGTAAAGGTGAGATATTCTTAGACCTACGCTATGCCAATATTCGTGGTTTAAAGAAGACCCCCCAGGGTTATATAGATATGAGTACTGATAATAGACTTTATTTCACAGTCTATGTGCCCGAAGGGTTAATTGGTGAGGCCTCTAATCCAAACGGTGCCCAGATATTCTTAAAGAGTGGTTCTAACTGGAGGAACATATATTCGAGCTGGGTGAATTTCTCTCAACCTGGCTGGATTGATCTTAGCTTTGATCCTGTTAATGATCCTGCTGCCTATAAGGACACAGATTTTGATCCCACTAAGATAATTGCCATAGGGCTAAAGATAGCCATAGGAAGAGGCTCAAGCGCAACCTATAATGGAAAACTTTATGTAAAGGAAATAGAGATAGGACCCACTACACTTGGACTAATTCCTTATCCTCCTGCCTTAGCTGATGTTGAAAGACAGCCTGTATCAGAGGAAGAATTCATCCGCAACTCCGGCCGTAACTTAACCTGGGGCGAAGAGACACCTTATGGATACGCTATTGGCTCTTTTGGTGGGTATAGCCAGATTATGCCCAATGGCAAGACAAGGATATACAATGCCTTATCTGAAGTTAAGGCTCAAGGGATGGGAAGTGCCCGTGTATGGCTGTTTATGGATTTGCGCAACTGGGATGAGATAACCGAAGTTGTAGATGGCAAGAGGGTCTTAATACAGAAAGTATACGAAGATACCCAAGCGATAATTGATGCACAGAATGAGTTGGGAATAGTTGTTCTTCCTTCTATGTTTGACTTCCATATATTAAATAGTGTGCGCTTTGAGAATGGTTATCCAACAGGAGAGTATCCTGAATTCTTCACTGAGGAGGGATTAGCTGAATTTATTGAGACCTTCAGGCCTTGGGTTGAAACCTTTGCTGGTGAATTTGAGGTTATTGAGATTATGAATGAGCCAGAGAACACCGCCCCTGAGCCGGAGAGCGGTGTGGTCTTCAATCCCCACGTTTATCGCTTCCTTATGACATTTGCTAATCTTATCCATGAATATGACGGTCAGGTAACCATAGGCACTGCTCATCCTCAGCGCCTTGCTAAGTATCGAGAGTTTATAGACGTAGGTCAAATCCATATCTATAATCAGGAAATTCCACCGGTAGGGACCTTGGGTGTGGGGTATATGGAGGTTATTATTGGCGAATATGGAGCCTTAAGCTCTGAGGATGTAAGGAAGGCTATTTTAAGCGCTTGGGAGAAAGGTTATAGCGGTATTTTCTTCTGGCCACAGGATGGATTTACGGTTAGAGGATATGCAGAAGGTATAGATGAATTATATCCCAATAATCCACCAATTATTACTCAAATCCCAACAGTTACTCTTATTCCTGGCCAGAGGCAAGCAGAGATTGACCTTGATAATTATGTCTCTGACGAGACCCCAGCATCAGAACTTATCTACACCATAGATACCTCTGCCTTAGACTCCAATGTCACAGTTAGCTTGGATAAGAACCACATCCTTCATATCTCTGCCCCAGTAAGTTGGGAAGGACAGACTTCTCTTATCATCAGTGTATCCGATGGAGAATTAACTTCTGAATATGAATTAATTATAACTGGCATAGCTAACAATCCACCTGCAATAAGCACAATACCCGAAGTCAACCTCACTGCTGACCAAAGAGAGGTTGATATAGACTTAGAGTATTATGTCTCTGACGAGACCCCAGCGTCAGAACTTACCTACACCATAGATACCTCTGCCTTAGATATCGACGTCATAGCTGACTTAGATGAAGACCATATCCTGCACATCAGTGCTCCAGCAAATTGGGTTGGTGAAACCCAACTTATTATAAGAGTATTCGATGGAGAACTGACTACCGAGTACACCTTAAATATCGCTGCAGAAATACCTAGACCAACACCAGAAGTATCGCCTGAGCCAGCTTCTGAATCATCAACTCTTGAGCCATCGCCAGAGCTGACTCCTGAGTTAACGCCTGAATCAGAACCTGAAAAGGGAGAAATTCCAGCCTGGCTGCCAGGTGCTATTGCTGGACCATTTGTGATTGGAGGAGTTGCATATTGGCTCATCCGCCGAAGAGGCCCAAGAGGAAAAGGTCCGCAAACTCCGACGTCGTCTGGACGAGGGGCATCTGGCGAGCCTCAGGATGCCTCAGCCCAAGGTAAGTCTAGAAAACAGATAAATCGTCTGGTTAATCAATTTGGTGGAATAAGAGCAATAATTAAAGATTATGGCAGGCTTAATCCTTCAGAGGTTAGGGGCTTATACAATATTCCTGAGGAGACAATGAATCAACTACCCGAAGAAAAGGTTTACTTCATCCGTGGTCCTCCAGAAATCGGTGTTGCCAATTATACTGAAGAAGGCCTTATCTATATCATTATTCCTGAAGATGCCCCAGCCCAGGATGTGCTTCATGAAATCACTGCAGTCATTAATCCAGAATTAACCCATAAGTTAGTTGAACTGAAAACCTTCGCTACCCAAACAGATGTGGGTGGCGGCATAACAAGGAGAGCGTTTATAAAAGGCAGCGCTCTAGCTCTATTAGTTGCTATATTATTTAATGCTCCTTTACAAACTGCTTCCTATGCACAGACTGAAGAGATTCAAACTCCTCTTCAAATTGCCCCCTATGCACAGACTGAGGAGATTCAAACTCCTGCCCCCTATGCACAGACTGAAGAGATTCAAGCTCTTCATATACAGAAAATTATAAATCAAATTCTTTACTGGTCCTCAAAGACAGAGACTGGTTTGCCCTTAAGTTTCGATGTACCTCCTGATTTTGATTGGTCGAAATCGGTAAATCCAGAAGAAAGATTGATTTTAGAGTACGGCGCAGTTATTTATGATTTAGCCTGCGCAGGTATTTCACTCTTAAAACAAGGCTATATAGAAGAGAGCAAGAAGATGGCTTTAATGTTTAAAGATGCAAGATTTCCTGGCAATTTAGAGTTAAGAGCTTACTATGAACCTAATGATCCGGAACATTCTTTTGTATATACTGATAATCCTACTGATACCTACAGGCTAATATCGCCTTCCCAGATTGGTAAGAGAGGTTATATCTTCAGGATTACTAATGTAAAAACTGGAACGTGGAAATTACCTGAAAGAGTAGATGGATTAGAAAATTGGGTTGATTGGCACGCAGTAAGTGGTGAGAATGCCTGGATGTGTATGTGGTTTAGTCAAGTTTATGAGAAAACCCAAGACGATACTTTATTAACATTAGCTGAAGAGCTAGCACGGGTAGCTTTGATCTTAAAAACTGATATCGGTGGAATAAGAGCGGGTCCCAAAGGTCAATGCTCTGAATTTGGCTCTGAATCCTATTATTACAATCAAATTTATACAGAAAATTGTCTTTCTTGGTATGCAGCTTTTAAGATGCTTTATCAATTAACTCAAAAAGATATTTATAAGGAAGCTTTAGAAGATTTAGAAAATTACTTCATAAATTATGCTTTCAATGGGAATTACTTCTGGCAAGGGTTTACTATTAGAGGAGACAATTATGAACCTAATAAAAAAAGGTTTGCTACAGATTGTCAAACCTGGGCGATAGATGTATTAGGACCAGAAACAATAGATAGTTGGTTTGGAAAGGGGACTACCTACGAACTTCTAAAGACAACATTTGATAAAGCAGGTGTATACGAAAATGGCATTCTACAAGGCGTGGATTTCACAGACTATAGAAATTATCCTCAAAGAAGCTTTCCTATAATAAGCATTGAATGGACAGGTGGGGCAGTTTTAGCTACCACTTTAGCAGCTCAATACTATCAAGGAGCTGTATCTGAAGAATTATTTGGTTATGCTCAAAGTATGCAAAACTTTATTCTTTCTCAAGGAGAGGAAGAAAATAATAAATTAGCTTATCCTTATGGTAGAGGAAGCCAAACTCATATAAATAGACCTACAGGCTTTGGTTGGTATGTAGCATCAGAAGAGATTATGAGTTTAACTTCTACCTCTTGGGCAGGGTATATTTTAGCTGGTGTTAATCCTTTTGAACTGGAAACGCGACCAATTATTCTCCCACCGCAGGAAGAAAAAGGCATCCCCGGATTTGTTATTCCTGGAATAGCTACAATAGGTGGTGGATTAGCCGCACTAGCTCTATGGAAGTTTATTCAAAGGAGAAAAGAAATTCAAAGACAGGAAAGCGAAGGAAGAGAAAACAAAGAAGTTAATAAAAAACAAAATGTTAATGCTTTAGGTTCATTGTTAATGGGACTGGTTTTGTTACCTGTGGGAGTAGGGATATTTTTCTTTATTCAGGCAGCGGCAATTATCTACGCCTTCATAAAACAAGGTGGAATAAGAGGTTCTCCGTGGTATAAGTATTTAACTACTGCTATTGCCCAGCCGAATTATCGCCATCATGCCTTTGATTATCTCTCCAGAATCTTCAGAGTCTCCATTGACCGCCATGAAAGAACTCATGAAAGAATCAATAGGATAATCCATACTCCTATATTTGCCAAGGTTCTTGGTGAATTACTTGCCTATATTACCCAGGCCTTATATTTAATACCCGATATAATCAAATCATTAAAGACAACTACACGAAAAGAAGGTATCGAGGGGAGAACTCAAGAGGATACTTTAGGGCAATTTGAAGATTCCTTAAGAAGATATTTTGGAAAGGAATTTAAGAATGAGAAATGGGAGAATCAAAAAAGAGCTATCTTATCTTTAAACAATATTTCTTCTAAGTTAAAGGAAGTTTTTGGTGTGATGGAATATGCTGCAGGTAAAACAATAGTTCTTATAGGCTTGACTTATCTTATAAGAAGGTTTAGGGATGAAAGAGTATTGGCATTTGTATCTCATAATCATTTTGCAGAAAGAGACGCTAATACTGCAGCAAGATTACTTTCTGAATACGGTATTAAAGTAGGTTATCTTACCCAGGAAGGAAAGAGTAAAATTTATAGAAATGGTAACTTCGAAGATGTAGAGCGCGTTCAACTCTATAAGGAAGCAGACGTAATCTATGCTGTAATTTCAGAAGCGATATTTGATGTTGAGAGAGAGTTTTTATCCGGCCTTTTATCTCAACTTAGAGGAAAGTGGCGCATTCTGGCAGATGAGGCGGATATTACCTTAGTTAATGAAGCCTTAACTCCTTTTGTGATATCGCTTGGAGAAGATAAGTCGCTGGAGGAAGTCATAAGAGCTGTATTTTCATTTGCTCAAGAGATTCAAGGCAGTAAAGGATTATATGAAAAACGAGATAATGTAGTCAAACTCACTTCTAGAGGAAAGACACAGGCAAGAAATAGATTAAATATCACCAAAGATAAGAATAAAGAATGGCTATACTTCTATCTGGTTGAGCAGGCATTAAGGGCATTGGTGGGTACCAATAAATATTATGTAGAAAATGGCGAAGTGGTAATTATTGGAGAGTCTGGAGAGGCCTTAAGAGGAAGAAGATGGCAGGATTACTTGCATACATTCCTCGAATTAAAAGAAGGCCTTGGCTTCAAGGGTGAAGGCATTACCGGCTCTGAGATGTATCTTACCAATTACCTCTCCTTACCCCATATCACCGGCTTTATTGGATTAACAGGAAGCTTAGATGGAGATTTGACAAGAGCCGTTTATTCTGAAGCAGAGATTGTAAGTTTTGAGGGCTCTGAAAGAGGAGAGATTATTGAAGAAGGAATAGGTTTCAAGGCAAAGAGAGAAGAAAAATTAGAAAAGGCAAAGGATATAGCATCAACCCAGGCCAATAAGGAAAGGCCGGTTCTAATAAAAGTTAGCCCTATAGAAGAAGCTATCTATTTAAGAGATAGATTAGAAAAATTAGGATTATCTGTAGATGTAATCGATGCGCGCAATAGTTATAATTTTGACCAGATAAAAGAAATTGTCAGAGAAGCAGGAAAGCCAGGAAAGGTTACCATTGTTACCTCTGTAGGCAGCCGCGGTATTGATATTGTTCTTTTAGACGAGGCTGAAAAACAGGGTATTTATCTAATTGACGCTAATTTATCTTGGTCTTCTTTAGCCACTGACCAGTTTAAGGGAAGAGGAGCAAGAAGACCAGATGAAAAAGCTTATTGGAGAGGCATATATTCCCTTGAAGATGAAATCTTCACAGATTACGAATCGCTAACAAAAGAGGCAAGTGCGATTTTAGAAAAAAGTTCTTCAGATAAAGCAGAAAAAGTAATTAGACTTCTACAAAGGAAAATTAGTGAGGAAAGAATTAGGACAGTTAGGTCGCAAAGGAAGATTTGGGAATATACAGGTGAGTTCTGGCAGAAGATATTAAACATCAGAATGAATATCTTGCAAAGAGGGGTAGAGGCTTTATTTGGAAAGGATGCCCAGATAGTACGAGAAAGGCTTACTGAGAAACAGAGGGCTCGCTATACAAAAGAGGCCTTGAAAAGAGTAGATTTCTATATGGGTAATTTCTTTAGATACATAGATACCTATCGTCAGAGACTGGAGTATATCTCTCGCCACTATTCTTTATGGCAGAAATTGTTTGTCTTCTCTTATGTTGCCGAACTTTTATCCGGAATAAAGAATGCTTATGAAACTACTCTTAGGAATTTATCTGCAGCGCTTGATTCTATTGTGAAGAAAATAAGTGATGAGACCAAAGTAGCGCTTCCCAAGCAAGAAAAGAAGTTTTCCCTTCAACCAATTAAGGTGATTTTTGTGGTTATAGGTTTAGCTTGTATCTTTGGTTTATTCTATAAAATTGGTATTATAGGCACTCCTCTTTGGGCTATTTCTCAATCAGGATTAACATTACCCAGTTTATCTTCTCTTATCGGAGCAATTTTAGCCTTAGGAGTATTTTTTGTTCAGAAGTTTATTTTAGCTCCTGCGCTCTCTCAAGATACTAGCATGGAAGATTTAGCCTGCCTGATTAAGGGCGTGAAAAATAAAGGCTGGATAAGAACTCTATTTAAGTTTAGTTCTAACCGAATATTGCCTCTCATAAGTTATATTGCCAGTTTTGGTGGGCTGATGCTGATTTTTGTTAATTTAGTTTCTCCTTATGCAAGCGCAATAGGTTCTTTAACTGACTTAATTTACGGGATAAATGTTTTAGGGATTACCTCTTCTTTAATCTGGATAGCCATTACATCTTCTGCCTTAACCGCTATTCTAAATATTAAAAACCTCTTCAAGAGTAAGGTCATTCCTCAGGATAACACTCAAGATTATAGATTCAGGAGATTATTTGAGTATTTGGGTATAGGAATAATCGCTACTGTCTTCTCTTATATAGCTTGCTCATCTTTCATTCCTTCTGGATTTGTTTCTATTTTGAGTGTATTGGGCGGATTCTTGATTTCCGAGATTTATGGTTATTTAAGTAGCTTAAAAGATACTGTTAATAAAAAGTGGTCTCGTTTAGGATTCTTAGGCTCGGTTGTTACTTTCTTATTACTTAAGAGCTTCTTAGGCCAGGCAACCGCTCAAAATATTCTGCCTTTCTCTGTATTAGGTTCACTCGCGTTCACAATGATAGGTATATTGATGATAGTAGCAGGTTCACATCTTAGTTCCCAAATTTCTTCTTTAAAGATTTCTTCTAAAGCAAAAGTTATTTTTGAAAACTTCCCTTTAAATATGGTAGGTGTAATTCTCTCAGGATTAGGAATATATGGCCTAATAAAGAGTATAAGTACAGGAATTATTTTAAGCCTAGGTCCTGCCTGGATTTTAGGTTTTATTGGTTTTGTTTTAGTAATTGCATTACTTTCTTATAAAGGAAAACCAAATTATGCTCACCGAACTGCAACTTTAGCAATTACTGCAGCAATAGGTTTAGGTTTTTCCAATCCTTCTGCCTATGTTGCCTATGCTCAAGCAGCGCAGCCATCGACTGCTAATACAACAGAAAACGAGGATTTAGTTGCTACTTTAAAGAATTTGGCAGAAGAAGCTTTCTCTGTAGAAGAGAATACTGAATCTTATGGACAGGTTGGGGAATTCTATGGACAAGGCACATTGGTTCAGGAAACAGATACTGGGCTTTTAGCCAGTCATATTGGAGATTGGGAGACTGTTGGTTGGGGGTTCACCTTTGACCAAG
Organism: uncultured Planctomycetales bacterium; assembly: GCA_964592485.1. Taxonomy (GTDB): domain Bacteria; phylum Omnitrophota; class Gorgyraeia; order Gygaellales; family JAHJCI01; genus CAZQEY01. The sequence continues at coordinate 18,271 of CAZQEY010000022.1, forward strand.
CCTTAACCGTTCACAATTATATTAAAGCAGGAGATAATGAAGCAGCAAAGAAAATATTAGATCCTTATGTTGATGAATTTAATACCAAAGAAGAAGAAAATATTACCTTCTTTGGCTTTTCCAATGCCTATGATGTTGATACAAAGGAGATTGTTGAAGAAATACAAGGCAATGGTCCTAATGTGTATTTGGGCATTTCTATGCTTGAATACTATCTAGCTACAAATGATGCTACAGAGGATGTTGCAAAGGACGATTCCTATCTGAATATCGCTAAAGCAATTGGAGATTGGTTGATTAAACTTCAAAATGCTAATGGGAGCATAAGGGCAGCTCCTTCCCTAGGGCACGTGGGCAATGAAGAGAATTTTGTTGACTATATCTACTTTACGATGTTATCCGAGCTCACTGGCGAGAAGAGATATGAGGAGGCAGCAAATAAGACCTTAGACTACATAAAAACCGAGGCTTGGAATGAAGATTTGGGCTATTTTATTCGTGGCCTCCAGATTAAAGTCGATGGAGAAGGTAATATCGAATACGATGAACAAGGCAATATGATGTATGAGCCGGATAATGCTTTTGCCAGCGATGTTCAGGCCTTAGCTGTAATGATATTGGGTCCAGAGACCTTAAAGGAAATGGGAATAGATGCTAATAAACTAATGGAAGTCACTGAAGAAAAGAGTAAAGTTACAGTTACCTATGAAAAGCCAGATGGCACAGAGGTTGAAGTAACTGGTTTTGATTTTGATGACAAAAAAGATATGATTAGCCCTGAGTGGACTGCTCATATGATTGTTGCCTATCAGGTAATCGGTGATAAAGAAAAGGCGGATTACTATCTTGGTCAATTAGAAGAGATGATGTTTAAAGGAACGTTGCCCTACGCAACCTCAGAGGATAGACCTACTGGTCATGGTTGGAATACGCCTTTTGGAAAGGCATCTCTTTCCAGTATTTGCTATTACATTATTGCTAAATCCGGAGATAATCCTTTTACTTTAGAGAAAGAAGTTGCCTTAGATGAACAAGGAAAAGAAGTCAATATAACTTCTATCATTTCCTCAATAATTGAAGACCAGAAAAAAATCAGCAAAGAAGATTTCTATATTCCTCCAGAAGGGCTTACAGTCCCTGAAAGCGAGAAACAGCTAACCGACTCCCTTGATGCATTAGTCTTTTCAGTAGAAGAGATACAGAAAGCCATTGATAATTTACCTAAATTAAAGGAGGCATTACAGGATGCCTTACATCCAGGGGGAGGTATTGACACTAATAACCCACGGACTTTCTGGGTTGTAGTTAATAAATCCAGTGAATTTCCAAAGTACTTTACTCCTGAAGATATAATCGCAGAAGGCTATGAGTTTGTGGCGACCGGAGAATATCCCTATCATGAGGGCAAACTTATTGTAGAGGAAGGTAAGGTAATAGATGTAGTACTTGCCCCGGGGGCGAGTGATAGGAGCAAAGTAGTCAGCGCCTTGGAAGACTATGGTTACTGGTCAGGTTATGGGAAAATTTTTACACTTCAAGATATAGAAAAAGGGATAGAGGCAGGAAAATATGAGTTTTACATAAATCCCTTAGAACCTTATAAGGCCTGGCTTACATACTTAGAGGATGAGGAAGTGCGTGTTCCTTCTGGCAATTCAGGCTACAGATATGTCAATCTTTACGGTAAGACAATAGAACTTGTTTATACTCCAGGAATCAAAGGTACAGAAAATTATCTCCAAGCCTTTTTAGATTACGGATTCTGGACACGTTTAGAGGGAGCAATTTACAATCAACCCGATGAGATGTTTACTCTCCAAAGAATAGAGGAAGAAGGAATTACGTTAATCCTCGATGAAGAGGAAATTGATAGGGCTACTTTAGTGTTTCCGGATGGTCAAGAGATAGAGGTTGGATATCAATCTGGCTTAGAGTCCATAGTGGAAAATATCGTTGCTTTAGATTATAGGTATGCTGATGGGACAAAAAAGATAGAGGTTGCGGTAGTAGAGGAAAGAGAAGTAGAAGAGGAAGGAGAGATAGTAAAGAAAGCAGAGACAGATATAATTGAAAAAACGCTGGAAGAGTTAATTAGAGATATATTTACAGAAGCAGGGCTTCCTTCAGAGGAGATTGAGGAATATATCAGTGAGCTTAAAAATAATGCTAATCCCGCCGGCGGCTGGGTCATGGGAAATAATGGTGAGAAGACCTGGGTAAACAGCGTAGCAGCTACCCGCGAGGGCTACTATACCTCTAAGGTTTTAGATGTAACCTTAGATGCCGCTGAAATTGAAAAGATTAAACTAAGTTTAGCAGAACAAGGAATCTCAGAAGAAAATTGTAACCAGTTTATAGAACAGTTACAAAGCGCCGTTACTAAAGAGGTTCAATATTATACTGAGTTAGAGCCAGGTAAATTTGCCCCAGTCGGGCTGAAAGAGATTAATACTTATAAAGATGGATTATTATTAAGACAAATAAAAGGTGACTTGGAAACCTATTATATTTATGATGGAAAATTTGATAATTACGGCAAGTCGCATCTGAGAATTAGCGTGGTTATGCAAACGGGTGAACTCTTTAGTGTTGAAGAGGTTCAACATGTGGATGAAGTAGATGCTGAAGAAATAACACAAGTAACCTATTATAAAAATAAACAAGTAATTGGAGTAGAAGAGCGGATTAATGATATTAAGGGTAGGATAATAGACCAGCGCGCGGAAGATAAAGGAGTTATCTATAAATATGAAGGAGAGGCTGGTGAATATGGAATAGCCTCTTATGTTGCGCCTTATGAGGTAAAGATAGATGAGCAGGGGGAGGAATCAATTGAGTTTCTTGAAGAGGCCTATATTTATGACCTATCCGGCACAACCCTAAAAGAATTAACCGCTTTCTTGAAAGAGAAGGGTATCAGCCTTACCCAGGAACAGCAGGAATATCTTAGTAAAGTTTCTGAGGTTGAATTGTTCTGGGTGTATCCATTTGTGAATCCTAACACAGGTGACTTTATTCGAATTGAGGTTTATGACGGAGCTCACTCTTTGCCGGTGGGCATTATTAAAGAGTACGACATAACCATCCGAGATGTTGAGAGAATCAATGCTCAAGATAAGATTGTTGCCCATCAAAGATGGTTTGCCTACGGTAGCTTAGAAGAGATAGGCACCCAGATTGGTGATACATCAATTAATGAATTAGGCTT
>CAZQEY010000022.1:21578-29015 GCA_964592485.1 uncultured Planctomycetales bacterium
AAGAACTTTATCCTGACCTCGGCTCAGTATGGGGCTTTGAGGTAGAGAATCAGAGAACCAACCTTACCACCCAGACCTACTACGATGATTTCCATACACTGCCTGTAATCAGCAGGGATAAGGATTCAGTTCTTATCCAGAAGATTGAGAAGATAAAGGGCATTGAGCGGCTTACTGCACATAAGAAGTGGATGGCCGACGGCAGTTTAGGCGAGATAGGTAAGACCAAGGGTGAGATTCCTATCGAACAACTTATTGCACAACTTAACCTTACTTCTGAACAGGAGGCTCTACTTAAGCAATATTATCCTGACTTAGAAGCGGCTTGGGTGTATGATACCACCGAAATTATAACAGGCTCCACAGTTATTGATGTCTATGATGATATTCACTCTCTTCCTATATTAATTCAGGATAAAGACTCTACCATTATCCAGAAGATTGAGAGGATAAATGGTATTGAATGCATTGTTGAACATAATAAATGGCTGGTTGATGGCGCTCTAGATGAAATAGGTAAGGCCCAAAATTATGTCTCAATTGAGCAACTTAATCTCACCCCTAATCAAATAAACTCATTTAATCAATATTATCTTGGTTATGAAGAGTTATGGGTTTATGAGACCAATAATCTGAGAACAAAATCTACTCTTATTGATGGTTATGACGATATTCACTCAAGTCCGATAATAACCAAAGCAGATGATTGGGTTACAATCAATGTGTACGAGACACCAACTTCACCAACTCCTTACTTTAGCAGGGTATGGTTTAAAGATAATTGGGCTTGGGATGTTAACTATTCTCAGCCTGGGACATTTGATGAGTTTTTTGGTGACATTAATGAGTTACCAGATGAAATAAGGCAGGCTTGGGAAGAGAATGGCATAATAATAACCAACAAAACATTGTTACAGCGTGCAGATGTTACTACCTCTTGGGGTGCCACGTGGACAGAATACCACGATCCTCAAGGCAGAAATATTATTACCGAAAAGAATGGATTCAGAGCAGTTGGCGTAGAATGGAAGGCGGGTGAGCAGGTTAAGGGTTATAAGCTTACTCTGGATAACAAGATAGCAGCAACTTACGTTACCCCTGATCCTGGCTATAGTGAAGCTCAAGACGCCTTTAGTTTCCTTGACCGAGAATTGCCGAAGAAGTTTTTATTCATTACTTACGGGCATATCAAGGTTTCTGATTTGATAGAGGAGAAGATGAAACAGATGGGTATTTGGGATGATAACTGGAATGATATCTGGGATGCTCTAAGCTCTATAGGGATAACTCAGGATTCATATTTGCCTATGGTTAAAGAAACAACCAGAAGATTAGAGGGTTCTATTCTAGAAGGAGATGCTGGTTTTTCAGCAGGAGATGCTATTACTACCCCTCTGTATCTTATCCCCAATGACCCATTAGATAGAGATATTTTGCGTGAGTATCCTAATGGAAATTTTGTGATTAATCTATGGTGGCTGGAAGAGGTAAATGGCACCGAGGTACCTACTGGTGTATTGCCAGTAAGCCTTACTATTCATCCGGATGGTGAAATTGAGGTAAAAGCCTATCAAGAAGAAACTACCAGAGATGGCAATGAGGGTTATTTATATCTTATAGAAAATGGCGGATTTAAACGCAGTGAATTCTGGACAAAACAAGGTCAACTCTATGAAGAAGGGTATGAACGCGTAGTAATGCGCATAGCAAATCTACAACCCATAATTTCTGGCAAAGAGTATATTTATTATGAATTCGATGCTCCTTATCTAAAACCTCTTTATGCTAAGGATGCCGAGGAAGATGGAGACTTAATCAAGGAATGGATAGATATTAGATATGATGCTGAATCAGGAACTTCAATTCAGATTGTAAGAGAAAGGAATCCTATTTCAGGCCGTTGGCAAACAACTGAATATAAATATGACCAGTATGGCAACCTCTTAGAAAAGAAAATAGATATTATTGGTGATTTTATCAAAGAGATAAAGGATAATTTTACTCTGTTTGTTTCTATTTTTGGCGGAGTAATTATAGGCATAATAGGTCTATTGGTATACCTTAATAGAAAAGGCAAGAAGGCCCTTGAGAAAATAGTTAATGCAGAAAGGAGCAGTAAAGCTTCTTCAGGAGTATCTAAGGATACTAAGCAGGATGAGAAAGAGCTTGAATTAAAAGAGCTTATCTGGCAGACATACATTGAAAGGAAGCTAAAAGATTTAGGAGCCCAAAATATAGATGATAAATATAGTGCATTCATTCAAAGGGTTTCCCAGAAGCTAAGGTACCATTCTACGCAAGAGGTAATTCAGGTTGAGGACTATTTTGGCGAAGATTTCCGCGGATTTAAAGAGTGGTCAAAAAGATGGGGTAATCAATATGATGCCAGCAGCCTTAGCGATGTCTTATTAATGATAACCCTGGCTGAGTTAATTCTTGAGATGTCCGCAAGACTGATTAATGCTCCTCGTCTTCGCTATCAACTTTTAGATAAGGCAATCAAAATGGTTAAGGATGATAAGAAGAAGAATGTCTTTGAAGAAATTAAAGATGATGTAGAGGCATTAGATGAGGTTCTCTCAGAGGAATACAATAAAAAGGAAGGTGACGAAATAGTTGAGAGAAGAGCCAGGATAATTGCTAGAGACGGAGCAGAGATATTTGCCGGTGAAGATAAGGGAAGTTTCTTGATGAGTTGGGCATCTTTAGAGGGCAAGGGCAAGGATGTAAAAGTGAGATTCCTTAGAGAGCAGGGTATTTGCCTTAAGACCCAATCGGATAAAACAGGGGTAAAAGAATATGTCAGAAGCATTAGACCTTTGGTTAAGTTACTTATTCCTTGTTTTGCTTCCTTGGGATTAGGTTTAATTTTAAGCCTTTCTGGTATGTTTGTATTTGCTAATCCGTTTATCTTAATCTCTGGTTTAATATCTGCTTTTATAGCAGGCGTCGTTTCTTACTTTATTTATAATACATACAAACTACCAGACGATATGATAGATGACGAAACAGCCAAAGCAGAAGTTGCACGAGGCAGGTTATTACTTGTAATATTTTCTTCTATTTGGGTTTTCTGGAATGTTGTCTTCAACTTTTATACCCTAACTGCTTTCTATCAGTATTTTATCCTTGGCGGATGGCTGACTGCCGCTTCACTCTTTGTTCTGGGCATAGGGATTTACTTTACAATTTTAAGCATTTGGGTAGTTATGTATACTTTGATGAGCTTCTTTGGTTATTATGAGGGAAAGAAACAAGGAGTAGGCCAGGTAAGAAGCATAGAAGATGCAAGAGCTAAATATTATAAAGCAAAGGAAAGATTTAAAGAACTAATTCCATCTGAAGTAGAAGATAAGTGGCAAAAAATAACTCCAGAATATTTGATAGAACTTGTTAAGAAATTAAATAGGATGGGATTATTGGAACTAACAGAGATAGAGGAAAATATACTAATAAGTAAATTAGCAAATGAATTAACCCCCAATCCACTTAATGTGATATGGTCATTAGTCTATATAGCATTTATTCAGGATTTATACAAGGAAGATAAGGTAAGGGAAGAAGATAAGCTAAATCTTTTTAATATAGAGGAGCATTTAAATGATGGAGAACTGAAGGAATGGTTTAAGAATGAAGAGGCGCAAGAGAGATTCCAGCTTTATATTGGTAGATGGCTAACCGATATTCTCTCAGCTGACTCTTGGGATAATTTACCTCCTATGGCTTGTTTGATTGCGGGCGGAACAGCAGATGTTACTTTATCCTTTGATGAGCTTAATACCCCTGATAGAGGCGGAAAAGAAGTGCGCATAAATCGGCTAATTATTAATTATGCTGATGAGTGGGATAAACTTGTGAAGAGAAATGATTATCAAGGTAGATTAGCCAGACATACAGAAGCAGTTGAAAAAGGTAATAAACTAAAGCATTTAGATTGGGATTTACCTGATTCTTTAAAAGAGAAGATTAGGGATTGGGCAAGCCTTCGCATGCAACCACTGCATAAGACAATCAAAGAGGTTTCTAAGATAAGGCAAGCCTTTAAGCTGTGGGCAGCGATTTATTTCCCTGAAAAGAGCGAGCAAGAAATAGAGAGAATTGCTGAGAGACAAATACAGCTAATTGTAACTTATACCGGTTATGAGCGTATGGAAGAGGTGAAGAAAGAATCATTAAATAAGTTAATGACAGAGTATCCATACTTACAGGTATACTGGGCTGGTAAATTACATTCTAAAGGAGCAAATGGTATAATTGCTACCGCATTAAGACCTGGCACCCCAAAGGGGGGAAAGCCAGGTAGTTTGAACCAGGCTCTGCATTTTATCCGTGGTAAGAAGTTAATGCTTTTTGATTCCAATGCCGCAGTAAGAATGGAAGACGCCCTAAAGCTTATCTTTGGTTTGTCTGAGTTTAAGAGAGGTCCTAATAAATTAGATGCAGTTTTATTCTCTGAATATACCTATAACAAGAAATACTCTTGGATAACCGAAGCTCAGGCCTTTGGTGAAGAAACCTGGACCTCAATGACCCAGAGAGTCTTCAATATGTTTGGTGCTTGCGGTACTTATGGCCATAGTGTGATATACGATGTAGATGCTTTATTAAGAGCGGGTGGATTTCCTATTGATGAGGTATCTGAAGATTTGGCTGTAGCAGTCTTACTTTGGCTAGAGGGTTTGCGTATTACCCATAAAGAGTATGCTTCTTTTGGTAAGGCAAGAGAATCAGGATTTTTCTCCAGTTTAATTCCTTTTGGTAAGTGGTCAGAAGGTTCTGCAGAATTGGTTTTTAGAGTTTTCTATAAGGCTCTAAGAAGCAATAAATTGCACATTGCCCAAAAGATGATACTTTTCTTTAGCTTATCTTTTTATCTTAAGAAACCGTTGGTTGTATTGAGTAATTTCCTTTATTTAGGTTTTGTAGTTTTCTTGGGCGTAAGCGGCTTTATTAGTTTTCCAACTATCATATTATTTGGAATTATGGGCTTATTCCTAAATCAGGCAATTAATACCTTAGGATTGGGTTATTTGGTGGAAAGGCAGGGGCTAAAGAAGACATTGAGAACATTTATATCACTCTTTCCTAAGCTCTTTACCTTCTTTACTGCAGTAATACCTACTTACAGCGCTAGTCTCTTAGAAGGAATAAAAGGCAAGGCGGCATTTACTACCTCTCAAAAGGGATGGAACTTGAATCATTTTTGGTTTAAAGATATGTGGGGCGAGGCGAAAGAAGGAGTTGCAGCAAGTAAAATACCTTTGATAATAAATCTGGTTCTTACTGCTGTGTTTACTGCATTTCTATTTACAGGAATACCTATGGTGGGTGTAGTTGGTTTATTCCTTACTGCCCCTGCAATAATTGCTGTTTGTGATTTTGTTATCTCTCGCAGAAATCCTGCTTATAAGATATTAAATTCTGGTATACGTATGCAAATTATGTTGAGTATTCCAATGATTACGTTTTCTATTTTTGGCTGGTGGCTCTGGGGGGGCGTACCTTTATATTGGTATGTCTGGGCAGGTATTATGGCTTCAATAGCCACTTACTTTGTGGGAGGATTTCTTAAGACTTCTAAGTTGAAATCTATTCTTATGATTTCTGGTATTGCTGGCCTTTTGACTTCTGTTGTTATTGGCACTATCATAGCAAGTCCGATATTCTTACTTTTTGCTTTCTCTGCCCCTTATCTTGGTATGGCCTTCACCTGGTTATTTGTGCCCCTATTAGCACAGGCAAAACCATTCTTGTGGCTTAGTCAATTTAGACTTAGGAGATATAATGCCGAATGGATAAGGGCAATTGATGAATCAAAACGCCAGCCAGTTATTGATGCAATCTATAATGTCTCTGGCACCTTAAGAGTTAAACCGGTTGCATTAGCTAAACAAATAACCCAAACCAGGATGGTCAGAGATTATATCCAGAAGATTGCCAAGGATACAAATACTGAGGATGTATTTGATGAGGTTTACAGGTATCTACACAAGACCTATGAAAAGGCTTATGCCAAGGAATCTGTTAAGCCAGCAAAGGCTAAGGGAAAGACAGAATATCCTACTGATTTAGAAACACTCGGGTTTAGAAAAGAAGGTACTTTTGTTAAAGGAATAAAGAGTTTATTGGGTGCTCTGGAGACACCACTAACTAACCCTGTAGCCACATCATCTGATGATTGTGATTGTGAGGAGGGGTGTGATTGTGAAATAGCTGCTTCTAATGAAGAAGAACAAGGATTACTGCGGCAAGGTTTAGCTTCTGATAATCCTGGAACACAAGAGTCAGACTCCAGCAGACTTAAGGTTGATGAGGAAGATTCTCCTCAATCTACTGAGACTGATATTCAAAGGAATAAATCTCCGCCTTCACTTAAGAGGAATTCGCATAACCCATCTCTAAATGATGCTAAACATTCATTTATCAGAGGATTAGGTTTAGAACCAAAGGTTTCTTACTTAGCTTATAGCATTGAGACTTTAAATAGGAGAGTTCAGAATATAACCTCAAAAGGAATTGCTACTAAAGATATTACCCCCACCTTAGTCAGATACCAAGGCTATTTAGAGCGGATTGCTGCTAACCGTCAGAACAGTGAATATCAAAAGAGACTCCTTGCCTCAGCTCACAATAAAATCCAGGAACTAAAAGCCAAAATCTCCAGATTAGAGAAAAAGCAGGAAACACAAGGCCTGACCCAAAGAGAGGCGAGAAGATTATCCGCATATAAGAAATTACTTTCCGACGAAAGTCAAAATAGTCTCAATACCTCACCATCTAAACCTGACCAACCAAAAGGCAAATCAAAATCTAATCGTTCACCCAATTCTGGTAAGGGCAGCTCCACCCTTTATTCCTTTGCCTTCATATCTATTTTGACGGCAATAGGTGTAACTGACTTTTTAAGTAATGTCAGTATTATTTATTTAATTATCCCCGCAGTTATTATGGTTGGTCTGGTTGGTTTTTGCGGATGGAGTATCTTTAAGAAATTCCGTAGGAATAATAGTGATAGAGATGGAGCTAGAGGCAGAGCGGTAAGACTTGATAAAAATACACGGATGGACATAGCCAATAGATTGGCTAGGTATTGGGAAAGAAACGGCGAACAAATTAAACAAGAGATTGAAAGAGCAACCGGAAGAAAGATTGATAAATTTGCAGATATAGATTTTAGTAATCCTCAAGAAAGAGAAATAGCTCAGCGCCATTTCAATAAGCTCTTCCCTGAATTGGTTTCAGGCAGAGAGCGTATTTCAGGAAGAGAAGTTACAAGAGAAGCCAGAGAGACAGAAAAGAATATTTCAGCAGAAGTTAAAACAAAAGAAGCTTTGGCAATTCTTGGAAATAGCAAGAGTTCCTTCCGCCACACCATCGAGACTCTCTTAGGTGTAGATTTAGTTGACTTCCAGCGCTTCAAGGATAAGAGGAGGCAAG
>CAZQEY010000023.1:0-27121 GCA_964592485.1 uncultured Planctomycetales bacterium
TTTATGAAAGAGACAAGGAGATTTTTTCAAGACTAATTAAAAAAAATATGGATATTAACATAGGGGCATATATGCGTGCTGATAGTGTGTTAGAACACCCCGACTTAATAGAGACAGGAGCACGCGCCGGACTGCAAGAGGGAGCGGTTGGATTTGAGAGCTATGATGATGCAGAGTTGGATATCTATAATAAAAGATTAGCAAATATGAAAGCCAAGGATTATTCAAAGGTTTATAAGATTCTTAACCGGAACAGAATTTTAGTACTGGGTTCTTTTATTACGACTCCCTTACAGGCAAAAAAAGATTCTCCTAAGACCGATACCCCCAAGATTTATGATATCCCTGTCTATGCAGAATATGTGCCTGCAAAAGACCATATATGGTTTAGTGAATTAGAGGAGAAAAACTTGCTTAATATGGACACATTTTATTTTATTAAGCATCTATCTCCCTATAAAAAACCGCACACAAAATTTGGGACTGCTCATTATTTAAAAACCATTATGGATTTGTTTAACTTAAATGCAATAAAATTTCTTGTTTCTGGTTCTTCAATTTCCAAGGGGGTGGTATACAATATTTATATACAGATGTTAAAACATTTATTCTGCCGTATTTCCTTGAGAAGAGTGATTGATTTTCTCATATGTATAAGTAAGAAATATTCGATTCAAGAAAAACAATCCATGATATTATCCAGATATTTAAAAGATGATTATATTTTGAGATTATGCGAAAAGGATGGTATTAAAGTAAAAGAGAAAAGATAAATATGAAGATACTTTTATTGAATCCTAAAACAATCTATGAATCCTGGCCAATAACTGATTTATTGAAATATATTTGTAAAGTTTACTGTCTTGCTTTGCCTCAGTTATGTGCCACTGTTCCTGAATATGATTGCGATATGTTCAATGGATTGGTTGAGCATTGCAGTCTGAAAGAATTTTTCCGAATGCTTAGCAGTTATGATGTAATAGGAATTAGTGCCGTTTCTGCGCCGCAATCCCTAAGTATAGAAATAACCATTAAGGTGATAAAGAAAATTGACAGGAACAAGATAATAATTCTGGGCGGTCATCATGCCACTGCCTATCATAAGGAATGGATTCAAAAGGGTGCAGATATTGTAGTCAGAAATGAATCAGAAATATCCTTTCCTTTGGTTATAGAGGCCTTAAGCCAAGGCAGAGGCAGTAGCCTCTCAGGCATTAAGGGGATAACATATAGAGAAGGAGACGATATTAAGGTAAACACAGATATGGAGTTTATTCAGAATTTAGATACACTTCCCTTGCCGAGGTGGGATAAGATAAATTTTTTTAAAACTGTTCCTTTATCTAAATATAAAGGATATACTATTTGTGTTGAAACATCACGCGGCTGTATATATAACTGCGTATTCTGTAGTGTTCCTCCTATGTGGAGACATACCCAACGCTTTAAGTCTGTTGGTAGAGTAATAAAGGAATTTGAATATTTATATGATTTAGGTATACGAAATATCGAGATAGCAGATGACAATTTCGGCGCCTTTTATGAAAGAGACAAAGAGATTTTTTCAAGACTAATAAATAAAAATATAGATGTTAATATAGGGGCATTTATGCGCGCTGATTACATACTAGAACATCCAGACTTAATAGAAACAGCAGCGCGTGCGGGTTTAAGAGAAATACTTATTGGATATGAGAGTTGCGATGATACAGAGTTAGATATCTATAATAAAAGATTGGCAAATATGGGAGCCAGGGATTATTTGGAGGTTTATAAAATTCTTAGAGGAAATGGAGTTTTTGTAATCGGCTCTTTTGTTAAGATTCCCTTACAAACAAAAAGTAATTCCAATAAAATTGATATTTCGAAAATTTGTGATATACCTCTATATGCAGATTATATTCCTACAAAAGACCATATTAGCTTTAGTGAATTAATGAAGAGAAATTTGATTAGTTTGGATACATTTTATTATATTATGTATCTGTATCGCCATGAAAAACTACGGACAAAAGCCGGTATTGTCCGTTATTTAAAAACCATTATGGATTTGTTTAATTTAAATGCAATAAAATATCTTGTTTTTGGTTCTTCATTTGAAAGGGATTGGATATATAGTACTTATGTACAGATGTTCAAACATTTATTTTGCCGTCTTTCCTTGAGAAGAGTGATTGATTTTCTCATATGTATAAGTAAGAAATATTCGACTCAAGAAAAACAATCCATGATATTATCCAGATATTTAAAAGATGATTATATTTTGAGATTAGTTAATAAAAAATTACAAGAAAAGAAAGGGGGTAAAAATGAAGAAGTCATTTATTAGAGTAATAAAACCCTTATTCATCATTGTGTTAGTTTGTTTGGGTATGCTATATTTTCAAAATTTTAGTATGGCTGCCCAAGCAGAGGATTTAACCCAGTTGGGAATAACTTATTATAAAGAAGGAGAATTTGATAAAGCGATAGAGAGACTTAAAGAAGCCATCGAGTTAGATCCTAATATAGCTGAAGCCTACTATTATCTTGGGCTTGTCTATGAAGCTAAGGGAATAGATGAAGAGGCGATAAAGGCTTATGAAGGGGTAGTGGATAATTTTACCCCCGATAACGAGATATTTGAAGAAGCATATCAGCATTTGCACAACCTCTTTATTAAGAACAAAATGTGGGATGAAGTGATTGAGCTTCTAAGGGAAACATTAAGATATTCTGAACATTTAAGTGTCGAAGAATTATTAAGGGTTCATCATGGCCTTGGAATGTGTTATATAGAGAAAGAATTATATGACGAATCAATAAAAGAATTTGAAATGGTTATTCAGGTCAAACCCGATCTTGATCCCAATATATATTATTTTCTTGGCTGTAATTTCAAGGAGTTATCTAATAGGGAAAAAGCAATCGAAAATTTTAATAAATATTTAGAATTAGCTCCTGAAGGAGAGCTTGCCGATGAAGCCAAAGAATTATTAAAACAATTAACTGAAATAGAAGAATAATTTTAAAATTTCATTTTTATGAAGATTATATTTGTTTATTCGGGATTCGAAAATTTAGGAATCGAATACCTATCAAGTGTTCTTAAGGGAGCAGGTCATAGCACCGAATTGGTGCTTGACCCCAAATTATTCGATGACATCACTATCTCAAATAAGATTCTTAAATCGATATTTAATGATTTTAAACATTCAATAGATGAGGTAATCGATTCTAAGCCGGATATTGTTGCCTTTTCTGTTTTATCGGATGAGTATGCTTGGGCCTGTAGTATGGCGGGAGAGATTAAAAAAAGGTTGAAAGTTCCTGTAGTATTTGGCGGTGCTCATCCGACCTCTGTTCCTGAAGAAGTAATAGAAGAAGATTTTGTTGATTTTGTAATTGTCGGTGAGGGCGAATACGCTATGTTGGATTTAGTAGAGGCTTTGGAGAATGGCAGGCCAGTTGATGGTATTCAAAATCTCTGGTCCAAAAATAACGGCACAGTGATAAAGAATGACGTCCGTCCGCTGATTCAAAACCTTGACTCATTGCCCTTTCCTGATAAGGATTTATTTTTTAAGAAATACCCTTATTGCAATACATTCTATAGAATTTTAGGTAGCAGGGGTTGTGTCTTAAATTGCAGTTTTTGTGGAAACAACTATCTCCAGAAACTATACAAAGACAAAGGCCCACTTTACAGAAAAAGAAACCCGCATAATATAATTGAAGAATTATCTTTAGCTAAACAAAGATTTCCGCTTACCAGTATAAATTTCTGCGATGATGTTTTTACATCTGATAAAGAATGGTTAAGAGAGCTTTTGCCTCTCTATAAGCAAAGGATAAATCTTCCTTTTAGTTGTTGTGCTCATCCGGCTATGATTGATGAAGAAACAGTTGAATTATTATCAAATAGCGGCTGCAGGGAAGTTGAGATTGGAGTTGAGACAATAGACCCTTATGTAAGAAGAAATATCCTATACAGATATGAGACAAATCAACAAATATTAAAGGCATTAGATATTATCAACAAATACAATATCTTATGTCCAGTCTATATGATAATGTGTTTGCCGGGGCACGATGTCGATGACCACGTAAATATATTAAAATTTTTCAATGAGCACAGAGTGGATTTTATATATTTCTGCTGGTTAAGATACTTTCCAAAAACAGAGATAAATCGCTATAAAAATCTACATAAAAAAGAAGATATAAACGAAAAAGACCAGAAATCTTATTTCTTCGGAGATATCAATAGAAATAAAGAATTATTCAAAATCCAAAATTTCGCAGTTTTAATGTTCTTCCTGCCCAAGAAGATAACCTCTTTCTTAATCAAAATTAAATTTTATAAGATATTGCCGTTTAAAATTTTTCCTTTTTTAGGTGTTTATTTATCAATCTGCAGAGTTCAATTGACAAATAGAAAAAAGAAATCAATACATTTCGGAGAGGAGTTCAAGAACAGATATAAGTATTTTATGAAAAGAAAATGCAGAGAAGTAATCCTTAATAAAATTTTAATGAGACAGCGGAATCATTGTAAAGATAATCCTGTATGAAGATTACATTTATTTATTTTGGTTTCGAAAATTTAGGAATCGAATACCTATCAAGTGTTCTTAAGGGAGCAGGTCATAGCACCGAATTGGTGCTTGACCCCAAATTATTCGATGACATCACTATCTCAAATAAGATTCTTAAATCGATATTTAATGATTTTAAACATTCAATAGATGAGGTAATCGATTCTAAGCCGGATATTGTTGCCTTTTCTGTTTTATCGGATGAGTATGCTTGGGCCTGTAGTATGGCGGGAGAGATTAAAAAAAGGTTGAAAGTTCCTGTAGTATTTGGCGGTGCTCATCCGACCTCTGTTCCTGAAGAAGTAATAGAAGAAGATTTTGTTGATTTTGTAATTGTCGGTGAGGGCGAATACGCTATGTTGGATTTAGTAGAGGCTTTGGAGAATGGCAGGCCAGTTGATGGTATTCAAAATCTCTGGTCCAAAAATAACGGCACAGTGATAAAGAATGACGTCCGTCCGCTGATTCAAAACCTTGACTCATTGCCCTTTCCTGATAAGGATTTATTTTTTAAGAAATACCCTTATTGCAATACATTCTATAGAATTTTAGGTAGCAGGGGTTGTGTCTTAAATTGCAGTTTTTGTGGAAACAACTATCTCCAGAAACTATACAAAGACAAAGGCCCACTTTACAGAAAAAGAAACCCGCATAATATAATTGAAGAATTATCTTTAGCTAAACAAAGATTTCCGCTTACCAGTATAAATTTCTGCGATGATGTTTTTACATCTGATAAAGAATGGTTAAGAGAGCTTTTGCCTCTCTATAAGCAAAGGATAAATCTTCCTTTTAGTTGTTGTGCTCATCCGGCTATGATTGATGAAGAAACAGTTGAATTATTATCAAATAGCGGCTGCAGGGAAGTTGAGATTGGAGTTGAGACAATAGACCCTTATGTAAGAAGAAATATCCTATACAGATATGAGACAAATCAACAAATATTAAAGGCATTAGATATTATCAACAAATACAATATCTTATGTCCAGTCTATATGATAATGTGTTTGCCGGGGCACGATGTCGATGACCACGTAAATATATTAAAATTTTTCAATGAGCACAGAGTGGATTTTATATATTTCTGCTGGTTAAGATACTTTCCAAAAACAGAGATAAATCGCTATAAAAATCTACATAAAAAAGAAGATATAAACGAAAAAGACCAGAAATCTTATTTCTTCGGAGATATCAATAGAAATAAAGAATTATTCAAAATCCAAAATTTCGCAGTTTTAATGTTCTTCCTGCCCAAGAAGATAACCTCTTTCTTAATCAAAATTAAATTTTATAAGATATTGCCGTTTAAAATTTTTCCTTTTTTAGGTGTTTATTTATCAATCTGCAGAGTTCAATTGACAAATAGAAAAAAGAAATCAATACATTTCGGAGAGGAGTTCAAGAACAGATATAAGTATTTTATGAAAAGAAAATGCAGAGAAGTAATCCTTAGAAAAATAGGGCAGCTTGTTAAATTGTCTAATATCCCGAGAGGGAAAGACTCTAATTTATCCAAGAGGGAAAATGTCGAGAGAATGCGCTGGATACAGTCCTATCCTGATAGATAGATTAATGGATTTAAGCGGGAAAATCCCTACGCCATTCTATGCTCTTTCACAGGATAAAATCGCAGATAATTACCGCAAGATGATGGATTCTCTATCTGGATTGGATAAGGTAGGCATCTATTATTCAATAAAAACCAATTATGAGACGAAGGTATTAGAGTCCCTGGATAATTTAAAGGCGGGATTTGATGTCTCCGTCCAATTTGATTTGGATATAGCCAAAAAGTATGGATTTGATTACAGGAAGATAGTAATCGATAACTCACATGATATTCATAACGGGTTAGAAGAAGCTATTTCCAATGACGTACATATGATAAGCGTAGACTCGTATAATGAAGCAGTAAGAATAAATTCATTAGCGCAAAAGCTAAATAAAATTGCTAACTTGGGTATAAGAATAGACCTTTCGTTGTGCCATCGCGATATAATCAGAAGGCCGTTTGAAATATGCCAGAAGCACTTCGGGATAGCTTATCAAGAGGTAATAGATAAACTAGTAAAGAAAATAAAAGAGTTTAAGAATATTAAATTAAAAGGTCTTTTTACTCATTTGGGGCTGCCTTTCCCCGTGCCGGGTGATTATGCCGTTGCTTTGAAGAAGCTGTTTTATTTAGCCCATCGATTAAAAGAATACCAAATCGCAATCAATGAATTGAATATAGGCGGCGGTTATCCTGACCCAGAAGAAGAATATTTTAATAAAGCCCCATTTTTTATAAAAAAACTTTTGCTAATCCATAGGTTACAAAAACAAATTACATCTAATTTTTTTACGGCAATATCCAGATGTTACCTAGAGCAATCCAGAATATTTGATATGAAACCAAGGCTGTCTTTAGAGCCCGGCAAGGTGCTGGTTAATAATGCGGGGATAATAACAGGCCGCATAATCAGGAAATATAAAAACCAGATTGTAGCGGATATAAGCATTAACGATTTAGGGTTCCATTTCCCTTTTGTTACCAGGAAATTCTTTTTTGCCAATAAGGTTGGACAAAGATTACGGGATAGAGTTAACATTGTCGGCCCCACCTGTAACCCATACGACATTTTATATAGAAATGTATTGGTTCCTAAAGTGGAGATAGGCGATATTCTGGTAATTCTAAATGCCGGGGCTTATTGCATAGGTCGTTCTATCCAGCATGCCAGGCCTCGCAGGCCGGTATGCTTCATTGATTCTTCAGGCCAGGCGGTTTTAATAAGAAGAGAAGAGAATACCGATGATGTTATTGCAAGTCAGCTTATTTGAAGGCAGATAAATGAATATATTTTCCTTAATTTATTTAAAAATATCCCGGACAAAATTTTTTTATTGGGAGATTATCAAGAAGAACAGTTTTAGTTTTAAACTAAAACATTGCCGCATTCTGTTTAGGAAGTTAAGGGCGGTCATCCTGGGAAGGGGATTGAAGCTGAGGATACTTTTTATATCCCCGACTTATAGGTGTCAATGCAGGTGCCCGCACTGCCTGGCAGGATTTTATAAGAGAGCCCCTCAATTAGAACTTTCCGATTCAGAGATAAAGAGATTTATTGACCAGCTTAAAGAGGTTAATCCGTTAGCTGTTTCATTCTTCGGAGGAGAACCGTTGCTGCGCAAGAATATAGGAGAGCTTATCAACTATACTTCTTCCAAGGGCTATATCACAGAATTGGAGACGAATGGTTTGTTATTGGATAGAAACAGGGTCAGGGGATTAAAAAAAGCCGGACTTAACCGGGTTTATGTCAGTTTGGACAGCGGCAAGCCTGATGTGCATGACCGATTAAGGGGAATTCCGGGCTGTTATGAAAAGGCCTTGAACGCTTTAAGATATTGCGTTGCAGAGGGTTTATTCTGCGGGATAAATACCTATGCCACAAAGGAGAAAATAAGAGACGGGACTCTTAAAGAAATTATCGAGATAGGCAGAAGGATCGGAGTAAATAATATTTTTATTTTATTTCCCTCTTGCGCTGGGCGTTGGCTGTTTAATGAACAGGCGGCTTTGGATAAAGAAGATATTTCCGAGATAAAAAAATTATTTAAAGATAATGTTGCTAATTGGATGAGAGGCACAATGCCCATTTCCGGGAGACTTTATTTTAAGTGTTCTGTCCTGGAGAAGATTACGTGTTATATATCCCCGTATGGCGAGGTTCAGCCCTGTTGTTGCCTGCCTTTCAGTTTTGGCAATATCAGGGAATCCGGATTACGTGGAATTCTCAGGCGCCTGCAGCAGCACCCGATGTTTAGAGAGGCCGAAATAATAAAAGATAACGATTGTATGATGAACAATCATTCCTGGAGACAAAAATATATATATGGCTTGGATGTTAATAGAACAACTTTTCCTTATGATATATCGGATCAAATCTTCTCTAGCACAGAGGATAGAATCCTTAAGAACTCTACAATAAAGCAATAAGGAATCAGGGGAGGAATAATTACTGAGGAGCCCAAATGAATATATTCTCTAAAATCTATTTTAGACTGTACCGGGGAAAATTTTTTTATTGGGAGATTATCAAGAAGAGCAGTTTTAGTTTTAAGCTAAAACATTGCCGCATCCTGTTTAGGAAACTAAGGGCGACCATCCTGAAAAAGAAATTACAACTTAGAAAAATTTTTATCGGGGTAACCTACATATGCCAATGCAGGTGTCCACACTGCCTGGCAGGATTTTATAAAAGAACTCCGCAGTTGGAGCTTTCCGATGTGGAGATAAAGAGATTTATTGACCGCCTCCATGAGGTCAATCCGTTGGCGATTACCTTCTTCGGGGGCGAGCCGTTGTTACGCAAAAACATAGAGGAACTCATAAGTTATACTTCTTCCAAGGGATATATCACAGAATTGGAGACGAATGGTTTGCTCTTGGATAAAGAGAGGGTGCGGGCGTTGAAAAAAGCCGGACTTAATCGGCTCTGGGTTAGTTTAGACAGCAGCAAGCCTGATGTGCATGACCAATTAAGAGGGGTCCCGGGGTGTTATGAAAAGGTTTTAATCGCTTTAAGATATTGCGTTGCAGAGGGCTTATCTTGCGGGATAAATACCTATGCCACAAAGGAGAAAATAAGAGACGGGACTCTTAAAGAGATTATCGAGATAGGGAAGAAGATTAGGGTAAATGATATTTTTATTATATTCCCCACATGCACTGGCCGATGGCTTCTTAATGAAGAGGCGGCCTTGGGTAGAGAGGATACTTCTAAGATAAAAGAACTATTTACAGGCATTGTCAATAACTGGATGAGGGTTAAGATGCCTCTTTCCGGAACACTCTATTTTAAGTGTGCTGTGCTGGAGAAGATTACATGCTATATCTCTCCGTATGGCGAGGTGCAGCCCTGTTGTTTTATGCCTTTCAGTTTTGGCAATATCAGGGAATCCGGATTACGTGGAATTCTCAGGCGCCTGCAGCAGCACCCGATGTTTAGAGAGGATGAAATAATAAAAGATAACGATTGTATGATGAACAATCGCCTGTGGAGACAAAAATATATATATACTTTAGATCTCAATAAAACAACTTTTCCGGTAAGTTTGTAAGATAAGCAAGAGAACCCTAAGAAAATTTAAATGAGGAAGCTTAGGCAAATAGCAACTATTTTAGTTATTATAGGCATAATAATATTTTTTCTGAATAAAGGGTTAGTTAAAGAAATTTTATCCGAAAATAATAACGATCCTTTGGTTGAAGCGATGTATTATTCAAAGTTATCTAATAGTAAAGTTCAATGCCTTTTATGCCCTAAGAAATGCATACTTAAAGATGGTCAAAGAGGTTTTTGTAATGTCAGAATTAATAGAGGCGGTAAATTATATAGTCTAGTTTATGGAAGGCCGGTAAAACCGTGGATTTTACCGATAAATAAAACTCCCTTACTTTTGGCTGCTTCAGGATATAAAGTATTAATAGTATCTACCGCTGGTTGTAATATGAGGTGTCATTTTTGTCTAACCTGGCAGCTTTCTCAGGCTAAGCCAGAAGAGATTCAAAGCACCAATCTTACTCCAGAAGATATTATTAACCAGGCAGTTAAGAATAATTGCAATGTTATAGTATATACATCCAATGAGCCGACTGTTTTTTATGAGTATATGTTAGATATAGCAAAACTTGCCAGAGAAAAAGAGATTATCAATGTGCTTTCTACCTCTGGGTATATTAATCCAGAGCCCTTAAGGCAATTATGCAGGTATATGGATTATATTAGCTTGGGAATAAAGGGTTTCTCAGATAAATTTTATAATAAATACTGCAGTGGAGAACTTAAACCGATACTCGAGGCTATAAGGGTTATCTCAGAAGAGAAGATTGATCTTGAGGTCGTCTATGTAGTCATACCGACATTAAATGATGATATAGAGCAAATTAGACAATTAGCAACCTATGTTAAAGATAATTTAGGTGAGGATGTGCCTTTTTATTTCTATCGGTATAAGCCATCTTTTAAATTAAAACACCTTCCTCTTACGCCAATAGAGACTTTAATGACCGCTCAAAAGACAGCCAAAGAAGCGGGATTAAATAATGTATTTATTCACGAACCTAATATAAATAATCCTGAGTTAGATGAGACTATATATTGTCCAAAGTGCAATAAGCTACTCGTGCGCAGAAGGGGCGGGATTCATATTTTGGTAAATAATATTCAAAATGGTAAATGTAAATTTTGCGGACAGGACATTCCTTTGATTTGGTGGCTAAAACACGGACAGGCGGGACAGATGGGGTTCGAAGACTTTAAAGTGCCAGCCCCAAAATCACCCACCAAATAATACAAACTTCGGGTAGGAAGAAACTAAAGTCAATAAGGTTATGGATAAGAAAGACAGCATTTGCTGTAATTAGGCCAGCCATTAGCTTTTTGTTTGAGGAATCTTTAATATTCTTAAGAGTAGATTTAAGCACAGCGATGATTAACCAGAGGAATGACGCTATCCCTAAGATTCCCATCTCTGCCCAAATCTGTAAATAAGAGTTGTGTGCATAGCGGGCGAAGACAAGATTCAAATTACCCAGACCCAAACCTTGCCAGGGGGCGATTTTAATTATCTGGAGAGTATCTTTCCAATAATTTAACCTCATAACCAAGGAAAAGGTAGGCAGGATATGTCGCCGTGTGGCAGTCTGCCGCAGGAGAAAAACCAAGCCCATTATAATTAGGAGTCCACCGATGAACAATACCCTTTTTTTATCTAAATTTTCCTGCAGATAAAAATATATAATTAAGCCTAAAGAGATACTTAAGAGTGCGCCTAAGGATTTAGTAAGAAGAAGTGCGAATAATACCGATATAAGAAAAAAGAAAAGTGGATTAAGGAAGATTCTTTTCTTTCTATCCCAGAGCGCTAAGATAAGGGGTATAATTATAGCCAGATATCCCCCCAATGTATTAGGACTAACAAAAGGAAAATATACTCTTTTGCACTGGATATAGTCTAAGGCAAAGGAGGATGAGGCCTTATTTCTGGCTAAATAATCCAAGACATGACGAAAGCCAAAAAAATACTGATAGATTGCTAAGAGACTAATCAAAAAGCCAGCCAGGATTATTGCTTTGACCACTCGGATTTTCTTTTTATAATCTAAAGAGACAGCAACCAGAAAGATTAATACGCCGCTTATATATTTATATAGTTCTCTTAAGCTATTTATCTTATCAATAGAGAAAATTATGGAAATACTTAATGCCAGAAGAAATAGGATAAGGGGAAGTTTCAAAGTCTGGATTTTTCCTAACGGAATACCCCTCTGGATAATCCAGATAATTAAAAATCCCAAAAGGACAGCCGAATGAATAAGATTTAAATAACCAAAGGCAAGGGAAGATATAAAGGGCCGAATGAAGATTAGGGTTAGCAAAACCGCCAGCATTATGCTATAATTTTATTCTAAAATGCAAGAATCGTCAAATAAAATCCCGCACCTTTGTTAGAATTCATTTTTTGAATTTTTACCCCTTAATAAAGTGCGGGATGAATATCTAAAGGTGCGGGATAAAATAGTTAGTGTCATTATTGTAACCTGCGGGGTCAAGGATTATCTTAGGTCTTGTTTAGATTCTATAAGGGAGCAAACCTATACAAACCTTGAGATTATCGTAATTGATAATTCGCTTAATCAGGACTTTAGTCAAAAGATTTCCCGAGATTATCCGGAGATTAAATTATATATTTTTGAGTCAGTTAATCTGTTTTATGCCGAAGCGCTTAATAGGGGGATAAAGCTGAGCAAGGGGGATTTTATCTTGTGCCTCAATGATGATGTAACCTTAGATAAACAGTTTATTCAAGAGGCCCTGCGCGGATTTTATCAGGATTCTTCTGTAGGTATGGTTAGCGGCAAGATTTTGCGCAATGATAAGGTTACTATTGATAGCACAGGATTATTCTTAAGCCCTTGGCGTACAGCCAGAGAAAGAGGCTATGGCAGTAAAGACAGGGGCCAATTTAATTGGCCAGAGCATATCTTTGGTGTAAATGGCGCAGTAGCATTTTATCGCCGCAAGATGCTGGAAAGTATAAAGATTGGCGGTGAGTACTTTGATTCTGGTTTTCGGATGTTTCTCGAGGACTTAGATATTGCCTGGAGGGCTCAGGGTTTTGGCTGGAAGGCATATTATCTGCCTTGCGCAGTTGCCTATCATATCCGAGGAGGAACAGCCAGACAAGATTTGGGAATTGATAAACCCTATGCCCGAACATATCTTAGTGATGAATTGCATTTAGATTTAATAAAAAACCGTTATCTTAGTATAATTAAAAATGAGTCGGTGTTTGGATTTTTGATGCATTTACCATTCGTTCTCTTTTACGACCTTCTAATCTTAGGTTATGTCTTGCTGGTTAGACCTTCTCATTTTAAAAAAATACATTCATATTCAAGATATCTAAAATCCGCTTTTAAAAAAAGAAGAATGATTAAAAATGCAAGGAGAAAGCATTTCGCCGTATCAATCTCTCCGAGAAGGAATCAATCAGATTAGCAAAACTCTCCCAGGCAGATTACGTTGTTTTAGGCAAGGCAGTAGCATCCTCTGGTGCAAATGTTCCTGATTTAAATATGCGTTCCTGTAATGCCTTTGCTACAATAATACTCATCCGGGAGACAGAACCAAGACATCGCGGGGAACGAACAAAATCGCCTGTAAGTAAGAGAAGCGTCTATATCGGTTAATGAGGAAGCTATGAAGATGTTGAGGGGGCCGGAATACTTCAATAAAATAATTACAAAAATGAAAAAAAATAAATTAGACCCTGTATTTTTGGTAATTATATTATGTGGCCTGCTGTTGAGATTGCATAACTTAGGTAAGTATAGTTTTTGGTATGATGAAGCTGCTAGTCTTCTATGGGGTCCAGAATATCTTTGGGAAGGATTAAAGAATTTTTTAAGTAAAGGAACTACACTTTCAATCTCGAATATATTATTTCCCTGTTTTTTACTTCATTTTTGGAAATACTTAGGAAAAAGTGAGTTCGTTTTGAGATTGTTACCTATGGCTTTTGGTATCTTCTCAATTATTGGTATCTACATGGTGGCTAAGTTATTATTTAATAAAAGGATAGCTCACATCAGTACCTTTATTCTCTCTATCTCGCCTCTGCATGTATATTATTCGCAGGAATTAAAATACAATACCTTAATTATATTCTTAAGTTTGTTGTCTATCTATTTTTATATTAAATCCGTTAAAGAAAATAGGCCAATTACTTGGCTGGCTCTTATTGTTTTTATAATTTTAGCCGTATATACACATATCGTAGCTCTATTTCTATTGATAGCTCTAAATGTTCATTATTTTTCTTTCTTTAATAAATATAGAAAATTAATCTCTAAATGGCTCGTAACTCAAGTTACCATCTTATTTTTCCTAATACCTTGGATTATATTAATATTTAAACAATTATTAGAACCAGATTCCTTTAGTGCGGTTGCTTTTATTTCAAGGCCGTCTTTATTAAGGTTATTTTATTCTTTTCAAATATTTAATATAGGTTACGGCGCACCTCTTTTTATTTGTCTTCTTGCAGTTTTTCTGGGTCTTTGGTTATTTGTAATCGGTATTTTAAGTATCAAAACAGAAAAAGAGAAAGCAAGTTTATTATTAGTATGGTTTTTAACGCCAGTTATCTTGATTTATATAATATCATTTATGATGAAGCCCATATACTTACATAGGACACTTATCTATGTGACTCCGGCTTACTACATCATCTTAGCCTGCGGTTTTGTAAAAATTAAGAAAAAAATAGTTTGGATACTACTTGTTCTATTTATACTGCTATCCTTTGTGTCGTTGCGGAATCAATATAAGAACGTTCTGCCTTTATCTTCAATTCCCTATCATCCGGGTGTATTTGTGAAGGTAGAAAATAAATTAGCTGCTAACTACATTGAAAAAAATTTTCAGAAGGGCGATATAATTGGACACCTCTCCTTCTACACACTACTACCTTTCATTTATTATCATTCTGGCAAATTCCAAGAAAAATGTGTTTCAGAAATCGATGACTATAATTTTAGATTTTATCATCTTCATTCTAATCCGGCATTCCAAAATCAATTTAGTTTCGTAGATATTAAACAGTTCGTTAAAGGCAACAAAAGAATTTGGCTTGTCATTTCTTCATTTGGAGCATCGAACAGTCCATTACAGCTTCACCCAGAAAGATTGGTAAAAGCTAAAAAGTGGCTAGATAAAAATTGCAATTTAGTAGATTCTAAGCTTTTTTGGGGGATAATGATTAACCTTTATCAGATTAAGCCTGAATAATGAGTATGGTTTGAGGAAACAAGAGAGTAGGAAATTAGCAATATTAATATGTTAAACTATTCAAAGATATTAAAGAAAGCTACGCATATCTATAGTTTTGTTCCATATTTTTTTCTTAATGGTTATGCCTTTTCTCCGCTCCACCTTTTTTTCCTAATTACTTATAGATGTAATTTGCGTTGCAATATGTGCCAATGGTTTCGGGATGGAAATCCCGATTGGCTGAAACTAGAGGATGGTCAAGATAAGCAAGAGCTAACCTCAAATGAAATTGAATCGATAATTAAACAGGCATCAAGGCATGCTTTGGTAAGTTTCAGCGGCGGTGAGCCATTTATGAGAGAGGATATGTTGGAGATATTAAGCCGGGTTAGCCAGAGGAATAAATGCCATATTATAACCAACGGGACACTGCTTTCTCGGCAAGATTGTCGGGTTTTAGTTAACTTGGGCCCAAAGAATTTATCAGGCAAGGGTTTGGTTCTTATAGGAGTTTCACTTCAAGGGCCCGATGAGAGCTTGCATGATAAGATTACAGGCATTAGCGACTCATTCAGATTGACTTTGCAAGCCATAAAAGAAATTGTCGGGCTGAAGAAGTCTTTAAAAAAGAGATATCCCTTGATAAATATGAAAATTGTGATTTGTCAGGATAATGTAAATAGATTGGTAGAATATTTGGAACTGGCAGATAGTTTAGGTGTGGATATTTGTAACTTTATGCTCCAGCACAATATAATTGAAAATTTAAAGCTGTCTCATCAGGAGAAAGATAATATTGGCTACAGAAGGCCACCCGGTATCGATTTTAAAGATATAGCGATACTTAAAGAGCAGCTAAGGAGAATCTTAAATAAAAAAAATAAAAAGGTTCAGATTCGTTTCTCTCCGGAGGTTTCTCCATCGGAAATAATTAATCATTATCTTAACAGAGTCAATTTAAAATATTATCATTGTTTTTCTGCGTGGAGTCGGTTATACATCCATCCCTATGGACATTCTTCACTCTGTTATTATTGCGATTACGGCAATGCAAGATTGCACCGTCTCAAAACAATATGGAACAGCCAAGCCTTCGTTGTTTTTAGAAAGAAATTGAAAAGAGAGCAAATATTTCCCGGCTGCATAGGATGTTGTCAATTGATTTTTAACGCAAGAGCCTAAGAATAAACAGAGGCATTCTGTTCGGTTGATTATGCAAAAAGAGTCATTAATTGAGATTTCTGTAATTATCCCTATTTATAACGATGCCCAGAACTTAGAGATATTTTTTCAAAGATTAATTAATGTTTTGCATAAAATCACAGATAAGTTTGAATTAATTTTTATTGACGACGGAAGTATAGATAATTCAATAAGTATCTTAAAAAAATTAAAGCTAATTGAAAACCGAATAAAAATCATAAGGTTCAATAGAAATTTTGGGATGCATTCAGCTCTTTGTGCCGGGTTTAAATATGCCAAGGGAGAGTTGATAGCGATGATGGATGGCGACCTTCAAACTGAACCCGAGGAGTTACCTTTATTATTGCAAAAAATAAATGAAGGCTACGATATCGTATCTGGATGGCGCAGATTTAGAAAGGATTCTTTCTTTTTGCGGCACCTGCCTTCATTTATGCTCAATTTGATTTTATCCATTTTGATTAGTAAGCGGATTCATGATATTTGTTGTACTTTTAAGATATTTAAAAAAGAAGTAATTCGGGATGTTATTTATTTTGGTAATTTACTTGCATTCACACCCCAGTTAAAAAAATACAACTATGCAGAGGTAGGAATAAGCCATCACCCTCGCCTATTTGGAAAGAGTAAATTTAGTTACCCTTCTCTTATAAAACAAGCATATGTAATGCTACTTTATACGGGGAAGTCAAAATTCCGTGCTTCGATTATTACTGCTGCCAGTCCCCTTTACAAAATTGCAGAAGTCCATGAATAGAACTAAGAGTTTTAAAATAATCTCCCCAAAGGATATCAAGATTCAGGAGTTAGCAGGGATTTTAAAACAATATCCTTTTAACTATCCTCAACAGTTTAATTTATTTTTAGAATCTACAATTATTAAATACCATCAGAGGAAGATTTTTCAACTGGTGCATGATAAAAAAATGGTTTGGGCAGTTGCACTGCGCAGGAAAGATAAATTGATTGGCTTGGCTATATTAGAAAAGTTACCCTGGGAGAGCGAATATTTTAAAATTAGTATGGCCAAGGTTTCTTATCTTCTGTGCCATACATCCAGTTCGAGGGAGGAATACAGAATCAAACTAGAACTTTTTCGGAGAATCTCTGAATTATCTTTAGGTGCTGGCATTAAACATCTGTGTTTCGAGACCGATGTCAGGGATTCTTCAGGAATTCATGCCGCGGAAAGCAACAGTTTTAAATTGATGGTAACGCAGTTAATTTATGCCCGCAAGAAAAAGAACATAGCTAAAAGCGGTAGGTTAGATAAGGACTATATTATCCGTTCATTTAGAAAGGAAGATATTAGACAGGTTCTTAAGATAGCTATGCAGTCAAGAGCAATTAGTAGGTTCCATGCCGATGAGTCTTTGCCGGAAGAAAAGAGAAGAGCCTATTATAGGGTGAAGACTGAGAACTGCTGTTTAGGTAAGATTGCAGGCAGAACCTTTGTTTTAGAAAAAAATAGGCGTATTATTGGATTCTATATTTTCCGATATGAGAATATAATTGAAAAACCTACGGTGGGTTATGTTATATCCATTGCCTTGGCTTCTGAGGTTCAGGGTAGGGGCATAGGTCCAGCCTTTATAGACGAAGTAGAGCAGAGGTTATTGAAAGGGGTAGGTATTTTTACTGGCAGGGTTCATATTGCCAATATTCCTATGATAAGGACAATGAATAAAGTGAATGCAGAATTTGTTTATGCGCTGCATACTTTTCATAAATGGATTTAAACTTGTTTAGAAAGATGCATAATGCTCAATCAGATTTTCTTAGCAGAGATAGGATTAGGGCCTTGCAATTCTCTAAATTAAAAGAAACAATCAAATATGCTTATGCAGAATCTAAATTTTATAGACAGATGTTTATGAACTTAAACATAGCTCCTAACGACATCAAGACTCTTGAAGACCTTCAAAGAATTCCGATTACGACTAAAGATGACTTAAGAGAAAGAAATTGGGATTTTATTACTGTATCTCGTGATGATTGGGTTGACTGTTTTGCTACTTCTGGCACAACGGGCAAGCCCATATATTTGCCTTGCACAAAAGAAGACCTGAGGCGTATTGCAAGTTTAACTGCCAAGTCTTTTCAAATTGCCGGCGTGAAAAAAGAAGATATAATTCAATTCACGCTGCCAATGGGGATAGCGATGTGGATAGCCGGCCTTGGGTTCTGGTTGGGTAATTTTGTCAATGAAACATGCACATTACGAATGGGGCCAGGTTCTATTGACGCTCAAATTCAAAATATGCTTCTGTTAAAGCCTACTATATTATTGGGCACACCTTCATTTTTGATAAATTTAGGGACAGCAGCAAGAAAAAGTAAACATTTCAGCGAGATTAAACCACGCCTACTTCTCATTACTGCGGAAAATATATTAACACGTGATTTAAAAAGAAATTTACTGGGCAGAAGATTGATTGAATCCTGGGACGGAATTTCAGTGTATTCTGGCTTCGGGAGCAATGAGATGCAGGGAGTGGGTTTTGAGTGCGAGGCTAAGCAGGGTCATCATATGCCAGCCGAGGACATCCTTTTTGAAATAGTTGAACCAAAAACGTATAAGCCTTTAAAGGATGGCGAAGAGGGAATATTGGTAATTACCCATCTAGGCGTGAAAGGCTTGCCACTTATTCGTTATGCGCACGGAGATATTACTTTTAAAATATCTGAGAGATGTAAATGCGGTAGAACCACTGCCCGTATTGGACCTATCTTGGGGAGGATAGACCAACAATTAAAAATAAAAGGCGTCAATTTGTATCCCTCTGCCGTAGAGGAAGTAATTTTAGGGATACCCGAGGTAAAGCAATATTATTTAGAAGCATATACGGATGAGAACCTTATGGACAGGTTAAGAATATATTTTTCTTCAGCAGAAAGCGCCTTACCTATTGATAGATTGACCATTGTTATAAAAGAAAAAATAAAATCTATTTTGGGCATCAATGTTGAGGTTACTTATGAAAAACCAGAAATTATTCTGCAAAAGTCTTTACCTTCCGGTAGCAGAAAGGCTTATAAGTTTAGAGATTTACGCAGAAGGGGTTAAGAATGAAATTTAGCGTTGGGACAAATTGGCAAAAAGATTTAATCCCTAAGATAAAAAAAGATTCGGTAAAGGAACTTTATGGGAAGCTTGCCAGCGATTTTGTCGGTGGCGGCAGGCCCGCTTCTATATCTGCCCATCCCTCCAAGAAGGAAGTCCGCTCTCACATCAAGCAGGCACACCAGAATGGTATGAGATTTAATTACCTCTTAAACACCCTCTGTCTGGGCAATAAGGAACTGACTGTCCCCGGGCAGAGGAAAATTCATAAACTCCTTGACTGGATTGTAAGTATGGATGTAGATTCGGTTACTGTGGCTATTCCTTATCTTCTTCAGTTGATTAAGAAGCAGTATCCTCAACTGAAAGTATCTGTCTCCGGTTTTGCCAATGTTAACACAATCGAAAGGGCAAAGCACTGGGAGGATTTAGGAGCAGACCTAATCACCTTAGATGAGTTTACCTTAAACCGTGATTTCCGGCTATTAAGACAGATTAGAAAAAGTTTAAGCTGTGAATTGCAACTTATCGCTAATACTGGCTGTCTGTACAATTGCCCATTTTGTCTTTACCATGCAGTCGCAATTTCTCATAGTTCGCAATCAGGAGATATTTCTGGCGGTTTTTTACTCGACCACTGTGTTGTGAATTGTAAATACCTCAGGATGCTTGAGCCGGTAAACTTCATTCGCGCTGATTGGATTCGACCAGAGGATATACACTTCTACGAAGAGGTTGGAATTGACAGCCTGAAACTTATCGACAGAACCAGACCTACTGAGGCTATAGCATTAGTAGTTGAAGCCTATGATAAAAGGGGGTATAATGGAAATTTGATGGATTTGCTTCCTGCTCTTTCCAGAGACAGTTTTTTTTCGGGAGGCAGGAGAATCTGGCGTGGATTAAAGTATTTATTCCTCCCATTTCCTAAGAATCCTTCTTTTTTACATAAGTTAGCAACATTGGATGCGAAGCTCTACGTTTACATTGACAATTCTGCATTGAACGGTTTCATAGAGCATTTTTTAGAGAAAGATTGCCGTTCCTTATCCTGCAAGGATTGTGGATATTGCTATGAGGTAGCGCGGCAGGTTGTTAAGATTGAGCCGGACTACCGGCAGAAGACCCTTGCTAAGTATAAAGATGTCTTAAATGGCCTTATTTCAAGTAGATTTTTTAAATATTAATCGATAAGTAAAAGATATACAATAAGTTATAAAGGTAGAGAATGAAATTTAGCGTTGGGACAAATTGGCAAAAAGATTTAATCCCTAAGATAAAAAAAGATTCGGTAAAGGAACTTTATGGGAAGCTTGCCAGCGATTTTGTCGGTGGCGGCAGGCCCGCTTCTATATCTGCCCATCCCTCCAAGAAGGAAGTCCGCTCTCACATCAAGCAGGCACACCAGAATGGTATGAGATTTAATTACCTCTTAAACACCCTCTGTCTGGGCAATAAGGAACTGACTGTCCCCGGGCAGAGGAAAATTCATAAACTCCTTGACTGGATTGTAAGTATGGATGTAGATTCGGTTACTGTGGCTATTCCTTATCTTCTTCAGTTGATTAAGAAGCAGTATCCTCAACTGAAAGTATCTGTCTCCGGTTTTGCCAATGTTAACACAATCGAAAGGGCAAAGCACTGGGAGGATTTAGGAGCAGACCTAATCACCTTAGATGAGTTTACCTTAAACCGTGATTTCCGGCTATTAAGACAGATTAGAAAAAGTTTAAGCTGTGAATTGCAACTTATCGCTAATACTGGCTGTCTGTACAATTGCCCATTTTGTCTTTACCATGCAGTCGCAATTTCTCATAGTTCGCAATCAGGAGATATTTCTGGCGGTTTTTTACTCGACCACTGTGTTGTGAATTGTAAATACCTCAGGATGCTTGAGCCGGTAAACTTCATTCGCGCTGATTGGATTCGACCAGAGGATATACACTTCTACGAAGAGGTTGGAATTGACAGCCTGAAACTTATCGACAGAACCAGACCTACTGAGGCTATAGCATTAGTAGTTGAAGCCTATGATAAAAGGGGGTATAATGGAAATTTGATGGATTTGCTTCCTGCTCTTTCCAGAGACAGTTTTTTTTCGGGAGGCAGGAGAATCTGGCGTGGATTAAAGTATTTATTCCTCCCATTTCCTAAGAATCCTTCTTTTTTACATAAGTTAGCAACATTGGATGCGAAGCTCTACGTTTACATTGACAATTCTGCATTGAACGGTTTCATAGAGCATTTTTTAGAGAAAGATTGCCGTTCCTTATCCTGCAAGGATTGTGGATATTGCTATGAGGTAGCGCGGCAGGTTGTTAAGATTGAGCCAAATTATCAGCAGGAGGTCATTGCTAAGTATAAGGCTGCCTTAGATGCGCTTCTGTAATTCTGGATAAAGTTATTTAATTAAGTATTGACTAATTAATTTAACTGAGTTAGTTGAAAGATTAATCTAAAGATAAAAAAGGAGGTGAAAACAGATGGACGAGGTAATTATTGAAAAATTACTCAGTATTGCCATCCTAGGGTATTGCAGAATCTTTTGGAACGATGACAAAGTAGAATTAAAACCCTCTAGCTTAAGAGCAAAGGCCGCAGCAGCCATTCACAGATTGTATCAAACTATCTTTCGAGCGTTACGGCTGAAGACAAATTAATCCGCCTTTAAACAGAATAGATGCCTTAATTCAGTAGAAAAGGGCGTTTTGTTAATTTCTCTTGGAAAAAAGAGAAAAAGAGAGAGGGGGGTCTATTTATTCTAAAGAATATATTGCATCAGGAACCTTTTCAGGTGCAGTGGTTAAATAATTATCGGAAACAACTTAAGGATAGAACATTGAAGCCCCTGTATGTCCAATGGATAGCTACGCATAAATGCAATTTCCAATGTCCTACTTGCGGAGGAGGAGCTAAAACTCCCCTTGAGGATGAATTAAGTACAAAGGAGATAATTCGGGTCATAGACGACCTTGCCAATTTAGGTTGCAGGTTTTTGTCTGCTGCCGGCGGTGAGGCAGTGCTGCGTCAGGATATATTTGAGGTTCTAAAATATGCAAAAGCCAAAGGAATATTGGTAGGAATAATCACCAACGGTTGGGCTATGGAGGAGTATGCCAGACAAATAGAGGGATTAAATTTAGATTCGGTAGTGGTGAGTATTGATGGTTATGAAGAAAATCACGACCGGATTAGAAGTATGCCTGGTTCGTATCAAAGGTGTTTGCGGAGTTTAAAATTTTTTTGTGAAATAGGGGTTCCAATTATCGGCACATACACGGTGACCTCAGAGGAAAATATTTCTGATATACCTATGATTGTTGAGGATGTTCAAAAATTCGGCTCTACCCGACATGGCCTTCAATTGATTATACCGGAGGGTAGAGCAATCGAGAAAAGGAATTCGTCCTCGTTGGTAAAAAAAATCTTACGCCTTATTCTTGCCACTAAAAAGAAAAATTTTAGCTTGGAGGCGAGTGAGGGATTGGGATACCTTGGCTCTTTGGAGTTAAAGGCAAGGCCTTATTATTTTTTCTGCGGCTGCGGCTGGAATACCTTCACGATCATGGCAAACGGGAATATTATGGGTTGCCCATTATTTGATTTTCCCGAGTATTCTGAAGGGAATATTCGGGAAAAAAACTTAATTGATATATGGTGGGATAGGTTTTCTAGATTTAGAAAGACAACTTTCGAAGACTTACCCCAAGTATGTAGGGAATGTGCATATGTAATGCTATGCCGTGGAGGATGTTGGCAATTTAGAGCAGTCGGAGGGGAATTCTGTTTTTTAAAAGAGGCCGAGGAAGTAGCTATGGAGTTTAGAATAGATGCCAGATAAAAACATTTGTATTGATTTTGAGGTTACTCGGAAATGCAACAATAATTGCTTATTTTGTTATAATGCCTGGAAAACAAACCCATCCTATCCAGATGGCGAGTTGTCACTTCACGATATAAAAAAATTATTTAAAAAAATTATCAATGAGACTGGCTGCGGACATATCGCTATTACTGGTGGGGAACCGATGTTGCGGCACGACATCTTTCAATTGATATCATTTTTTTCTTCGCTTGAGCTAGAAATAGCCTTGATTACCAATGGGACATTGTTAAATGAAGAGGCAGTTAAAAGATGCATAGATGCAGGAGTGGATTTATTTGAAGTACAGCTCCTTAGCCATAATAAAGAAATGCATAATTACTTATGTAGAAATGATGCCTTTGATAAGACTGTTGGTGCCATAAAGGATATCAAACTTAATAAGGGCAAGGTTGCTGTTTCATTTGTCGCAACCAAGATAAATATTAAGGATGTTGCGCAGACTGCCAAATTGGCGTTGGAGTTAGGAGCCGATGCCATCTATTTTAATAGATTTAACCCTGGCGGAGAGGGTTTAAGGCATATAGATGAATTTTTATTGACCAAGGAATTATTAACCGAGGCACTTGAAGAATTAAACAAAATAGCTAAAGAACATAAAATAAAAATTTTTACTACCGTTCCAATTCCGCCGTGTATAATTGACCACAATCTTTATAAAAATATATATATGCAGGTCTTTTGTACTGCTGGTAAATATTATACGGTTGATTCATTGGGAAATTTAAGGATATGTAATCATAGCCCGACCATTTTAGGCAATTTAAACTATGAGTCTTTTTCTTCTTTAGTCCAAAGTAAATTTGCTCAAGAATTTGAATCTGCTACTCCCCAGATGTGTAAGGGGTGTCAATATTTATCTTCTTGCCGAGGTGGCTGTAAAGCAGCGGCCCAAGTCTGTTACGGTAGTATTTATTTCCAGGAGCCATTGCTTTATTATCAGACGCATAAGAGAATAGAAAAAGATATGTGTTTAAATTTAGCTTTATAAGATGTTTGGTTGACTTGAGAATTTTTCTTGTTTTTATAAATTAAGGTCGATAAAGAAGTTAGCCTAAGTTAACCACAGCACTAATCCTGAAGAAGTAGCGACGGTATTATATTCTGGAGGCAATGATTCGTGCTTGTATTGTATGTTTGTGAGTAAACTTACTTTGTTAAGAATACATCCCCATAATTTTTTATCTACGATTATATGCCT
Source organism: uncultured Planctomycetales bacterium (assembly GCA_964592485.1). Classification (GTDB taxonomy): domain Bacteria; phylum Omnitrophota; class Gorgyraeia; order Gygaellales; family JAHJCI01; genus CAZQEY01. The sequence goes on from CAZQEY010000023.1 coordinate 24,251, forward strand.
ATCAGAACAAAATTAAAATTAGATAAGAGATCATTCCTTCTTCCAGAAGAATAGAATGTTACTAATTGATCCTGCGCATACCCCCATATTCTACTATACCTATTTTTCTGTATTTGCACTGTTGTTTAGCACCAATTTTAGAGAAAAAAGGTATAGCGGTAAAAGACCTGATTGGCGATTACTTAAAGATTACACGTACGAGATAAATAATGCGCCGAAGAATAAGGAGAAGGCGCAATGGCAGAAAAAGGTTAACTTAAAAAAGGGGTGGTGGGGCAAATGAGGAAGTTAATTCTTTCTGTAATTACTGTTTGTCTTACATTTGTTTTTGTGATAGCCCAAATAAATATCCTAAGTGCTCAGCCGGAGGAGGGAACAAGGCCTGCAACGATAATGGATAACTACCAGGGGGAAACCATAACCATTTCAGGAGAAGTGTTCGGGCAGGATTACGAAATTAAAGATGGGGGGGAGATTTTGATAGTAGCTAAGACGCGCTTGGAAAGAGAGAGTCCTGCTGTAGCAAGAACCAGAATCCTCCAGCCCGGAGAATATTCTATGAAGGTGCCTAAAGATATTGGGGAAGTTTATATTTTTGCATTTCGATTCAAATTTCTTCAACAAGAGGTAATCCCTGAGACTGCTATAAGTATATATTGGGATAATCCTGTAAGGGTTGGCTCTTCAGATATAAAAGGAATAGATATACTACTTCAGAAAGAACATCGAGAAAAATTATTGTCAGAGTCCGAACTCAATCGTTAAGAGTAGAATGAAGAAGAAGATAAATCAACAGATTTGTTCGAAATAATCTAACAGAACTAAACGATAAAGATGGCTCAAAGGATTTCATCTAGGTGATAGAGAAGAAGGAATGATGAGACGAGGATTCTCCCTTATAATATCTCTTTGTTTTTTAATGATAGTTTTCTTATATGGGTCCAACCATAGTTTTGCCGCTGAGGGACTTTCTTTTGATGATAAATACTTATACCCTGGTAAAGTTGATTTTCACTATCTTCATACAAAAAGTACTGATGAGCATAACTTCATATGGTGGTCACCCATATTTAAAGGAGGTTTTGGAGTTATTGATTATGATAGCGGAGGTCAAACGGAGTATAGCGGAGGATATTTTAGGCCTTTACTTCCTGAAGAAAAAAAGGGTGAATTAATTCTTGGTTTTCTTCAGGTAGATACGGATTCTCGTTACAGCTATGAATTCCAAGGAGAGTATCGCTTTCCTTTTGGCTTGGGTTTTGGGGGAGGATTTGTTTCAAGGTCAAACAGTGAATCTGATGTTGACTTTGCAAAGGTATCCTATAGGAATAAATGGTTCGATTGGAATTACATTTTAGAGACACAATTTCAGGAAATGGCTGGCGAGGAGTCGCCGGGTGGATATGGCGCAATCTACAACGAGCAAATTATGTTGACCTATGGAAATGACGGGGAACAATGGAGCACTGTAATTGGATATATAGCCCCAGAAGACGAATCTATGTTTCGGCCAACACTTGAGGCACTCTATGTTGATAATACAATTGGAGATATTGACGGAAATCAGTTTTTGTTTATTAACGGAACTTTAAAGTTTGAGGGCGGCTTTTTAAGTCATCCCGCAAGATTAGGGCGCGCTATGGGTCCTACAGGATTGGAATTCGGAAACCCCCTTGGCTTTTTAAGTCCCACATGGAATCGGCGCTTGGATGTTTGGGAGCTTGGTGGGTTGGGAGATTTTCGTTTGGTAAGACTAAAAAACCCTGCAGGGGATACAACGGAAAAGTATGAAGCGTTAGTGTATCCTTTCCAATTCGACCGGAATGATAATTTATTGGACCATTTCTATTTTGGAGAGTTTTATTCCAAGGTGCGTCCCGGTAGGGATTGTTTGGGTATTATGGCGGGGGTTTTTGGAAAATTCGGCTTTCTGAATGTTGGATTAGGAGCGGACTATAATTTGGATACTTATGAAAAACGAATCTCCGTTGGGATTATCGACAAGTTTTAGCTTATAAAAAACAATAAATATTGGATTAGGGGCAGGAATAAAAAAGGAGTTTAAGATGAGTTTGTCAGTTAGGTTCTTTAAAATTTATGGAATGTTTTTAAGTACCTTGATAATTCTTCAATTTTTTATCCTTCCGGTATCAGGAGCAGTCTCAGAATCAGATACAAATCTTCCCAAAGCAAAAAAACTATACTGGTTTATTCCTGATGGAGTAAGGGCAGAGCCAGACCTGTTTAAGATCTATGAATGGGCCCGCGAAGGAAAACTCCCCAATATTAAAAGGATGATGGATAACGGTGCCTATGGATATTGTATTCCAGTTTACCCCTCTCATACACCGGTTAATTTTGCTACTCTTTTAACCGGAACTTACCCTAAAACACACGGGGTTGCTGATGGCCCAATGCACATAGAAGGGAGGCCTTTAGATAAGGTTGCCATTGGAGGTTTTAGTTCAGTAGCAAAGAGGGTTTCTCCTATTTGGATAAATATGGAGGAGGCCAATAAAAAGGTTATTTTGCTTTCCATACCCGGTTCAACCCCGCCTGAGCTTGACGAAGGTATTACAATCAGGGGTAGATGGGGAGGATGGGGTGCAGATTTTCATGCTTTGAATTTTCAGTCAAAGGGCGACCTCTCAGAGCGAAAAGAGCAAGGCCGTTCTTCTAGACTCTTCTTTTTTGGACCAGAGTTAACTAGATATATTGATTTAAAAAAAGCATCTGACTGGAAAAATATACCAATTTCATTTAGTCCATCCTTAGAGGCAGAAATGAATGGATGGGGCACATCTATCTTTGCTTATATTTATGATAGCACTGATGACGATAGGATGAATTACGATAGGATTATTTTTTCTT
>CAZQEY010000024.1:0-26853 GCA_964592485.1 uncultured Planctomycetales bacterium
AGCGACCCCAACCGGATTTGAACCGGTGTCGAGAGCTTGAAAAGCTCTTGTCCTAACCAGGCTAGACGATGGGGTCAAAACTAATATCCTATCGTTTTTTTAAAGACCCTATTGCCTTTTAATCGTTTTAAATAATTTTCTCGTTGGCGCGCTTCGGTTCTTGTATTAAATTCTTCGTTATAAATTACTTCAAATGAACCTTTGTTTTTTGTAGATCTTACGCTATTCTGATTGTGCTTTCTTAATCTTATATTAATATTTTGGCAACTACCGATATAATGTCTGCTTTGCTGGTTCTTTAATACATATACATAATACATTTACATTCTGAGAGCTTGCCCCACCACAATCGTCTTAACTACAGGTAGGTGGGATCCCGCTTCGTATAGTTAAACCATTGAAGCGGGAAAAAGCTCTTGTCCTAACCACGCTCCCCGCCCAGAATATCCATCGCGGGGCGGGATCCCGTCCCGTGGTATAACGCTGGACGGGAAGACGATGGGGTCGGTATTATTATTCCTCTTTTGCTACTACCTTTGCTATACAAGAAACCGTATCGCCTTTTTCCAAACTGATTAAGCGTACCCCTTGCGTATTCCTGCCGGTTTGACGGATATCCTTGACCGGACAGCGCACTATCATCCCCTTCTGGGTTACAGACATAATTTCATCTTCATTATTAACCGAAGCAACTCCTGCCACCTCGCCATTGCGAGAGGTAGTCTTTATATTAATAATGCCCTTGCCTCCGCGCGATTGCAGGCGGTATTCAGAAAAGGCTGTGCGCTTGGCAAACCCGCCTGTGGTCACGGTAAGCAGGGTTAATTTCATCTTTTCTGCCTCGGCATGAATAACCTCCATACCTACGACTTCATCCTTCTTTTCTAATTTTACACCGCGCACGCCGCGGGCAGCCCTACCCATTTCCCGGATTTGTTTTTCCTTAAACATCACGGACTTACCCTTACGCGTAGCCAGGAGAATCCGCTGACTTCCGTCGGTTAAATCCGCCTCTACTAAATAATCCTCATTATCCAGACCGATTGCTATAATGCCCCCCTTGCGGGGATTGCTAAAAGAAGACAACTTTGTCTTCTTAACCAAACCGCACTTGGTACACATCAATAAATACCTATCTTCGCTAAATTCCTTAATCGCAACCACCGAGCTAATCCTCTCGCCGTGACTTAAGGCAAGTAGATTTACAACTGCTTTTCCTTTGGAGGTGCGCGAGGCCTCAGGGATTTCGTAAACCTTCAGCCAATAGGCCTTGCCCTTATTAGTAAAGATTAACAGATAGTCCTTGCTGGAGGCAACAAATAGGTGTTTAACAAAATCCTCTTCTCTGGTCTCCATTGCCGCCACGCCCCTGCCGCCTCTTCGTTGTTTACGATAACTACTTACAGACAATCGCTTGATATAACCCAGATGCGAGATAGTAATAACCATATCCTCTTCAACAATTAAATCCTCCAATTCAATCTCCTCAACTTCGGCAACAACCTGAGTCCTGCGCTCATCAGCGTATTTTTTCTGTAATTCGCGGCACTCCTGCTTGATAATCTCCTCAATCTTTTTCTCTGAAGCCAGGATTGACTTATACACCTCAATCTTTTTAATCAAATCCAGATACTCTGCTTCAATCTTGCCTCGCTCAAGCGCGGTCAATCTCTGCAGCTGCATCTCCAGGATTGCCTGGGTTTGGGCATCGCTTAAGCCGAATTCCTTCATTAATTTGTGCTTTGCCTCCTGTGTATTCTTGGAGGTCTTTATGATCTTGATAATCTTATCGATATGCTTAAGCGCAATCTTAAGGCCTTCCAAGATATGCGCGCGCCTTTCGGCCTTATCTAATTCAAATTGTGTGCGGCGACGAATAATATCTCGGCGATGCTCAATAAATAATGCCAATAGCTGTTTTAAATTTAATATCCGCGGCCGACCATCAACCAGGGCCAAATTAATAATGCCGAAGGTCACCTCCAGTTGTGTATGCTTAAACAACTGGTTTAAGACTATCTGTGGTTCAGCGTCACGCTTTAATTCAACGACTATCCGGATTCCTTCTTTATCAGACTCGTCACGAATATCGCTAATCCCCTCAACCCTCTTGTTCTCGACTAGGCCGACAATCGACTCAATCAGATTGGCCTTATTGACCTGGTAAGGAATCTCGGTAATGGCTATTGAACTCTTGCCCTGTTTCTGGTGCTCTATCAAAGCCACTGCCCTTAAAGTCAATTTACCCTTGCCTGTTTGATATGCATCCTTGATACCCTGGCGACCACAGATAAGCCCTCCGGTTGGAAAATCAGGACCCTGAATATGGCGCATCAGCTGTTTGATTTCGGCATTAGGATTATCAATAAGATAAATTACCGCCTCCAAGACCTCGCCCAGATTATGTGGAGGCATATTAGTAGCCATGCCTACGGCAATACCGGATGAACCGTTTATCAGCAGATTAGGCAACTTGGCAGGCATAACCCAGGGCTCAGAGCGCGAATTATCAAAATTAGGTGTAAATCTGACTGTTTCTTTATCAATATCGGCGAGCATCTCCTCGGCAGCAGTACTCAGGCGTGCCTCGGTATAACGATAGGCTGCGGCAGGGTCTCCGTCAATGGAGCCAAAATTGCCCTGGCTATCAATTAAAAGATAACGCATATTCCAATCCTGAGCCAGACGCACCAATGCATCGTATACAGCCAAATCACCGTGGGGATGATACCGGCCGATCACATTACCCACAACAGTAGCGCTCTTTCTAAAGGGGCGATTATGCAATAGACCATCCTCATACATAGCATAGATTATACGCCTGTGCACAGGCTTTAATCCGTCTTTTACATCAGGCAGGGCTCTGCTGACAATTACGCTCATGGCGTAATTAAGAAAAGAATCCTTAACTTCCTGCTCAATATCCCGAGGGACTATTTTCTCGTTTTGGGTATACATTGAACCTTGCTACGTTCGGCAATTTACTGTTTACAGTTATCAGCGGCTATAAACTGTACACTGCTCACTGTCAACTTCTATATATCTAAATTTTTCACCTCATGGGCAAAATCTTCGATAAACTTCCGTCTTGGAGCAACCTCATCGCCCATTAAAATGGTAAAGGTCTTTTCTGCTTCTACCGCATCTTCCATGTCCACCCTGAGCAGGGTGCGCCGACTGGGATCCATCGTGGTCTCCCAGAGCTGCTCAGGATTCATCTCGCCAAGACCCTTATATCTCTGAATAGTCATACCTCTACGCGCCTCTTTAAGTACAAAGTGTAAAATCTCTTGTAAGGATTTAAAGGTATTTTTATCAATCTTAAATTTAGGCTTATCATCCGAATAATAATCCTCCAGACTCAACCCCAGCTTAACCAAGCCCTTCTCTATTTCCATAACATCAATTGTTTCAAAGAGTTCAGTAATTTCTGGCTCTTGTTCTTTATCTAATCCGGCATTAAGCTTGGCTAACTCACTTTCAGAATAGATAAAATGGATTTTATGCTCCACTTTTACCTGATATATAGGTAGTTTTTTGGTCTTAGAGTGTCTTAAACTCAAGAATTTTTTAAAATTCACTCCCTTTTTCTCTAAAATTCGCCTAAATTGCTCCAGAGAAACCAAGAGGTTTAAAATTTCCCTAAGTTGCTTTGCAGTATAGGCAGTCTGCCTCTTCGCCTTTTTTAAGACCACGTCCTGACAGCCAATATCTAAAAGTAAATCATTCATTTCCTCTTCGGTCTGGATATATTCCTGGCGATTACCTCGCTTAATCCTAAAAAGAGGTGCCTGGGCAATATAAACATGCCCTTCTTCAATTAATTTAGGCATCTGGCGGTAGAGAAGTGTAAGTAATAGCGTGCGAATATGAGAGCCGTCAATATCCGAATCGGCCATAAGAATTACCTTATAGTATCTTAATTTACTTATATCAAATTCATTACTAATCCCTGTGCCAAGGGCGGTAATAATGGTGCGAATCTCCTCATTATTCAACACCTTGTCTAACCGTGCCTTTTCCACATTCAATATCTTGCCCTTAATGGGCAGTATTGCCTGAAACCGGCGGTCACGCCCCATCTTGGCGCTGCCGCCAGCTGAATCCCCTTCCACAATATATAATTCGCATGCCGCGGGGTCTCTCTCTGAGCAATCTGCCAACTTACCGGGTAAAGATGCTCCTTCTAAGGCGCCTTTGCGCCGGGTCAATTCGCGTGCCTTGCGCGCTGCCTGCCTAGCGCGACAAGCGACAATAACCTTATCGACAATCTTATTGGCTACGGATGGATTCTCCTCAAAGTAAGCCGATAATGATTCAAGGCAAGTTGAAGAAACCACTCCCTCGATTTCAGAATTGCCTAATTTTGACTTGGTTTGCCCTTCAAATTGAGGATTAGGCAACTGCACGCTGATTACTGCGGTTAAACCCTCGCGTACGTCTTCTCCGGAGATGCTGAATTGCCCTTCTTTAATTAAATTTTTATTCTTGGCATATTGATTAATCGCCCGGGTCAGCGCTGATTTAAATCCAGAAAGATGTGTACCGCCATCAATAGTGTTTATGTTATTGGCAAAGGCGAAAATTGTCTCCGCATACCCTTCATTATATTGCAGAGCCCCCTGTAAAACAATTTTATCCTTTGTCTTTTCAAAATAGATAACCTTATGGTGTAGGGGGTGCTTATTTTTACTTAAATACTCCACAAACGAAATAATCCCGCCCTTAAACTCAAATACCGCCTGTTTATCAACCCTTTCATCCTTCAGGGTTATCTTAAGCCCTTTGTTTAAAAATGCCAATTCTCTCAGGCGCTGAGAAAGGGTATCGAAGGAAAAGTTTATGGATTTAAAAATTGACTGGTCGGCCTTGAAGCTGACCTTGGTCCCCGTGGAATTGGTTTTGCCCACCGTAGTTAATTTCGATGCTGCCCTACCCTTCTTGTATATCTGGCGAAAAATCTTGCCGTCCCTTTTTATCTCTACCTCCATCCACTCGGATAAGGCATTGACTACGCTTACCCCCACGCCGTGTAAACCACCGGCTACCTTATAAACGCGATGGTCAAATTTCCCGCCGGCATGAAGCGTGGTTAATACCACCTCTACTGCCGGTTTCTTCTCGGTCTTATGTATATCCACGGGGATACCCCGACCGTCATCAATCACGCTGAGACTGTTATCTAAATGAATAATTACATCTATTTTGTTACAGAAACCGGCAAGTTTTTCATCTACGCTGTTGTCCACCACTTCATATACTAAATGGTGCAGTCCGCGCGTGGCAGTATCACCGATATACATTGCCGGGCGCATCCTTACTGCCTCAACGCCTTCCAACACCTGGATAGTCGTGGCATCGTAGGCCTTAGGTCTCTGTGGCTGCGGGATGACCTTTTGGTCATCCTTCGGCTTGGCCTTTGGTTTGGCTTTTGCTTTAGGCTTAATCCTTCGTTTCATTTCTGTCTAATCTTAGGCGAATTTCAGTAATCTCCTGGTTAGGTTCGAGAATTTTATTTACATTTTTTAATAATTGCTTCTTTTTAAAATTGAGCAGATAAAGCCAGGCTGAGGAGTCGATATTCAGAATAAGCCGCGCCCCCCTTAAGGCATAGCGCTTGATGTGCCTTCGCTCCTGGGGGGTAAAAAGTCTTTTCAGGCCTTGCTTAAGAGCGTCTCCCCTCTGCCCCATAGACGACCAGCCCTTTATCAATTTCTGAGTAGTAGTACGGACGTGCTCCATTTGTACTATACCAATCTCATAGGAAGAACAATATAAATATAGCCGTTAGTGCGAATAACGCCTGGTTTCTCACTATCGGTAACTTCCAATTCTATTATTTCATCTTCCAAATTCTTGAGGACATCAATCAGGTAATGAGGATTAAAACCAATCATCATATCTTTGCCCCCATATTCACAAGGAAGTTCTTCGTGCGATTCCCCCACATCGGGTGTAGATTTAGAAATCGCCACCCTATTCTTAAAAACTTCTAATTTAATCGCCTGATAATCTGGCGTAGCTAATAGGGATGCTCTCTTTATCGCTAACAAGAATTGCTCACGGTTAATCTTAATTTTATTAGGCGAAGCAGGGGGTATAACCTGTTTATAATCCGGGAATTCTCCCTCAATTAAGCGGGAAACAATCTGGGTCTTACCCAAATCTAATAAAATCTGATTGGTTCCAACACCTAAAAGCATCTGTCCCTCTTCGGTTAGATTACGATTTAACTCGTGAATGGTTTTTATGGGAATGATTATCTCTATAGGTTTATTTATTCCTTGAGCCAGTTTTTTTTGGTAGAATGCTAATCTCTTGCCGTCGGTAGTGATTAAGTTAATGATATCATTCTCAATCTGACATAGAATTCCATTAAGAATATAACGCGTTTCATCGTTAGATACAGCAAAGGAAACCAAGGACAGCATTTCTTTAAAATCATCCTGATCAATCTTAATTATTTCTTGATTGGTAAATTTTGGTAACTTGGGGAACTCCTCATGTGGTAAACCCATAAGCTTAAATTGACATTGTTTGGTTTCGATAATAGTAAGGTTATTTTTTCGCGTATTAATGTTTATTGTGTCTTGGGGAAATTCTTTAATAATGTCGCCAAATTTTTTTGCCGGTAAAACAATTACTCCCGGCTCTTCAATATTTGCCGATATCTCTTGAGTTATTCCAATATCTAGGTCAGTAGTAGTTAAATATACACTCGAATCGTGTGTTTCAAGTAAAAGATAAGATAATATTGGTAAATTGGATTTTGTAGTAATTACATTCTGTACGGTTTGTATTCCTTTTACTAAGTCTTCTTTATTAACAGTTAGTTTCATTTTTCCTCCAATACTATTATTATTTATTTAATTAATATTAGAAGTAATAAGTGGTTTAAAATTTGTTAATAAGACAGAATTCCAACTAAGAGCATTGGTTATGGGTTTTTAAAACTGTGGATAATATCTAAATTTATTGTTTAAGGCTTTGGATAATTTTATTAACTCGCTCTTTTAAATTATCATTTTTTTCTAAATTTAATCTTATTTTATTATAGGCATATAGTACTGTTGTGTGGTCCCTCCCCCCAAAAAACCTAGCGATTTCCGGAAGGGATGCATCGGTTAGTTGACGGCTTAGATACATAGCTATTTGTCTCGGTAGAACAATATTTTTACTACGCCGCCTAGCCTTTAACTCCATTAAAGAAACACCAAATTCATTAGCGACGCATTCTTGAATCTTTTGAAAATTAATCGGTTTCTCAGCCTGCTGAATACAGTCTCTTAAGACCTCCCTAGCTAAATCTATGGTTATTTGTTTTTCCTCTAAGAGCGAACGAGCAACAACCCTAATCAAAGCCCCCTCCAGCTCCCTAATGTTAGTTTTAATAATCTGGGCAATAAAGAATATAACCTCATCGGGCATGATTATCGGTTCCTTTTCTATCTTTTTTTTCAGTATTGCCACCCGGGTTTCAAAATCGGGAGGTTGGATATCGGTAATTAGACCCCAGCTAAAACGAGAAACAAGGCGTTCCTCCAGCCTTGGAATCTCCCGTGGCGAACGGTCAGAGGAAATGATAATTTGCTTATGGGCATCGTATAAGGCATTAAATGTATGGAAGAACTCTTCTTGCGTAGATTCCTTACCGGCGATAAAATGAATGTCATCAATAACCAAGATGTCCATATTACGATATCTCTGACGGAACGTTAAGGTTGAATGGTGTTGAATGGCATTAATAAGTTCATTGGTAAATCTTTCTGAGGGCATATAGCATATATTGATTGATTTGTTTACACTTCGCACATAGTGGCAGATTGCTTGCATAAGATGGGTTTTACCCAGCCCCACCCCGCCGTAGATAAACAGGGGATTGTAAGCCCGCGCTGGCGATTCGGCAACTGCTACTGAGGCAGCATGGGCAAAACGATTACACGGCCCAACAACAAAATTGTCGAAGGTAAAACGCGGGTTTAATATAAAATCTTCTCTTTGCTCCCCAAGCCAACGGCTTTGAAAATCCTTAATTTTTATCTCTTGATCAGCTGCTAGATCAGCCGATTGATTTTTAGAAACTATTTTTACTTCAAGGGCAATTTGTTCGTCAGGTAGATTCGCTTTTAGCGTATTTTGAATTACCGAGAAATAATTTCTTAAAACCCAATCCTTAAAAAATGGGTTGGGTGCTTCTAAGATTAATCTTCCTGTTTGTTGGGACTTCTCCTCTTGGGGCGTTAAGGGCAAAATCCAGGTCTCAAAAATGGTTTGACCAAGGAGTTCTTGCAATTTGGGAAAGCAATCTTGCCAGATTTTAACCAACGGCGCCTTTTTCACAGTTTTCACAGTTTATTCACAAACAAATCAAACTCCCCATTTACGGATATATTATATAGATTTCAGTGGATGGAAAACTGCCTCTACCTACTGTATCCCTATCTAATAATTTCCATCAATTAACGACCCAGGGAAGATGTGCATCGCTCCCTATTTGTATATGTTGCCCCTTAGGTTCTTAAATTGATAGATTTAAATTATAACAGAAGTTTTCATAATTGCAAGCTCAGTTAGAGAAATTTTTATGTAATTTTTATTATAGCATTATTCTACGGGGGGACAAGAAAAATCGCCCCTTAGGTCGCATTGTTTGTAAGCCATCGTTACAGTATTTTTATATATGATGCACAGGATTATTTAAGTTCAAACCTGAAGACTAGGAAATTAGATTAAACAGGTGTTGATTAAAATTCGTAGGCAACTCTTAACTATGGTCTGGATAATTTCAGGGATTTAGAATGAGATAAAATGCCCGCTCATTTTACTTGACGGTATTTTCTTTTATGTTATAATTTTTACCATTACAAAAAGATTTTCGCAAAATCTATAATGATGTAGGGATTTCCTCGCTATAATAATAAATTATCGACGGGATATCTCCCATAATCTTTTTAATCCCTGTAATCAGGATGTCCTGATACACTTTTCGGGGCGCCTCAGGGATCTCGCAAAGAAAGGCTCTTCTAATGAAGAAGCACTTAAAGACACCCAGCGATATTAGGGGAAAACGTGCGCATGGGTTTCGCGACAGAATGAAATCTCGACAGGGAAGAAATATCTTAAAGCGGCGACGCCAGAAAGGGAGAAAAAGACTTTGTATTTGAGGTTTGCTAGGCGACTTAGTCCCACACCAACAATTGATACAGGACTTTGCCTTATGTCAAAAATTTTGGTGTGGGCATTAAATTTTTATCAACGATATATAAGTAAAAGCCTGCCTCATTCCTGCCGATTCTATCCGACCTGCTCAGAATATAGCAAACAGGCAATTTTAAAATATGGGTTGAGTCGAGGAGTAATTATCGCCTTGATTCGACTAACTAAGTGCCATCCCTTTTCTGGAAAACAAGGACTTGATCCTTTAGAATAATGAGTAAACGTCTTATCTTAGCAATTGCCCTATCTTTTTTGGTAATGATGATTTGGGCAAGACTGACCCAAAAATTCTATCCTATTGAGCAACAGGAAGTTACAACAGAAATCCCTCAGCCTGTCCCCCCTCCTGTTTTATTAAAAGAAGAAAAAGAAGAAGCCCTTTTAGAAACAATTTCTCATGGTCGGGAGTTATTTTTCCATCCCTCCTCTGCTTCTTTCAAGAAGATTATCTTTCCGCGGCCGGAAGATTCGCGACCCGAAGATTATACTCTTATTTTAGAGCAAGGATTTTCTTTTGCCGGACAAGATTTAGTTTTTACGCAAAAGGAGCTTAATTCTGAGGAGGCAATATTTGTTTATGAAGATGATAAAAAGAGAATCACCAAGAGCTTTAATTATTCTGACCCGGATTTTATTATTACTTTAGATATCGAGTTTGAAAATCTGTCTGAGCAATCTTTATCTTATCCTTCTGACCTAATTTTAGGGATAATAAATCTTAATTCCCGCGGGTTAGAATCTCGTTTTAAAGAGGTTTTCCTTAAGCAGTCAGATAGAATCATTCGACTAAATCCTTCGAAAGAAACCAGGATTCAGTATAGCGGAGAATTTTTTGGCTTTCGCAACCGTTATTTTTGTGCTATACTTGTGCCAGTATCATTTCCCGAGATATTCCAAATTATTAAGATTAATAAAACAAGGAGTCAATTAAATTTATCCCGACCGACGATAAATCTTCTTCCCAATCAAATTGGACATTTACGATATAGAATTTATCTTGGTCCACAGCAGGCTGGATTATTAAAATCATTCCATAATGGAGCTGAGGATGTTATTTATTATGGATTTTTTGACCCTATTGCCAAAGTACTGTTAAATATCTTACGATTTTTCTCTCGTCTTGTTCATAATTGGGGATGGGCAACGGTTATTTTGAGTATTTTTATCTTTATTATTCTTTTTCCTTTATCATTGAAACAAATGCGTTCTGCGAGAGAAATGCAGCATTTACAGCCTAAAATTGAAGAATTGCGCCGGGCTTATAAAGATAACCCACAAAGATTAAATAAGGAGACATTAGAGTTATATCGTAAAAACAAAATAAATCCTTTAGGTGGATGTCTTCCAATGATTTTGCAAATCCCCATATTTTTTTCTTTATACCAAGCCTTGATGCGCTCAATAGAACTAAAAGGAGCTAATTTTTTATGGATAAAAGATTTATCCCAGCCAGATCGGTTATTTACTTCTCCAGAAATTAACATATTGCCGATTTTAATGGCAATAACAATGTTTATACAGCAGAGATTCTCGATGATTCCTAGTGCTGGTTCTTCGGCAGAGCAGCAGCGGTTAATGAGTTTCCTTTTTCCTGTTCTATTTGGAGCCATCTTCTACCGCATGCCTTCCGGCTTGGTTTTATATTGGTTTATTAATAGTTTATTAATGTCTGCTTATCAATTAAAAATAAGGCTAACCAGTGAACCAATCAAGCATTGAAATAGAGGGAAAAACAGTTGAAGCAGCAATAAAAATTGCGTTAAAGAAGTTAAATTTACGCCGCAATCAGGTAGAGATTGAGATATTATCCGACGGAAAAAAGGGGCTTTTTGGTATGGCCGGCGGAAGGCTCGCCAGGGTGCGGGTTAGTCCTAAAAAGGTTCCCTGAGGAACATTTATGGGTAAAATAATTGCTGTTTGTAATCAAAAGGGAGGAACAGGAAAAACTACCACCGTAATTAATCTCTGCGCATATTTAGCTGTAGCGGGTAGGCCTGTTTTGGTAATTGATTTGGACCCTCAGGCAAATGCAACCAGCGGATTGGGCATTGATAAATATACAACTAAGAAAAGCACCTATAATCTCCTCTTAGAAGAAATAATATTGGAAAATATTGTTTTGCCAACAGCAATAGAGAAACTTAAAATTGCTCCGGCTAATTTAGACCTTACTGGTGCAGAGGTAGAATTGGTAGGAATGCTCGGCCGCGAACATCGTTTAAAAAAGGCATTAATCGCCCTGAAAGAAAATTACGATTTCATATTTATTGATTCTCCGCCTTCTTTAGGGCTTTTAACTGTAAATGCCTTGTGTGCAGCAGATTCAGTTTTGATTCCGGTTCAATGTGAATATTATGCCCTGGAGGGATTGACTCAGTTGATTAATACCATCAATCTTGTTCGCGATAATCTTAATCCTCATTTAAAGATTGAAGGCATAGTGCTTACTATGGCTGATTTTCGTACCAATCTTACTAACCAGGTTATTGCTGAAGTGCAGAGATATTTTCAACAAGAAATGCAGATAAGTTCTGGACAAAGACCAAGGGTTTATGAGGCCATTATACCTCGTAACATCCGCTTAACTGAGGCTCCTGGTTTTGGTAAGCCAATTGTTTTGTATGATAAAAATTCTGTAGGTGGACAGAAGTATCAAGAATTAACCAATGAAATTTTAGGATTAACCGCGAATTCATTGAATAATGTTCCTCAAGGAACAAATATTTCTCAAGGTTCTTTCGAAAATGAGTCCGAGATAGACGAAGGCATTTCAAGGGGAGCTTAATCCCGCTTCTTTCTGTCGTAAAGAGATGTTTAATAAGAAGGGTGAGGAGTCAAGAGAGTGAGCGGAGTAAGTGACGAAGGAGAATGAGATTATGGAAAAAAGAGGATTAGGAAGGGGCATAAGTGCATTAATCCCTCAACAACAGGGGGTTACAGAGCAAAAAAAGATAATTTTTTTAAGCTTAGATCAGGTCAAGCCAAATCCTTTTCAGCCAAGAAAGGAGATTAATTCTCATAATTTAGAAGAGTTAGTTCAATCAATAAAGGAAAAGGGGATAATTCAACCCATATTAGTGCGCAGAAAGGGAGATGGATACGAGCTAATTGCCGGCGAACGCAGATTGCGTGCGGCTAAGGTATTGAATTTAAAGGAGATACCAGCATTGATTAAAGAGGTTGATGATGAAGAGTCTCTGGAGCTAGCCTTGATTGAAAATATACAGAGGCAGAATCTTAATCCAATTGAACAAGCTAAAGCTTACCAATATTTGATTAATAAATTCGAGATAACCCAGGAAAGACTTGCTGAAATTATGGGAAAGGCAAGGGTATCAATCACTAATATATTGCGATTATTAAGGTTACCGCAGGAGGTACAAGAGGAAATAAAGCGAGGTAAGCTTTCTTTTGCTCATGCGCGCGCATTGTTAGAAATTGAGGAGTCAGTAGTTCAGCAGGAATTGACTAGGGAAATTATTGCTAACTCTTTGTCAGTAAAGGAGTTAGAAAATATTATCCGCCAGAGACAACAAAGGGGTTTAAGACGAAAAAAGCATGCCCAGCCTCCTAAGGAGCCTTATTTATCAGCCGTGGAAGAACAGATGCAGCAAATTTTAGGCACAAAGGTACAAATTTCACAAGGTAGAAAACGGGGTTCTATTCAGATTGAATTTTATTCTAAAGAGGATTTAGAGCGCATTTTTAATAAGATTAAATCGTAATGATGCAGTTATGAATGAAGCAACCTTAATTTTAATTAAACCGGATGGATTAAAAAAATCTTTAACGGGCAATATATTAACTCGTCTTTCTGAGACTAAATTGGAGATTGTTGCTGCTAAGATTTTGCGTGCTTCCCGAGCATTAGCCGAAGCCCATTATGCACACCTGCGAGATAAGGAATTTTTCCCTGATTTAATCAGGTATATCCGGGGAGAGCTTCACGACCGCCGAAAGGTTATGGCTTTGGTCTATTGGGGGGAAGAGGCAATTTCTAAATGCCGCCAATTAGCCGGCGCAACCAATCCGGAAGAAGCAGAATCTACCTCTATTCGGGGTGCTTACGGCCGCATTACTACCTTTGGTGTATATGAGAATGTTATTCATGTTTCTGCTAATCAAGCTGATGCAAAACGGGAGATTAAATTATGGTTTCAGCCCGATGAGATTATTGTTAATTTATACCCGACAAAAGAGATTATTAAGAATAAACAGAAAGTAAAGACTTGGGTTTAATTATTTAGGATTAAGTAATAAGGATTAAGAAAGAGGTAATAAACATGATTAAGAGCATGACTGGATTTGGTCGAGCAAGGAGACTTATCTCTCCCTGGGGAAGGGTAAGCCTGGAGATTCGCAGCGTGAATCACCGTTTTTTAGATATAGTTCTGCCTCTGCCCGAGGGTTTTTTGCATTTAGAGCAGAAGCTAAGGGATGAAATTAGTAAGAGACTAAGGCGGGGTCATATAGTCTGTCGTTTAGAGATAAATCCCTTTCAACTTAAAAGGCCAGTACTTAATAAACATTTAATCAGAGAATACTATCTTTCTCTTAAACAAATTTCCCGACAACTTAACCTCAGGCAAGATATCAATATTAATACCCTGGCGGAGCTGCCAGGAATCTGGTCTATGCAATCTCAGCCATCTTTATCTCTTAGTTGGGCAAAAATCAAGCCCTTAGCAAAAGAGGCATTGGACAGACTTATTCAAAGGCGTCAGAAGGAAGGAAGGGCGCTCTATCGGGACTTAGGGGCAAGGGCGCAGAGGTTAGATGAGATTCTAAAAATAACCAGGGCAAGATTTAAAAAGATAATTAAGCAAAGATTGAACCTGTACAGCGCCGAGGAGGAAGAAAACAATTTCCTAAGGGGCGCGGATATTAATGAAGAGATTGTCCGGTTGAATTTTCATCTAAAAAATTTTACCCGCTGTCTTAAAAATAAACAAGTAGTGGGCAAGGAATTAGATTTTATTCTCCAGGAGATGCAGCGGGAGGCAAATACAATTGGAGCAAAGTCAATAGATGTAGTTATTTCCAATAAAGTAATAGGGATGAAGAGCGAGATTGAGAAGATGCGTGAGCAGGTCCAGAATGTGGAATAGGTCCAGCATCTTCAAACATCCATCCCGTAGCTTATTAAAGGGCAGGGCTGGGAAGATAATAAAAATGCCTACCTTTGCTCAAGCTTTGATAGGTTATGCGCCGAAGCTAAGCGGAGGCGGAGGCGGATGAATATAGCAAGAATGAGGGATAAGGCAAATCCTCTTAGACCTAGGCGCCCAACGGGAACGAATAAAAAGAGGCCTAAAAGGATAAAGGAGGGACTTATCTTTGTTATCTCTGGGCCTTCTGGTTCAGGTAAAACCACGCTCGCCAAAAAGATACTCAAGCAGCCACAATTAAAATACAAGTTTCTCAAATCAGTCTCCTTTACTACTCGGCCAAAAAGGCCGGGAGAGAGAAGGGGTAGAGATTATCTTTTTGTCTCCACGAAAGAATTCCAAAGGTTACTTAAGGCAAAAAAAATCCTTGAACACACATGTTATTTAGGATATGATTACGGCACGCCCCGGGAGCTCCTTGAGCAGGCGATAAAAAAGGGGTTACATATAATTCTATGTTTAGATACCAGGGGCGCCTCATTCTTAAAAAGGACATATCCCGACAGAACAATAACCATCTTTATTAAGCTGCCTTCATTAAGTGTAGCTAAGAAACGGATTTTAGGCCGTTGGGCTAAAATTAAACCCGATGAACTCAATCGACGATTACAATTAGCTAGCAAAGAGCTAGGCTACACCAATCGCTATGATTATTGCATTGTCAATGATAATTTAAACCAGGCAGTAAAAGAGGTTGTGCGAATAATACAACATGTTTTGGCTTATAAATGACAAAAATCTAAGCTAAGAGGAATGTAGGGGGCGCTTGGGAGTTTTAATCCTTCCGAACAGCGATAAGTGGAGTAATGAGTTATATTCCAATAGAGCAGCTTTTAAATAAAGCAGATAATTCGATGTATAAATTGGTAATGCTCGCGGCAAAAAGGACTCTGGAGATTGCTGAAGGGCAACCCAAGTTGGTTTCAGATAATTCTTTGCTTAAACCATCTAGCATAGCGTTGGAAGAGATTGCTGAGGGAAAAGTGAAGATGAAGAAAAAAGCAGCGAAATAGAGCGCTGCTTTAATAAGTTATATAACTTCAATGAGAAAAAAGAATATTATCTTGGGAGTGACGGCGAGCATCGCTATATATAAGGCTTGCGATGTTATTCGCAGGCTCCAAGGGGATAATTTCTGTTTAAGTGTGGTGATGACTAAGAATGCCACACAATTGGTCTCTCCGCAGGTTTTCGCCTGTTTGGCTGATGGACGGGTATACTGGGACGAGTTCGTCAACCCCTCTGATTATGAAATAGAGCATATCTCTTTGGCAAAAAGTGCCAATTTGGTGTTGATTGTTCCTGCTACCGCTAACATCATAGGTAAGATTGCCAGCGGAGTTGCAGATGATCTATTGACCACAACAGTAATGGCAACCCGCGCCCCGGTTTTACTTGCGCCGGCAATGAATGAAAATATGTATAAGAATAAGATTGTTCAGGCAAATATTCGACAGCTAAACAGCTTGGGGTATAAGTTTATCGGCCCTGTGAGAGGTAAACTTACTTGTGGTGATGAAGGGATAGGGCATCTGGCGGAAGTTGAGACTATAGTCAAGGAAGTAAAGCGGGTTTTAAAATAGCGGTGCGGTAGCCAAGTGGCAAGGCAGAGGTCTGTGCCTCGACTTCGCTCGGCATCCTTCGAGGCATCCTGAGCGAGCCGATATAATTTATGGCGGCATAGCCAAGTGGCAAGGCAGAGGTCTGCAAAACCTTTATTCAGCGGTTCGAATCCGCTTGCCGCCTCGTATAAGATTTCGGTTCGAATCCGCTCTGCGTCTTTTTGATAATTTGCCGAGATGTTGGAATTGGTAGACAATACGGACTTAAAATCCGTTGGAGCTTAGCTCCGTGAGGGTTCGAGTCCCTCTCTCGGCATATAATGTAAAAAACGGGCGCTTAGCTCAGTTGGATAGAGTACTTCCTTGACATGGAAGGGGTCACAGGTTCAAATCCTGTAGCGCCCACCAGCTTTTGCGAAGCAAAAACTGATCCCGAGCAACAACAGTTTTATTTACAGCTGCGAGGGATTATATAAAAGAAATAAATGAAAAACAAAACCGATGATTTAGATACCCTAAGACATTCCTGTTCCCACATTATGGCTCAGGCAGTCAAGGAGCTCTATGGCCTTAAGGTCAAGCTAGGTATCGGACCTGCTATTGAGGATGGTTTTTATTATGATTTTGATAGAAAAGAGCCGTTTACCGACCAGGATTTGGCAAGTATTGAGAAGAAGATGAAACAGATAATTTCTAAAGATGAGGAGTTTATCAGAGAAGAACTTGCCAAGAAAGATGCGCTTAAGTTATTTAGGAAACTCAAAGAGACTTATAAGGTGAAGTTGCTTGAGGAGTTTCCTGGCGATACAGTTTCAATATATAAAACTGGAAAGGATTTTGTTGATTTATGCCGCGGTCCGCATGTTGAATCAACCGGCAAGATAAAAGCATTTAAATTGCTTTCAATTGCCGGTGCCTACTGGCATGGGATTGAGACCAATCCAATGCTCCAGCGCATTTATGGCACCTGCTTTACCAGTCAAAAGGAATTAGATGAGTATTTAAAGAATTTAGAGGAAGCAAAAAAGCGCGACCACCGCAAATTGGGGCCGCAGCTTGAGCTGTTTGATGTTTATCATGAACAGGCAGGAGCAGGCCTGGTTTTTTATCATCCCAGGGGAGCTGTTTTAAGGACGATTATAGAAGATTACTTAAAAAAAGAGCATTTAAGCAGGGGTTATCAAATAATAATTACACCTCATATTATGCAGGCTGACCTATGGCATACATCTGGGCATTACGACTATTACCGCGCCAATATGTACACATTTAAAATTGAAGGTAAGGAATTTGTGCTTAAGCCCATGAATTGTCCGGGACATATTCTTATTTATAAATCTAAGATTAGAAGCTATAGGGATTTGCCCTTGCGCCTATTTGAGCTGGGTACGGTTTATCGTCACGAGAAGGGCGGGGTTTTGCACGGTCTGATGCGGGTGCGCGGGTTTACTCAGGATGATGCGCATATATTCTGCGCACCAGGACAGGTTCAGGCTGAAATCCTGGGAATAATTGATTTTGTTTTGAGCGCAATGGCCGATTTTGGGTTTAGGGATTTGGTCGTAGAACTAAGCACGCGGCCGGAAAAATTTATCGGCACGGAAAGCGAATGGCAACAGGCAACCACTGCTTTAGAGGAATCGTTAAAACAGAAGAATCTGGAGTTTACAATTAATCCGCAAGAAGGGGCTTTTTATGGACCAAAGATTGATATTAAGATTAAGGATGCCTTAAACAGAAAGTGGCAGTGCGCGACTATCCAATGTGATTTTGCCATTCCCCGGCGGTTTGATTTAAAGTTCATTGATTCTCAAGGCAGCAGGCAACAGCCGATTATGCTGCATCGGGTTATCCTGGGAAGCCTGGAGCGTTTTATAGGCGTGCTCATTGAGCATTATGCAGGCGCCTTACCTTTATGGCTTTCACCCGTCCAAGCAATAATTATTCCTATAAAATCAGAATTCCAAGATTGGGCAACGAGGATAAAGGATAATCTTGGGGGCCAATCAATAAGAGCCGGGATTGATAATCGCAATCTTACCCTTGAGAAGAGAATCCGCCAGGCAGAGATAGAGAAAATCCCTTACATATTGGTTATTGGTGAGCGTGAAATTAAATCTCAGACTATATCGGTGAGAAAGAGGGCTAAAGGAGATATTGGGACGATGGGTCTGAATGATTTTATCAACAGGGCCAAACAACAGATAGAAGACAAGGTTACTTAAAAATCCATTGCGACTCTTAAAAAGGAGGTGGTTGATATAAAAAAATTCATTCGCATAAACGAAAGAATACGGGTTCCCCAGGTGCGCCTTATCGGGCCAGAGGGAAATCAGTTAGGGATTGTGCCCATACAGAGGGCGCTGGATTTAGCCAATCAATATGAATTAGATTTGGTTGAGGTAGCCCCGCAGGTTGAGCCACCGGTTTGCCGCATTATGGACTTTAGTAAATTTAAATACGACCAAGAAAAAAAAGAAAGAGAGGCAAGAAAGCATCAGGTAAAGATGCACCTCAAAGAGATTCGCCTGAAGCCTAATATCGAGGAGCATGATTATCAGGTAAAGCTTAAGCGGGCGGTCAACTTTCTAAACAAAAAGGATAAGGTCAAGGTAAGCCTGATCTTTCGCGGGCGACAGATGGCTCATTTAGATTTGGGCAGGAGGATCTTTGACCGATTTATTAATGACGCCCAACAGGCGGGTAAGATAGAGAAGGATTCGGTTTTAGAAGGCAGAGTTATTTCAGCGGTGCTCGCGCCACGCTGAGTTAATGAATTATTAATCGGACAACCTAAAAGGATGAGGATGAAATTAAAAACACATAAAGGTATCAGCAAAAGGATTAAGATAACTAAAACCGGTAAACTTAAATATGCCGCCTGTGGCCGGAGTCATTTACTTACGGGCAAGAATAGTAAAAGAAAAAGATCCTTGCGCAAGTCTCGTATATTACAAGGGTCAGGCCAGAAGAGATATATTAAACGATTGTTACCATATAGTTAGGTGTATAAGTGTGTAAGTTAAAACTTAAACACTTTATACTTATACTCTTTATATTCTGAAGCGACGAAGGAGCGAGGGAGATGACTCGGGTTAAATACAGTCCAGCAAGGCGAAGGCGAAAAAAGAGGTTACTAAAACGAGCTAAAGGCTATTATGGCGACCGCAGCAAACAATATCAGCAGGCTAGGCGTACAGTTGCCCGGGCCTTGGTCTATGGCTACCGTGATCGACGAGTTAAAAAGAGGGATTTTCGTCGACTCTGGATTGCCCGGATTAATGCTGCTTGTCGCGATGCGGGAATTAAATACAGTCAATTCATCAATGGATTGAAAAAAGCCAAGATTACCCTGGACCGTAAGAGCCTGGCGGAGTTGGCAGTTAGGGACCGCAAGGCATTTAAGAAGTTAATTGAAATAGTTAAACAATAAAAAGTTTACAGTGAACAGTGTGCAGTTTACAGCTATGAGCTGTTAATTGTAAACAGCCTACCTGCCGGCAGGCAGGTAAACTGTAAACTTCCGAGCGGAGCAAGGGAAATGTATGTTATTATAGTTGGTTGTGGTCGGGTGGGGTCAGAATTAGCTAAATTGCTTTCCAATGAAGGCCATGATGTGGTAGTTATCGATAAGAATCCGGCAGCATTTAACCGCCTAGGCGGAACCTTTAATGGCATTACCCAGGTCGGTAGTGGCTTTGACCCGGATTTATTAAAGGAGGCAGGAATAGAGAAGGCGGATGTTTTTTGCGCCCTTACCAACGGAGATAATACCAATTTGGTCTCCGCTCAAGTTGCCAAGAAGATATTTGCCGTGCCCAAAGTAATCGCCCGTGTATACGATCCGGAAAGGGCGCATATTTATCAGAGTTTGGGTCTGGATATTATCAGTGGTACGATTTTGTTTGCGGCAATGCTGCGGGATAAGATTATTGAAAGTCGGTTTTCTAGCTATCTGATTGAAACCAAGGATGTAGGGGTTATCCAGATGGAAGCAAAAGATAACCTGATAAATAAAAGCGTCAGGGATATTAATATTGAGGGAGAATTTCAGGTTGTGGCAATAAAACATATTGGAGGCACAATTATCCCCACACCTAAAACGATATTGAAGAAAAACGATGTGATTATGGCGATTGTCAAAACCGAGAGCCTGGACAAGATAAAGAAGAAGTTTAAGTTATAAAATAATTAATGATGCTGGATGCTTGATGCTGGATGCTCGAGAAAACGAGAATCTAGTGTCTAGTATCGAGAATCCTTTCTCAAATGTATATACTAATAGTCGGTGCAGGTAAGATTGGTTCTTTTTTAGCCCAGAGATTGCTTAAAGATAACCATAGCGTTGCCTTGGTGGATAAGGATAAGAGTATCTGTGAAGAGATTACCCGTCGATTGGATATCTTGGTGATTAACGGAGATGGCTGCAGTCCGCTTGTGCTGAAAGAGGCAGGTATTGAGCGGGCCGATGTAGTGGCTGCAGTTACGGGGGACGACGAGGATAATCTGATTATCTGCCAATTGGCCAAAGAGAGATTTTCCGTTAGCCGGACAGTAGGCAGGGTAAATGATCCCAAGAATGAGCACATCTTTTTGGAATTGGGCGTGGATATTCCCATTGATGCTACAACAATTATTGCTAAGATTATCGAGGAAGAGGTAAGCTTTACTGATTTTGTGAATTTGCTCAGTTTCAAGCGGGGGAAACTGGCTATTGTGCGCGTGGACTTGCCTGATGATGCGCCGGTCATTCACCAGAAATTGGAGAATATCCAATTGCCGCCCGATTCAGTTTTTGTTTCTATTTTGCGCGGAGAAGAGGTAGTTGTGCCTCGTGGGGATACGATTCTGGAATCAGGAGACGATATCATTGCTTTAACTATGGTGGGTAATGAATCTAAACTTTTAAATGTCCTGCTAGGGAAAATTTAACCCAGCCCTTTCTAAAAAGATAGCGGGGATATCCAAAGGGTGAATTCTTAATGATAATTTGGGTAGAAAAAATCAAACGGATTATAATCGCGATAATTAGAGGGATATTGGGCATTGCTACTGAAATGGGTTATGCCTTAGCAATTATGTTGGCGGCATTTTTCATCTGTGTCTTGGTAGCCTCCTTTTATGCCGTTAGATAAGGGCGACTTATCTTATTGTGTGCCCTTATCTAACTGGGCAGGCCTTTCATATTGTCCCGCTAGAAATCAATACGTTTTCTAGCGGGATATTTCTAACGGGATGTTACTTAAACCCCAGATAAAAGACATAAAGACCGTTACTTATTATTTAGGTAAGATTATTATTGGTTTAAGCCTGGCTATGCTCTTGCCGCTTGCTCTGGCTTTGGCAAATCAAGAGATAAATCCGGCAATTGACTTCGGTATCAGTTTTTTGATTAGTTTGATTATCGGATTTATTCTAATTATTCTCTGCAAGACTGGGGAGGATCTGAATTGGATGCAGGGGATGAGCTTGGTGGCTTTTAGCTGGCTGGTGGCGATGTTTTTGGGAGCAATTCCTTTATTTTTAAGCGGCCATTGGAAATCTTATTTAGACGCCTGTTTTGATGCAATGTCTGGCTTTGCTACCACTGGTCTAATCCTGGTGCAGGACTTAGACCACCTTGCCAAATCCTATAATCTCTGGCGACATCTGATAATGTTTATCGGTGGGCAGGGAATTGTTATTGTTGCCCTGTCTTTTTTTGTGCGTGGTTTCTCCGGAGCATTTAAGATATATGTAGGAGAGGCTAGGGAGGAAAGGGTATTGCCTAATGTGGTGCACACAGCAAGGTTTATCTGGCTGGTCAGTATTGTTTATCTTATTTTAGGCAGCACTGTCCTGAGCCTTATTGCTTGGGCTGAGGGTATGTCCAAGGGTATCTCTTTTTTTCATGGCTTGTGTATATTTATGGCTGCTTTTGACACAGGGGGATTCGCCCCTCAATCGCAGAATATACTTTATTACCATAGTTTCCCTTTCGAGATAGCGACTATATCGCTGATGCTTTTGGGAGCAATAAATTTTAGGTTGCATTATAGTCTCTGGACCGGAAATAAAAAAGAGATTTTAAAAAACATCGAAATCATCACTCTTTTTATCAGCATTATGTTTCTCTTTTTACTTACAGCCATCGGATTGAATAGGGCGGGGGCTTATCCTGAGCCGATTGCTTTGTTCCGCAAAGGTTTTTTTCAGCTTATCTCTGCCCATACCGGCACGGGATATATGACCGTATATGCCAAGCAATTTATTCATCAATGGTTAGGTTTTTCCTTTATGGGAATTATTTTAGCGATGGGTCTGGGCGGCTCTACCTGCTCGACTACCGGCGGCATTAAGATATTGAGGTTGAGTATATTCTTCGAGGCTCTGGCCGGAGAGATAAAAAGGATTATGTTGCCGGAGTCAAGTGTATTGGTTCAGAAATTCCATCATATTCAGGATGTAGTTTTAAAGGATAAACAAATACGCATTAGCCTTTTGATTTTTTTGATGTACTTAGGATTGTATATGCTAGGGACAATCATTGGCTGTCTTTGCGGTTATCCTTTGTCCGAGGCCTTGTTTGAATCAGTTTCTGCCGGTGCTAATGTTGGCCTATCTTGCGGCATAACCAACCCCTCTATGCCCACGCCGCTTAAAATAACCTATATCTTTCAGATGTGGGTGGGGAGGTTGGAGTTTGTTTCCATATTTACCCTTTTTGGCGTATTGATTGCAGCAGTTAGAGGAAGATGATAAAAAAAGTTATAAGTTTATTTGCCTTTTTGTTTTTAATTTACCATTTACCACTTACCACTTACCACTATTGCCATGCTCAAGAGACAGTATCCAGCACTGAGTTAATCGAGAATGGTCAAAGGTATGACGAAAAGGAAGTAGTTTATGAGGGCGAGGTTATTGGCGAGATAATGCAAAGAAGAGATGGTGTGTGGGTCAATATTAATGATGGCGAGAATTCCATTGGCGTTTGGATGCCATCGGAATTAGCTGCAGTAATTAAGTATAAGGGTAGCTATAAAGCGATGGGGGATATACTGGAGGTCACCGGTATATTTCATCAGACTTGCGTCCAGCACGGGGGCGATTTAGATATTCACGCAACAAGTCTGCGCAAGATAAAATCAGGTTGGCTTAAGCAAGAAAGGATGGTCCCGACTAAGCGCAATCTTTTAATTATACTTCTGGGGGTGTTATGTCTAATTTTAATCCTGAGGATCTCAATAATCAGATAGAGCAAGATTTTGCCAATATTTCTAATCCTGATGCGCTGGAAGCTCTGAGGATAAAGTATCTGGGCAGAAAGGGGATTGTAGCTGAGCTTACTGCTGGCATCGCTGATTTACCGGTTGAGCAGAGGCCACAGCTTGGACAGAAGATTAATCAGATTAAACAGAGGATTAATAGATTGTTGGAAGAAAAGAAACAGGAGCTCAAAGATTCATTAAAAAAAAGGGGTTTTAAAAATTTACCAGCACGTGTTGATATTACCCTGCCTGGTGTAGCCCAGCCTTTGGGGTGCCGCCATTTAATTACACAAATCAGCGAAGAGATTTGTGACATATTTGTTCGTTTAGGCTTTGTAGTAATAGAAGGTCCGGAGACGGAAACAGAATATAATAACTTTACTGCCTTAAACATTCCCTTAGAGCATCCCTCTCGCGATGTGTTTGATACATTCTATCTGGATACTGGCAAAAACAAATATCAGAAATCGAAAATCAAGGAGCGGTTGTTGTTAAGGAGCCATACTTCACCTGCACAAATCCGGGTGATGAAATCGTGTAAACCTCCCCTAGCGGTTGTTGTGCCTGGCAAGGTTTACCGTCCAGATGCCGTGGATGCCTCCCATTCATTTATGTTTCATCAGATCGAGGGGTTTCTGGTGGATAAGGATATCGGTTTTTCTGATTTGAAGGGGACATTGGAATTCTTTGCTAAATCTGTGTTCGGAGAAAATATTAAGATGCGCTTTCGCCCGCATTTCTTTCCTTTTACCGAGCCGTCTGCGGAAGTAGATATTTCCTGTATTATTTGTGGAGGCAGTGGTTGTAGTGTTTGCGGGCGAAAGGGATGGCTTGAGATATTGGGAAGCGGTATGATTCATCCCAATGTGTTTAAGCATGTGGGCTATGACCCAAAAAGATACACTGGCTTTGCCTTTGGTATGGGGGTGGAGCGTATCGCAATGTTAAAATACGGCATCGATGATATTCGTCTATTCTTTGAGAATGATTTAAGGTTCTTAAGGCAGTTTTAGAAAATTAATTTTTGATTCTGGATGCCGGCAACCAGCATCTAGCATCCAGTATCTAGTATCCCATATTTTAATATGAGAGTAACTTATAATTGGCTGAAGGATTTTGTGGATATCAAAATACCTGCTCAAGAATTAGCTAAGAAGCTAACCATAGCAGGATTGGAAGTAACTTCCTTAGAAAAGAAAAACGGAGATTTTGTTTTTGAATTCGAGATTACTTCTAATCGCCCGGATTGCCTTTCAGTTATTGGCATTGCCCGCGAGGCTGCGGCGATTACAGGTAAAAAATTAAAATTAGATACTGGATACTCGATGCTGGATACTGGTAAAGGCAAACGAGCATCCAGCATCCAGCATCCAGCATCAAAGCTTGAGATTAAGGTTGAAAGCAAAAAAGATTGTCCGCTTTATACCGCCAGGATTATTAAAGGCATTCGGGTTAAGCCTTCGCCTGATTGGTTAAAGAGGAGACTGGAATTGGTCGGCGTGCGCAGCGTCAATAATATTGTCGATATTACAAATTATGTGCTTATGGAAACCGGCCAGCCGTTGCATGCATTTGATTTAAATCAATTAGTCAGCCAGTCAGCCAGTCAGCCAGTCAGCCAGTCAGCCAGTCAGCCAGTCAGCCAGTCGGTAAACATAATCGTAAGAAGGGCAAGGGAAAAAGAAGATATAGTAACCATCGACGGCGTAAAAAGAACCTTAGATAAGGATGTTTTGATTATTGCTGCAGACCGGCAGACCGGCAGACAGGCAGACAGGAAGACTGGAAGACCGGTTGCTATTGCTGGCATAATGGGTGGTTTGGATTCCGAGGTCAAGGAGAACACCAGTGCAGTATTGTTAGAGGCGGCTGTGTTTAGCCCAATTATCACCCGTCGCGCATCGCGGAGCTTAGGTTTATCGTCCGAATCCTCTTATCGCTTTGAGCGAGGTATTGATTCCCAGGGTGTTGATTTTGCATCTCTACGGGCAGCAAATCTTATTTTAAAACTTGCTGGCGGAGGACTTGTTTTAAGTAAGTCTACAATAAAACCAAAAGTAAAAAAGAGGGCTATTATTCTTAACACCGAAGAGGTTAATCGAGTATTAGGTAGAAATTTCCCCGTGAGCCAGATACGGAAGATACTCACCTCCTTATGCTTCATAGTTAAAAAGCAGAAAGTAAAAGAGTTAAAGATAGATGCTCCTTCATTCAGAATCGACATCAGTCAACCCGTTGATTTAATCGAAGAGGTGGCGCGGATTTCTGGTTACGAGAACATACCAACCAGATTGCCCAGGATTACACCTCAGATGGAAACGTCTTCAAATTGGCAAGGCAGGAGGATAATTAAGGATATTCTTATTAGTCAGGGGATAAGCGAGGTAGTTACTTACAGCCTTATAAGTAAAATTCGTGCTAATGAATTTGGGTATTCCGATGCCCAATTAATTACCGTTGCCAATCCATTGACCAGCGAACAGGGAGTTCTTCGCCCGAGCATGATTCCTGGATTGGTCTCCTGTATTGGATATAATCTCAATCAAAAACAAAAAGATATCCGGATTTTTGAAATTGGCAATATCTTTCGTGATAAACAGGAGTTGCCTTATCTTGGTCTGGCATGTTCGGGAGGGGGGTTCAATCTATTACATATCAAAGGAATGTTAACTTTACTCTTAGAGCGCCGGGGGATTACTGATTTTGGATTTGTTAAACTGGACGGTAAACATCCCTCTTTTGAAGAAGAGGCATCTTTATCATTAATGACAGGCGGGGACCTCTGTGCAAATTTGGGCATGATAAAACCAGACATATTAGAAAGATTGGACATTGGGAATCTTGTTTTCGCCGCCGAGTTAGATTTAGCAATATTGTTTGCTAAGATTGGAAAAATTCAAAAAAGATACATTCCCTTGCCCTCATACCCTGAGGTTTTGCGCGATATAAGTATTATGATTAAGCAAGATATACCTATCGGAGATGTAATTAAGAAAATTAAGATAAGTACAATACCTTATCTTATTGAAGTAAATGTAAAAGATTGTTATTCAGGCAAGCAAATCCCCTCCGGATTCAAAGGAGTAACCCTTTCCTGTATTTATCAGGCAAAAGACCACACTCTTATCACCCAGGAAATAGACAACTCCCACCAAGAAGTGCTTAATATTCTGAAATTTGAGTTTTCTGCCCAGCAAAGATAAAAATTTTAAAAAAATACTTGCATTTTTAAAAATATCTATCATAATATTTATAGTATAGTTACATTTTGCAACCACATTATCTTGGGTACAGGAGTGTTTTTAAATAAAAGTAAAGGAGGATATTAAAGAAAATGTTAAAAACAATGACTCAAGATATTAAAGCAAAATCAAACGCAAAAGATTCAGCCTTTGGATTCCAGCTGCTTTTGGATTTATACGATTGTCGCGTCGGTGTCTGCGATGATTTAACCCTATGCTATCAATTCTTAGATGAGATTGTTGGTTATTTAGGTATGGAAAAACAGGCCCCGCCAAATATATTCCGCACGCCCGATGAGCGCTTTCCTGATAAAGCCGGCCTTTCGGGTTGGGCACCATTAGTAGAGAGTTCAGTGGTTATTCATACGTTAACTCAAACAAATTTCATCTCTGTTGATATCTATTGCTGTAAGCAATT
>CAZQEY010000025.1:0-25819 GCA_964592485.1 uncultured Planctomycetales bacterium
TCCACCTGGAAGAGGCCTTATCCTCGATTAAGAAAAATCCAAATTCCGCAAATGAACTTTATGTGCTTGGACTGGTTTATCTAAATATGCACAAAAACAAGGAAGCAGAGGATATCTTTCAAAAGATTACCAGTCTTAATCCGCAATCAATAGAGGCGAAATGGGGCAGGGCCGAGATTATGCGTCGGCAGCGTAGATTCAAGGAGAGCGAACAGCTATTATATGAAATACTCAATTCAGATTCATCTTTTTTTCCGGCTTATATAACCCTTGCCTACATCAAATATACGCAGTTGGAGTTTCAGCAGTCCGTCAGGCTTGCGCTTAAGGTTATAAAACAAGGCAGAGAGAGAGTGGATTTAAGTAATTATACCCGCGCATACCTCGTATTTGCCGGAAGCAAAGGCATGCTCGCCAGCCGGGGCGGCCCGCTTACCAAAATTATCAATGGCACAGCAGTGCTTCCTAACCTAAAAAAAGCAGAAAGATTGCAACCGAATTCTCCTGCAGTGATGTTTGGCTTGGGCAGTTTTTATTTCTTGGCCCCTAAGATTGCCGGAGGCAATCTAAACAAGGCATTGGATTATTTAGAGCGTGCAATAAAGGCTGACCCGGATTTTGCCGATGCCTATGTAAGGTTGGCGCAGGTTTATAGAATGAAGGGTAATGAGGAAAAATTTAATGAATATTTAAACCAGGCACTTGCGATAGACCCTGATAATGAATTGGCTCAGGATGCCAGGGAAGGAAAATGTAAATTTATATGTATAACCGTAGAGGAGTAGAAGGCAAGCCTTGTTTTAAAATATTTATTTTTTTATCTTCGAACTGAAGATAATGCTTTCTGAAGGAATAAATATTTTTTGGTTTGACTAATCTTCGAGGTAGTTTTCGTTATAACTGCCTCTTCTGTATGAGCTTCTTTCTCTATGGTTTGCACCTACACAATTATAATACTCCGGGCATTTAGTACAGCAGTTATCTTTTAAGATATTATCTTCTTCGCATTTTTCGTACTTAGGGCATTCCTCGCAACACATACTTATTTACCTCCTCTATAGAATCCTGCTTAAGACGCTCCCGCCCTGACTTATCTTTCTTAAAGTTTATTTTGATTAATCTCTAAATAATCACTTCTGACAAATGCAGAAGAAAATTTAGAAATTAAAACTT
Organism: uncultured Planctomycetales bacterium; assembly: GCA_964592485.1. GTDB lineage: Bacteria > Omnitrophota > Gorgyraeia > Gygaellales > JAHJCI01 > CAZQEY01. The sequence continues at coordinate 1,174 of CAZQEY010000025.1, forward strand.
ATTCAAAATCACATTCAGCGCTGGGAAATCCTGCTGTTGATAGCTTTAAGGCTTCCTTTGCATCCGATAATAATAAGGATATCTTGTCTACTCCCAGGAGGCCTCTGGAGGCATATCTTCGTCATAAGACGGTTTTTCTACGGTAATAAGCGTAGCTACCCTTTTATCGCCTTTCACTACATATTCAATATCCACACTATCGCCTACAGCGATACTTTTTAGGGAGTCCACATTTTCAAACTCTATGTCCGGAGCCGGCGTATAGGTTATGTCTACTTCTTCCTCCACATCATAATTATATTCTTTAACTACGATTTGACTGGGAGATACGCTGCTTACCGTGCCCCAGGAGTATTTTGTTTCTTGCTCCTCTTGAGCTAAAGCCACGCCCGATACATAGCATATCAAAAGAACCAGTACCGATACCACCGCTACTACCAAATATCTTTGCATTTCTTACCACCTCCTGCTTGGTTATCCTTGTTTCTAATTATTCTTTTTAAATTCCTTAAGCTTTTCTAAATCGCGTTCAAAAGTTTCTAATTTAGCAAGGCCTACGGTAATGGCATCAAGCAATTCCTTATGGGCTTTTTCTGTTGGCCTAATTAAGTAATAATGGACATTAAGGCCTTTTCTTTTGTCGCCTACTATACCGGTTAGTCTTAACCGGGAAAGGTGTTTGGAAAGATTCGATTGATTTTTTTGAAGAATTTCGCAGAGTTCAGTCACATTCAATTCCCGGTGATTCAATAGATTTACGATTCTCAGGCGGGTATCATCAGCAAAAGACTTTAATATCTGGCGAGCTTTCTTAATTTTCATCAGCAGCTTATTTATTAAACCATATGACCATTTGTTCAAGTAGTATATATAAAAAAATTTATTTTGTCAAGTTAAAAATAAGAGAATGCCGAGGCTTCGGGATTTTTATTGCTATGATTTACTTATTATATTATAATAAGAAGAAACACACAATTAAGGAGAACGTATGGCTATAAAAATGGCGAAGAAGGCATGGATTTTTGTTTTTAGGGGCAGTATTGGTCCCCTGATTATAGGAGTGGCAGTTTTTACGTTGTTTTGGTTTATCTATGAAAGATACGGTACTCTGTATGCGGAATATTTAGATAAGATATTCGCTATCTTCTTAATATTTTTTATTACTTACTGGGTATTTAAGGTTGCCGTTGCCTTGTTGAACTGGTATGCCGTGACTATTGCTGCCAGGACAAAGACAAGCCTGGATGATAAATTCATCCCGCTTTTTAAAAGGATAATAGTAACGATTATTTGGGTTATAGGTTTGATTATTTTATTGTCCCGTTTGGGAGTGAATATAAATGCGCTTGTGGCTACTTTAGGAGTTAGTTCCCTTGCCATTGCTTTAGCCGCACAGGATACCATAGCTAATATTATCGCCGGTTTTTTGATTTTAGTTGATAGACCATTTTGCGTTGGAGATGATATTAAGCTACCTTCGGGGGAGAGGGTTAAGGTCCTGGATATCGGGATAAGGCGCTCTAAATTCATTTCAGAGGATAAAGCCGTTGTCATTATGCCCAATTTAGAGTTGAGCAAGAGCAAGATTGTCAATTATACACAAGGAGAAGGTTTACAAGCCGGTATTTAAGGCAGCAATTTTGATTAAGCCATGAAAGATTACTATTCTAAATACAACACCGAATATCCCTGGTTGATTCAAGAGGAGGGCTGGGTTAAACCGCTGCAGGCAGTAAGGGAGGCTCAACTTGCCCTGGGCAACGGCTTTTTGGGAAGCCGTGCTGTTTTAGAGGAAATACCTTATGATGCCAAGCCGGGGACATATATCGCTGGGCTATATGACAAAATCGGTTCTCAGGTTGCAGAGTTGGTTAATCTTCCTAATCCTTTCAATTTCAAAATAACGGCGGATGGAGAGAAGCTCGGCGTTGTAACAATGGATGTTATAAAACACAGGAGAATCTTGAACTTAAGGCATGGTCTTTTGTGTCGCTGCAGCGTTCTGCAGGATACTAAGAGGAGAAGGTATGATTATCAGAGCCTAAGATTCGTTTCTATGCATAATAAGAATGTCGGTATTATGCAGGTTGTTTTTACGCCGCTTGATAGCGCAGTGAAGGCATCCATCGAAACGGGGATAGATACATCCGTACATAACGCCGGAACCGTAACCGAGGGCCGCAAGAAGCACTTTAGAGTCAGAGAACTGGGTCAATTTGATAATGAAGGATACCTTATAGTCGAGACCTTCGGTAAATTGCATACGCTGATTTTTAGAAGCGGTTTTTATTACCAGACCCGCGGTAAAAAGATTATAGCAAAAGATAATATATTCGAACTTGAATTGCAGAAGAATCAAACTGTTGTATTTACTAAGATGTTCCGTGTGGACTCTGTTTCAAGGGGAGAGGATTTTGAAAGAATAAAGAGGTTCTCAGAAAAAAACTTCAGGAAGGTATTTGCGAGCAGCTTCAGTCGTTTACTGCGGGAGCATATTGATGCCTGGGAAAATTTATGGGATGTAGCTGAAGTTTCTATCTGGGGCGACCCGGAGGCTGAAAAAAATTTCAGGTTTAATATTTACCACATGCTTATATGCGCCCCGGGAGACGGGGGTTCATCCAGTATAGGAGCCAAGGCATTGACAGGAGAGGGCTACCGCGGGCATATCTTCTGGGATGCTGAGATATTCCTTTTTCCGTTTTATCTTTATACCCTGCCCGATATAGCCAGAAATATGCTGCTGTATAGATACAGAAGATTAGACGCAGCAAGAACCAGAGCTAAGCAATTAGGGTTTAAGGGAGCAATGTTTCCCTGGGAATCTGCCGGGTTGGGAGATGATGAGACGCCCGGGTATGCTAAGGATTTAGACGGAAAGGTAATCAAGATATATACAGGCAAGAGGGAGCATCATATAACCGCAGATATTGCCTACGCCTTCTATCACTATTACAATGTCACACACGATAAGGAATTCTTCAGGGATTGCGGTTATGAGGTTATGTTTGAGACGGCAAGATTCTGGGCTAGCCGTGTCGAATATAACAAGAGATATAATAAATACGAGATTAAAAACGTTATTGGTCCCGATGAATTCCACAACAATGTCAATAATAATGCCTTCACTAATATGATGGCGAAGTGGAACTTGTTTGTAGCCTATAGGTTGTTTCGCAAGATGAAAGAATCAGACCCGGCAGCCCTAAAGAAACTTATCGAAAAAATAAAACTCTCGGTTAAAGAGGTAAATAAATGGAAGGATATTGCTGCATGTATAAGAATAAACATGGAGAGAAAGCAGGTAATTGAGCAATTCGACGGATATTTCAGAAAGAGGAGGGTTAAGATATCCGGTTGGGACGAGCATTATCTTCCTATACTACTCTCGGAGAAAATGACGCCGAGGGATTATAAAAACACACAGCTTATTAAACAGGCAGATGTAGTTATGCTGTTGTATTTATTATCGGATGTTTTTGGCTCCAAAACCCAAAAACAAAACTATGAATATTATGTTGATAGGACATTGCACAGGTCTTCCCTAAGTCTGCCTGTATATGCTATTATGGGTATTGATACGGGAGATAGAAGCAGGGCGTACCGATTTTTCAATACGGCGCTATGTACCGACATAAGCAACATTAATAACAATACAGGTGAGGGTATTCACGCAGCCTGTATGGGCGGCATCTGGCAGGTTTTGATAAATGGTTTTGCCGGGGCGAGAATACAGAAAGAAATATTGTCGATTGACCCAAGGCTGCCAATTATATGGAGAAAAGTTCTTTTTTCTTTACATTGGAGAGGGAATCTCCTCAGATTAGAAATTAAAAATAATAAGATAAAAATTAAACTTATTTTCTTAAAGAAGAAAAAGATTAAGATAAGGATATTCGGCGCTTTGCATGAATTAGCCGGGAATAAGACATTTATATTTCAGAGAAGAAAACCCGTAGAGGAGGTAAAGGCTTATTATTTATAGTTTTTAGAAAGAGATAGATGATTACAGGCCTTATAATAGAAAAACAATGCCAATGCCAATGCCAATGCCAAAATCAAAACCGAAAAAGAAAAATAAGTTAAGTATATCTCATTTGCATTGGGGATTTCCTCCTATTATCGGTGGAGTGGAGACACATTTAACGATACTACTGCCGAGCTTAGTCAGGATGGGGCATAAGGTTAATCTCCTTACTTCTTCGTTTGAAGGACAGAAAGGAAGGAGCCGCTATAAAGGTGTAGGCATATTCCGTGAACCGGTTATGGATTTAAACTGGCTTAGCAAGAGAGGGGTGCACGGACTTCTGGAGGAGGTAAATTCGGTATTTAACAAGTTCGTAGAGAAAACGAAACCCGACTGCATTCATGTCCATAATATGCATTATTTCAGCAAGGTTCATGCATTGGCAATTAAACAGATAGCCGCTAAGAGAGGCATTCCCCTTATTTTAACAGCGCATAACGTATGGGACGATAATTTGTTTCTAGATTTGGTAAAGAATATCAAGTGGACTCATATTGTTGCGGTCAGCCATTTTATAAAAAGAGAAATTATTGGAACGGGGTATAATCACAAGAATATAACGGTTATCCATCACGGCATCGACCAAGATGTTTACTCTCCCGGAGTGGATGCGCGGACTATATTTAAGAAATTCCCTATTATGCGTGGGAAAAAGATAATATTCCATCCTGCGAGGATGGGGTTGGCTAAGGGCTGTGACGTGAGCATAAAGGCACTACGTATAGTTAAACAGAGGATTCCCGATGTACTTCTGATACTTGCAGGTACAAAAAATATCATAGATTGGACTCAGTCACAACAGAAGGACATTGCCTATATGGTAAACCTGATTAGGTTTCTTAATCTCCAGGATAATGTCTTAATCAATGTTTTTCCGCTAGAAGATATGCCGAAACTCTACGCGGCTTCATCGGTTTGTGTCTATCCCTCGAGTGTATCTGAACCGTTTGGGTTGACGATGTTAGAAGCCCTTGCATGCGCTAAGCCCATGATTGTTACTGAAGCAGGGGGCATGCCGGAGATTATCAAGGATGGTATTAATGGATTTATCATTCCGGTAAAAGATTTTGAGTCTCTGGCTTCTCGTATTATCCATCTTTTAGCCAATAATGAATCGAGGGAACGACTGGGGTGGACGGGTCGTCAAATGATTGAGCAGCAATTTACTAAGGAGATAGTTGCTGAAAGTACCTTGAGAGTATATAGAAAGTTCTGTTAGTTGATATAGCGAAAAAGATAAAAATTTTTCTGCCAAGCCTTCCTGTTATAAAAATGAAAAAAAGAGCAAGCGGCATACTTCTTCACATAACCTCTCTTGCATCTGCTTATGGGATAGGCGATTTGGGCCCCGCAGCTTTTAAATTCGTGGATTTTCTTACCGATGCCAAACAGAGCTACTGGCAGATACTTCCCTTAAATCCCACAGATACTATTTATGACAGCTCTCCTTATCGCAGCGTATCCGCCTTCGCATATAGCCCCTTGTTAATTAGCCCGGAATTTTTAGTAAAGGATGACTTACTCGATAATAAGGATTTGAATTCTCTATCAAGTTACCCAAAGAGTAAGGTTGATTACCGGCTGGTTGTTGCCGATAGACAGAAACTATTGCGTTTAGCCTACGAGCGTTTTAAGAAAAGGAAAAATAATTATGAATATGAGAAGTTCTGTTCCGAAAACTCCCATTGGCTTAAAGATTACGCCCTTTTTGTATCTTTTAAGGAACGTTTCAAGGGGCAGGTTTGGAGCAGCTGGCCTCCCGATATTCGGGACAGGGATCCTCAGGCTTTACGATTATTGGAAAAGGAACTCAGTGATAGGGTTGAGATGGAAAAGTTTATTCAGTATATCTTTACTCATCAGTGGTTCGCGCTTAAGGAATATTGCAATAAAAAGGGTATTAAGATTGTAGGAGACATCCCTATTTATGTGGAATACAATAGTGCAGACCTTTGGGCGCATCCCGAAGTATTCAAGCTGGATAATGAGAAAAAGCCTTATGTTGTTGCAGGGGTTCCTCCCGATTATTTTAGTAAAACCGGGCAACTCTGGGGCAATCCCCTCTATAGATGGGATGTGCTGAAAGAGAAGGGGTACGACTGGTGGATTCAACGGATACAACACAACTTATCATTGGTTGATATCTTAAGGATTGACCACTTCAGGGGCCTGGTGGCGTATTGGGAGGTGGCAGCCAGCGAGAAAACTGCTGTTAACGGAGAGTGGATAGAGGCTCCGGCAGTTGATTTTTTCAATAAACTGACTGAGAAATTCGCTGATTTTCCTATTATATCCGAGGACCTTGGCTTAATCACTCCTGATGTAAGAGAAATTATTCACCGTTTTGGTTTTCCCGGAATGAAGGTGCTTCTATTCGCTTTTGGCGAAGATAATCCCACACATCCGTATTTACCTCATACCTATAACAGGAACTGCGTGGTATATACCGGCACGCATGATAATAATACAACAAGGGGATGGTTTGAGAATGAAGCGACAACAGAGGATAAAAAGAGGCTGTTTAAATATCTGGGGAAAGAGGTAAGGGCAGATGAGGTTGCCTGGGAGTTAATCCACCTGGCAATGGCTTCGGTTGCGAATATGGTTATTTTTCCAATGCAGGATATTCTTGGCTTGGGTGTGGATGCAAGAATGAATATACCGGCTACCAGTCAAGGCAACTGGCGGTGGAGGCTCCTACCCAGGCAATTGCTACCTTCTCTGGCTAGAAAACTTTCGGAGATAACAGAAATCTACGCAAGGGCATAAAGGAAACAGGCATAATTGTTGGATGGTTGACCTCTCTGATGAAGAGGGGTTAAGACTAAGACTAAGGCTAAGGCAGCGATTACTTTATGATAATACTAATAATATTAGTAATAAGCGTACTTTTCCTTTCGGGTATATGTTCCATGTTGGAGGCAGCCATATTGAGTCTGCCATTGGTAAAGGCAAGGATTCTATTTGAACAAAATAGGAAAGGTTCAAAAGAACTCCTTGTTATTAAAGAGAATATCCATCTAGCCGTTGCTACTATTGTCATACTTAATAATACTATTAATATTGTGGGTTCAATTTTTGTAGGCCAGAAAGTAATGTATATATTTGGCAGCCGCTGGCTGGGAATTGCTTCTGCGGTTATAACCTTTGCCATCATCATTATCTCGGAAGTAATACCCAAGACAATCGGGGAACATTATAAAGTCCGGATTTCCCTGGTAGGCGCAAGGCCCTTACAGGGCCTTATATGGCTGCTTAGGCCGCTTGTAGGAATTTTGATTTTAACCACAAATCCATTCAAAAGTAAAACTAGGCTACCCAAGGTTACAGAAGAAGAGATAAAAATTATGTTAAGATTGGGTAGGGCTGCTGGAACCGTTGAGACTGATGAAGAGACTCTATGTAATAGGGTATTTAAACTGAACGATTTGAAGGCATCTCAAATGATGAAGTCTATAGAAAATATATATACGCTTGATGCGGATAAGACGCTGTTGGAGGTTAAGGAGATGATAGCTAATTCACCATACAGCAGAATTGCTGTTTATGAGAAAGATGCCTCTAACATCATAGGAATATGTCAACAGAGGAGCCTGTTAAGGGAGATTGCCAGAGACAATTATGAAGTTAAGGTAAAGGAATTTATGTCAAGGCCCATATTCGTAAATGAGAATGAGAGGGCAGACCGCCTCTTAGAGAAATTCCAGGCTTATCATCAGCATCTCTTTATCGTTCAAGACAGCAAGAGACGCAACGTAGGAATTTTGACTATGGAGGATGTGCTGGAAGAGCTTTTCGGTGAAATCTATGACGAAAAGGAATCCGCTCTCAAAAAATCAAATTCTTAACAACGAATAAGTCTCCTGAAGGCAAAATAGCGATGATAAAGACAGATAATAAAAATTTTGAATAAATACTAAAGATGTGCTATACTAAAAAATCATAGATAAAAATCAACTTTAGCTTTAATGGGGAAAGCGGCTTTTTTCAGGAGAGAAAAGTTACTTTTTATTTTTAGAAGAGATGAAAGAAAAAAGTAAACGACAACTTCTCAAGGAATTAAAATCCTTACGAATGAGGGTAAGCGGGCTGGAAAAGATTAGACTCAGGTATAAGAAGGAGCTTCTAAAGTCAAACAAAAAAATGAGACAATTAGCCCTGAGGGATGCTCAGACCGGTCTTTATAATCACCGTTACCTTGGGGAGGTTATTGAGGCAGAATTAGCCCGCGCCAAAAGATACCAGCATCCACTTTCAATGATAATGCTGGATATAGATTATTTTAAATCGATAAACGATGTCTACGGTCATCAATTCGGCGATTTAGTATTAAAGCAATTGGCAGGGCAGTTAAAGAAAATGGTGCGCCGCTCCGATGTTATTATCCGGTTTGGGGGAGAGGAATTTATAATTATCTCTCCCGGGATTGACAGGTCACGAGCCTACATTTTAGCTCAGAGGCTTTTAGACGCTATTAACTTATGTAAGTTCGGAAATAAAAAACACGTCGTTGGGCTAAAATTAAGCGTAGCAGTTGCTGCTTATCCCGAAGATAAAATAGCCAAAGGCATAGATTTCATCGAACTTGCCGACCGGATTTTAAACAGGGCTAAAGAGCATGGCGGTAACTGCGTTTATTGTTCTACAGACATAAAAAGCAAGAAACATTTTGCCTTGAAGAAAGGCAAAAATATTAGCGATGTTAAATTTCTAAGAGGAAAAATAGATAAACTCGATAAGCAGACGAAGCAGAGTCTGATTGAGGCGGTTTTTGCTTTTGCGAAAACAATTGAATTGAAGGACCGCTACACGGGTGAACATGCAGAAAGGATTGTCCACTACGCGACAGAAATCGCCCAGGCATTAAATCTGCCTAAAGAGGAAATAGAGCGCATCAGGCAGGCTTCTATACTGCATGACTTAGGCAAAATCGGGATAGGCGAAAAGATTTTACTTAATAAGTCAAAGCTTGATAGAAAAAAATTCGAAGAAATTAAGAAGCATCCGCAAATGGGCGTAGATATTATAAGGCCGATTCAATTTTTGCACAGCATAATTCCTTTAATTCTTTATCACCATGAAAGATGGAACGGAAAAGGGTACCCTAAAGGTCTAAAAGGAGAAGAGATTCCCATCGGAGCACGCATCGTTGCAATCGCCGATGTATATCAAGCTTTAATTTCCGACCGCCCTTACCGGAAGGCGTATTCTAAAGAAAAAGCTATAGAAATAATTAAAAAAGGCTCCGGCATTCAATTCGACCCCAGGATTGTGGATGTGTTTTTAAAAATTTTACAACAGAGGAAAGATTATAGAATTAATTCAAACCATTTTTAATCCTTTCAATATATTCCGCGTCTTTGTTAAATTCAATTTTCTAAAATCCCGTTCCTTTAATACCGCCATATATAAACTAAAAAGGTACGGGATTAATTCGCCCCGCCTTTTTGGGTCGTTTACCTCGAGTTTAACAAACCAAAAGGGCAGGGCTCATTGAATATGAGAAAGAATCTTGTGGTAGGAGTTTTAAGAGAGATAGACAACAAATATGAGAGGCGCGCGCCGCTTACACCCGCGGATGTCAGATGGCTGATAAAAAAGGGCGTTAAGGTAGAGGTTGAGTCAAGTAAAACGAGGATATTTAAAGACCAGCAGTATATAAAAGCAGGAGCCAGGGTCTTAGATAGGTTTAAAGAAGCCAGTCTTCTTTTAGGCATAAAACAGCCGCGAGTCGGTAATATTCATAAAGATAAAATCTATATGCTCTTTTCTCATACCATCAAGGGCCAACCAGAGAATATGCCTCTGCTTAAGGAGTTTATTAAAAGGGGAGTAACAATAATTGATTATGAAAAAATTACTGACTTACACGGCAGGCGCCTGGTTTATTTTGGCAGATTTGCAGGGATCTGCGGTTTAATTGACAGCCTGCATTATCTGGGCAAGAAATTAGAGTACAGGCGAATTAAAAACCCATTTAACGCGATTAAGCCGGCTTATCAATACAGTTCTTTAAAACAGATTATTCGGGTTATGCAGCGGATTAGTAATAAGATTCGGCGGGGAGGATTTGATAATAGAATCTCACCGTTTATTATCGGCATTACCGGTCACGGCCAGGTCAGTCGCGGGGTCCAGGAAATTCTTCAGCCTCTTAATCCAATCGAGGTTCACCCTAAAGATATGTTAAGGTTCATACGTCATCAAAAATACATACATAACAAAATCTACAAGATTGTTTTTCTTCGCGAAGAGAAATTGCGCTCTAAAAATGGCAGCGGATTTTATTTCGAAGAGTACCTAAGGCGTCCGGAAGGATTCGAATCCAATATGGATATTTACCTGCCTTACCTGAATATGCTCATTCATACCAGTTACTGGGATAGCCGCTACCCGCGCATGGTTACTAAACAGGTAATCGATAAGCTGTCGCGCAAGAGGAATTTCCGGTTGGAGTTTATCGCAGATATATCCTGCGATATTAATGGCTCTATCGAACTGACCTATAAAACTACAACTCGGGATAGCCCTGTATTTACCTATGACCCTAAGAGAAAGGGATTCTTTGATGGATATAAACAGGACGGCATTACTATTCTGGCGATAGATAATCTACCTACCGAGTTACCCAAGGATTCATCGGAGCATTTCAGCAGCCTTATTAGAGACTATGTTTATCAGATCGCTGCTCACGGAATAAAAGATATTACAAACCACACCGCTATACCTAAAGAGATTCGCAAGGCAGTCATAGCTCAGGGCGGCAGATTAACCCCAGAATTTGGCTATTTAAAAAGGTATCTGGTTTAAATTTTTTATGGATAAAAGAAAGTATAAACCACAGATGGACACAGATGAACACAAAAAACATTGTTAATACAAGAAAAGAATTTTCTGTAGTTTAACTGTGTTTATCAGTGTTTATCCGTGGTTACGAAATCTTCTTATGAAAAGAGCAAAAAGGAATATTACTATTTTGTGTTTCGGGGATAAGCCCGATTATGACGAATATAAAAAATTCAATCAAGAAAAGGCCACATTCATAAAAAGAGGCTTCGATTACGCAACAGTAAATTATAAAAATGTCCTTAAGGGCAAAATCCCAAAAATAAAGACAGGGAGACTTATTATATTTTTATTCTTCCCTTTTAATTACTGGAATAAAAATATAGAGCACAAGCGCTACCAAGAGGTATACGGTAACCGGACCTTCTACGGGAAGTTTATGAAATTCTGGTTCAGGATACAAAATATTATAAACGCGCATTTCTCTGATAAAGAAATCCTGATTATAAATACCCCGCTTTTATCAGGCAGATGCAGAGATAAAAGGTTGATTAAACTGAAACTTTCCGCTGCAGGAATCCATAATCCCAAAATACATGATGTTACCCAAGCCAGTGATATTTATAATCTACTAGCTAAGGGGCATCGCCTCTTTTTAAAAGTCAGATACGGTTCTATGGGCAAGGGGATTACCTACCTTAGCTCGTTAAACTGGCAGACAAATTTCAACTTTAAAGACGGCAGGATTATCAGTCGCAAGTCAGACCGCGGTTGGAAATTCAGGGATGTTACGGGAAATAACGCCTTCCTAAGCAGGCTTGTTAAGAAAGACATCCTGATTGAGGAGGCAGTCGATTCCCTAATCCTGAATAGGAAAAGGATAGACTTAAGGATGTACATGTTCAAAAAGAGGCTCATATATATTTACCCAAAGACAAATTATCCGGAGAGGGTCACTACCAATATCTCTCAGGGGGCAAAGGGTAACCCACGCATTTTAAGGCTCATACCAAAATACCTGATTGTCAAAGCTAAAAGAATAGCGGTCCAGGCAGCAGAAACTTTAAATTTGGACTTAGCCGGTATAGATATTGTGCTTGACCGCAATCATAAAGATGTCTACATTGTGGATGTGAATGCCTTTCCCGGATTCCCAAAAAGAAATACCTTCAATCTGACCAGGGGCATAATTAAAGAGCTGGTTAGATTGGATAATAAGGGAGATTTAGGCTTTAAGAAGCGGCTGTATGTAATCTGAGTTCAAGTCCAGCCCCAGAAACATAAAAAACTCATCTTGATTATTGAGTCGTTAAGAATAAATAATAGCCAGCGATATGGTGAACAATCTTTTGGCAGGTATTGAGAAATATCTGAAAACCAGGACCGCGATTATCGGGATAGGTAATGCGCTTAAGGGTGATGACCAGCTCGGTCCCTGCTTAATCCAGAGACTACGGGGGAAAACAGGTGCCTGCCTGTTTGATTGTGGTGAAGTACCGGAGAATTATATCCAGCCGATTATCAAGATTAATCCAGAAACGATTATTGTTGTTGATGCCTCTGATTGGAAGGGGGCAGTCGGCGATTTAAGATTAATAAAAAAAGAGGAAATCAGAAATTTTGGTTTTTCTACCCATAATGCCTCATTAGGGATTTTTTTGGATTATTTAAAAGAGGAGCTTCCTTCGGTAAATATTATTATTATCGGTATACAGATTGGTCAAAGGGGTCTGATGCAGCCGCTTAGTCCACAGGTAGAAACTACGCTTAGTGAATTGGTTGATTTCTTTACGGGTCGGTAAGGTTAGATTAGACTTGAATTGATTAACTGCTGTGATAGAATACAACAACTGGGTAGCGGTATGGTGTAATTTAAAATAGAGTGTATAATTTAAAGATTCGGAGGGAGGAGGTAAAAAGATATGGATTGGAATAAGATTCGTCGGCCAGAGGATATTATTGATGTAGGTAAGGCTAAAGTCGGTGATTATGGTAAATTTATTCCCTGGATAATCATTGGTATTGTGGTTCTTATCGGTCTGAAGGGGTTCCTGTATTCTATCGGGCCGGATGAGGTAGGCGTGATTCAGCGATTTGGTAAATATACACGCTTAAGCCCGCCTGGATTACATGTAAAGATGCCTTTTGGCATTGAGAAGGTCACGCCGGTTAAAGTAAAGAGGGTATTTAAGGAGGAATTTGGCGTAAGAACCTTACGCGCGGGTGTGCGCACCGAATATTCTCCCCATCAGTACCTTGAGGAGTCATTGATGCTTACCGGTGACCTGAATATCCTGGATGTGCGTTGGATTGTACAGTTCAGGGTAAAGGACCCGGTAGAGCTCCTTTTTAATGTCCGGCGCCCTTCGGAAAATATAAGGGATATTTCGGAGGTAGTGATGCGCCGCTTTGTTGGAGACTACCGGGTAGACGAGGTGCTTACTACCAAAAGAGAAGAGATAGATGATTTGTCCCAACAGGAGATGCAGAGGATATTGGATGGATACGGGGCAGGCATTCAGGTAGTTACCGTAAAATTACTGGATGTTAACCCTCCTGAAAAGGTAAAGCCCGCATTTAATGAAGTAAATGAGGCAAAGCAGGAAAGAGAGAAAATGATTAATCAGGCCTGGGAGGCGTATAATAAGGTTATTCCCAAGGCAAAGGGCGAGGCAGAGAAAACAATTCGGGAGGCAGAGGGATACAGCTTGGATAAGATAAACCGGGCAAAGGGCGAGGCAGAGAGATTCTCGACTATCCTGGCTGAATACAAGAAAGCGCCCGAGATAACCCAAAAGAGATTGTATTTAGAAACATTGCTGGATGTCTTGCCTAAAGCAAAAGAAAAGTATGTTATTGACCCAAAGCAGTCTTCGATTCTGCCGTTACTTCAGATTGGCCAGAAGGGAGGGGGAGAATAATGAAAGGGACATTAAGGAATATTCTGGGAGTGTTCGTTGTGCTGGCCATTTTGGTAATTCTTGCCTTTATGAGCGGCATAGTATATGTTGTTGACGAGACAAAGCAGGTAATAATTACTCAGTTTGGTAAGCCGGTGGGCAGGCCGATTACTGTCGCGGGCCTGCACTTTAAAAAACCCTTAATCCAGCAGGCAAATTATTTTGAGAAGAGGATCCTTGAATGGGACGGCGACCCCAACCAGATTCCCACCAAGGATAAAAAATATATCTGGGTAGATACATATGCCCGATGGAAAATTACTAATGCATTAGAATTCCTGCAGTCGGTAGGCAGCGAGATAAATGCTCATGCCCGGCTGGATGATATTGTCAATTCGGCAACCCGCGATGTGATTACCAGTCACCTGTTGGTTGAGGCAATTAGAAATACCAATCGTATATTGGATACTGCGGAGATGGAGGAGGATGTCTCGCTTGCCGAGGAGGCGCTGGAGAGTATTGAGGTTGGCCGCGGCACTCTGGAGGATTTGATTTTAACTAAGGCAAGGAAACTCGCTCCTCAGTATGGGATTGAGCTTGTTGACGTGCGTATCAAACGCGTCAATTATGTAAAAGAGGTTAGAAATAAGGTCTATGACCGGATGATTGCGGAGAGAAAGCGAGCGGCAGAGAGGTATCGTTCAGAGGGCCAAGGGAAGTCAGCTGAAATACAGGGGCAATTAGCCAAGGAGTTGAAATTGATTACCTCTGAAGCCTATCGTCAGGCGCAGGGTATTAAGGGTAAAGCAGATGCCGAGGCAATCACTATCTATGCCCAGTCCTATAGTCAGGACCCTGATTTTTACTCATTCGTAAAGACACTGGAGACATATCAAAGCACAATTGATGCGAATTCTACGATAATACTGACTACCGAGGCTGACTACTACAAATATTTAAAGGGCCTTAAATAAAATGAAGCCCAGATTTACGGAACGTAAGTCTGGGGGCTGAATTTTACCCCTCACTCAGCTTTCTATATATAAAATAAGCTATGATAAGCTGAAGGCTGAGTGAGGGGTTCAATTCGCAGACATCCTCGACATTAAAAATGTCAAGGACTACAATTTACCTCGCTCTTTCAGAGCTTCCGTAAATTGTCTGCTTATTGAAGGAGGAGGCAGATGTGTAGTTGTGGCGCTTCACACAAAAAGAAGAAAGCAAAAAAGAAAAAAAAGAAAAAGTAAGCATGCCCAAAACCAAGATTATCTGCACGCTTGGCCCGGCAAGTGGAAACGCAACAATTATAAGAAAGATGATGCTGGCGGGCATGGATGTAGTCAGGCTTAATTTTTCTCACGGCAACCGGGCCGAGCACCTGAATCGTCTGAATATAGTCCGTTTACTTAATCAGCGCTATCGCCGCCATATCCGCATATTACAGGATTTAGAGGGGTACCGCATTCGTATTGGCAGATTAAAGAATGGCGAGCCAGTAGAGCTTCGGGAAAGACAAATAATCTATTTAACCCAGGAGGATATCCCTGGCGATGGTAAGATTATTCCCTTTGATTATCTGGGTTCGTTGCGGCCAATAAAAAAGGGTCAATTCGTCTTTATTGATGACGGCAACATTGTATTGAGAGTGAGGGCGAGGGAATCTAAACGTCTTAAGCTTGAGGTAATAGTCGGCGGCTGGATAAGGGAAAATAAAGGCTTAAATATACCGGGAGTGCAATTAAGGTTTCCTGGGATTACTCCTAAGGATAAGCAGGATTTGCAATTTGGCATAGAGCATAAAGTGGATTATATTGCCCAGTCATTTGTCTGCAGTGCCAAAGATATCGCTATCCTAAGAAATTTGGTCAAGGAGAAGCTGCCTGGTTGTAAGATTATTGCCAAGATTGAGAACCGCCGGGGAATCAGCAATATTGATGAGATTATAGATATTTCTGACGGCATAATGATTGCCCGGGGCGATATGGGTGTTTCACTGCCAATATATCAACTGCCGGTCATTCAGAAGTTGATTATCAGGAAGTGTAACCGCAGGAAGAGATTTGTAATTACGGCTACCCAGATGCTTGAGAATATGGTTAAGTATATCCGGCCAACACGCGCCGAGGTTACTGATATTGCCAATGCTATCTTAGACGGGTCCGATTATCTTATGCTTTCAGCGGAAACTGCGGTTGGTCAACACCCGGTAAGGGCAGTGAGGATGATGAACGACATCATAAAATATACAGAGGGTTCGCGCTTTTATACGGAAAAGAGTTCTTAAGCAAGGAAGGATATTAATGTTAAAATTCGATTTTTTATTATTTGTTCCAATAGGAGCAATTTTAGCATTGGGTTTTGCCGGTTTTCTGGTTACCAGAATATTAAGATTTGACGAAGGCCTGGATAGGATGAAGGAAATTGCTCTGGCGGTGAGGGTGGGAGCCAGGGCTTATCTTAAAAGACAGACCAGCATTGTAGCAATATTTTTTAGTATTGTATTTTTGATTCTGTTATCTATGGCGCTGCGCGGTTATCTGGTTATATTCGTACCTTTTGCCTTTCTATCAGGAGGATTCTTCTCTTGGTTGGCTGGCTTTATCGGAATGACCGTGGCAACCAATTCCTCCAGTCGGACAGCCAATGCCGCAAGAAATAGCCTGAATTCCGGCCTGCGGGTGGCTTTTTCCAGCGGAGCAGTAATGGGCCTGGTGGTGGTTGGCTGCGGGCTCTTGCATTTATCTATCTGGTATTATCTTTTAGATTGGTATTATTCCATACATCCCTTGCCGGCAGGAATGGATAAGCTGGCGGTGATTACTACCACATTACTTTGTTCGGGTATGGGAGCAAGCTTTGTTGCCCTGTTTGCCCGAGTAGGGGGAGGGATTTTTACCAAGGCAGCTGATGTAGGCGCTGATTTGGTTGGTAAGGTTGAGGCGGGGATTCCTGAGGATGACCCGCGCAATCCTGCAGTGATTGCGGATAATGTCGGCGATAATGTCGGCGATGTTGCCGGTATGGGTGCTGACCTTTATGAATCATATATCGGCTCGATTGTGGCTACAGCTGCTTTGGGCGCAGCTGCAGGGTTAGGAGTGAGGGGTGTTGGATTGCCTCTGATAATCGCATCCGGAGGTGTGTTAGCCTCAATAATTGGTATTCCTTTTGTGCGCAGTAGCGAGGACGCCAAGCAGAGCGTTTTATTAGCTGCTCTGCGCAGGGGGATATTTTTAAGTTCGGCACTGGTTGCTCTGTTTTCCTATTTTGTTGTTCGTCTCTTGTTTGGCGCAGCAAACCCGGGGATTTATTTTTCTGTGCTTTTAGGTTTAGGTGCGGGTTTGTTTATCGGATTATCTACCGAGTATTTTACCTCAAGCAATTTCCAGCCCACTCGTAGTGTTGCCGATGCCTCCTTAACCGGCCCGGCAACTGTTATTATTGGCGGGATAGCCACAGGGATGCTTTCTACCGCCATTCCTGTGTTTCTTGTCGGCGCAGTTGTTTTAGGGAGTTTTTTTCTTTCCGGCGGGGCAAGTAATTTTAACAGCGGGCTTTATGGGGTAGGAATTTCTGCAGTAGGGATGCTCTCTACCTTGGGTATTACCTTGGCTACCGATGCCTATGGACCCGTAGCCGATAATGCCGGCGGGAACGCAGAAATGGCTGGCCTTGGTCCAGAGGTGCGCAGAAAAACCGATGCTCTGGATACCTTGGGTAATACTACTGCAGCTACCGGTAAGGGTTTTGCCATTGGTTCAGCCGCCTTAACCGCTTTAGCCCTAATTGCTGCCTATCGTCAACAGATTGCTTCTCTTGGTGCCGAACTAAATCTTAGTCTGCTTAACCCTAATGTGCTGGTTGGTTTATTTATCGGCGCAATGCTGCCGTTTTTGTTCAGTTCGATGACTATACAGGCTGTGGGCAGGGCTGCAGGGTCAATTATTAATGAGGTCAGGCGGCAGTTTGCCCAAATTGCCGGCCTAATGGAAGGCAAGGCTAAACCAGACTATGCGCGCTGCGTTAGTATTGTTACTCGTGCTGCGCAGAGAGAGATGATTTCGCCATCATTGACTGCGATCATTGCTCCGCTTCTGGTTGGTTTATTAATTGGGGTTGAGGCAGTGGTTGGACTTTTAGCCGGAGCTACTGTTTCGGGCTTTGTCTTGGCAATAATGATGGCTAATTCCGGAGGTTCTTGGGATAATGCTAAAAAATTTATTGAAGAAGGAAATCTTGGCGGCAAGGGTTCTTTGGCTCATAAGGCGACAGTCGTGGGTGATACCGTAGGAGACCCTTTCAAAGATACCTCCGGACCAAGCTTAAATATCCTCATTAAATTAATGTCTATGGTTTCCATTGTATTTGCCTCCTTTATCCTTTCTAACACCTTCTTTAAATAGGAGCATCCTTAAAAAAATGCTTGATTTTTGGGATTATGTGTTATAATTCCTTATATGGATGAACAGGAATTTATCCAGAGGTGCCTTAGGCAAGATAAGGCAACCTGGGATGAATTCGTGAACAGATACTCTCGCCTTATTTATAACTACATCCACAGTATTTTTAGAATTAAAGGTATTAGCCCGTCTTCGGATACGGTGTATGACCTTTTTCAGGAAATCTTCCTCAGTTTAATCAAAGATAATTTCCATAAGCTGCGCCAGTTCAAAGGCAAAAACAATGCCAGTTTAGCCAGTTGGTTAAGAATAATTACGATAAATTTTTGCCTTGATTATCTTAAAAAAGAGAAAAAATTGAGTTTATCTTTAGAAGAGGATTTTGGCGATGAAGGGTTTTCCTTAAAGGACATCCTTGCTGACCAGCGCATTTTAGCCGATCGACTCCTGACTGACCAAGAAAGAGTGCGGCATCTTTCCGAGTGTATTGATAACTTAAGCAGTGAGGATAAATATTTTTTAGAGATGCATATTTATCAGGGCATCAACTTAAGGGACTTAAAGGTTACTCTGGGTATTTCCCGCAGTGCCATAGATATGCGAAAGTCACGACTTATCCAGAAGCTAAGAGATTGCTTCAAGGATAAAGGATTTCAGTTAGAATCTTAAGGGTATCTCGTCTATTATAAGTGAAGAGATAAATTTTGAAACGAATGCGAACGATTGAAGAGGTCATTAAAATGGTTTACCGATTATATCGAAAGAGGCACAACCAGCCAGATTCACCCTGCATAGATGAAGAAACCCTCGCTTGTTTCTCAGAAGGTAAACTCTCAAAAAGCGAAACAAAGAAGATACAGAAGCATCTTGTCTCCTGCCACCGCTGCGCGGAGATTGTTTCTTTATTTTGTCAGAGATTGGAAGAGGAGAAAGAAGTACCCGAATTTTTAATCGAGAAGGTAAAGAGCCTCGTAAAACAAAGCCCTCTCCCGAATATCCTCGAGGTTGTCTTGGCCCTGAAGGAAAAAGTATTGCAGATTCTGGATACTACTGGCGATATTATCTTGGGCAATGAGATTATTCCCCCGCCTGTTCTGCGCAGCCGACAGAAAACCGATTTTCCCGAAGAGATAAAATTGATTAAGGAATTCAAGGATATAAAGATTACCCTGTATATCCAGAAAAGGGACAAGGATAAAATTCGAGTCAACCTAAACCTGATAGATAAAATAACTCTTCTACCCTTAAGTGAATTACGCCTGGCGCTTCTAAAAGATTCCCAGGAGCTTGAGTCATGCGAGGCAATCTCAGGAAATGCGGTATTTGATAGAGTTGGTTTGGGTCATTATACCATTCAGATACTGCACAAGAACGACAAATTAGGCGCAATTAATTTAGAGATTAAATAAATCCCGCACCTTTAAAATATTCAATAATTTTGATAACATGATAACATTAAGATTTTTTGAATAATAAAAAGGTGCGGGATAAATATGCAAGGGACTAATGCTTGGATTTTGGAAGTTACCTGTCAGGATAAAGCTCTGAGTATGAGTTTATATGAAAAAGAGCGAATCTCTCCCCTTAAGGCAATAAGCACACACCCTTTGGATTTTTCAAAGATTGAACATCTCAACAATGAGATAATCGCGATTATAAATAGAGCCGACCGAAAAAGGATACTTGACGAAAATGCAGTAGGTGAACTTAAAAAGAATGCGAGACTTCTTTATGACCTTCTGCTTACCCGCCAGATTAAAAATCGTTTATCTTCCCTTGGGGCAGAAACATCCCCGCAGCAGTCTATTGGTGAAGGAATAAATTTGGTCCTATCCCTGGATGAAAGGTTAATCAGTATTCCTTGGGAACTTCTTTTTGACGGCAAGGATTTTCTCTGTCTTAAATTCAATCTCGGCCGCAGTATTCATACACAAAATTCAGAAATACAACCCCAGTATCGCAGCATTCCAGCTAAACCAAAGATGTTGATTCTTGCCAATCCTACCGGAGACCTGAAATCAGCTTACCAGGAGGGCTTATATATCAAGAATTGCTTAGCCAGGAAGGGCAAAATCAGTGTGGATTTTAAGGCGCAGAATATTGACAGCAATTATGTGCGCAAAAACCTGCGTGATTACGATATTATCCACTTTGCGGGGCACTGCGAATATAATAGTAAGAATCCCGAGGATTCTGGCTGGATATTAAATGACGGCTGGGTTAGCGCTAGGGATTTTCTTGCCTTAGGTGTTAGCGCAAGCCTCCCAAGTATTGTCTTTGCCAATGCTTGTCAATCAGCATGCACAACCGATAATCTCCTGGATTATCAGGCGCAGGACAATGTATATAGCCTTGCCCAGGCATTCTTATTTGCCGGGGTTCGGCATTATCTGGGTAGTTTTTGGAGAATTGAGGATAATTTCAGCGGGGAATTTGCCGAGGAGTTTTATAATCAGGTCGCTAATGCTCAATCGATCGGCAAGGCAGTGAGGTTGGCGCGTCTTAGGCTTTTTCGTCGATATGGCATATCGGCAATTGCCTGGGCCGGCTATGTGCTTTACGGAGAACCGGCCTTTGTTTTATTACCTTCTAGAACGGGGCATGTCGGCGGCGTGAAGAGAAGGAAGAGAATAGGCCTTCCAGTTATTAACAAAAAGAAGGTAGCCATCATTAGTTCTGCTTTGATAATTACTATCCTGAGTTTAACTCTGGTTAAAATTTTACCTACGCTTAATCCGAATACTTACCTTTTATTTTCCCAGGCAGAACAATCCTATACACAGGGAAATAATTACGAGGTAATTGGTTTACTCAATCAGATTATTAAGCAGGACCCTTTGTATTTACCAGCTTGGAGGCTCCGGGGAGATGTTTATTTCCGCTTAGGTAAGTTTTCTGATGCCTTGAGCGATTATTTCGATTATGCCCGTTTTAGCGAAAGAAAAAGAAACAATAAAAACTTAGCGACAGCCTATATTAAGATTGCCTGGACTTATCATATGTGGGGTGATTATCAAAAGAGCAGAGAGTTTTATCAAAAGGCAATCAATTTAAGCCACAAGCATCAGGATAAACTCAATGAGGCAGATGCCATGGGGCGGCTGGCTGTTTGGCATATTGATAAGGGTGATAACGAAGCCGCCTTTTCTTTATTGATGAAGAGTTCAGAGATTAATCGGCAGAGGAGCCGTAACCATGAGCATAGATTTAACTTAGCCTGCGATTATTTTAATATCGCCTTTCTTTATACTGAAAAAGAAGATTTTCCTACTGCCAAGGCATTCTTTGAGAAGAGTAAGGAAATTTTTGAAGGCCTGGGGGCAATCCCGGAATTAAGCGACTATTATTTTGATATGGGTGAACTCGCACTTTTTGAAAAAAACTATGACTTAGCTTTGGAGTTTTATCAAAAGGGTTTAGCGTTAGACAAACAACTCGACCACCGGTTTAATCTAAGTTCTGATTATTGGATGTTGGGAGAGTTTTATTGGGAGACAGGCAAATTAACCGAGGCAGAGAATTATTTTAAGGAGGCTATTTTTATCTGCCGGGAGATTAACAATCGTCCGGTATTAGCCGGGGCTTACTATGATTTAGGCTTAATGTATAAAGAGATAGGACAGATTCAGAAGGCAAAGGAGTATCTTTATTTAGCCCTTCAACTTTACAAGGGAATAGACACACCAGATTATCAAGAAGTTCACCAAGAGTACCTCGCTTTGGAATAAGATTCCTTCCAAAAAACAGCTCACAAAAATCACGAGGGGACATCCTCATGAATGACTCAAAGAGTGCCCCTCGCTTATTATCGTTAAACTGCAGAAGCTCGGGACTTAATCCCGAGTTACCCTCGTTTAAACTTCCTGTAACGAAGGATGTCCCTAAAAAAATTATGTGAGATTTAGTCCTCTTTTTCGTCTATTAGAGATAGAAAGGAGGGGTAAGATGAAGAAATTATTTTTCGTATCATTGATATTGGGGATTTGGTTTATGACCGGAGTAAGCGTCCTTCCAGAAGCGTCTGCTGCACTTTTGCCACAGGCTTCTAATGGGATAAATGGAGAGTTTTTTGGGGATTTAGCGTGGGAGAATATCGGCAGGCAGTTAATAGAGGTAAATGCGGTTTGGGTAGATAACCAAAATCCCCGGATAATTCTTACTGGGACAAATCGAGGGGTATTTAAGACCGGAGATAGCGGTATTACTTGGCAGGCAGTGCTTTTTGGCGCAAATAAAGGGGTGAATTTTTTATATGTTGACCAAGAAAATAAAGATTTAATCTATGCGTGTTGCACAGATGGTCTATTTTTTAGTCATAATCAAGGTAAGGACTGGCAACGAATTTATCAAGGGGACTCTGAACAGGCAGCTAATTGCCTTAGCCTGATTAAATTAGAGAATAAGGAGCTCTATTTATGTACTGAGGCAGGACTAGTAAGAAGCCAAGACAATACTTGGACTTGGCGTAGGTTTCCGGGTAGGCTCGGCACTCTGCCTATCCGGGCAATTGCTGCTGATCAGATAAATGAACTTATTTATCTGGCTACTCCTGAAGGAGTATATCGGGTTGAACCACAAGCAGGAGCAAAAAGGATTTTTGTTTTTCGGGAGACTGATTTAGAGGAAACTTTAGAAGAAGAGGAAGCTGAGGAAGAACCTGAGCAGCAGATAAATTATATTTGTATTGACCCAAATAAACCCCAGAATATTTATTTAGCCACCACTAAAGGTATATTTAAAAGCGAAGATTCCGGTCTTACCTGGGAACGATTCCCTGATTTTGGGCTTCTAAGCAAAGGGGCGCGTTTTATTACTATTTTACCGGATTCGCTTATATTGGTAGCTACTAAATCTGGAGTATTTACTTATAGTAGACTCCACCTTTCTTGCTACGAAGAAAATTTACAAAGTAAGAAAGGACAGAATGAAGGTAGATGGCGGGAGCTGTCTTTAAAATTAGCTATGCAGGATATTCGCTTCTTGACAGTCGACCATTATGGAAATATCTATGCTGCCGGAAATAAGGGTCTATTTAGGAGCACAAGTTACCGCGTCGCTATACACAAGGGTAAGGGATATCCTTCGGTAGGAATTGAGCAAGAACCTTCTATCCAGCAAGTTCAGCAGGCAGCAATAAAATATGCGCAAGTAATTGACCCGCAGTGGATTGCTGCACACCGAAGGCTATCCCGCCTTAAGGCAATATTGCCTGATTTCAGTTTGAATTACGATAAGACTATTTATGGTTCAGCCACAACAAAGGTTAATGGCACATATGGAAATGTAATTACTGGTCCACGAGATTGGGGGATTTCGCTTAAGTGGAGTTTGGGCGATTTAATCTGGAGCGAACAGCAAAGATTAATTGACTCCCAAGTGCGGCTAATGGTTAAATTGCGTCAGGATATCCTGGATGAAGTCACCCGGTTATACTTTGAGCGCCGCCGGATGCAATTAGAGCTTGTCTCTTCCAGAGAAACAGAACTCGTGTCCAGAGAGGATAAGGAACTAAAGATACAGGAACTTACTGCTTTACTCGATGGATTAACCGGGGGCTATGTTTCAAAAAAGCTGGGAGGAAAAATTTAACTTGACCCATCATATTTTATATATTAAAATTAAATTAGTGTAAGGTTTAGAAAGGGCAGGAATCGATAAAATAGGGCCAGACTTATTATACTTAAAAAATCAAGGAAAGGGAGGTGTGAGTTGATTACTCAAATCGGCATTACCGCGGGAGAGATTTGGCACTTTCTCGACCAACATAGTCAAGCAACCCTATCCGACTTGACAAGCGCTATAGATAAACCCCGGGACGTGATTCTAATGAGTCTGGGTTGGCTTGCCCGGGAAGGGCATGTGCTTTTACAGAGGTCCGAGGCAGATTATATACTTTCCTTAAGGAGAGATAAATAACTATTAAAAAAATGACCCCAAAGGGCATAGCAATAATATTAGTATTGGCCTTTACTTTAGCTGTAGTTGTTTTAACCAGCACCACCCTAGTATTTATCAGGAGCCATCGTCTTTTTTCTCATCACCAAATTAACCGCATTCAGGCCTCTTATGCTGCACAGGCAGGGATAAATTATGCCCTGGAGATGTTAAGAACCGGGGTATGGGTTCCTGGCACGGATTGTACTGTTGCTGCCGGAGCATGTTCGGTTCCATTCGACTTGGACCCTGCAGGGGGGTGTGATTTTAAACCATTAAGTATTAGTGGGGTCTCAGTACTCATCTGGGAGCCCTATGACCCCAGTGCGCCAGTAAATTGCCTTAGCCTTACCAATCTTACCTGCATTAAGGCTACTGCGACTTACAACTGATTAGGTTCAGTTTACATCCTTAACCCCAGTTTCCCCACCTACCATACCTTTGTTTTCTCTCGAATTTATGTTATACTATAAATGGGATAAAAGGATAGCCTTATTAGCCGCTATATGTTCCTTTTGGTTGAAAATGAAGAGATGCATAAAAATACTTGACAAATTAAAAAAATATGATTTACTTTAAAATACCGTAAAATAAGTAAA
>CAZQEY010000026.1:0-1372 GCA_964592485.1 uncultured Planctomycetales bacterium
CTGACATATTACCTGACTCTCTTCTACTCTTACCAGCGAAAACCACTACTGCCTTCGTACGAGATAGAGCATAAAAGCATCTCTATGGATAAGTGGGATAAGTGGATTCAAGTTAGATTATGTGTACACACCTCTAAATTTTGAGAAATCTAACTTCGTATATTTTAATTGACCGAATTAGTTAAGTATGATATATTATTCAAACAAATATAAGAAAACTTTTATTTTTAATGATAATTTTTAATTTTGGTATGTAATTTTGGATTTTGGTACTTGACTTTTGAATTTACTATATGTCATTTTGATGAGAGGAGAAGAATATGCCTCGCCGCCGAACATCACTAAAAGCTCAGCGTAAAGACAAGAAAAGACACCTGCGTAACCTTAAGATAAAACGGGATGTCAAAAAGGCAATTAAAAAATTCAACGCCTGTCTGTTGGCGAAAAATGTTACTGAAGCAAAAAGTCTTTTATCTTCTGTCTTTTCTAAATTAGATAAAGCAGCTAAGAAAGGAATAATTAAAAAGAATAATGTAGCGCGAAAAAAGTCTCAGTTGAATCGGGCACTCCTAATAACACAATCTGATAAGAAGTCGCTCTAAGGCAAACTCCGGCTTTAGTCTCCCTGTCTTGATATCAATATCGCAATTAAGCAAAAACATTAATCTTTTCTTTTTCTCGGGGAAATCTAACCTTTCCTGGTGCAACTGATAACGAAAAGCCCCGAGAATCTTTTCTGGTTTTTCCCCCTGTAACAGAAGCTGACGAAGCAATCTCATTGCCGATTTAACTCTTTTCTGCCTCGTGTTAAGAAACCCTGGCCCTGTCTTTAAAGAAGCCTTCAGTCCATTAGAGTAAAAGTCTCTAACGGGGTGCATAATCTGGCGTGCCAGAGTAAATGCGTTTATTTGCTTCGATTGACGAAAATTTATCAGTTTAACCAAACTGGATATTTGATTAAAAAATTGATCTCGTTCGTCAATGCGTCGGGCATCCAAGATTAAACTGACATGAGGGAATGGCTTCTTAAGAAAATCAAGTAGATACTGTTTTATATCCGTGCTTAATCCAGAAATATCCTTAATCAGAATTAATCTCTGCCTTGCCCTTACGCCATTAGAAACTCCCGAGCCTAAGCCTGAGTCTTTTGAAGAATCCCTTCTAGTGGGGTTTACAGGAAGAAGTAATAGCCTTTCTTGGAGAGTTCTTAAATCTAAATCCTTTGAATAGAGAATTTCAAAATTAAATAACTCTAATTGTTGAGTTAAATTTAGCTCCTGTTTAATCTTCTCTAATTTTATGTCCTTGGAAAATTCATCTTCGCCAACAAAAAAATAGACCATTATCAAACTTATAATTTAACCACACGCTC
>CAZQEY010000026.1:1472-23393 GCA_964592485.1 uncultured Planctomycetales bacterium
AACAGCGACACCAACTGATACCTTACCCCAATCAAAAGAAGTCATTATCAAACTTATAATTTAACCACACGCTCAACAGCGACACCAACTGATACCTTACCCCAATCAAAAGAAGTCATTATCAAACTTTTACTGCAACCACGCGGCCAACAACCCTACCAGCTAACACCTCACCACAAAGCAGAATAAAACGTTACCAGATATCTATTATACTATTGACAATCCGCCGGGCTAAATCGTCAACTGCCTCACTTATTGCTGACGACTCTGAGCCTTCAGTAAGATAGGTTGCATCTCCACAAAAACTGCCTGCCTCCCAAAGCAGAGTCTCACCCAAGACATCATGAAGCTTAAGGCGTACTACGATGGTAATGCGATATTCCTCAACCTCCTCATCCTGCTCATTTGTATATCTTAAGGCGTCCCTACGATAATCAGTCAATTCACCATCCAAAATCAAATCCGCCTCTTCTTCTTTTGCTAATCGTAAATTACCATCCGAAATAAATCGGTTGATTACTTTACTGGTTATATCATTCTCCAAAAGTGGATAATAAGTCTTGTATCTTCTGGCAACTGAGGTCTCGCTGGTAATATCGATCTTATTGATGAATGGACGCACATATATGGTGCGATAACCAAGTTGTGAAATTAAGGAGCGCGTTGAATAACCACAACCCGGGATAATACTAACCAGCAACCAGAGAGCGGAAACCAGAAAAACAATCTGTAAGAATTTATTTTTTTTCATCTTTCTTTTCCAGCGCCAGAAGCTTAGCAAAGGCGTAGCTTGGTCTGGCCTTGATACCAGCGTAGCTTAGCTTATAACCTATACTGCTTATACTGCTTAATCCCTATCACCTTGTTCCAAAACCTGAAGCTTTGATAAAGCCTTGTCCGCCCAGATGCTTTGGGGGTAATCCTTAATCACTGTATTATAGTAAATCTTAGCCGCATTGTAAGCCTTCTGCTTCTCGTAAAATACGGCAATATCATAATACCCTTGAGCCTCTTTCTCTTTTAGCTCTCGGATATTCTTTTCTGCTTGGCGAGATAATGCCGCATCCGGATGGGATACAACAAACTCTTCAAACCTCTCCTTAGCCTCACGAGTTCCCTCCTGGTCGTAATCCGGACTGGGAGAGATACTCCCCCGACAGGAAGCAATCTGAAATTCAGCGGGAGCAACCCATTCACTTTGCGGATAATTCTTAATTACTTTATTAAACTCCTCTTCTGCTTCAAAAAGGCGGTCCTCGCCCTTTAAAACTAGACCCAATTTATATTGAGCCTCAGCTGCCCAAGGACCATAGATAGAATTATCAATTACCTTTCTAAATATTTCAATTGCTGGATTTTCTATAGGTAAGGCGAGGCCAAACGCTTTTCGTTTCTCGCCTTGCATAAACCTCTCGGCAATCCTAAACTCCTTCTCAATAATCTCGTTAACTCTTGAGCTAAAGGGATATTTATCAATTACTTTCTGATAAGCAAGATAGGCCTCATAGAGCCTGTCTTGCTTCTCTTCAATCACTCCTAAATAAAACTGCGCCTCTGCTGCTTGACTACTTTTGGGATAGTGGTCAAGTAGCTTCTTAAATTCGCGTTTGGCTTCTTTTAGACTATCTTCCTTATAGAGCCTTAAACCGAAATCTAACTGTTCGGCTGGTGTAGGCTTAACTGCGTATTTGGGATTAACCCATTTGCCTGTCTTTGGCGACCAAATCCAGAAAGCGTAAACAAGATTGGTCGTAAGTAGAAGGTATAGAATGGATATAAAAATAACTCTTCGCATATTCGATTAAATCTAACATAGATAAATAGGTTTGTCAACAAATTCATCCTCCTTCGCCTCCGCCGGCTAAAACAATGGTATGGCTCCGGAGGATAGTCCGCTGAAGCTCTACCATAATCTTATCTGTTGGGAACGGAAGCGGGCATCCCTTTAATCAAAACGAGCCAAACCAAAACAGCCAGCTATCCTAATTGCCTCGTTATATTCCTGTTGGGTAATATAACGATTAATCTCCGAATATTGATAAGCCTCGCCACAAGGGCGATATTGGGCCATTATGTTAATATAAGTATGGGTGGAAATCTCCCGAGCAATAAATTCCATAATCTGCCTCGTCCCAGCAAGCCCCCCTGGCAAAACCAGATGACGGATAAGCAGTCCTTTTTCAGCAATGCTATTCTTAATCTTTAAGTCACCAACCTGTTCGTGCATCTTTTTTAATACCCTTTTTAAATTCGGAAAATAATCAGCCGCCCCACAGAATTGCTGGGAGACCTCTGATGAGGAAAACTTTGCATCAGGCATATAGATATCCACTACACCCTCTAATATATCAATCACTCCTTGAGATTCATAACCACCACAATTATAAACCAGAGGGATATCTAGTCCCTGCTTTACTGCCAATAACAGGCTCTCTAAAATCTGGGGAACAAAATGGGTAGGGGTTACCAGATTTATATTATGGCACCCTAGGCCCTGCAAGCGGAGCATACAAGCAACTAACTCCTCTTTTGTTACTATATTACCTTCTGCAAGATGGCTGATTTCATAATTCTGACAGAATACACACTTAAGATTACAGTGAGAAAAGAAGATTGTCCCTGAGCCGAACCTGCCTACAAGACAGGACTCCTCGCCAAAATGAGCAAAGGCTGATGAGATACGCAAATCCTTGCCTGCCCCGCAAAATCCCCTTTCATCGTTATTTCTATTTACCTTACACTGTCGCGGACAGAGAGTGCAGCAAGAAAGAATTCTATTTAACTGCTCAATCTTCTCCTCTAATTTTCCCTCTTTATAGGTTTTTAAATAATTGGGGATAACTTGCACTTTCTTAATCTCTTATAGTGTAAAAAATAGCTTACATTATCAAATATCCTCCCAGAAAAATAATTGTTTTTCTTCTTTTACAGAAATACCCCTGCCCCGATGAGAACGATACATCTTGCCTGCTAAGGTAATAAAATTGCCTGCACGAGAAACTACCGCCCCAAGTTTTGACAAATCTGTTAACCTGTGAATGCTTTTATTTCTCCTTTGGCTTATAATTCGCCTTGCCGAAATTCTGCCGATTCCGGGAACTCTTAGCAACTCTTCCCAAGAAGCCTGATTTATCTCAACGGGAAATTTCTCCGGGTGTTTTTCTGCCCAAGCAAGCTTAGGGTCTTTGTCAATTAAAAGATTCCCTGTTTTATCAAATACAAATTCATTCATTTTAAATCCATAGTTGCGCAGGAGGAAATCTGCCTGATAAAGCCTTAGCTCTCTTAATGGAGAACAGGACCTCAAATTCTCAAGCGGGGTATGCTTAACCGGACTGAACCCACTATAGTAGATGCGCGTTAAATGTAAATCCTGATACAGCCTTTGAGAAAAGAAAAGAATTGAAGAATCAGGCTCTCCAGCTGCACCAGCAATCAATTGGGTAGTCACTCCATTCTCTAAATAACCTTGCCTGCTAATCTGAGAGATCTTAGCCAGAGCTGGATATAGTTGTTGATGGAAGTTTTTATCTTTAGTTAACCTCTTTAAGAAATTATCCCCTGGCGCCTCAAGATTTATGGAAAGCCGATTGGCCAATAAACCCAATTCCTTAATAAAGCCTTCGTCTGCGCCGGGTAAAATCTTGGCATGGATGTAACCAAGATAATTATATTTACGGCGCAGAATCTGGATTACTTCCAGAATTTTCTCCTGAGCCTGATTGGCTGAAGGGAAGATGCCACTGGAAAGAAAAAGCCCTTTTACCCATCTGCGGCGGTAATAATAAAGAAAAAGATTAACTAATTCCTCAGGCTTAAAGCTTAATCTAAGACAATCTCTCCCCCGGCGGTTTGCGCAATAAAAACAATTATTCTGGCAGAGATTGGTGAGGAGAACCTTAAAGAGATTAAATGGTTTTGTTCCTACTCCACAAGCAGGATAGATAAACGAACTGGGTGAGCCAGCAAATACCTGAGGTACCCCGCTGACATCAAAGCGAGCCAATCCTGCTAAAAGTTTTGTTTTCTTTTCTAAATCTACTTTCAAAATAAAATTCTATCCTCTTCTGATAAAAACTGGAGGCAAGCGGCTAGCCTTTTGCCTTCAGTTAGATTTAAACTAGGCTTGCTAAGATAAGTTTGTTTTGAATTTGTTAAGTTGAAGAAGCCAGAAAAATTACTAGTGGCAGCTACATTAAAAATAATCTCAAGTTATATTATTCTACTTCTCAAGTTGACGAATTAAAGATAAACTCAACTTAGAAAATCTACTTAGAAAGCGACTAAACGCCGGGGTGAAGCATTTCTAAATCTACCTTCAAAACAGAATTCTATCCTCTTCTGATAAAAAACTGGAGGCAAGTGGCTAGCCTTTTGCCTTCAGTTGGATTTAAACTAAGCTTGCTAAGATAGACTTTGCTTTGGATTTGTTAAGTTGAAGAAGCCAGAAAAATTACTAGTGGCAGCTACATTAAAAATAATCTCAAGTTATATTATTCTACTTCTCAAGTTGACGAATTAAAGATAAACTCAACTTAGAAAATCTACTTAGAAAGCGACTAAACGCCGGGGTGAAGCATTTCTAAATCTACTTTCAAAATAAAATCTTATCTTCCGGGGACAAAGAGACGCGTTTATCCCCTACAGATTGACCACAACCAGTGCAGATATATTCATATAAATAGCCATCAGGAAGAATAAGCAGGAGCCTTTCTTTGACTGGCATTGAGCCGCCGCAATTATCACAGTAAAGTCTGCTTGCCTGAAAATCTTTATACTGATAATCCTCTTGCATCTCCAGCTAACTGATGCGCAGCCCTCAACGGTTCAGGGATTCTATACTTAGGACAAAGCCCAAGCACTATCTTGATTGCCTGATTAAGAGAAATCTTATAACCAGAGGACACAAACAAGGGTTTAACTTGCCTGCGTGTGCGTAAAACCGCCCCTAATACCTCTTTTGTTTTTCTGTCATGGATATAAGAAAAGCTTCCCTTAACATCTTCTGGCATTTGATAAACTCCGGACAAACGACTCTTAGCACAACCTATGCTGGGTATATCCAGAACTATTCCTAGGTGAGCAGCAATCCCCATCCGACGGGGATGACAGATTCCCTGGCCATCAAACAGAACCAAATCAGGCTTATATTTTAGTTTTCCAAAAGCCTTAAGAATACATGGGCCTTCGCGAAAGGTAAGCAACCCGGGAACATAGGGGAAAAAGATACTCTTTTTTGCCTTGATTGTTTCAACCAGTTTCAACTCAGGATATTCATCCCGCACCTTTCCCTGTGACGATGTCCTTCGGAAATCCAGAAAGGTGCGGGATTCAAAAACACAGACTGCACAAACCGCCTTATCCTTAGAGAAAGCAACATCCACACCCGCAATCCTCTGAATTTTGGGCAGAGCATGATTTAGAATAATTTTTTTTCTTAGGCTCTGTTGAATCTGAATTGCCTCCTGAATATTAACCTTCCAGGGATGTAGATTCGGGTAGTTCATAGAAATAGGATAACACGGCGGGAATAATTTGAAAAGTATTTTTGTAGGTGAAAGTTTTACTAGAAGGACAATTAAAATTTATTGTCCGACATTAAACTTTGACTCCAATGTCTCAATTCTCGCTTCCAATACCTCGTTTTCTTTTTTCAATTCTTTGATGGCATTTGTTAGGATCGCTGTCAACTGCATGTACTTAAAAGTCTCGACTTCCCCATTCATTCTGACAACAAGAAGGGGGTCGACCTCTTCAGCTTCTTCTGCAATAAAGCCAAAGTCCCTCTCCTTAGTAGTTTTCCAGTTAAACTCTACAGGCCTTAGCTTTTCTATTATTTCTAAGCCTTTCTTAAAATCGAGGATGTTCTCTTTATATCTCTTGCTGGAGCTATATCTTGTTAATTTGTATGTTCCACCATTCGCGCCTCCTGAAACATAACCCATATATCCTGCGCCGCCTGTCGAAAGCAAATCTGCTTCTATGTCTCCATCTACATCCAGCTTGACATCAGGGCTCGCCGTCCCGATGCCGACGTTACCGCCTGAAAAAGAGAAGGTTGCATCACTATTAAACCTAAAACCCCCACTTCCTGAACAGTAATCAATTGCACCATTTACTCCAGCTGCACCAAAATTAGGATGACAAGAATCCTGTAGAGAAATTCCTCCTTGATTAATATGTAATCCTGATTGCGGCGTCGTTGTCCCGATGCCGACGTTGCCTTCGACAACCAAATCTGCATCTTCATCGATATTGGCAGGAGAACAAGGACCATCCCAACAGTATTGCAAAGGATCATAGTAACTGTCTCCGATAGACTGCCTTTGCGAGCGCAGCTCCCGATACACCCCATAGGGACTCGGATAATAAGTAGTGATAGTAATTTGTTCCTGGGCAAAACAGAAGCTTACGCCGGAAAATAAAATCATATAGACAAAAACAATAAACTTACGCATTGCTCACCTCCATTTTTTGCGAAACCTTACTTTTTGCCAATGTTATTTTATTAGAAAAAGAATTTAGCGTCAAGGTATTTGTATCTATATTACAAATAAAAATAAGCCCAAGGAACTTGATTGAAAAGCTTAATTATCTGGAGAAGAACGACAACGGAAAGATTTGCCGGCGCAGCAAAAACCGGCGCCAAAACTGGAAAAATAATACCGACAAACAGTAAACTAAATCCTAAGGCAATCACTAAGGCAAGATATGGCACAACCACCAAATTAGCCAACACGGCAATCGGCGAAACAATCTTAAAGTAATAAATAACGAGAGGAAATACTCCCAACCAGGCAGCAAGTGATACAGATAAAGCAGAAATAAAAAATTTTAAAAACCTATTTTTATGATTGCGCAGATTAAATTTCAGATTACACAGATTTTTAATTATCGGTGAAAGATAAACTATTGAGATAACGCTGATAAAAGAGAGCTGAAATCCAAGATTAAATAGCTGTCGGGGGTTTACCATTAAGATTATTAATGCTGCCAAGACAAGCGAATAAGAAAGGCGTATCTCCCTTCTTAATAAAAAGCCAACCAATAAAACAATTGCCATTATAGTTGCCCGGATAACCGAAGGCCGCGCACCAGTTAAAAGGCAATAAAAGATTAATAGGAGAGTAATTGCTAAATAACGCGCGCGACGCCTTAGCCTTAGAACCTTAAGAAACAATCCCAGGATAAAAATGACAATGCCTACGTGCAGACCGCTAATTGCCAAGATATGCACAGTTCCCGTCTGGATAAACAAGCGCCTTAAGCTGGCGGGTATTCTGCTCCTGTCACCCAGAATCATTGCTGAGAATATGGATGCTTGCGTTGGTTTAAGATTTTTAGATAAAACAGATAAGCCTTTATCCCTTATCTTATAGGCAAAATACCTCAAGGGATTAGCTCTGCTCATTCCTAAATATTTTATTGGCTTATCCTTGCTTACAGTAAGAATTGAATATATCCCCTGATTCTCCAGGTAATCACGGTATGAGAAATGGCTGTTTTTCGCCTGATAAGGACGAAAAAGCTTACCTTCTAAAATTAGCTGCTCGCCATAAGAAACCTCTTGCTGCCGGAATACTCTAACTAGAATTTTACCGCACACAGGATAAACCTTCCCCACCCAGGTAAGCTCCTGGGCAGACAAAACAAAACTGCTGAGATTTGACTTGATTTGAGGAAAATTTGCGACCACTCCGCGGATAGTTACGGCTTCAGATTTATAAAAGGTAAAATTACGGATATGGGGAAAGGGTAAAATATAAGTGTTTGATAAGAATAATCCACCCAGAAACATTGCCAGGATAAGCAAAGGCCAGATGGAGTTTTTATGCCTGATAAACCCCGTTATAGACATCTTATTTTTTCCCCGTTGCCTCGCAGTCTCTAATGGGGTAAATATGAAACTAAGGATTACTAAAATCCAGGTAGGTATATATAAAAATAAAAAGGGAATATGTATGAATTTCCTCAGGCATATCCCTAAGCAGAAGCAAATTGTAAATAGAGGTAAAAA
Source organism: uncultured Planctomycetales bacterium (assembly GCA_964592485.1). Classification (GTDB taxonomy): domain Bacteria; phylum Omnitrophota; class Gorgyraeia; order Gygaellales; family JAHJCI01; genus CAZQEY01. The sequence continues at coordinate 9,490 of CAZQEY010000026.1, forward strand.
GATTAATCTATTCAACCCCGCACCTTTGAAACATTCAAGCTATTCTTGATTCGGAGTTTTAGTTGTTTATATGCTTTCCCAAAATACTTAAGCGCTTTTTCTCGTTTTTTAGCGTCTTCCAATGAAATGAAACTTTCGTAATAAACTAGAACCCAAGGTAGATATTTTTTCGTATAATCAAGTAATCCGGCATTATGTTGTCTTAATCTACGTTCAATATCATTCGTATAACCAACGTAAAATTTATTATTCTTTTTCCTCTGTAAGAGATAAACATAGTACATGTTATTTCTGAATATCCAAAGGTGCGGGGTCAATTATAAAATAATCCTTAATTGCCTTGTATTTGGAATCGCCAATGCCCTTGATGTCCTTTAGTTGGGCAATATCGGTAAATTGACCTCTCTGCCTGCGGTAATCGATTATCCTCTGTGCTAATTTTGCACCAATTCCCGGGATATCAATAAGAGTGATTTTGTCGGCATGATTAAGACTAATCCTGCCGATATCCTGACTGACATAGCCCACAACCTTAATCTGCGAGTAATGCTTGGTAAGGAAACTAATTCCCAGCCCGATGAGGGCAACCACGATTAGAAACAGAATAACCCAGCGTTCCTGCCTCGCAAGACTCAACATATCAGTTTAATCGCAGATTAGCACAGATGTTTTCACAGATTAACACAGATGCTCAAGTATAAATCCGTCTTTTTATAGTTAATTCTGTGAATAAATTCAATCTCTCTACTTATAATAGACGCCAGAAACAGCAAAATCTCACAAAGATTTTATAAATTTTGGGGGGGTGAAGTGACGAGTTTATATACTGGGAAGGGAAACAGGAACTCTTAATATATTAAACTACGATATTGACCAGCTTCTTGGGTACGACAATAAATTTCTTAATTGGCTTTCCGGCAATCCAAGGCCTTATCTTCTCATCATCCAGAACTGCTTGTTTTAGTTCTTCTTTATCAATATCAGCAGGAACCTGAATTTTTGAACGAACCTTGCCATTAACTTGGATAATATAAACAATCGCCTCTTCCTTGATAAGTTCTGGATTATATGTGGGCCATCCTGCCTTTAAGACGCTCTCTTTATTTCCTAATCTCTCCCACATCTCCTCGGCAATATGGGGCACAAAAGGCGAAAGGAGAATAACCACTGTTTTTATTGCTTCTTCTACGACATTCATCTCTAAAGTCTTGTTCGTTGCCCTGTAAATCTCATTAACTAACTCCATTATACTGGCGATTGCTGTATTAAATTTAAAATTTTCTATATCATCGGTTACCTTCTTTATTGTCTGATGTGTTTTGCGTAACAATATCGTTTTATTGCCAATCTTTTCTGATTGAGTAGCACTCCCCCATGCATATCCCGCATCAATAAGCCTCCACACCCTCTTCAAGAAACGGTGCGCTCCAACCAATCCCTCTCGACTCCACTCCATCTGGTCTTCTGGTGGTGCAGCAAAGAGTATATACTGCCTTAAGGTATCTGCCCCGAATTGCTTAATGATGCCGTCAGGGTCAACAATGTTTCCACGGGACTTCGACATAACCTCACCGTCTTTTAAGACCATACCTTGGGTAAGCAACTTATGAAATGGTTCAGAAAATTCAACCAGACCCAAGTCCTTTAAAAATTTTGTAAAGAAGCGGGAATATAAAAGATGGAGAACCGCATGTTCAATTCCGCCAATATACTGGTCAACCGGCATCCAATAAGCAGCCTCACTCTTCTTAAATGGGCCCTCCTTAAAGTTCGGTGAACAATATCTTAAAAAATACCAGGAGGAATCAAAGAACGTTGCCATTGTGTCTGTCTCCCGACGCGCCGGGGATTTGCAAAGCGGACAATTAGCCGCAACAAAAGCCTTAACCTTAGCTAAAGGACTGCCTCCCTTACCGGTAAAAGGCGCTCTCCTGGGTAACTCTACCGGTAACTCCTTCTCAGACACAGGAACAATACCGCATTTTTCACAGTAAATGATTGGTATGGGTGTTCCCCAGAAGCGCTGACGGGAGATTAACCAATCGCGCAGGCGCCAATAACCCTGCCGCTTGCCGATATTCGTCTCTTCCATCCACTGGGCAATTTTAATCTTGGCCTGCTGATTTGGTAATCCGTCAAACTGCGCAGAATTAACCTGCACACCATCCCCCTCATAGGCCTCGGTTAAGTCTTTTGGATGCTGGATGCTGGATGCCGGATGCCGGATGACAATCCTCATTGGCAGGTCATGCTCATTGGCAAATAAGAAATCTCTCTGGTCATGCGTAGGAACAGCCATAATTGCACCGGTGCCATATTCCATCAAGACATAATCGGCAATCCAGATAGGAATCTGTTCATTATTTACCGGATTAATGGCAAAATTACCGCTGAATATCCCCTCTTTTTTTATCTCAGCTGAGGTGCGAATTATGCGTGATTTCTTACCAACCTTATCAATAAACTTAAGAACCTTCTTTTCCTGAGGCCTGCCCTGGATAATGCTTTTTATTTGAGGATGCTCCGGAGCAAGAACAAGATAGGTTGCCCCGAATATAGTATCTACCCGCGTGGTAAATACAGTAATTATCTCATCACTATCCTTGAGCCTAAAATAAATCTCTACACCCTCACTCTTACCCAGCCAGTTTTTCTGCATAGTAATTACCCGCTCTGGCCAATGAATAAGTTTTTCTAAATCCTGCAATAATCGTTCTTTATAGGCAGTGATCTTGAGAAACCACTGCTCGAGTTTCTTCTGCATTACCTCATTCTTACACCGCCAGCACTTACCCTCGATCACCTCCTCGTTGGCTAATGTGGTTTGACAATCCGGACACCAATTTACCTCCGCTTCTTTTTTATAAGCTAAATTACGCTCAAACATCTTTAAGAATATCCATTGATTCCACTTATAATAATCGGCAAGGCAGGTAGAAATCTCCCTTGACCAATCATAGGAAAAACCCATTCTCTTTAGCTCTTGGCGCATATCATTAATGCATCTTAGTGTCCAAGTTCTTGGGCCAGTTCTGTTTTTTATCGCTGCATTTTCTGCTGGCTGACCAAAGGCATCAAACCCCATCGGATGCAGGACATTATATCCGCGCATTATTTTGTAACGCGCGGCTACATCAGCAATTGTATAGTTACGCACATGCCCCATATGAATCTTTCCTGAGGGATAGGGAAACATCTCCAAGAGATAAAACTTCTGCTTAGAAGAATCAGGCGAAACCTTAAAAAATCCCTTTTTCTCCCAGTATGCCTGCCATTTCTGTTCAATTTTTTTGAAGTTATAAGTCATCTTCTCTAGAATTTATTAAACCATTAATCCGAATTTAAAGGCGGGGAGACAAAATAAGTGGAGTATCTACTCCTTTGTTAGAACTTACTTCAGGGGTTCCCCTGAAGTAAGCGAATAAATTTCCCCCAGGCTCGGCTAAGTGGCTGGCAGCCGGGTGCGGGCGGCTGCCAGCCACTTGCGTCCTCACCTATACATTTATCTATAAGAAAAAGTCAATTTATATCAGAGTTCGTCCGCTATCCTTGCCACAAAGGTATTTTGGTAAGGAAACCTATATTTTTGTGGCAAGGATGCCGAGCTTCCCCGGAAAAGCGCTCCAGAGCAAGGGCAAAATTTTTGGGTGGGGGCAAAAATTTTGCCTATAGAAAGAGCAAAGACAACATCAAAAGACGGAAAGGTAAAAGTTGATACTCTTGAATTAATTCGCAAACGCTATAATAAACCTAAAATTTCACTATGTGCAAATTTTGCTTTCTTATTTAATTCTTTAACTGTCTCATGAATATCGTCCATATTACCTCTTTTTGAATCATATACAGTTTTTATCTGATGAAATAACTTATTGATTAACTCCTCAATATCTTTCTTTGATTGAGGAGCAAAACATAACTGAGTCCGCATTCCGAATTCTTTTCGTTCTAAAACTTCAGTTAGTTTATTTACTTGCCTGACAAACTCTGCTTCTTCCGGTGAGTTATGCTTATCTTGCTTGTTTAATTCTGAAAGTCTAAAAAGTGAATACAAAATTTCTTCTACAGTAAAATTAAACTCCTGAAATGTCTTTAAAAAATTCTCGCTCCACTGAATCTGCCAATTTCTTTTTTTGCTTGATTGATTTTTTATATCTTCCACCTTACGAGAAATTATTATACCAAAAATCAATACTATAATTGGAGTTAAAAAGGAGGAAATTATTTTAATAATTTCAAATAAAATGTTGTAATCCATTCTGGTCTTTTATAATAAAAGATATATTTTAAATAAAATTTATTCTATTACATCTGTATATCGGAAATCTTCAAATGTTAACTGAGTCTTTCCCAACAAATCTTTCCGCATTTCTACAACAATATTGCCAACAGCCTTTTTGCCTTTTTCAAAATCTGGCGTCTTTCCTTTTGAATCTATAACCAGATGCACCATATCATTTATCGCTTTTATTACTTCATCAGAGCTGTATAGCCAAGACTTATATTGTTCTTCAAAAAATTTCTTCTTTGTATCAGCCGAAACGGTTCTACCAACGAAACCCTGAAGAAGAATTAATAGGTTAGAGTATTTTTCTTCTTTATACTTCAATATCGCTTCATACTTTTTTGACTTACTTGCGAAATAATACGTTAAATATGAGCTTAGAATTGCTGTGATTATTGGAATTAAGATTAATAATATATCTTTGGTTCCCATAGAATAAATCGTTTTTAAAACTTATTTATGAAAATTTCAAGAGTATTTTCGTCAATCTTCGTTCTCTTACCCCAAAGGTCCTTCCTCATAGAAACTACTGTTTTTATATAAGAGGTGTAATTTGGGTTACGGATAAATTCTACCATCGCTTTTATAACCTCATCGCTCGCAAACAAGACACCATTTAAAACTTCAATTTTTACCTCTTCCTTGAAATCTTCAACATTTTTAAGATCGGGGCGAAATTTTTGCGCTTTTAAAAGTCCATGCGCAGGATCAAGTATTGTAAGCATCTGAATCAAAATTGCGCCATATCTTTGGCACTTCATCTCATGAATATCAGTCTTGATTTCTTTTTGATGTTGAAAACGGGATTGAAAATATGCTCCAAGAATCCCTCCTAAGCCAAGTGCAGTAAACAGAGAAATAATTATCCCAAGAAAATTAAAATTAGGCATTCAATTTTTATCGTCTAATTAACCGAGATTAGTAGAATCTTTGAAACCGCTGTATAAGTCTTCCGCGCAAAACTAAAAACTACTTCATCGGTTGTAGTTACCTTTTCTTTATCAAAAAAATCGTCAATCTTTGAGAATACAAGGTCAAAATTACGCTTCAGTTTCCAGCTGTTTTGTGGATTTTTTGCGTCCAATAAAACTACGAATAGCCTATTATCTGCACCAAAGCGTTGAGCACCTTGATTTTCATACATCCAAATAGCAAGATTCTTTGGATTATTAATAACATCTTTTACATCATAATCTCTGGGAAGATATGTAGTCTTTAAATCGAAAGGTTGACTATCAACAAATATATCTATTCCTTTTATATTTTTAAGCGTGGGGATAACTTTGGGATGCTGACTTATATGCTCTTCAATTAAAACTGTTGTCCAATGATTGTACCAAGTGCAGATGACATATGAAGTAACGTCGTTATGAAGTCTTGCCTTTACTCCGCTTATTAAATCATCATATCTAAATATCCGCCTTACATATTCTGCTTGGATTTTTTGATCTAATTGTCCCTGAACTACGCCCCAAGAAAAATCTTTCACCTTATGTAGTTCTTTGATTAAGTCCTGGTCGCTTATTAATGATTTTCTTTCTTTTATCCTAAGAGCATATTGCTGTTTAATAAATGTATCTATTTTAGAATCTATATTTGAAATATCTATTAGTCTCTTGATTATATCTGTTGAAGTTCCGCTACTGCTTTGTCCACTACTTTCAGCAAAATTTCTAAGTCTTTCTAAAGGGATAGAGCTTAATTTAAGATTTCTTACTTCTTTTGCACTAAGTAATGGCATTTCTATTCTTCTCCTTTTTAAATAACAAAATATATTCGTGTTTAAATATATAAAATCCACCTACTAAAGCCCTGTAACGCCATAATTCTTTTTGATTCCGCTTTCCTCTAGTTTCTTCGAAGTTCTTAACTATAATACTTTTAAGGGAAAAGTCTCTTTTTAAAACTTCATTCATTATATAAAAGCCGAGCGGAATCCAAGTGCCCTTATAATACTTATCGCCGATAACAATTCCGAGATATCTTCCTTTCTCTAGATATGGAATAGTATTATCTAAAACTTCACCAAACATATTTATAAAACCTTCTGTGGTTGATGCATTAGATAGATCATCTTTACTTTTACTAAATCTAATGATGTCGTGATATGGCGGATGCATAATAAAAAGCTGAAATCTTTTTATGCCTAATTTTTCCATTGTTTCCTTTAAATATACTTTTCTACTATCGCCCCTAATTACTTTCGTTATAACTTTATGAATATTATTTTCTTTTTTTATCAAATCTTTTGCTTTTCTCACAACCTCAGGATTCAATTCAATGCCAATTCCATTTCTACCTAAACGCCGGCATTCAATTAAAGTCGTGCCACTACCCAAAAAAGGATCTAGAACCCAATCATCTTTCTTTGTATAACGCAAAATTAATTGATGTGGAATCTGAGGAATAAAATTGCCCCAATACCAACCAAGATGAGCACCTGAAGTATCTCTTTTGTCTAGAATCCATAAGCTATCTGTGATAATTTCTTGATACTCTTTCCACCGGTTTAAATTTATATCATTAATCTTACTTGTTTTTATCTCGCTTATTCCTTTCTTTAATCTGTCAATATAATACCTTGCTCTTTCAATAGTATGCGCCTCTTCAATTTGACCCAACTCCTCAAGAAGAGCTCCTTTCTTCAAAACAACAGTATCCCCATTTTGGTCTATGTTCAATAATCCTTCTCTATCGCCCTTAGGATAATTAATTATCGATTTAATCCAAGAAATATCTCTTTTAATCTGAATAATATTACTTAACTTCTCTGCTTCTTCAACTTTTTCTAAGAGTTTAGACTTATTAATAATAACGTCTTTCTTCCAGTCGTATTGCTCTTTTTCTAAATCAACCCATAAATCTATAACTTGACTATTTGTCTTCATAGTTTTATTTGTTTTTATTATTTCTTCCTACCAACTCGTCTATTGAAATACCAAAGGCATCAGCCAACTTAGTAAGTGTATAAAAAGTAGGATTATCAGCTTTTCCAGCTTCAATTTTCACTACTGTATTATAGGAAATATCTGCGAGGCGGGCGAGTTTTTCTTGAGATAATTTCTTTTGTCTTCTTAGCTTTTTGACATTTTTGGCTAACATTTTGCTTGACTTACTATCTAATATGATATTATAATACAAGTATCTTGCTACGAGGATTATCTAAGTGATATTATACAATAAAAGATAGAAAATTAAAAGCACTTTTTGCTCGTTTAAGGAATGGACACGTCCGCGCTCACATCCGTCTTTTGATGTTGTCTTTGCTCTTTCTATAGGCAAAATTTTTGCCCCCACCCAAAAATTTTGCCCTTGCTCTGGAGCGCTTTTCCGGGGAAGCTCGGCATCCTTGCCACAAAAATATAGGTTTCCTTACCAAAATACCTTTGTGGCAAGGATAGCGGACGAACTCTGATATAAATTGACTTTTTCTTATAGATAAATGTATAGGTGAGGACGCAAGTGGCTGGCAGCCGCCCGCACCCGGCTGCCAGCCACTTAGCCGAGCCTGGGGGAAATTTATTCGCTTACTTCAGGGGAACCCCTGAAGTAAGTTCTAACAAAGGAGTAGATACTCCACCAATGGGTATATGGGGCGTTGGAGAGATACTGACGGAAGGTACCTTCCGTCGAAAAAATCAATCGGCGCTCTTTTAAAATAAAGGAGAAGTCAATCTTTTTGTCATTTGATTTTGAATTATTTAAGGGTTCAAAATAAAATGACTGATTCTAAATTTCCCTTGTTTACCCTCAAAAAGGAGGCGATGATGCCCTACTTCCTCTATGCCCGCAAGTCAACTGATGAAGAAGATAGACAAATCCTCTCTATACAAGCACAAATCACTGAAGTTCGAGAATACGCCAAGAAAGAAAACCTCATAATTGTTAAGGAATTTATTGAGTCTATGACTGCTAAGTCCCCTGGCAGGCCGGTTTTTAACCAGATGTTGACTTGCCTGGAAAAAGGAGGTGCTGATGGCATCATCGCCTGGCATCCAGACCGACTGGCGCGCAACTCCCTTGATGGCGGAAAGATTATCTACTTTGTGGATAGGGGCATAATCAAGGACTTAAAATTTCCTACGTACAGGTTTGATAACACAGCGCAAGGAAAGTTTATGCTCTCTATTGCCTTTGGACAGAGTAAATACTATATAGATAACCTTTCTGAGAACATCAAGAGAGGCATTAGACAAAAGATTCGAAACGGCGTTTTCTCAGGCCCCGCGCCAGTCGGCTACCTCAATCACCCCCAATACCGCACAATCGTGATTGACCCTAAGAAAGCGCCTCTGGTAAGAAAGATGTTTGAGTTGTATGCAACCGGTGAGTATTCTATAGAGCGGTTAATAGATACTATGACTAATCTGGGCTTAACCAGCCGCAACAACAAGCGATTCTCCTTAAGTAAGTGTGTACTTATCCTGACTAATCCTTTCTACTATGGCCTGATGCGGTATTGGGGTGAGCTTTTTGAGGGTAAACACGAACCAATTATACCTAAGAAACTTTTTGACCGAGTGCAAAGAGTTATACAACAAAGAGGCAGGGCGCAAGACAGCCATACAAAATACTTTGTTCTTAAGGACTTAATGCGTTGCGGAATTTGTGGTGCAGCCATTACCGCAGAAACACAGAAAGGACACCATTACTACCACTGCACAAGAAAACTTGCGCCCTGCAAGGGCTCAAAGCAGGTTTATGTGCGCGAGGAAGAACTTGCCAGACAGATAAACGAGACTATTCAAAAAGTTTCTTTAAGTAATGATTGGACAGAGAATATATTAAAAGAATTAAATAAAGACAAGGAACAATTCACCCAATCATCACTTACTCATCTGCAAAATCTCAAGGCGAAGATAAACGAAATTGACAGCAAGATAAGCAAAATTATAGACCTCTACCTTGAAGGCAGCCTTTCCCTTGAAGAATACAACCTCAAGAAGAATAGCTTAGTTAATGATAAGAGAGAACTACAGGAAAGGGTGAGGGATTTTGCAGATGAGGGTAATAACAGGTTCGAACAGGCAAAGGACTTCGTAACCACACTCAACAGAGCAAGTTACGAAGTCCGTAAGGGAAATTTAGAATCAAAGAAAGAATTTCTTAAAAAGATTGGTTCGAACTTTATTTTAAAAGAGCGCCGATTGATTTTTTCGACGGAAGGTACCTTCCGTCAGTATCTCTCCAACGCCCCATATACCCATTGGTGGAGCTGGAGGGATTTGAACCCTCGACCCCTTGCATGCCATGCAAGTGCTCTCCCAGCTGAGCTACAGCCCCGTCGTTCATCCTTATCCTTGTGTTTTTTAAATATATCATCAAGTATTCTATCTGTCAATAAGATTGACAATTAAGTGGTAAAATGCTATATTATGCTCGGTATGAGAAAAGTTGTTATTCTCTTATTAATTTTCTCTTGTATTTATACGTTGGGTTTTTCTGAAACCCGAGGGCCGGTCTATGTCATACCAATAAAAGGCGCAATTGACCTGGGTCTCTCAGGATTTATCAAGCGCTCACTCCAAGAGGCAAAAGAGAATCAAGTAAGCGCAATAATTCTGGAGATTGATACCTTTGGCGGGCGCGTGGATGCAGCAGTAGAGATTTGCGACTATCTTGAGAAGATAAAACCAGTCCCTACCATTGCATTTATTGATGACCATGCCTGGTCAGCAGGTGCCCTAATCAGCCTTGCCTGCGAAAAAATTATTATGTCACCCGGCTCAAGCATTGGCTCAGCTGAACCCCGGGCAATGAGTTTTACCGGCGGTAAGGATGAACTCACTGATGAAAAGACAATCTCAGCAATCAGGGCCAAATTCAAGGCCATAGCCGAAGAGAATAACTATCCGGTAAATTTAGCCCTGGCAATGGTGGATAAAGATTTTGAAATAAAGCAAATTAAGTTAAAAGACGAAATTAGGATTTCAACTATTGAGGAATTAGAAGAGATAAAACAACAATATAAACCACGGGACATTCAGATTATTAAGACCATTAGTCCAAAAGACAAATTGCTAAATCTTACTGCCGGCGAGGCAAAAGAATTTGGATTGGCCAGCGAGATTCTTAATAACCGCCGAGCAGTTCTTGATTATCTGGGATTAAGCAAGGCAGAAGTCGTGCAAGGCCGGGCTACCTGGTCAGAAGCCCTAGTGCGTTTTCTTACCCATCCCCTAATCAGTCCTTTACTTTTAACCCTTGGTTTCTTAGGCATTCTATTTGAATTAAAGATGCCTGGCTGGGGGATATCAGGGACTCTGGGCCTGTTATTCCTGGCCTTGTTTTTCTGGGGACATTACCTGGTGGGTTTAGCCAGCTGGACAGAGTTGGTTATTTTCTTTTTAGGAATAACGCTCCTGCTTTTGGAAATCTTGGTCATTCCTGGCTTTGGCATTACCGGAATCTCAGGGATTATCCTAATTCTTATAGGCATATTCTTGAGTCTGGTTAAGCATCCCTTCTCTGCGCCTAAGGCACAATTAACTCAGGCCTTTTATACATTGAGTTTTGCTATCATTATTACTTTCATCGGCATAATTCTATCCTGGAAGTTCCTGCCCCGCACGGGGCTGTGGAAGAGGATTATCTTGACTTCTGCGGAGACAAAAAAAGAGGGATTTCAATCCGCTGCCGTTTTAAAATCCTACTTAGGAAAAACCGGCAGGAGCCTCAGCCCGCTAAGGCCAACCGGCCGGGCAGTTATCGAACAGAAAACCGTAGATGTAATTACTGAGGGTGAATTTATTGATAAGGATAAGGCGATTAAGGTAATAAAGATTGAGGGAAATAAAATTATTGTAAGTGAAGACATAAGTTATGGAGCGTGAGTTAAGGAGAAGCAACATAACTTATCTGTCCGAATTTACCCCTCACTCAGCGTTTAGTTTATTATATAGAAAGCTGAGTGAGGGGTTTAATTCGCAGACGGACTTCATCCTATAATTTACGTCGTTTACACTCCATAAATTATCTACTCATTAAAGGAGGTGTAATATGCCGTTTTTAGCTTTAGTAGCGCTATTTATCATTGCCTTTATCTTCTTATTTGTCTATCTTATTCCGGTTCGCCTCTGGATTGCGGCAATTGCTGCGGGAGTGCGTATTGGCGTATTTAGCCTGGTAGGTATGCGCCTGAGAAAGGTTGACCCGCATGTAATTATCAACTCAATGATAATGCTGCATAAGGCTGGCCTCTCCATAATTACTGACCGTATGGAAGCGCATTATCTTGCCGGCGGTGATGTCATTCGGGTAGTAAAAGCACTAATTTCAGCAGATAAGGCGAATTTGGATTTAAAATTTGAACGCGCCTGCGCAATTGATTTAGCTGGTCGGGATGTCCTAGATGCAGTAAAGACCTCGGTTAATCCCAGGGTAATCGATGCTCCAAAAGATGGAATCCTGGCAGCTGTAGCCAAGGACGGAATAGAACTAAAGGCTAAGGCACGGGTTACTGTGCGAGCCAACTTAGAGCGCCTGGTTGGCGGAGCAACTGAGGAAACAATCATTGCCCGTGTTGGAGAAGGTATCGTTACCACCATTGGTTCAGCTGAAACCTATAAGCATGTTTTAGAGAATCCAGATACAATCTCTAAGACTGTACTCACCAAAGGCCTAGATGCAGGAACTGCATTTGAGATTCTTTCTATCGACATTGCTGATGTGGATGTAGGGAAAAACGTGGGCGCAGCACTTCAGACAAGCCAGGCCGAGGCAGACCTAAAGGTAGCCCAGGCGCGCGCTGAAACCCGACGGGCAATGGCAGTTGCCCTGGAACAAGAGATGAAGGCAAGGGCACAGGAGATGCGTGCCAAGGTTATTGAGGCTGAGGCAGAGGTTCCTTTAGCAATTGCCCAGGCATTTCGCGAGGGAAAGTTAGGGGTAATGGATTATTATAATCTGCGTAATATCCAAGCAGACACCTCAATGCGTGAGCGCATCGGAAAACCTAAAGAGGAGAAGAAAAAATAAATGTTTAGATTTCTTATATTTTTAATCTTTATAATCTTAATTCAAAGATTGCTTAAGACTCTGCAAGAACAACAAAAGCAGCAACAAGAGCCGACTGAGAAGGAAATCAAGAATTATTTCCAGGCCTTAGGACTCCCCCCGATTAAGGAGCTCCCCCCTGAACCCAGACCAGAAAAAGCAAAACAGCCACCTATAAGGATTAAAAAACCAGAAGTAAAAATTCCTGAGCTTAAGCCGGTAAAGATGAAGGCAATGCACAAAGAGATGATAGAAGAGACTAAAGAAGAACTGCCTGTTTTTTCAGAGGATAAGCTTGAGGAAGGAATTATTCTCTCTGCAATCTTAGGCCCGCCTAAGGCTTACCAGATTCGCCGGAGTGGTGAAATTGGCAGACACGCATGACTCAAAATCATGTGAGCTAAACCCTCATGTCGGTTCGACTCCGACCTCCGGCACTTACACTTAACATCACCCGTTAAACAAACTCCTTATGCTTTAACCTCGCATTAAAGACATCGCGGCATTGCTTACAGAGATTTAATTTATAGGAGACGAAAACCTCTTCTTCTAATCTTTTTTTATCCATATTTTTAGTCTGTTCGATTAACTGCCGCATTTCTTTTTGAATATCCCTTTGAAGGTCTTCCTTAGCAATCTCGACCTCCGGCGCAGCATAGAGCTTAACCTCTAAAATATATCTATCCTGAGGATGAGGTAATGCCCTTGAGCAAGAATCACAGGTATATTTAATCTCTCTCTCTATTCCTATTAACGGGCATATACGGCAATTCGGTTTGGCCTTACAAATCTCCTTTCCCAAGCGAACCAGCAAGGCATGATACTCATTAAATAATTTAACTTTATTTTCTAAATTATCCATAAAATAATTCTGAATCTGGCTATAAGAGGCGTCGGGTTTTATTAGATTATGCCGACTTAATATCCGCCGTGTATAGGCGTCAACCACGAATATGGGTTTATTGCCGGCATACAAAAGAATGGAATCAGCGGTCTCCAGACCAATGCCATTAACCTTCAAGAGTTGACTGCGTAAGATTAAGAAATCCCCAGCAAACATTCTGCTTAGGTTTCCTTGGTAACTATCAAATAAAAATTTAATAAAGCTCTTAACCTTTTTTGCCTTCTGATTATAATAACCCGTAGACCTAATAAGTCTTGCCAGCCTACTTTGGGAAATCTTCTTTAATGCTTTTGGTGTTAAAAGTCTATTTTTCTTAAGATTTCTAATTGCCTTTTCAACATTTGTCCAAGCAGTATTCTGGGTAAGTATTGCTCCAATAATCACCTCAAAAGGAGTCTCTCCCGGCCACCAGCGCTGTGGACCGAAGGCTTTATATAGACGTTGATAAATTTCTTCTAAGATTTCTTGAGGAGTCCTCATCTTAGATCGGTTTTGGAGGTTCTATCTCCGACAAATTCTTCAATCTCAATTGCCCGCAGGCAGCCTGGATATCTGCTCCCCGTGATCGCCTAATTGTCGCCGGAATCCCTGCCTTAAGGAGAATATCGCGAAATTTGAGTATCTCTAATTTAAGGGGAGGAGAGAGTTCCTTGCTATATGGACTGGTGGGAATAAGATTAACCTTCGCATCCAAGCCGATAAGGAGACTTGTTAGTCTCTTGG
>CAZQEY010000027.1:0-21437 GCA_964592485.1 uncultured Planctomycetales bacterium
GTATTATTACCCGTAAAGACTTCTCATCAATTCATATTCTACCGGATTCTGGTCCCGGCCCTATTGTTGTTACTACACGGATTGAACAAAAGACTGGGAAGGCATCTTATTGGCTTTATGTAAAAAGTGAAAAATTTGGTTTTGATACAACTTTAGCTAGTGAAATAGAATTCGAGCGCTGGATACCAAATATATCCAATAACACTTGGAGAGATATTATTATTTATATTTTCAATGAACTACGAAAAAATCTTATTCATAGTTTTAATCCATTACGCAATAACTCAAAAGTGAAAATAAAAATTGTGATAAAAGAAATTTCAGAGAAAGGAATAGAGATAGTCTTTGAAGATGACGGCGTAGGCATAGAAGACATCCCCAGTGCCTATAAAGAAGACCTACTATATCGTAAGTGCGGGGGATTATTTATGGTTAAATCGTTAATCGTAGCCAATAGAATGGGTACTATGACAATAGAATCTCATGGGAAAAAATATAAATATTCTGCAAACGAAGAAGGAAAAGAAATTATTGAAGTGGCACAGAGTGATGTAACTAGAGGGACACAAGTTACAGTAAGGATATTCAAAAGAAGTCTCACAAGTGATGAGCTATATAAGGCTAGACTGGCTCGAGTCGAGCTAAAGACATTAGAAGAGAAGATGATGCGAGAAGATGATGCTTTCGCCAACGGTGACTATAGACCTTTCCAAGCCGAACTTCTTGATAAAAGTCCATATAAGGGCACAATCAGCCGAGAAGGAATAACGGATATAAAAGCCATCAAGAGCAAGATTTCTAAAGGGGCAGAAGAGGAAGGTCGCGTAGTTATAGTGGATATAGATGGATTGGAAGTTCAACTTGTTCTGGATAGGAAAATTTTAGAGCAGGGTTATACTAAAGAGAGAATCCAGCAGCTATTAGAGTATGCTATTCAGATAAGGGGCCCAGATTTATTTAAGACCATAGATACCAAAATGCCTGTCGTCATTGCCCTCCTGGATAAATCCAACCACCTATTGGAAAGTCAGAATAACCTCATCGGAGTAAATCTTGCCCTATTCAAAGAAATACAAGACACAGAAATAAGAGATATCATTTTACAAGTAGGCCTTACCCACGAATTAAGGCATATTGCCGGAGAAGCTGGTGAAGAGAAGTTGCTCAGAGAAGACATTGAACTCACCAATAGATTAGCTATAGATAAACTGGCTCAAATTATAACTACCCTGAGGCCCTTGATTAAATCAGCAGGTTACCTAGAAGGTATAGAAAGATTACCTTCTATCCAAGGATTAATCGGGGATGAGGCAGACCCTGAAGATGAAACTGTCTCTGAAGAAATCCTGGGAGTAGTAAAAGAACTTCAAAATCTTGGAGTTGAGCCAGTTATTTTAGATAAAAATGATAGAACAAATGCTGTAAAAGATTTCAGGACATCCCAGGGTTTAATTCAGTTCTTAAAGAATAATTGTATCATTCAGGACCCAGATGATTTACTTGAGATTCTTGATAATAAACTTAAGAAACAGAGAGGCCAGAGGGTTATTGGGGTATCTGATGAAGAGATAGATAAGTTATATAAGACAATATTCGAGCCACTTAGGTTAGAGAAGGGCTTGAAGGTTGTGGTCTTCCGCGGAGGTAGGGGAGCAACGAGCTTCATTGATGAGTTTAGAAACAAATATCCACAAGTTGAGATTGTTGAGTTAGTGGGAGCAACTGATGATGGTCGAGGCTGGATGCCGATGTGTTTCTTGTTTAACGCTACAGGAATTCCTGATATTGGTAAATCTTACCTTGATATCGCTCAAAATGAAAAGGCGAGTGACTTGTTAGGAGATAAATATAGACAAAAGAATTGGGAAGAGATTAGAAATTTAATAGATGATAAACCTTCTTCTTTAAATGTAGGAATATTAGAGTTAGATAATGGTCGGCAGAAACGATTTAGAAAGATTGTAAAGAGATTCTGGAACGAAAAGCAGAATTTAGAGAATAGGTTATCAAAAGAGGACTACGCGAACTTATGCATTGAGATATTGCGAAGATTAAGGGAAGACTTAGAAACACTGAAGCCAAGTGTTTGGCAGATGCTGGTTAAGGATTTAAATGATAATTTAGATACCGAGACATACTCTATTCTCTTAAAGGGGTTAAAAGAATCTTTATCTCTTGAGGATTGGATTAAAATGAGAACTGAATTGAAGGAAACATTAGAAATAGATAATTGGAGGAGTTTATGGCAAGTGCTGAGCAGTTCAACGATGCAAATTTTTGGGTTACCGCTGAGGAGCATTTTCCTCTTGGGAGCTTATGTTGAACAAAAAGACAAAGGAAAAACAGAACAAGAGGCCTGGCAACTTGCGCTTGATGAGATGGATTGGTTTCTTGAAGCCGAAGGTAAGGTGGTTCCGGCCACTACAGGTAGGCACTACCTTACAGTAGTAATGGAAGATGGAGCAATCTTATGTTGTGAAGATGCTATAAATGAAATACCCAAAAATGGGGAGTTTTATTCTGCGATGTTATCAGAAAGGCCGCTTAGGATGGATGAGTTGCTTAGGCTCAGTGGTATGCCTTTAGAGGAAAAGGTAGCAGAGATTGAAAATATTTTTGCTCACCAAGTTATCCAGGTTAATCCAAAGGCAATAGAGGCGATTAAGGAAGCGCAATTAATCTTATTTATACCTACCACGTTAGTTTCTAATATTGGTTCTGCCTTGATTGCTCCAGGCATAGGAGAAGCGATTAAAGAATCCGGTGCTTTAAAGATTTGGGTGCCTAATTCTCTTTTTGAAAATGACCCACCCAATACAAGTGCAAGTACGATGCTTGAGAATCTTTATAGATTTATGAGCCGGCAGCAGAGATATCAAATACAACCAATAGATTGGGCAGATGTAAGGCAATATATAACTTATGCATTAGGTAGGAGTATAGAATTACACCCGGGTGTATTAAAATATATTGATTTTGATGAAGGGGGAATATCTCGCAGGGGCGTAAGCGCTATCGGTCTTGATATGGAAAGAGAAAGAGAAGAAGATGGCAAGCATTCGCCATCTGCAGTGGTTAGAGCTGTCTTAACCATCTTTAACATTGAAGAAATGGGTTATAGAATTAATATTATAGGGAGATTGGAGAGGGAAAGACCAATGCTGCAGGTAGCATTAAACTTAACTGATTTAGATGAAGCGCTGAGGATAGCTGAGGAGGCAGTTAAAGGTGGTGTAGATTGGATAGAGGTAGGTATGCCCCTAATTAAGAGTGTAGGGATGAGGGCAGTGAGAGAGATAAGTCAGCGCTACCCAGATAAGGTTATTGTTGCTCAATTATGGAGTGTGGATATGGGAAGACAAGATGTAGAGATGGCTGCCCAGGCAGGGGCAAAGGTGGTTTCTATTTTGGCAAGCGCCAGAGATTCTACTATTCGCGAGATAGTCAAACAGGCTGAGGAATCAAAGGTTAAGATAATGGCTGACCTTTTAGGGTTAGATGAACCGTTGGAAGGAGCAATTAAGAGAGCAAAGGAACTGGAGACAATGGGAGTAGATATAGTCCTCTATAATATTTCTATTGATGAGCGAATAAATGGAAAGGTAGCTCTTCCTCAGATAGTTATGTCTCTTTCCCAAGAGTTATTTATTCCTTTAGCTGTGGCAGGAGGACTTACTGCTCAGAGCGTAGTTAAAGCTGTGGAGGCAGGAGCAAAGATAGTTATTGTAGGTAGAGCAATTACTGAGGAGGGAAGGCCTCAAGAGGCAACTCGAGAGATTAAGCAGGCAATAGAAAAAGCAAGAGCACCATTATTACCCCAGAAGATTCTTGCCAGTCAACTGGTAAAAGAGGCTGTATTGACTTTAGCTGAGCATATAAGAGTACTTGCCAAAGAGTTAGACGGCAATAATGTGAATACCTTCTTACAGTTACTTAAGAATTCAAATAGAATAGTTTTAGCAGGAACAAGCAGGACTGGTTTGATAGCAAGAATTGCCGGTAATTGGTTAAGTGAATTTGATAAAGAGGTTTACAGTATTGGCATAAGAGATGAGAATATTCCTTCAGATTTCGGCAAAAGAAAAGGTGATTTATTTATCCCGGTATCTATCTCTGGGGTCAATCTTCCCATAGTTGCTTATAATAAGAGTTTCCGGGATAAAAGAGTTCGATTAGTAGGTATAACTTCAGATAAAGAAGCAAGGGCGTGGGATAAGCAAAGGGATTTGATTATTGAACTACCCTTAAGAATGGAACAGGGGCGAGTCCTTTCAACTGCCCTTTTGGAATTTGGGGTTTTGGCATTTTTCTTAAGTGTTGTACAGGGAGTAATAGAATCAAAGGATGCAGATTTTGTTAAACTGAATTTGCGCAGGATGGCTGGTGAACTGGAGAGAACTCTACCAGAAATAGAGAAACAACAACTACAGATAGAGAAAGCTATAGAGTCAATCTTGGAGACAAAATGGAAGGGCAGTTATACAGTAGTTATTGGATATGGACGGCTTCATTATTTAGCAGAGATATTTGGCCAGAGAATATTCCAGATGAGAGGGCTTAAGGCTATGGTTATAGGAGAGCCCTTGGTGGCAAATATAGATAAACAAGATTCAGTGGTTATATTTGACCTCTCTGGTGAAACTGAAGAAGCAATCAATACGATAAAATATTGCAATAAAGAACTGAATATAATCCCTATCCTTTTTACACGCGTTAGTAAATCTGAAGACGATGATAAATCTCCGATTGATAAGTTGATAGATAGTGGTGAGATTAAGGTTACTAGGATAATGATACCCGGATCAATAAAAAGAGAAGGTAAACTTTATAGTTGGTTTGTAGAGCGGTTTGCTGATGAGAGAAGGAAGTCCACACCTTTAGAAAATATTGCTGAGTTAAATTTAGTTGCTGTCTTAGATGGTTTTATTTCCTGTTTTATGGAAAGGCTTGGCTTAAGCGAAGAGCATCTTCAGGAGTTCAGGAGAATCATTACCAAAACCGCACCAGGCGAACCTGCCTTAAATCAGGAGGAATATGAGTATATAGTGGAGTATATCCGCAAACTCTCCTTTGAAGATTTACCCCAAGCCAAGAGAGAAGAGATTATCAAAGTTATAAAAGCACGCGCACCACCCGAGATTATTGATGCCTTAGAAGCAAAAGAGATAAGCTTAAAGCAAGATATCTATGAGGGTATCAATTATAAAGGAAGGAAGGTTAAATTTAGAATCAAGGTAGTTGATACTGATGACCTCGGCTTTTATCGCAACCAGGAAAGAAAAACAAGGCCGGTATATGAAATTGTTATCTATTCTCAGGAAGGAGAGCAATTATTTGCTGATATATATATTACCAAAGGCTTCCTGAATTCTGCAACTTCTCGGGAACTTACCGAACTCATCCGCCATCCCTTAAATGAATTGGTCTTAGGTTTGTCCCACCAAGAGGCAGAGCAACAAGACCGTGTACTTAATCGGTTTATCTTAAATCATGCCCGAAATGATAATGATTTAGCTTATCTCTACAACCTCCTTTCAAAACCAAGATTCCGTGATGCGGCTGTTGGGACAATTTTTAGCATGAGAAATGGTGAGGAGTTGCTTGCTAATGGATTGGCTAAATATACTGATGAAGGCTATATCAAACACCTTTTAAATAGCCGCAACCTTAATATAAGGGCAGTTGCCAGTGGTGCTCTGCTTTTCCGGGAGAGTAATACAGTTGTTATTAATGGTGAAACATACACGACAGTCCATCCTAAGAAAACCAAATTCCCTCCTATTGTTGATGGCTACCGAGTTCATCAGGCCAAGTCTGGCGATGGGTATGAAGCAATACTTATTTTAGGAATTCTTTCGCCTTCACATACGCCTTCCCGGATTGTCCAAGATTTTAAGAAAAACGAAATTACAGTTTGCCATTATGACTACTACCGAAAGATACTAGCGATTAAATATATTCCTCTACCTGAGGATGTTTCTCCGAGACCAAATCCCTTAACCAAATACGAACCGAATCTTGAAGGCTGGTATGCATTCTTTAGCAATACCAATGGTACAAATATTTTACCTGAGGTTTTACTCAAACAGATTCCAGGGAGACCAATTACTTATCATTTGAAAGATAGATTAGGTGGAGGGCAAGACTCTACTTTCCAGCGTAATGATATTATAGATTATCGTAAAGGATTAATAGGTCGCCATGAGCTAACTGCTTTGGGTGCTTTCTTAGAGTGCACTCTAAGAGATGCCAGTTTTTCTGATTATATTCTTTTGTATTCTTGGATCTGGGAGGTATTTCGCTATGGTAAACAAGAACAGATTGGATTTGATTTAGGAATTGATTTGTCTTCCTTTGAGAAGGCGGCAGAGGCAGTCTATCCTGAATTAAATCTTGCTGAAGATAACGACATAGATATAAATAATGGTCCAGCTACTAGGAGTGAATTATTAGCCCTTATTCTCTACTTAAGGGCAGCGAGAACAGAGAAGCAGATAAGGGATTATCCCTCCAGAATTATCAACAAGTATTTCAAGCCACTTACAGAGCAAGGGAAAGACCAGATAATAAACAACTCTCTAAATAGAATAATTGAACAGATTAGAAATAGACCTCAGATTCAGAGATTAGTCTGCGATATCTTAGAGAATAAATTCTATGAAAAAATAACTATTAATATCCCTAATATAGGAAATTTTAGAATAGGTCTTCTGGCTTTACCTTTTTATATAACTAAAGAGGGTAATTATGGTGAGGTAGAATTTGAACCTGTACCAGATTTAAGGAATGAGACAAAGATAGTCATGGGGTTTGCAGTTTTAGAAGAATGTGAGAATAATTGGCAATATCTTAAAGGAATTATTAAAAATAAATTGGAAAAAAGTGCTAATTTAGGGCAGATACGGCTTGAGGAAACTCAACAAGGGGTATATGAGCAATTAGTCCGATGGTTGGCTAATATTTATGCAGGACCAGATTCGCCAGTGTATGGTGAAGAAGAAACAAGGGATAGAGCTGCCTTCCCAATTTTAGCACGAATCAAAATTGATAAGGCAAATATTGCCTGTGGTTTGTTAGGAATTGATGAGAAACAACAGTCAGAATTACTTAAGAGGCCTTCTTCAGAGCTGAGGGATAATTTAAGAATAAACTTTAATGTGGCTAACTTAGAAGATAAGCACATGGTAGCCAGAATGGTGGCCACTAAAATGGCAGAAGATACAGGTGTTGATTTCCTAATTACTAGTGCACCAGACTTGGCTGTAGGTCGTTTTGGAGGTATTGGCGTAGCGTTAAATGCAGGATGGACCAGGAGGGTTAGGCAGATAGAGAATCCCTTTGTAAGTGCTACAGACAAAGGCGCCATATTAGTAGTTGCTCCTGATGGACAGTCCTTTATGCTGCACCCTTATTCACTTCAAGCCATGTTATGGCCTGAACAACCCATAAGCAATGTTATTGCTCCAGAGATTCAACTTGAGGATGTATTATTTTATAACTTAGAAATACCATGGAGAGAAATAAATAAATATTCTCGTTTGCGCCGAGAATTAACAGAGCTTGTTGATTTGAGAGCAAATGCCTCCCTAAATAATTTAAAGAGTGTGTTAGATGAAAAGCTTGGTCAAGATGTATATATGATAAATTCTTACACTATTATGGATTTATTGAAAGCCACTTCAAAAACTGCTGATTTTGAACAGAAGGTAAAGTATGCTGCCAGATTTATTGTGCCTTCAATGACCTTTGTTGATGTGTTGGGTCATGTGGCAGAAAGCGCTAAAAAGGGGCAGAAGACAGCATTGGTAGAACAATTATCTCGGGTTATCGAGCCGAAATTGGTTTCCCATGAGATAAATCGCAGTCTATTAAGGTCAAGGAGTGATGAAGTTTTAGAGAATTTCTTAAGTGACCATTGCTTACTGACCATAGAGGATGCGATGCTTATACTCTCCAATAGACTGAAGGCATTAGAAGGTCGACGATTAGAACCAGTTGCAGGAAGAAGAATAAATCATTTATTGGGAATAGAATTATTTGAGAGTGTATTTTTACCTGAGAATCGAGACTTACTTCTTCGTTTAATAAAGCAAAGATTAAAGGAAGGTCAAGGCCCAATAAAGATGGTTATCTTTCGTGGTGGAAGAGGAGCAGAGTCGTTAACTAAAGCTCTTCGAGACCTGTCCTTGGACTTAAAATTAGAATTAAATCAAGACCGAGAATTTAGACATGACCGAGCAATAGATATAATTATTGTCCCTGGCGCAACTGACTATGGCCGTTCTTACGAAGAGCCAGTTCTTTTCTTCTTAGATGATTTGGGCAATGTGACTGGAGTTCCGGATATGGGTAAGTGCGCTCTTGACTTGGCTACCAAGACAAATGTAATAGAATTACTTAGTAAGCGTATTCCTGGCAAGGAGTATGTAGGTGAAAATGTTATCATCAGTAAGACACGTCGGGAGGTGATTACAAGGAATCTAAATCGATTGATACAAAAAGAGAAAATTTTAGAAAGGGAGATAGTTGATGAAAAAGATCTGGAGATGTTTAAAGAAATCGAATCTGCTATAGAGCAACTCAACACAAAAGACCAGGCCACGTTTTATGAGTACCTTAGCGACTTTTGGGAGGAGGTAAGGTCCATTGAGAGGAGTAATAGAGATATAGAATTACCTCCAGGTATTCCGAAGACGCTAGATTACCGTGCTCTACCACTGCGAACCATCGTCTTAATCGCTGCTTTTATAAAACATCGTGACTGGCAAAGCGCAGTTAATGAGATTGCTGAGTTTCTGGGCATACCCGAAGGAAGCGGTATTTTCTTGCCTTCTGTCCAGAGATACTACGTCGCTTGCGTATTAAAAGATGGTACATTATTGGAGAGTGAAGATAGGATAAATAAGGTAGCACAATCAGCGGAAGTGGAGGATGTCTTTATTCTTCCTCGGCCTTTATTAAAGACTGACTTAGATAAATTAGGAGCAATGGATAAACAGGCAAAGATTGAAGAACTTAACAAAGAGATGAATGAACTGTTAACATTTCTCTCTCCTTATACACGTACAGAAAGAGCCATACAAGATGCAGATGTTATCTTGGATGTATTTACTACAATTATATCGAATCGGATTACTGCTAAACTCGTACCTCAAATAGCCCAAGCGATAGTCAAGTCCAAGGCACTTAAGATTCTCTTTCCCAACGCCACAGTAGATAATGAACCCATAGGTTCTACAGCCAATCAGGCAATTATTAATCTGGAATATGAATCTGTAGCCAAGGCAATACAGCGAGGTAAAACCCTGCAGACCGTTGACCCAAGAATCCCTGATGCACAAATCACTGATGTTTTTGAGTATGTAATTGCTCAACAGGAAGGCCAGCGCCCAGACGCAATTCATTATCTACCCTTAGATTCAGAAAATATTCGAGATATGGGACTAAAATTAAAGCAGTTAGATATGGAGGATGTATCTATTAATCCAAAAGAAATTAAAGGTAGGGCTGGGACAAAATCAATGATGGCAGTAATTTTGACCTTGCTTCAATTGAAATTACTCGGCTTTGAATTGGATAAGGAAGGAAGATTACAATGGACGGCTGAAGAGTTGGATCCATCCGATAGCGATACTCCCCAGTCTTCTTCAAAAACCTCTCCTTTTACCGCCGAAGCGACTGAAGCCGAGATTAAGGCAATAATAAATGATTTAGAGCAGAAAGGAATAAAGCTTGAGGAATGTAAAGAAATACTGATGAGTGAGTTATTAGAATCGATACGACAGAGAGCCCCACCTGTGTATGAGGCATTACTCAAGCAAGCCCCCAATATCCTAACCTTAAACCTCAAAGTAAGACTTATTGATTTAGGTGAACAAAAAGCCTTTCCAAGAGATAATCCTGAACACGGCTTCATCTGGGCCTTCCGCACCCACGAAGATGGCACCACCTACATCAACCTTACCAAATCATTCTTTAATAATTTAGAAACCAATGACCGTGTCCTCCTTCAGCTAATCCTTCATGAATATACCGAGGAAATAGGAAAGAGTCACCAAGAAGCCTGTCAGGCAGAGCTTCTAATCTCAAGTGAACAAGCAAAAGAGATTGGCATAAGTGATTTGGATATACTTATTTTAGGACTCAGCCAAGTTAAAGAAATTCAATTCGAAGTAATCAATATGATTAAAGGTTCAGATGTAATGGGAAAAATACTAAAAGACTTGTCTGAACCAGAAAAAGAAGCTATTAGCACTTCTGTATTTGAAAAATTGAATAGTGCCTTGAATGAAGTTTATGGTGAGTACGGTTTATTAGGAGTGGATTTGAAGCGAACTTATATGCGCGCGTTCTATTACTGGGAGACATCTTGTTACTTAAATAAAGATCGTGTTAGTCCTGAACAAAGTGCGCAGAATATCAATGAATGGCTTAAAGATGAAATTAGGGCTTGGTATATCTTTGGTCAACCCATAGGTAGCTTATGCAATTATTGTATTGTCAGGGATTTAAGCCAGGGATATCGGATAAGCGAAATTTTTGAATACGCAAGAAATAATGCTGGAACAGTTAATATGAACCGAGAGTCATTCATAAAACAAAAAGGGTCTTTATCCAATGAGACAGAACTTTTGCTTATCCGCATGGCTCAATTAGAAGATGTAGGCAATATTCCTAACGATAAGAGGATAGGCACTAATTTATGTAATGCGACATTAAGAAAATCCGTTGAAGAATTCTCTACTAGGCCATATAAACTTACAACCAAGGACCCACGGAGAAAATATGTCAGAATGGGTAAACTATGGGCTGGCTCAAAAGGTCCATATGGTGTATGGCATTATGTAGGGATTAGAGAGGATGAAGCCCACCAAATGGGCATAGGCGAAGCAGAGGCTATAAGTGGCGTTAAGGAATTGTTTACAGGAGAATTGCTTCTGCTTTTTGCTAATGAGCAAATGCCAACCCTTGAGCCATTAGAGGGAGCAAAGGAGCCTGTATCAGCTTATCAGCTTACTCTCTTGTTCGGTGAGACAGAGATAGGTGAATGGGCATATAATCGTTTTGATGGTTACCAGCCATATACAATAAAATATCTTTTCTCTGGTCCAGGCATCTCAAATCAAATCCATCTTTCTACAGGATTACACGGAAAGCCGGAGACATTTATTATTCTTGCTGTACATCCTGAATTAGGAGAAGCGGTTCTTGGTTTTAAAGAAGGGGTTACAACTGAAGAGATAAATGTTACCTTTGATAAAGTAAAAGCAGGCGATAAAGACGCGCTTATACCTTTATTGAATATCTTGTCAGCTAAAAGAGGCCAGATAAAACCAATGGATGTATTGGATGTAAAAGGCGAGACAGCACATACGTTAGGTTCAATAACCGGCCTAGAATTGTCAGATGAAGTTTGGCTTAAACAGATAATTAATCAGGGTATTGTGGGAGTGCTTGAGATTGCCTATAACCAATTTGCAGTGAGTAGGACGTGGGTTGACCCAGCTACCTTAAGAATGAGTGATTCCTGGGTAGATAAGACTAAGGAGTTGCTGGGTGCTGAAGTTAAAGCAAGGCATATGGATTTAGATGAAGCAAGGAAATATACAAGTGAACTTAAAAAAGCCACACCCAAAACAGCTATAACACAACCTCGCAGAATCACAAAATATGGAAATGCAGAAAAGAGATTTTATGAAATCAGTAGTCATTACAATTTCAGCATTCTTAGCTTTACAAATTTAGGTGATACAGTTTCTATTAATGATTTAGGCCAGGCGCATAATGTTATTGTGGCCCTTGGAACAAATCAGGATGAACTTGAAAGAATTAAGGTCGTGCTTATTTCCCAAGAAGGTTCTGATGAGGCAATACTTTCTCGCGGTGAAGGCTTGCGCATACCCGCTGTTTTCAAAGGTAAAATTGAAGTAACCGCTTTGGATAAAGGCGCCTGGGCAGTCTGGGCAACCGTTCCTAAGAGTGAGCCCGAACCTACAACTGATGATGACCTTTTTGTAAGAGAGGGTATGCATTTTGTAAGAAAACCTACTCTTCAATCCTCTGGCATCATTGATGAGTTCGCTATTATAGGAATAAGTGGTGGTACATCTCCACTTATCTCAACCCAACAGCAGACAATTAAGTTCTGGCAAGAGCAGGGTATAACTGGCATATCGATTGACTACCAGGGTGGAAATGAGAACGAAAGACATGGGAAAAGTTATCTTAAGGGTGTGCCGGGTGATTATTTCTTCAGAGGTGCCAACAGCTTTAATTATCCAGCGATAACAAAGATTATTGCCGATAGCTTGATAACAGATAGGATGGTTTTTGAGCGCAGCCAAGATTGTATCTGCTATGTGATGAATCATGGTTTTATCCCGATACCTCAAGCATTAAAATCATTAATTGCTCAAGCTATTACTGACGGTCGCATTCATGATACCTTCTTCCCGCAAGAGGATCCTTGTTTCGGCGGTTCAAGCCAATATCAGCAAACCGGCGGGCATTATCAAGGCAGAGCCCTAGATATCAAATATGTCACTGAAGGCAAAGGCATCCAGTATTTAGTCTGGATAGATAAGCAAGGTAGGCTAAAAACAGTTGCCCAGTATTTGGAACCTGGTTGCTGGACCTATGTTCTTCCTGCAACACTTGATTTTATCGTGAACTTAGGTAATTTAAGATTTAATGATGTTTCTTTTGATGTTGATGAGGCAACCGAGAAGGCTATGCGCCAAACTTTAGGCATTGCTGATGATTTTGATGAGGAGGTAGCCAAGAAACTTCCTGACAATGGTGCTGCCTATGTCTTTAAGAAGGAAAATGGCAGATACGAAATTATTTGCGATATTGATCAGGAATTTGCTAAGCAAAATATAGAGATTGCTCCCATTCAGTTTTTAGATACCTTTAATCCCGTTATTGAGAAAGAAAAGATAGAGCAGCCCCTTATTGATTTTTATCGCAATAATCCCGAACAAATCCTTAAGTTATATACTTCTGAGTTTGCTGTGTGGGTAAGTAGACAATTTAGTGGGCAGTTACATAGAAAAATTGAAAAGCAAAATCCAGGATTTGTAGTTTCGGAAGCTTTAGATTTAGCGAAGAGTATTGCCAAAGAGGCAGGCCAGATTATGCTTGGCTATAGGAGAAGAATCAAGGAAATAGAAAAAGAATTTAAAGCCGACGAAACAATTGTTACTGAGGCAGATATTGAGGTACAGGAAATGGCTGTTCGACATATCTTTGCTAAATATCCTACCCATAGAATTATTGCTGAAGAGAGATTTAAAGACAAGTCGCTTCGTAAGCAAAATAAGCAAAATTTAAATTCCCCATATGTCTGGGTAATTGACCCAATCGACGGCACAAATGCGTTTGTTGATAGTAATAGTAATTATTATGGGATAAGTATTGCTTTATTATACCGGGGTTACCCTATTCTTAGTATCTTCTATGCTCCTGAATATGAAATGGGGAATGAAAAAGGATTATTATTTGAAGCTTCTTCTGGAAGGGAAGGTGCATATATAAATGGGCAGAGGATTTATGTTTCTCATTCTCCAGATTTAAAGAACGAAATAGCAATTATTCATAAAAGAGTACCAAAAGAAATTAGAAATTCTTTGCGTGATATATTTGGAGAAATTCAGTATTCTGTAATTTCAGGCTCCTTATGTATGTGCAGAGTTGCTGCCAGCGGCAACTTTAAAAATGAACCAGTATTTTATGCTGGACCAGAGACGAAAAAAGGATTTTGGGATGATATTATTGGTGGTTATTTAATAATTAAGGCAGGCGGTGTTTTTAAAGATTTCTCTGGGAATGACATCTTTCCAATATCCGAAGAAATATTGTCGCAAAAACGGCCTATCTTAAATGGTGTATTAGGCGGTTGGGAAGCAGTAGTAAATAAAGTTATAGATATTATAAGGAAAGACCGTAGCGATGAGGAGTTTTTAGATATTCGCGATGAAAATACAGGCGAAGTCATTGGTCAAAAAGAATGGAAAGAGGTACATAAAGGTGGGTATTGGCATGGAGTTGCACATGTAGTGGTGATAAGCGAGGATGGAAGCGATATGCTTTTACAGATACGCAGAGACGGCAGGAAAGACATTTCTGTCGGTGAACATGTGCAGTTAGGTGAAGACTTTATTGACGGCGCAATCCGAGGATTAAAGGAGGAGTTGGATATAGAGGCAGATAGGCAACGTTTAACTGAGATTGGCCCCTATAAGAAGATTGGTGCAAAGGATTTTAGAGAAGAAGAAGGCTGGAGACAAGATGGTATATATTATTCTGTTTCCAAGGAGATAGACAATCATGAATTCTGCCGATTTTATGTTTACCGCTTAAGCAAAGATGAAGAAGTCAAATTAAGAAAGGGCTTAGAGACAGAGGAAGTGAAGGCAATAGAATTTGCACCTCGGCCTTTAACTGCCGTATCTTCTCATAAACTTTCAGGTTATGCCTCTGGATTTAAACAATATTTTAGTGATGAGGGGATTGTAGAAAGAATAAATTCTTCTCTTAGTAAGATTCGAATTGAAGGAGATGCCCGCCTAAATGATTCTGAGCAAGGTATAGAGATAGAGTTTACCGATAAAGAGGTAAGTATAAGTCCGAGTTGGTCATTGGCGGGTTATGAGACATATTTTGCTAAATTAAAATCTAATGCAAAAATGGAATTAGATAAAACTGCTATAAACTATGTTAAGGTCTTGAGAGGAAGTTTAACTTGTCCTAAACGAGGTATCTTGAGTTCAAAACTAAAGAGAGGCCTTTCAGTAAAACAAGATTATATTCAGGCAGGGGAAGAGGGAGCAATAGTAGCTATCTTTACCAATAGAGGAAAGGCTCCTCTTAGAGTTGATAAATTAAGCGATGCTTCTCTTAGGGGCCCAGAGGGTATGGAGCTTGAGTGGAAGCATATCTCTGAAATGATACCTGATAATCCTGAGTTTGCTGATAAAGATATGTATTATACTCGGCCTCAGATATTGATAGATGGATACAGATTTAATCTCTGGTATGCAGGACCGAATGTTCATTGCGGGATACATAATCATCAAGGAGAGCCCGTTCCCTTTAAAGAGATTCACCTAAATTTGGTTGGTAAAAAGGGTGGGATGGTTAAGTATGCTGGCCAAACAATAGATACAGAGACAGAGCGGATTATTCTTAAACCAGGTGAGGAGCATTGTGCGTTTTGGGAGATGACTGATAAAGGAGAGTCTGTTTTAGAGAACGGAGCACCAGTATATGGATGGCATGCTTGGGAGGCAGGAGAGGATGGAAGTATCTGGTCAGTATTTGAGGATACTTGGGTTATTAGCGATGAAATAATTAAAAAATTAGACGCTTCACCTAATTTATTATGGACTTTAATCCACGACAATCCAGAAGCAAAGCATGAGTTTAGAGATAGATGTGAGTTGTTGTTTAAGGGAGATATAGTTAGATTGCTTAAAGAAAAAATTAAACAGTTAGCCGAAGAGGGAAAAATCAGTATTCAACCAGAAGATATTGAGAAGATAGATATCGTTCTTTTTGGTGATTGGTTGCGGGGGCCGAAAAATGCTCGGTCAGATGATTTAGATATACTTGTTCTTTTTAGAGGAAAAGGCGAGTATCGAGGTATTATTAGGTCACGTTCTGATATTCCACATTTGGCAACAAATATTTACAATTTGGAGGATTTCAAAAAAAGAACCAGAGCTGTAAAAAATCTTGCTCTTGTACTTTTGGGAAACGGAGTTGTTATTTATGGAGGAAATCTTATCTCTGAAATTGGATTTAAACCTTTATTGATAAAGGATATTTTAGGGTGGGTAGATAGTCTTTTGAGTGCAGGAAATATGGAAGAATCCTTTGGGGATTTGGCTGAACCGCGAAGACAATGGGAAAGGTATTGGGAGATTTTATTATATATTCAACACCTTTTATCAACATCAGCCAGAGACAGACTTAGAGAATTCATAAAAGAATATATTAATACCCAACCAGATTCCCCTAAGAAGCAGGCTTTAAAAGATTCATTAGGCAATAATTTTAGTTTTAAAGACTTCTTTATCCAGTATTATCTTGGCAAGATAGAGAACCTTCCGTGGTTAAGTTGGGAGAGTAAAGATTTAATAGAGAGATTTGCGAAATTAATTGATAGCTTAAGAAAGGATACCGCTAGACATTTAATCACATTGGAGACTGAAAAAGACTTACCCGTAGAGGTATGGAGTGATCGTTTCCCGGATAGGGAATTGTATCTGAAGATTTTAAACTCTGATATGGCCAAGGATACAAAAGTAACAGTTCGTCATTCTATGGATTCTCCCGATGATTTAGTAGAAATTGTTTTATTAATGGATACGTTGCGTAGATATAATCCTGAACAAATTCAGCTTGTTTTAGATAAGAAGTACGATGTTAGAAATGGATTAGATGAAATAATGCGTTATTTTTGCGACAGTATAGCCTGTATTGAAGGTAAAGAGATAATAGAATTAGATGTTTCTCCTGTAGAGAAGATAAAAGATAAGCGAACATCAGCCTGGGTAGATGCGGTATTATATCAACATGCCCGGCTCAAGAAAGATGCTAAAGAAGCAGCTTCTTCAATCAATGCTAAGAGCCAAAGAATTAAGATTGACAAGAGAGAGGATAATCCCTTACTTTGGAAGGTGTTATTACCTAAGGAGTTGAAAAATAAAAACGTAGTCTTGATTCATAGCACAGAGAATAGTATAGACATTGCCGAATTGTGGGTTATGCTTATAGCCTTGCGCCGAGCCGGCGTAGGCAGTATTTCCCTGATTTGCACCTATGAAGGGTATTCGCGACAAGACAAGGAATTTAATCCTGGTGAGGCAATAAGTGCAGTCACAATGCTAAAAATAATAGATGCCCTTGTAGATAATCATATGGCTTTAAATGTCCATTATGGGAACGAAAGCGGTATGGTTAAATTGCGTGGTTATCAGCTATACAATTTGAACGCATTTGTCCAAGTAGCGGAAGAGTTGTTTGATGTAGTTGCGGAACGGATAGGGAAAGATAAGCTTGTCGAAGAGCTTAAGGTTCACCCCATACTGTTGGTAGGCCCTGATGATGGAGCATTCGGATACGTTCGTGAGACCAAGGAGTTACTAAAGAAATATATAAAAGATGAGTATGGTATCGGTGTAGATGTGCATTGCGGTTATATGGATAAGAAGAGAATTAGTGGTACTGAAGTCAGGATAACAGGACGCGTATTGGGAGAGGGCGGTCGACCCATTAGTGGTCTCGCTAATCTGAGCGCCTGCTGGGCATTTGTTCTTGACGACGAAACATCTCAAGGTTCTACTCTCTTAGCTGCAACTTACGCACTAGTTAGAGAATTAGGCTTTTCTTGGCAGAGACTTTTAACCGGCGTAGTTCATGGCAAATTAGCCAGGGGTCTTGAACCGTTTGAGACGGGTTGGGCTAAAGAAGAGATAAACGCTGCCTTAGAGCCAAAATCAGAATACATAAATGATGCTAAGAGGTTAATGCCTCCCCGATTGTTCATATCTACAAAATCTGTAGCTTTACCCGATGGCTTCCCAGAAGAACAAAGCATCTCTATCGGCCCAATCATTAGTTATGCAGTTAAGCGTATTATAGGTTACAATTCGAAAGAGGTAAACGGGGCTAAAGGAATATTGACAAGGGT
This sequence comes from uncultured Planctomycetales bacterium, assembly GCA_964592485.1. GTDB lineage: Bacteria > Omnitrophota > Gorgyraeia > Gygaellales > JAHJCI01 > CAZQEY01. The sequence continues at coordinate 17,696 of CAZQEY010000027.1, forward strand.
CTGGAAATGGGTTAGATTGGTATGGCCAGCCGAAATAAAGGAGGCTAGATTGTTAAAAGGATTGATATATTCCGCAACCTTCCCTGAAGGATTTAAAGGCGAGTGGAAGGTTTGGGGATGGGCAAAGGAGAGGGTAGAGGCATTCTTGGGCAGAGCAATCCCGGGTAAATCGGGTGAGCGCTTAGGCACAATTGCCCTTGCCTGCGGATTGCCTAAGGATAAACTTACCTCAACAGTTGAGGTTTCTGGCGAGCAGATTCAACTCGATGAACTAATAAGAAGGCATCCTAAAGAAACCTTAGGTCCATTAGGAGGAAAAATCCTGCCTTTCTATGTTAAGTTCCTCTTCTTGGATAAAGACCCGGTTATGTGGATAGGTCTTCAGGAAGGTGCGGATATCAAAGAAGTAATCGCAGGACTTAGAGAGCTTAAAGAAAAAAGAGAAGAATATAAAGCGCGATATCAAGCAGCTCAGACATCGAAAGAGAAAGAAAGACTAAATCAGGAGTATATTGCCTTGGTGAATGCCTTCTCTGATAAATATTTCAATCGCGTTGACATAAAAGAGGGAAAAAGAAGCGCATTTTATCTTGAGTCAGGCGTAATCCATGCCGCAGGAGTCGGTCTTTCCATCCAGATACATATTCCTGATTCTCTGGCTTCAGAATTAGGCGGTCGGCCGAAGGATGAGGTTTGGCTGCACGGAGTTTACGCTAATGAAGAAGGCTTTATGTTGGTGGAGCCTCAGCAGGATTCCGATGACACCTTCCAGATAGTCTTGCGCGACTTGGAACGGGATTTTGATGAGCAAGGATTTGAGAAGGGGCTTAGGATTGTTGAGGAAACGGATAAATATCTGCCGCGAGGAAAGGACCTCTTAGATTATCTTTCTCATTATCCTAATGATAAAGCAAAATTTGTCTTTGAGACATTTGAGATTAATCCCGGTAAAGAAATATCCATTCGACCTGCCAAGGACAGCCCAATGATTTTAGTAGTTTATAAAGGCGAAGCCAAGGTGAACGCGCAGTCAAAAACCCCATCAAAAACCTTAGGAGTTGGCGATTGGGTACTTGCGCCCTATGCATTTAGAAGGAATATTAGATTAGTCAATGAGACAAATGAAGTCACCGAAGTTCTTAGGGTATATGCTAACATAAAGAAAAATCCTCATTCCTTCCGCGCCATTGGTGGCTTTGCTTTAGCAAAGATAACTGCAATAGTAACTGGTGTAGTTTCTACCCTTATCACTAAAGCTAAAAATATGATAAGCAATAAGACCAATAATTACGCCTTAGAAATCCCTGGAGAAATTCACCAGAAGTTAATCTCTGAATACGGCTCAGGAAGAATTATTAATTTAGAGGTGGCGTTTATTGAAGATACCTGTTCCTTAACCGTTAAACAAGGTGAATTCTTTGAAGATTGGAAGGAGATTTTAGAACAGCAGATTATGAAATCTAGTCAAGCAACTCGCGCGCCACCTAAATTTTATATAGAGATTACCACCGACACTGCCAAATTAGGTATACATCCTGAAACAGGAAAGACTTATATTGCAAGTTGCGATGATAAATCAGGAAAAATCTTTATTCACCCCTATTTCTTTAGCCTGTCTCCTATAATCCAGGAAGATATCCTGCGTCATGAATTTAAAGAATTAGAGACTGGTTCCCACCAGCGAGCCTGCCGGGCAAGTCGTAAATATTTTACAGCTAAACCAGAAGAATTAATTGAATTTTTAAGGGCAATAAAAGAATTAGAAGAACTGGATATAAAGCTAGATTCGGATTATCAGGTAATGCTTGAGGGAATTTTACCTGTTATTCCACCTTCTGCCTATGCCGGTATTTATATGACAAATGGAGGATTTCAATTTACTTTAATAACCGAAGGTAAAACTGTTATTAATGAATTTATAGACACCAAAGATAAAGATATTAAAGAAGTAGTATTGGAGACACTAAATAGGTATGCAATTGATGAAAGACATAAAAAGTACAAGATGAAAATTGTAAGTGCAGGCATTGCTGGGGGTAAGTTAGAGCAGGCACGAGAGTTGGGGTCTTACCTGTGGGAGCATTGTATTGAGCACGATAGAGTACAGGCGGTGGGTACAACTGTCGAAGAGATTGCAGGCAATGCTGCTGAAGCTACAGCTAAGAATTTCAAAAAGGACCGTTATGGCTTGTTAGACATTCGTATGGTAATACCTGATCCTAATACAGGGGAAGTTCCCGTTACGATATTATTGACTCTTGAAGACTATAAGAAGACCGTCACAAAAAAAGAATGGAAATGGCTCGTACAGCTAGCTAAAAGATTTAAAGGCAAAAGGCTAATTTTTATCGGTTCTACCCCTCAAGGAGGGGGCGTGGCAATTATGCGCCATCCACTTATTGCTATCTTAAGGCTTTTGGGTGTTGATGCGCATTGGTATGTGTTGTCTGCTAACCATAGAGTTTTCGAATTCACTAAGCTAAAAATGCACAATGGGTTACAAGGGATTTCGAATGAAGACTTAGCCGAAGAAGATATAGAGCTATACGATAAATGGATTCAAGAGAATGTGGACCGGTTAAAAGATGTTGTTAAGGAAACAGATGTGATTGTAATTGACGACTATCAACCATCGGGAATGATTCCCTATATTAAGGATATAAATCCTGATGTAAAAATTATCTATCGGTCTCATATTCAGCTAAGGAAGGAATTGATTGATACAGAGGGCACTCCACAACAGCGTATATGGGATTTTATCTGGGAGAGAAATAAACATAATGCTGATGTGTTTGTCAGCCACCTTATTGATTTTATTCCGGCTAGTGTAGATTCAAAGAAGGCAGTAGTTATGCCTGCAACTGGTGACCCATTAGATGGGTTGAATAAGCCACTCACCGCAGAGCAAATAGATTATTATCTTACAGTGTTTAATATGATGTTGTTAATTAATGAACATAGACCGCAAAGACCATTGGATCCAGTCAGGCCGTGCATTATACAGGTTAATCGCTTCGATCCTGCAAAAGGAATTCCTTACGCCATTAAGTCATATAGGCAATTGCGAGACATACTAAGAGAGAGAAAAGTCAAAGATAAAAATACCCCGCAATTAATTATTGTAGGCCACGATGCTATAGATGACCCGCAGGGTATAAGTCTATATGATGAGGTGTTAAAAAACTTGCATTACGATGAGAACAAGGATATTGCCGATGATATCAAAGTACTTCAAGTTCCGCATAATGACCAGATACTCAATGCACTCGAAAGGATAAGTCGTATTGGCTTGCAATTATCAATTGCCGAAGGTTTTGAGTCAAGGGTTTCTGAGTTACTATATAAAGGTATACCAGTTATCGCTTATTTAACTGGGGGAATATCCTCACAAATAGAACACGGGATTACTGGTTACTTGGCGGCAGTTGGTGAGACCCAGGGAGTAGCTAATCTTATGTATGAACTATTAACCAATGATGAACTCTATAGCCAGATGAGTAGAAATGCCGCAAAGCGCGTACGTCGAGATTTATGGACTGTTCCTAACGCCATCAATTGGCTATTCTTGGCTACAGAGTTAATCGAAAAAGGAAGGGTTGAAGGAAACGGATTATCTGTTCAGGAGTTGGTGAAGGAGCATTTTGCTTCTGTAACGAAGGATAAAAAACATAATATCTCTTCCCGCCAGCTCTCCCAAGCGCCGGTTAAATACCCATTTGCCGCGCCGTTTGCCACTGAATTC
>CAZQEY010000028.1:0-21255 GCA_964592485.1 uncultured Planctomycetales bacterium
GCCTTAAGTAAAGCCAAAAAGAATCAAGTTTATATTCCTCTTGAGGGTACAACTATCCCTCATGAGATAATTGGCAAATTCGGTGCTGCTCGCGTTCTCCTTAAGCCTGCTTCAGAAGGAACCGGTATAATTGCCGCAGGCCCAGTGAGAGCAATTTGTGAAGCCGCAGGAATAAAGGATATACTGACTAAATGCCTTAAGTCTAACAATCCGATGAATATAATCAAGGCGACAATACAGGGATTGGTTAACTTGAAGACATAATTCGTTGACTATTGGATCCGTTAGCACATTACCCTGTTTAATCAACCAGGCAAAAAAATGATTGGTCTGCACAATTTAAAAGCCCCCCGAGGCGCGCATAAGAAAAAAAAGATTTTGGGCCGTGGCTCAAGTTCGGGGCACGGCAAAACCTCCAGCCGAGGCAGCAAAGGGCAGGGCTCGCGTGCTGGTCGTGATTTTTATCCGGGACTTGAGGGGGGACAGGTGCCCTTAATTAGAAAGATTCCTAAGCGAGGTTTCAGGAGGCGCAACCCCCTAAGATACCAGATAGTAAACATTAAAGACCTGGAAAGATTAAAGGAGGATTTGATTACTCCTGAGGTGCTCAAGAACAATCGTTTGATAAAGGATAAGGATAAACCCGTAAAACTCTTAGGTCAAGGCTCTGTAAATAAACAGATAACTATAAAAGGACTAGCTTTTTCAAGGTCAGTCCAGGAGAAGATTAAGCAGGCGGGAGGCACATGCTCTCCGCATTAGCAAATATATTCAAGATTCCTGATTTAAAAAGACGCATCTTGATTACTGCGGGACTGCTTATAGTTTATAGAATCGGCTGTTATGTTTCTACTCCAGGGATTGATGGCGCAGCTCTATCTCAGTTCTTTCAACAGATAGGTAAAACTACCGGCGGTAGTTTATTGGGCATTATTAATATGTTTGCCGGTGGAGCAATGGAGAGAGCAACCATCTTTGCTCTGGGGATAATGCCCTATATATCCAGCTCAATTATTTTACAATTGCTCACTGCAGTAATACCGGCACTGGAAAAGCTTTCTAAAGAGGGTCGTGCAGGTTATGAAAAGATAAATCAATATACGCGCTACGGTACGGTCCTCTTGGCGATTATTCAGTCTTTTTTTATTGCTTTATGGTTAGAAGATCCTGCTCGCTTTCAAGGCCTGATGATTGTTGCTAATCCCGGCTGGGCATTTCGTCTACTTACTATGATAACCTTAACAGCGGGGACAATCTTTATTATGTGGTTGGGTGAACAGATTCAAGAGAGGGGAATTGGCAATGGAATATCCTTGATTATCACTATTGGTATTATCTCCCGTACTCCTGCAGCGGGGTATCAGTTGTTTTCCTCACTTAAGATGCAACAGATCCAACCCTTCACGTTGTTAATTATGGCTGCTCTGTTTGTGGGGGTAGTATTGGCAGTTACCTTTGTAACTCAGGGGCAGCGCAAGATTCCTGTTCAATATGCTCGTCGGATTGTCGGTAGGAAGATTTATGGCGGACAGAGTACATATATACCCCTTAAGGTTAATACAGCTGGCGTAATCGCCATTATCTTTGCTCAAGCGCTAATTCTCTTCCCGGCTACTTTGGCTTCATTTATTCCTAATCCTGCTTTTCAGAGGTGGGCACAATTGTTAGTGAGGGGCCACCTGTTATATACTACAGTTTATGCGGTTCTAATAATATTTTTCTGTTATTTTTATACGGCTATAGTTTTTAATCCAGTTGATTTATCTCAGAATCTAAAGAAATACGGCGGTTTTATTCCGGGGGTCAGGCCCGGCGCATCTACTACAGAGTATCTGGATTATGTTATGACCCGTATAACCTTGGCTGGCGCCCTATTTATTGCTTTTATTGCTATTTTTCCGGACTTTATTATGGCCTGGCTTAAGGTTCCCTATTTAGTCGCTTCATTTTTTGGTGGGACAGCTATATTAATAGTTGTAGGCGTAATGCTGGATACGGTAAGACAGTTAGAATCGCATCTTTTAATGCATCATTATGATGGCTTCATTAAAACAGGAAGAATTCGAGGTAGGAGATAAATTCGTAACTCGTAACTAATAATTTTGAAGAATTACGGACTAGGAAATTTATGAGGTTAATTTTACTCGGTCCTCCCGGCGTAGGTAAGGGGACGCAGGCAAAAGCCTTAGCGAAACAATTAAATATATTACATATTTGTTCTGGCGACCTATTAAGGCAGGCGGTGAATGAAGGCTCAGAATTAGGAAAGAAGGCAAAGAATTTTATGGACAGGGGAGAGCTGGTTCCTGATGAGTTAATGAGTCAGGTAATTCTGCAAAGAATAAGTCAGGCTGATGCAAAAAATGGGTTTATCCTTGATGGCTATCCGCGTAACATCCATCAAGCCGCTGAATTAGATGAAATACTGCGCAGTAATCAACAGGAGATAGATGCGGTTATTTATCTGGAGGCAAGCGAAGATGTAATTATACAACGCCTTACCGGAAGAAGGATATGTTCTGGCTGCCAGGCCAATTTCCATATAAAAAATATGCCACCCAAAAAAGAGGGGATTTGCGATTATTGTGGCGGTAACCTCTACCAGCGTACAGATGATAACGAAGAAACAATTAAAAATCGGCTTAAGGTATGGGGGCAGTCGGCCTCTTCTTTAATTGATTACTATAGAAATAAAAATAGATTGCAGCGCATCGTTGCAAATGAAGAGGCAGACGTTGTATTAAAAAAGATGTTGAAGGGTCTGGAGGTTTCTTAAGAAACGCATCAAGACTCTTTGGTTAAAAGATTCATAGATTCTCCGTTAATAAAAAAACATGGTTACTTTAAAATCTCCCCAGGAGATTGAGATGATGAGACTCGCTGGTCAAATTTTAAAAAGAATAATTCAGCGCCTGAAAATTTTTGTGGTTCCCGATAGGACCACGCAAGAGATTGATGATTACGCCGCAAAACTTATTGCAGAGGAAAATGTAACTCCTGCATTTAAAGGTTATAAAGGATATCCAGCGAATATATGCATATCAGTCAACGAGGAAGTAGTGCACGGCATTCCTTCGGAAAAAAGAATCAAACGAGGAGATATTGTCAGTTTAGATTTAGGTATAGTTTATAGAGGTTATTTTTCCGATGCGGCCATAACCTTGCCTATAGGCAGGGTTGAGCCTCGTCTTAGAAAGCTAATTCGGGTAACTCAGGAGTCTTTATACAAAGGTATAAAGCAAACTAAGCCAGGTAAGCACTTAGGAGATATTGCTTGTTCTATCCAAAGGCATGTTGAGGCTAACGGCTTCTCTGTTGTGAGGCAATTTGTCGGACATGGTATTGGCTGTAATCTTCAGGAGGAACCAGAGATTCCTAATTTCGGACAGCCCCATGAGGGTATTGTTCTAAAAGCAGGTATGGTGTTAGCAATCGAACCTATGGTAAATATGGGTGGGTGGGAGGTAGAGATTTTAGATAACCATTGGACAGCAGTTACCAAGGATGGATTGCCCTCGGCACATTTTGAACATACCGTGGCAGTTACTGAGAACGGACCAGAGGTCTTGACATGAAAGAGGAATTAATCGAAACAGAAGGCACGATTATCGAGGCGCTTCCTAACGCGATGTTCAGGGTTGAGCTTGAAAATGGACATAAGGTTTTGGCTCATGTTTGCGGTAAGATGCGTATGAATTTTATTCGCATCTTGCCTGGAGATAAAGTAAAATTGGAATTATCTCCTTATGATTTAACTCGGGGCAGGATTACTTACAGGTATAAATAAGTGAGGATATAAGTTATGGAGAATTATATTAAAAACAATATAAACGACATAACTTATCTATCCGAACTTACCCAGCCCTTTTGGGTAGTTAACTTAAGCGTTTACCGAACCAAAAGGGCTGGGTTAAATTCGCACAGCAACTTATGTTCACTTCGTTCCATAAGTTGCGTGCTCATTTAAAATGAAAGTAAAATCATCAATAAGAAAAATCTGTGACCGTTGTAAAATTATTAGAAGAAAAGGGTTAGTACGGGTAGTCTGCTCTAATCCTAAACATAAACAACGACAGGGATGATTGGGAGTGGTAAGTGATAAGTAGTAAGTGGTAAGTTTGTAACTTACAATTCAGAGCGAAGCGAGGTACGGATGCCAAGAATTTTAGGTGTAGATATCCCCAAAGAAAAAAGAATAGAGACCGCATTGACTTACCTGTATGGTATCGGTCGAAGTACGTCTAATAAGATTCTCAACCAGGCTCAAGTTAACCCAGACACTAGAGGAAAGAATTTAACAGAGGAAGAAATCTCGCGAATAACGGCAACTATACAAAAGGGTAATTTTAAGGTTGAGGGAGACCTGCGACGCGAGTTATCTCAGAGTATAAGGCGTTTGATAGATATCGGCTCTTGGAGGGGCTTGCGTCATAGGAGGGGTCTTCCGGTAAGGGGTCAGCGTACTCGAACTAATGCTCGCACGCGCAAAGGGCCACGCAAGGGTGGTATGGCGGTTATTAAAAAGGACTCAGCTAAAGAGAAAAAATAGATAAAGGCTAGCCTGACCTTTTCAATTCAACAAAACAGTATAAAAATCCCCCCCCGGGGGGGGGCAATGAAGGAGCGAGGATGGCTACCAAGGATAAAGCAAAGAAGAAAAAGATTGCTCGCGGTATAACTTCCGGTGTTGTTCATATTCAGGCAAGTTTTAACAATACAATTATTACTATTACTGATAAGCAGGGAAATACCCTGGTTTGGTCTGCTCCCGGCATAGTAGGTTATAGTGGTTCGAAAAAGTCTACGCCTTTTGCGGCCCAAATTGCAGCCAGAGATGCTGCTAAGAAAGCAAAAGAGATTGGAGTAAAGGAAGTCGAGATTCGCGTTAAAGGACCAGGCTCAGGGCGTGAGTCAGCTATTCGGGCAATACAGGCCGCGGGACTTGCGGTAACCTCAATAAAGGATGTTACGCCGGTTCCTCACAATGGCTGCCGTCCGAAAAAACAGAGAAGAGTTTAATCAGTCTTAATGATTAAGGACCAAGTATTAAGTACAAGGAGTCAGGTAAATGGCTAGATATGTGGGAGCAGTTTGTCGGTTGTGCCGACGAGAAAAAGAAAAATTATTTTTAAAAGGTACTAAATGCACAACTGAGAAATGCCCCTTAAGTCGCAGGTCGTACTTCCCCGGACAACATGGGCAGGCGCGGCGTTTTAAGCTTTCCAATTATGGTTTACAATTAAGGGAGAAACAAAAAGTAAAGAGGATGTATGGCGTCTTAGAAAAGCAGTTCCGCCGTTATTTTCATATTGCCGCTAGATCTAAGGGTGTAACTGGTAAGATTCTTTTACAATTATTAGAGAGGAGATTAGACAATTTAATATTTAGAGCTGGTTTTGGCCTATCACACGCTCAAGCACGGCAGATCGTGCGCCACAACTTTGTCTATGTAAATTCAAGGCGCGTCAATGTCCCATCTTATTTAATAAAAGCCGGCGATATAATTAATATAAAAGCAAAAGAGAAAGCAAATAAATTCATTAAAGATAATATCGAGTTATCCAAGGAAAGGACACAGCCCGGGTGGCTTGAAATTAATGCAGATAAATTAGAGATAAAAGTCCTGCGCTTTCCGGAAAAGGAAGATATTCAACAGCCTATACAGGAGCAGCTGATAGTGGAGTTGTATTCAAAATAAGTGAGGACATCCCTCCTGCTTTCTTGCGAAAGCAAGAAGGGGGGGGCGTAAGTCCGAACTTACCCAGCTCTTTTGGGTAGCCAGCTTAAGCGTTTAACGGACCAAAAGGGTTGGGTTCAATTCGCACAAGCTAAAGAAATATCTCATAGGAGATTGACTTATGTCACACTTCGTGCTCCATAAGTCAAGTGCTCATTGAAGGAGGAATAAATGGGTATAAAATGGAGAGATTTTCAATTACCTAAAAGGTTAGAATGCGACGAATCCTCATACACGAATACTTATGGTAAATTTTTTGCTGCACCCTTTGAAAGAGGATATGGCGTGACATTAGGTAATTCTTTAAGAAGAACATTACTTTCTTCCATTGAGGGAAGTGCGGTTACTTGGATAAAGATAGAGGGCGTTCAGCATGAGTTTTCCACTCTGCCCGGAGTACTGGAAGACCTTCCTGAGATTATTTTAAACATCAAGAACCTTGTTCTTATCTCTCATTCGAAAATTCCTCGAAACATCTATATAAAAAAAGACAAGAAAGGCGCTATAAAAGCTGCGGATATCATCATTGATGAAACCATCGAAGTAGTTAATCCTGATTTACATATAGCTACATTAACACAAGACAGGAAATTCAATCTTGAGATGGAAGTGGCACGCGGGCGTGGTTATCTGCCGGCAGAATTAAATCAGAAGGGAGAGCAGCCTATAGGGGTCATTCCTATAGATTCTATATTTAATCCAGTAAAACAGGTTAATTTTAATGTCGAGAATACACGCGTGGGGCAAAGGATGGACTATGAGAAATTAATCTTAGAAATCTGGACCAAGGGAGGAATTACTCCTAAGGATGCGCTTTTATATGCTTCAAATATATTGCAGAGGCATCTGGATATTTTTGTAAATTTTGGACAACTCCCCGAAGAGGAAGAAGAGGAGATAGAACTGACTAAAGAAGAAATTGAATTATATGAAAAATTAAAATTACCTATCTCAGAACTTGAACTATCAGTAAGGTCATCAAACTGTCTGCGTGAGGCGGGCATAAAAACAATTGCTGAATTGGTAGTCAAAACTGAGGAGCAGCTGTTAAGTTTTAAGAATTTCGGTAAGAAATCACTGACTGAGATTAAAGAGCTCCTAATCGGAATGAACTTGACCTTGGGGATGAAGGTCGATTCGGATAAACTCAAAAGGAACTCCTAAAATAGGTTATGAGACATCGGAGAAATAAATTAAGATTGAATCGCTACAGGAGTTGGCGGCGTGCTACGTTAATCAGCTTGAGCAGGAGTCTGCTTATTCATCAAAGCATTCGCACAACCAAGATTAAAGCCAAGGCTGCTGTGCCGTTGATAGAAAGATTGATTACATTGGGTAAAAAAAATACCCTTGCCTCTCATCGAGAGGCGTTTTCTATTTTACAAGACCATAGATTAGTTCAATTGTTATTTTCCAAAATCTCTCCCCTGTTTAACAACCGGAATGGAGGCTTCTGCCGTATCCTGCCCCTTGGTTTCCGAAGAGGAGATGGAGCTAAGCTTGTTATCTTAGAGCTCACACAGAAAAGGACAGAAGAGAAAAAGACAGCAAAATTAGAAGAAGCTAAGCCAGTAGCAAAAGAAGAAACTCCCAAGGTTTCGGTTAAGCCTTCAAAAAAGCCACCCAAGGCAGTTAAGCCAGCACGAAAATTTCTAGGTGGGTTAAGAAAGATATTTAAAAAAGAAAGAGACTCTCTTTAATTATAAAACCACAGCTTCCTGATGCCGAAAACCATAGCTGAGAAAATTTTAAGTCAGCATGCTCAAAGAGACTTGCGGGCAGGAGATTTTGCAATTTGTAACGTGGATTTTACCTTCGGTCAAGACGGAACCTCGTCAATAATTATTGACCGCTTAAACGACTTAAAGGTAAAAAAATTAAAAACAAAATTTTGTATGGTTATTGACCACAGCTCACCGTCTCCAACAGTGGGGGTATCCTCCGTACATAAAAAAATGCGTGATTTCGCTCATAAGTTTTCCTGTCAAATTTTTGATATTGGTTGCGGCGTGTGCCATCAGGTGATCCCGGAATCCGGCATGATTCTTCCGGCGGATTTAATATTGGGTGCGGATTCGCATACCTGTACCTATGGGGCGCTGGGTTGTTTTGCCAGCGGCGTCGGCTCTACTGACCTCGCAATAACTCTAGCTACCGGTCGCAATTGGTTTCGCGTCCCCCAAACGATTAAAATAATTATAAAGGGTAAATTGCCTTTTGGTGTTTTTGCCAAGGATATTATTCTTTTTATTATCGGTGACTTAAAGGGAGACGGCGCTACTTATAAAGCGATAGAATTCTCAGGGTCAGCAATTAACGCATTGAATATGGACAGCCGCTTTACTATTTGTAATATGGCGGTTGAGATGGGGGCAAAGTGTGCTTTTATGCCGGTGGATAAGAAGACTATTTTCTGGTTAAGGTCCAGGGGTATGAAGGTCAGACAGATAAAACCAGTAACAGCCGATAAAGATGCACAGTATTGTTTAATAAAAGAATATGATATATCAAATTTAGAGCCGCAGGTTGCCTTGCCTCATTATGTGGATAATGTAATTCCGATCTCGCGCTTGAAGGCAACGAAGGTAGATGAGGCCTTTTTGGGAACCTGTACCAATGGAAGATTAGATGATTTTAGAATTGCCGCAAAGATATTGAAAACGCGAAAAATTAAACGCGGCCTTAAGTTCATAATTGCCCCAGCTTCAAGGTCGGTATTTATGGAAGCATTAAGTTTAGATATAATTCCAATATTCATAAAAGCAGGGGCAGTAATAGTTGGTCCCGGGTGCGGACCCTGCGTAGGTACGCATAATGGCATTCCAGCGAATGGTGAAATTGTAATATCTTCTGCAAATCGCAACTTTATTGGCCGAATGGGCAATCCCCGTGCTTTTATCTACCTTGCTTCTCCTGCGACCGTAGCTGCCTCAGCAATTGAGGGCAGGATTGTTGATCCGAGGAAGTATTTATAATATGATGTATCCCTCGTGGCTTTGTTTTAATTGCCGCTCGGGATCAAATTCCCCCGCCTTGGGTGGGGTCATTTAAGGAGAGAAAAAAATGGAATTAAAAGAATTGCTTATGTTAGCCATTGAGAAAAGGGCCTCCGATTTACATATTACTGAGAACGAGCCTCCGATTCTGCGCATCGATGGAAGATTACAACGACTCAAGCTTCCTGCGCTTTCTCGCGAAGATACCAAACGCATAATCTATTCTGTCTTAATTGCTTCGCAAAAAGAGAAATTTGAAAAAGATCTTGAATTGGATTTTTCTTTAGCCTTACCAGGCTTAAATAGATTCCGAGTTAATATTCATATACAAAAGGGCTCGGTAGAGGCTGCCTTCCGACGTGTGCCCTCAGAAATACCAACTCCCCAGGAATTAGGATTACCGCCGATAGCCATAGACTTAATACGCAGGCCCAATGGCCTGGTTTTAATTACCGGCCCTACGGGGGTAGGAAAAACAACGACCCTGGCATCCCTCGTTGATGTTATTAATAGAGAAAGAGAATGTTTGATTATTTGCATTGAAGACCCTATTGAGTTTATTCACAAAAATAAAAAAAGTGTGATTAAACAGAGGCAGGTATATTCAGATACAAACTCTTTTGCCGAAGCATTAAGGCATGTCTTAAGGCAAGACCCTAATGTTATTATGGTAGGAGAGATGCGTGATTTAGAGACAATATCCACAACCTTAACTGCAGCAGAAACAGGCCATCTGGTTCTGGCTACCCTTCATACGCCAGACGCACCCCAGACTGTAGAAAGAATTATCGATGTCTTTCCTCCTTACCAGCAGCAGCAGGTAAAGTTGCAATTAGCCAATTGTTTACAGGGGGTAATTTCCCAATTACTTCTGCCTCACATTAGCGGTAATGGGCGGGTTCTGGCAGCTGAAATTATGGTAGCCACACCCGGCATAAGAAACCTTATCCGCGAACAGGAAATTGAACAGATACCTACCTTGATGCAAACAGGAAGCCAGTACGGGATGGAGACCATGGATAAGTCCTTAAAGAAATTACTCAATAAAGGGCTGGTCAGTTTGAGTGCAGCGATGTCCAAGGTGAAAAGTACGGAAGAATTCCGTCAACTATGACCCCGCACCTTCTTTGCATTCAATACTTTTGAAAGAAGTAAGGGGTAGGGATAATTGGTAATGAGAAGTAAAAATAAATGAATAGGTAGAAGGTGCGGGGTGAAATTAAAAGGCAAGACAATAAAATTAGGAGACAATATCAATACGGATTTTATCATTTCCGGAAGGTATAAGTTCTCAATTACCGATATCAGGGAGTTATCCAGACATATTATGGAGGATATTGACCCACAGTTTTATAAAAAGATAGTAAAGGGTAAGACAATCCTTGTAGCGGGGAAGAACTTTGGCATGGGCTCTTCCCGCGAGCAGGCCCCTTTGGTAATTAAGGAATCGGGAATTATAGCGGTTGTCGCCAGCTCATTCGCCCGAATATTTTATCGCAACAGCTTTAATATCGGACTTCCTTTAATCGAGGCGGATACGGCCTCGATTAAACAGGCAGATATGCTGGAGATTGATTTGGTTTCCGGACTCATAAGAAACAAAACCCACAATATTGAGTTGGTCATCAGTCCTATACCGGCAGTTATGCAGGAATTGTTAAATTCGGGAGGTGCGGTCAACTATTATAAAAAATACAGACGCCTGCCTGTTTCATAGTTTAATGGAAAGGAAATTTATGGCAAAGGTGCATAAAGTTACCTTGATACCCGGAGACGGAATTGGCCCGGAAGTGGCCATGGCTGCCCGTAGCTGCATTGACGCAACAGGCGTAAACATAGAATGGGAAGAGGTAATCGCCGGCCAGAAAGCCCAGGAAAAATATGGCAGCCTGCTTCCTGAATCTACCCTTGAGTCAATTAAAAAGAACAAAGTAGGGTTAAAGGGTCCGATTATTACTCCTGTAGGAGAGGGTTTCCGTTCCGTGAATGTTGCCTTGCGTCAGATCCTGGATCTGTATGCCTGCCTGCGGCCTGCCAAATCATACCCGGGAGTAAAAAGCTTAGCAGAGGATATAGATCTGGTAGTAATCCGCGAGAACACAGAGGATCTTTATGCAGGCATTGAGTTTGAGATTGGCCAGCAGGATACCCGGGACATTATTAAGAAGGTCCAGAATTATACCAATAGGAAGATTCTTCCTGATTCAGCCATATCTTTAAAACCCATCTCTAAAACCGCCTCGGAGAGAATTGTCAGGTTCGCATTTGAATACGCCCTCAAGAATAAAAGAAAAAAGGTTACCATAGTCCACAAGGCTAACATTATGAAGCACACCGATGGTTTATTCCTTAGTGTAGCCCGTCAGGTTGGTAGCGAATATGCAGGCAGGGTAGCCTTTGAGGATAAGATTGTTGATAATATGGCAATGCAGCTGGTGCAGAAACCGCAGGATTACGACATCCTCGTTTTACCCAATCTGTACGGCGATATTATATCAGATCTGTGTGCCGGTCTTGTGGGAGGCCTGGGCGTTGCTCCGGGCGCCAATATAGGAGACGATATTGCTATATTTGAGGCGGTGCACGGCGCAGCCCCGAAATATAAAGGCAAAAACAAGGTTAATCCTGCCGCAATGATAATATCCGGCATAATGATGCTTAAATACCTGAGGGAAAACCAGGCAGCCGATAGATTAGAGAAGGCCTTGATTGATGTGCTTTCCGAAGGTAAATCCGTAACTTATGATTTAAAGCCCAATCGGGATGACCCGACTGCGGTAGGTACGCGGGAGATGGCGCAGGCAATTATTAAAAGATTATGAACCCCGCACCTTTTTTATATTCATCATATTTATTATGGATTTTTTAAAAACATTCAATGAATTTTAAAAAGGTGCAGGGTTGAATAAAAGAGAAGGTGCGGGGTGAAGATATCGATAATCGGCTCCGGCAATGTTGGCGGTTTAACGGCAATGCATTTGATTCGCGAAGGGATTTTTGACATTGCCCTGGTCGATGCAGTCAGGGAATTATCCCAAGCCAAGGCGTTGGATTTAAGCGACTCACGCTTTATATTCAAAAATAATTATCAGGTAAGAACTGAAGATGATATCGAGGGGATTGCAGGCTCGGGGATTGTGGTAATTACCGCAGGTATGGCGCGCAGGCCTGGTATGAAGCGCGAGGAACTGGCACAAAAAAACGGTCAGATTATTAAGGATATATCCAGGCGGATTAAAAGAATATGCCCCGAGTCAATTATTATCGTGGTTACGAATCCCCTGGATGCAATGACCTCTCTGGTAATAAAAGAAACAAGTCTGCCCCGGCAGCGCGTATTAGGTATGGGTCTGACGCTGGACCAGGCGCGCCTAGCCAATCTTATTGCCGAAAAGCTGGATATTCCCGTAACAGACATAGAGCCGTGCGTAATCGGCGCCCACGGCGAGGGAATGATTCCTCTGAGGCGGTATACGAAGGTAAAGGGTAAGGCGCTTGACAGTTGTCTTGAACCGGAAAAGATAAGCAAACTTTTTCAAAGGACAGTCAAGCGGGGTGCGGAGATTGTATCGTTAGGCAGCGGCAGTGCTTATTTTGCGCCCTCGGCAGCAATTTCTGAATTGGTAAGGGTTATCGCAGGCGATGAAAAACGCATCTTGCCCGTATCTGTTTATCTTAACGGAGAATATGGCGTAAACGGCCTCTGTATTGGCTTACCTTGTTGTTTAGGCAGAGGCGGCATTGAGAAGATAATTGAATTAGAATTAAATGTTCAAGAGAAAACAGCCTTTTTAAAATCCGCGGAATCGATAAAAAAACAAATTTCTGCCATTTACAATTAAACTGAGGTTAAAGTAAAGCCAAAGCCAAAAGCTAGAATATGATATTTGACCTAGCCGTAATTGGAGCAGGATGGGCCGGTTTTAGCGCAGCGCAAGAGGCAAAAAAATCGGGACTAAAGGTCGCTTTAATCGAGAAGGATAAAATCGGCGGCACTTGTCTTAATCGCGGCTGTATCCCTACCAAGGCACTAATCCAATCAGCAAAAGTCTATTCACTTTCAAAAAAATCAGCAAAATTCGGCATAAATATAACCGATGCAAAAATCAATTTCTCGGAAGTTCAAGAGAAAAAAGGCGTTATTATTAGTCAGCTAAGCAAGGGTATGCAGCTGATGCTTAAGGGTATTACCTTGTTTGAGACAGAGGCCCAATTTTTATCTACTGAGGAATTGATTGTAGGGGAGGCAAAGATTAAGGCAAAGAATATAATTATTGCCACTGGCTCAAAACCGATTGAGCTGGCTGATTTAAGATTTGACGGAAAAAGAATTATCTCCAGCAGTGACATTATGAATTCAAACAGCATACCCACTTCGTTATTAATAATCGGTGGCGGTGTAATTGGTTGCGAGTTTGCCAGTTTATTCTCTATGCTCGGCACCGAGGTAACTATTGTTGAATTACTACCGCAAATCCTACCGCAGGAAGATAGAGAAATAGCGAAAAAATTAGAGATTATATTTAGAAAAAGGGGTATCAAGATACGCACGAATACCGATGCCAAGACGATAAATTTCGCTGATTACACCTTGGTGCTCTTATGTATCGGCAGAACCCCTGATTTTGGAAACCTTGATTTTAAAAGAATTGGTTTGCAGTCTGAAAGAAATAAGATTGTAACCGATGAATATCTAAAGACAAATATACCCAATATTTTTGCTGCCGGAGATTGTACGGGAGAGAGACTGCTGGCGCACTTTGCTGCTTATCAAGGAGTAACTGCAGCAAGAAATATCGTCAAGAGCCCTCAAGTAAAACAGATGGAATCTCAGGCTATTCCCAACTGTATATTTACTGACCCAGAGATTGCCAGTATCGGAATCACTGCAGAGCAGGCCGGGAATAGAGGAATCGAGACAAAAATAAAAAAATTTGATTTCCTTGGTTCGGGGATGGCGTGTATCCTCCAGGAGACAGAGGGATTCATAAAGATAATCTCAGATAAACAAACCGACCATATTCTCGGTGCATCAATTATTGGTCCCAGGGCAACCGAGCTTATCGGAATAATGACTGTTGCTATCCAATCCCGCTTGAAACTATCACAACTGCAAACGATCATATTTGCTCACCCTACTTTATCGGAATCTATCCACGAAGTAACAAAAGATTAAAAATGGAATTTAAGTTGTTTGATTTGGGTCTGGTGGATTTTGAATCAGCGTGGGATTTTCAAAAGAGTATATTTTTGCGAGTAAAACAAAATGAAATAACCTGTGCACTTATTCTCTGCCAGCATAAGCCAGCAATTACAATGGGCAGGCGCGCCTGTAAGGAAAATATTTTAGTTAGTAAAGAAGATTTAGAAAGATTGAAAATCAGAATTTATAAGATTGAGCGGGGTGGGGATGTAACCTATCATGGTCCGGGGCAGCTGTGTGCATACCCGATAGTCAATCTTGCCTATCTTAAAAAGGATATACACTGGTTTTTAAGGAATCTTGAGGTTCTACTCCTTGAAATTCTTTCTGAATTCGGAATCAAGGCAGAAACATTAGTCGGCTTAACTGGCGTCTGGATAAAGCAAAGGAAGATTGCCTCTATCGGCATAGCGATAAAAAACTGGATAACCTTTCACGGTATCAGCCTGAATGTTAAGAAATACGACCTGGCTAATTTTTCCTTGATTCGCCCCTGCGGTCTGGATATAATAAT
The DNA here is from genome assembly GCA_964592485.1 of uncultured Planctomycetales bacterium. Lineage (GTDB taxonomy): Bacteria > Omnitrophota > Gorgyraeia > Gygaellales > JAHJCI01 > CAZQEY01. The sequence continues at coordinate 14,451 of CAZQEY010000028.1, forward strand.
GACATCGATGGAAGGTGTTTTAGGAAAAGAAGTAAAAATTGATAAGGTTAAAGAAATTTTAGTGAGGAAGTGGCATGAAAGAAGTAATTTTACCAGAATTGGGTGAAGGTATTGAGAGTGCAAATGTAACCTATTGGTATTTTAAACAAGGCGATACCGTAAAGGAAAAAGACGATTTGGTGGAATTAACTACGGATAAAGCCGCATTTAATTTGCCCAGCCCTTGTTCTGGAATACTATCCAAGATATTATTCAATGAAGGCGATACCGTAAAGGTTGGCGGGGTTCTGGCAATAATTGATTAAATTTAAACCGATTATTACCTTATCGTAGCGTGATGAGTAAAGAAGAACCTGTTTTAGCAATTAAACACCTGTCCGGCCGACAGTCTATCTCCCGGCTTGTATCTGTATTACTCCAGCTCTGTGAAGAAGGAAAAATTTAAATGCGGAGCAAACGCATCCTTTTGATGCATATCTCCAATATCTCGGGGCACCGCAGCGCGAGTCTCGCCATAGAAACAGCGATTAAACTGGAATCCCCCCAGACTCAAACATTGACTCTAAATGCATTTAACTATATCTACCCGCGAGGAGAGAGGGTTGTTAATTTTTTTTATATGTTTATGATTCAGAAGCTGCCGTTTATCTGGGCTCATCTCTATGATAATTCTTACTGGGTCAGAAAAACGCAGAGACTCAAAAAGGGGATTCATTATTTTAATCTACCAAAATTAGAAGTCTTATTCAATGATTTTCGCCCTGATGCAGTTGTTTCTACACAGGCTTTCCCCTGTGGGATAGTAGCTGATTTTAAGCGAATTAAAGAGGTCAACCTGCCCTTGGTAGCGGTGCTGACTGATTTTGTGCCGCATTCCTACTGGATTTATGATACCATAGATTACTATGTTGCTCCTTCTGAAGAGGTCAAGCAGGGGCTGATAGAAAAGGGGGTAAGCCCCAGCCACATAAAGCCCCTAGGGATACCCTTTGACCTTAAGTTTAATCAGAATTTAAATAAATCCGAAATTAGAAAAAAACTTAATTTAGAGGACAATCTATTTACGATTCTAATTATGGGTGGAGGGCAGGGGTTAGGTCCAGTTAAGAATATAGTCAGGATATTAGAGAATTTAAGATTCGACCTTCAGGAAATTGTTGTCTGTGGTGCAAATGAGCGGGTTTATCGCTGGCTAAAAAAGAAATTAAAGAGTTATAAAAAGAGAATTCTTCTGCTGGGTTATGTCCAGAATATAGATGAATTGATGTCGGCAGCGGACTTAATTATAACTAAACCCGGGGGTATAACCTGCGCCGAGGCATTAAGCAAGAGATTGCCGATGCTTATTATTTCCCCCATTCCCGGTCAGGAGGCGAATAATACCTCTTATTTAGTTGCGCAGGGCGCAGCGATAAAGATAGATAAGCCAGAGGATTTAATAGATGTAATCAACGATTTATATAATCACCGGGATAAATTAAAAGAATTATCCAATGCCGCCTCGCAGATAAGCAAACCCAATGCGGCCAGAGATATTGCGCACCTCATTTTAGAGGTATCCCGAATGTAGCGTTTTTTAGCATAACTTTCCCGAATGAAGTTATTCCTAGGGGTAGAGCTCGGGGACGCTTAAGTGATATAGAAATACTTACTGCGTTCGGGACTGGATGGCGAAGAGATACAGAAGCAATAACCACATTCGGCATGTTTTATTATCTCATATACAAAATAGGGGCATTTATCGCCCTTCATTTACCTCTTAAATTAGCTTATAAAGTCGCAACACTCTTCTCAGATTTACATTATCTGTTTGCCAAGGAAGACCGTGCTAATGTTATCGCGAATCTGAAAGCAATATTTCCTAATAAGAGCCCTTCGGAAATCAAATCCATAAGGCTGACAATGTTTAGAAATTTCGCTAAATATTTAGTCGATTTTTTTCGCTTTCCCCTATTAGACAAAGAATATATAAAAAGGAGTGTCCATATAGTAGGTACCCATTATATCGATAAGGCCTTGGCCGAAGGCAAAGGCGTTATTGCGCTCACTGCCCATATAGGAAACTGGGAATTGGCCGGAGTAACGACTTCACTTTTGGGTTATCCGGTAGGAGCCGTTGCCCTCCCCCATCGTCATAAAAGCGTAGATAATTTTTTTAATTACCAGAGGCAAAGAAAGGGAATGGCCGTAATACCCCTTGGCCGGGCAGCGCGCCATTGCCTTGAGTTATTGCGCGAGAATAAAATGCTTGCCCTGGCGGGTGACCGACTTTTTAATCCCGGTGGAATACTTATGGATTTCTTTGGCCTGCCTGCCTACTTGCCTGAGGGACCGGCTGCTTTTAATCTTAAGACCGGAGCGCCGATAATTCCCGGTTTTATGCTCCGCAATCCCGACGATACGTTCAGGCTTATATTTGAAAAACCGATAGAATTCCAACCCTGCGGAGACAAAAGCAAGGACTTGATACAACTCACATCTAAATGCAAGGCAGTTATTGAAGGCTACATCCGGCGCTATCCGGAACAGTGGTTTATGTTTCGCAAATTTTGGACAGAAGGATCAAATGAAACCGAGCCTTGACACATAGTGTCAAGGCTCTGGTTGAATTTGACCCCTCACTCAGCCAGAATGAAAAATGGCTATGGTTTTCTGAGTGAGGGGTTCAATTCGCACACATAACTTATGTCGTCCTTTGGACTCCATAAGTTATGTGCTCATTGAATGAAGGTTTGCATAATCATACCTACCTATAATGAGTCTGCAGCTATCGTCAGTATTATTCAAAAAATTCGTCTGCAGAACATGCAAGTTGTAATTATCGACGATGGTTCAACGGATTCTACTGCGCAGATTAGTCAAGATTATGGAGCAATCGTATTGAGGAATTCAAAGAACCAAGGTAAGGGATTCTCATTGATTCGTGGTTTAAAATATACCTTGGATAAGAATTTTGATGCAGCAATTACTATGGATGGTGATGGACAGCATTGCCCAGAGGATATTCCCCATTTCATCCAGAAAGCACAAACCTCTGAAGCAGGTATAATTATCGGCAATAGGATACGTAATCCCCGCAGGATGCCGATTATCCGGATCCTGACAAATAAATTTATGTCCTGGTTTATTTCCAAACTGATTAAGCAAAAAATCCCCGATACCCAATGTGGGTTCCGTTTAATAAAAAAAGAATTGCTGGAGAAGATAAAATTTACTCCCCTAGAGACATCCGTTAACCAGCAGGATAGGGCGGAGTCTCTAACGGGATTTACTACCAAGCGTTTTGAGACTGAGTCAGAAATATTATTTCAAGCCTCCCATTTGGGTTATAAAATTGAATCTATACCAATTGAATCCATTTATCATAGGGCAAAGAGCCAGATTAACCCTTTTCTCGATACAGTAAGGTTTATCAATTTTATATGGCGTCAGATATGGACTATGCAATCCTAAAAAAACGAATGGTAGAGCACCAACTTATTCCTCGCGGAATAAAGGATTCCCGGGTTATCGAAGCCTTTCTAAAGGTAGAACGACATAGATTTATACCGGAGCAATCAAGGGGCAGCGCCTATGCAGATTATCCTGTTCCTATCGGAGAAGGACAGACTATATCCCAGCCTTATATTGTGGCCTTAATGACCGAGTGTCTAGATTTGTCTGGTAATGAAAAAGTTTTGGAAATCGGCACTGGCTCAGGTTATCAGGCAGCAATACTGGCTGAGTTATCTAATCAGGTGTATAGCATTGAGAGATTTTCCTCCCTGGCGAAAAGCGCAGAATCTCTACTTCAAGATTTGGGTTATTCAAATATTAGAATTAGACTGGGAGATGGAACTTTGGGCTGGTCGGAGGAAGCACCTTTTTCGCGAATCATTGTTACTGCTGCGGCACCCGAGGTTCCTTTACCCTTGGTTGAGCAATTATCAGAAGGTGGGAAAATGGTTCTGCCGCTGGGAAAACCCTTCAGTCAGATTTTGACTTTAATTAGAAAGGAAAAAGACCAACTTAAAGCGGAATCAATTTGTGGCTGCGTATTTGTCCCCTTAATCGGCAAATACGGCCATAAACGGCTATAAATAGGGACACCCCTGCCTGCCGGCAGGCAGGCTTTTTGCCGTTCGGGAGACACCCTTTTTGCTGAATATAAGGGTGTCCCCTCCGCTTATAATAGATGCCCTCCGAGATTAAATGTAAAGATGGAATGGATTTTTGAGTTACCAAAGGAATTATCGGTGATTATAGTGGCGATGCTGCCCATATTTGAATTAAGGGGAGCGATACCTTTGGGTTTTTATTTGGGAATGCCGCTTGCAAAGATTTTTATCTTGGCAATCCTTGGCAACTTAATTCCAGTTATTCCTTTATATTTTTTATTACAGCCTGTTACTACCAGTCTTTCCCGCCTTTCTTTATTTAGGGTATTTTTTAATTGGCTGTTTAGCCATACTAAAAAAAGAGCAGAGATTGTTCAGCGGTATGAAGCCATAGGGCTGATGCTGTTTGTAGCTATTCCTCTTCCTATAACTGGCGCCTGGACCGGTACTATTGCCGCTGTCTTATTTAAGATTAGATTTAAATATACTATCCTAGCAATTACTTCCGGTATAATTATCTCCGGGATTATTGTATCAATATTATGCCTTTTGGGTAAACTTAGCTGGGGGATAATCAAATGATACAGGTTTATACGGGAGATGGTAAAGGGAAAACAACCGCCGCTTTAGGATTGGCTTTGAGAGCTTTGGGCGCAGGCTTAAAGGTATATATCGGGCAATTCATCAAAGGCAACTCCTGCAGCGAACTTAAAATCCTAGAAAAGATTCCTAACGTTAAGATTGAACAGTACGGGAGTGGTTGTTTTATCAAGCACAGGTTAAAGCAAAGAGATATTGATTTAGCCTGCAGGGGCCTTAAGCGCGCTAAGCAAATTATTACCAAAGGAGAGTATGACCTGGTAATACTCGATGAAATCAATATTGCTTTGCATGTTGGGTTTCTGAAGGTAAATGAGGTTATTGACCTACTTAAATCTACTCCTAAGGATATAGAATTGATACTAACCGGCCGCTGGGCTCATCCAAAAATATTAAAATTTGTTGATTTAGTTAGTGAGATAAAAGATATTAAGCATTATTATAAAAGGGGCATAAAGGCAAGAAAAGGAATTGAGTTTTAATGAGTTTTAATCTAATCGGCATTAGCGGCTGACTAAGGAGGAGACAGTATGGGAAGAAACAGAATGTTGGTGGTGATCTGCGTTGGGATGATGTTGGCAGGGTGTGCGACTGTTCAGCTCACTCCTCCGCAGAAGGAGTCCATCCGACAGGCTGCGCAGAAAGTATTACCTCAGGAGGTAGTGGTAGAGGTAGACACGCAGGCGCGCTTCCTTTCGAAGGCCGACCTTGTAATCGCAGCGCATTTACTTGAGGGGCATTCTGCTGATGAGACAAGCCCCTATGTTCGTGGCGATTACGGCACCCACGAAAAACTTACCCGATTGGTGAGGTTGCGTTCTGCCAAGGTCATCAGGTCGGTTTTGGCTAATGCACAGCTACCAGATGTTGGTGGCATTTTGGTTCACACAAAGCATGGTGTACGCCAATCTTATGTTGGTCAGCCTTTCTCTGACAGAGACGTCGCAATGACCCTCTACACGGTGCGGTTCGGAGTCACAATAGTGGGAGGTAAAGCGTCGGCAGTACCGACAGAAGATGAGATCATTCAGCAGCTTACGGTCCAAAAGAACATTATTCCATCGTTAAGCTTCCGCACAGTATCGTTCTGAGAAAAGGCGCGAACACAAAGGATGAGCACATGCCCAACTAAGGAGTACAGGCGATGTGGTAAACCGTGCGCCTTAGCTTGAACATTGGGCAATTGAGAGGTGAAACATGAAGATAATAACAACACATTTAGTTATATCGTTTGCATTGCTTGTATACCTTGCAACGGGTGCAATTGCCCAAGAGGTACGCCCTTTGGTGTATGGCTCGCCAGGTGGACCAGAAGAAGCCTCGACACCATCGGTGAAGGTTCTCGCCAGTAAAGAATTGCTTGAGGAACTTAAAACATGGGATAAAAGGATTTGGTTTTTTACATCTGAGAAGGACTCAATACAATCGCTGGAGGGGCTCCAGGAGAAAGATATTGCGGCATGGGGCCTGGAGCTTGTAGAGAACGTAAAAAAGTTTAGAGAACTGACTTTAGGTATAAAAGGTGTAAAGGGAATACGTATGATTGGGACGGGTAACCCTATTTTTAGTGGCATGGAAAACCCACCTCGCATTTTCATCACTTGGTCCGGCTACGAACCACAACTAAAGGGGGCAATCAGGATTGAATTCGTAGAAATGCTTGATAAAAATGATAGAGCTACATCCCAGGCCGAACTCGCAACAGGTGTATCAGAGGGGGAAATCCGACATAAGGAAGATAAGGCAGATAAGTTGATTGACCTGTTAAAGGATAAGCATAGTGATGTCCGAGAAGAAGCAGCAGAAGCCTTAGGTAAGATAGGAGACAGCCGAGCAGTAGAGCCACTTATTGCTGTACTGGAGGATAAGGATAGTGATGTCCGATGGAGAGCAGCAGAGGCCTTAGGTAAGATAGGCAAGCCTGCAGTAGAGCCACTTATTGCTGCACTGAAGGATATCGATACTGATATCCGAGCAGGAGCAGCAAGGGCCTTAGGTTTAATAAAGGACAAGGAAGCAGTAGAGCCACTTATTGCTGCACTGGAGGATATCGATAGTGATGTCCGAGAAGAAGCAGCAGAAGCCTTAGGTAAGATAGGAGACAGCCG
>CAZQEY010000029.1:0-19078 GCA_964592485.1 uncultured Planctomycetales bacterium
TAATTCATGCAACCTCTTGTAGTCTAATGCGTAGGCACAGCTCGTGCTCACCAATAGAAATAGTATTACAAAAAATAATTTTATTATTTTCAATTGCCCCTTCTCTTAAAATATTCCCAGAAGACCAAGGTCAGGGTCACCATACTAAAACCGAACAAGAAATCTTCCAGCGGAATACTGCCTATCCTGATTCCCAGGAAGAAGTTTTTGTTGTACATTACGATGTTGGTTCCGGTAAGATAACCATTAACCAGCAGCTTAAAGAATAAAATAATGATAAGGTATATATAAAACTCGCCCTTCCTCAACAGCCTGATGTTGCTTGCCTTATCCAGAAATACGGTTAGAAGAACCGATGAAACGGCCAAAACAGTATATTCCTTCATTCCTTGCTTTTTTTAATAAATAGGATTGCCTCCCAGGTGAATATGCAACAAAAGGATATTACCGCAAAGAATAAAACCTCTTCAACCGGTAAATTAATAATCCTGAGAGGCCAAACTCCGTCCGGATTAAAACTCCAGTGGCCGCGGTGTGCGGCAAATACATCCCACCCACCGAAGATTATAACAATCAGGGATATGCTCGACAGGAGCGAGCGAAAATTGCGATAGAATTTAAGCGCCGGATAAAAGCTTAAGATAAATGGCGCCAGACCGGATAGGATAAGTAAACTCATATACCTGGACATAGCAGATATATTCTATTCTTAAATTATATCTTTTCAATTAGAAATTTTCGTCTTTGATTTTATATCTTTTGGTTGTAAAATATGGATATGCGGGGTTTTAAAGAGGCAGAGGCAATCACAAAGAAACACGCCAGAACATTTTACTTCGCTTCAAGATTTCTGAAGAAGAGCAAGCGCAGCGCAGCCTACGCAATTTATTCCCTATGCCGGATTAGCGACGAAGCCGTAGACAGCACAATAGATAACCAATCTGCCAAGAATTTAATTAGGCTCAAGGAAGATATCAATTCTGCCTATAGCGACAGCGCACTTGAGAGTCCCCTCCTACAGGCATTCAGGCAAACAGTTAAAAACTACAGGATACCCAAAGAATATTTCGATAAATTAATAGAGGGAATACATATGGACTTGGAAAAAAGCCTCTACCAGAACTTTGAGGAATTATATAAATACTGTTATAAGGTCGCCGGCGTCGTAGGGTTAATAATGCTTCGAATATTCGGCTGCGATAACGGAAAGGCAAAAGGCTATGCCGTTAACCTCGGAATAGCTATGCAGTTGACCAATATCTTAAGGGATATAAAAGAGGATTATAACCGGGGCAGGATTTATCTGCCCCAAGAGGAAATGGAGCTGTTTAAGGTATCGCAGTCAGATATATCTGACACAAAGGTAAGCAAAAATTTCAAAGCGCTTTTGGAGTTTCAGATAGCCAGGGCAAGACAATATTATACCGAGTCCGCGCCCGGGATAAAAATGCTTCCTGATGCAAACTCGCGTTTTGTCGTTTCTGTGATGGCAGGCATATATTCGGGGATATTGGATTCTATCGAAGAGAATAACTACGACGTTCTTACAAAACGTGCATATGTCGGTAACGTGAAAAAAACAATCACTGCTCTTAAAATATTATTAGGCGCAAAATACTTATGAAAATAAATATAGCTAAATCCGCGGGATTTTGCTTCGGAGTGAAACGGGCAATCGAAATCGCACTGGGAACCGCATCCCGGAATAAAAAGGTTTATATGCTTGGGGACATTGTCCATAATGAAGAGGTGGCAAAACAAATCCGCGAGGCAGGAATTAAAAAGGTAAGGAAATTGCCCCGCGGTGGTAAAGGAAAGACAATCTTAATCCGCGCCCATGGTATTTCTTACCCTCTTATGAAAAAAGCTAGGCAGCGGCGTTATAAAGTTGTGGATGCTACCTGTCCGATGGTAAAAGAGATACATAAAATTGCCAGAGACAGCGAGCGTAAAGGCTATGTAATTATCGTAATCGGGGATAGAAAACACGATGAGGTGCAGGGTATCATCGGAGGGCTGAGAACCAAGGCTGTAGTAATCGAGAACGAGTGGCGCATACCATGGCAGAGCATTAAAAGAATCAGAAAGTTCTGTGTCGTAGTGCAGTCAACGCAAAATCTGCAAAGGGCGTTAAAAATCGTCGAGATTCTAAGGCGGCGCGTTAAAAAATTGAAGTTTTATAACACGATATGTCGGCCTACCCGGATAAAGCAGGCAGAGATAAGTCGTATGCCGCAGGAAAATGACATTATGATTATTATCGGCTCAAAGACTAGCGCCAATACCAAAAGATTATATGAAATCTCTAAAGCAATAAATAAAAATAGTTATTGGATTCAATCGACAAAGGAAATAAAACCCCGCTGGTTTAAAAATGTTAAGAGTGCAGGTATAACCGCCGGCGCCTCAACACCTGATTATACGACCCAACAAGTTATCGCCTATATAAAACAGCTACTCCCTTCTCTTAATTCCTAGAATCAATCAAATCCGCCACAATCCTGGAACCGGCAATCACAACTGGAAGCCCTCCACCGGGTTGAGTGCTTGCGCCCACGAAGTATAGATTCTTGATTTTGCGGTCAAAGTTTGACGGTCGGAAAAACGCGCTTTGCATCAGGTTATGAGCCAAGCCAAAGGTGGCGCCGTATTTTATATTGTAGCGTTCAATGAAATCTTTAGGATAAAATCTATGCTCCACCTCGATTAAATCCTCAAGCCTACTGCCTAATTTATTGCTGATTTTATCAAAAACGACTCTACGCAATCTTGCCTCATACTCGGAAATATCTTCTTTATTATTCTCCAAATTGGCTACCGGAACAAGTATATAAAATATCTCTCTATCTTGAGGGGCTAAACAGGCATCGGTTATTGTGGGGACATGCACATAAAATGACGGATCCTGCGGCATAACCTTTTCTTTAAATATCTGATTCAGATTTTCCTTGAGGTCCTTTGAAAAAAATAAATTATGATGCGCGAATCCCCGGGTTTTATCTCTTAAGCCCAGGTAGATAAGATAGACTGAACAGGAGTATTTATATTTGGGTATGCGCCTTTGCAGAAGCTCACTCTGGGTATAGGCATAATCGGCATTTACTATGACTTTATCAAAAACCCTTTCCTGCCCGCCTGATTCCAGTATAAGCGATCCGCCCTTCTGTTTAATCTTATTTACCTTTGAATTATAATGAAATTCAGCGCCGAATTTTTCTCCCATTTTTTCCAATGCCTGGGGAATCTGATACATACCCCCCATGGGATGAAATATTTTTTGAACGTGGTCTGCATAACTGATGATACCGTAAAAGGCAGGCGCATCAAAAGGAGAAACCCCCATAAACATTGCCTCAAAGGTAAAGGCATAGCAGAGCTTCTCGCTCTTGAAAAATCTCTTAGCCAAATCCCAGTAGGATTCAAGAGCCCGGATTTTCCCAGACAAACGCCGGTAAGCAGGATTAAAAATCGCCCTGGGAGTAAAGGAATCGTAAAGCAGGGGCCTTACGATATCGTAAATCCTGGTGGTCTCTTTTATAAAGTTGTCAAAACCCCTGCTGCTGCCCCTCTCTATCTTTTCAAGCTCATCCTTTGTTCTTTCGCTATCTCTGTGGACCGTAAGTGAATCTCCGTCGGGATAAAAAATCGTATAGCTGGGGTCTACTGCTCTCAAATTCAGATATTCTTTTATATCTTCTTTACAGTAAGAGAAAACCTCCTCGAAAAGGTCAGGCATAAGCACAAAGGATGGCCCCATGTCGAATTTAAAGCCCCTGTCTTGCAAGAGATTATTGCGCCCACCGCAACGAGGCAACTTTTCATACACCTCTACGCTATATCCTTTTTTGGCAAGCCTTGCTGCAGCAGCCAATCCACCTACCCCTGCGCCGACGACGGCAATCCTCATTATTGCCCCTTTATAAAACGAGCAACCTCAGCGTTTGCTTCTTGGCATGTTGCGATGCGATATATGCTGTAAAAATTCCCGAAAGTCCTGAGGGTATTCCAGTTTTGCTCTACCGGCAGAGCATTTATCTATACTATCTATGATTTTGGGGATTTTTTTATAAGGGATGGTTATCAGTAACTTATCCCTTGGAACATTACAGATTTTTCTTGCCGTATAATCATAAAATGATAAATTGACCTCACCTTCCAGTAAGGGATAGGTAATAGCCATCCTGCAGGTAGGCCCTCCTATTTTAATCTTGGGCATAATGCCGTCAATAAAGATTGTTAAAGTTAAAAGCCGGCAAGCGCTCTCTGCATCACAGATAAAGATTACCAACTCAGGCCTAAAGCCACACCCCTCTAAAGGAGATAGTGCAAAATAGAATCTGCTATTATCAGAAACAACCCCCATCTGGCTGATTAGTTTATCCAGGGCCCGGTAAGAAGAAAAGAGCTTTTCCCCTTCTACTACGAATTTCTTTATCATACTTGCTGCTTTGGAGTCTTTAAGCCGATAAAACCCTAAATGCCAACCGGCGCCAAAACAGGCATTGTTTTCCCTGGATACCTGTAAGGTCTTTCCTTTACTACCAGAATCTAATATTGCCCGGCATACTCGTACTCTTCTGTCAAAAGGCTTAAAAAGCGGCTTTTTAAGACGAGCTAATGCCACAGGGCTGAATTCCAAACCCAAAACTTCCTTAAAAACCGAAGAAAACTTCCGCCGTTGTTTTTTATCTATCTTCCTCACCCTTGCCTTTTATTATCTTAGTCCGCTTTGCTTTGCTTTGCTTTAACCAGGCTTTGTTTTGCCAATAAGGCCGCCCCGATTATCCCTGCATATTCTAATTTTGCCTTTACGATTTTCAGTCCCTTAATCTGCGGCCACATACTTTGGGTCTTTATAACCTTCCAAAGTAAAGGTTTAAATAGTTTAAAGGCTCCTGCAACACCACCGCCCAGAACTATCCTTTCCGGATTAAATACATTTACCATACCGGACAAGAACACCCCTAAGGCATAAGAAAATTCTCTCCAGACGATTAAGGCCTCTTTTTCTCCTTGCAAGGCTTTTTGGTAAATCTGCTTCACATCTTTTATCTCGGGTTTTTGCCCTCTAAGTTTGTTGTATTTTTCTAAAAGGCGGTGGCTTCCCACAAAGGTTTCAATGCACCCATTTCCTCCACAGGCGCATTTCCTTTTCTCTAAACTCACGGGAACGTGCCCTAACTCGGAAGCACTGGTTCTACCTTCCAATACCTTGCCGTCAATGAGAACCGCCCCTCCTAATCCTGTGCCCAGGGTTAAAAATATAGCGTGCTTGGCATTCTTGGCCGCTCCGAAATGAGCCTCGGCAAGGGCAAAGGTATTCGCATCATTATCCACAAAAACAGGCAGGCGTAATCGCTTCTCCAAAACTCCCTTTAAGGGAAAGTTTCGCCATCCTGAGATATTGGGAAGATAATATATCCAGCCGCTCTCAGAAGCAATTATTCCCGGAACACCGATACCAATTGCCTGAATCCTTCTTCTTTCTAACTTATTTACCAAGGACTCTATTGTATCCAAGAGCACCTTTCTTCTTTTAAATGATTGTGATGAAAAAACCTCTTTCTTTAGTATCTTTCCTTGCGAATTTACCAGCCCCGCCTTTATATACGTCCCTCCCCAATCTATACCTAAAAACATTTTATATCCTTTCTTGTAATATACCTTATCAACTCAGCTGTTGACTCGGTCATAAAATAAGGGACAAAAATAGTTATATTATTAACGCGGGTCAATCACCCGACCAAGAAATAGAATGCTACTCGAACGAATATCGCGAATAATAAAAATAAACGGGTGGTCTGCTTGAAAAACAGGTTTCGGCTCTGGAGCAGCCTTCAGCCTCATCTCAACAGCTGTTGCAGCTGCTGCTTCAGTGCCTTCTTCATTTATATCAACGAATGCCTTATGTATAACCTCAGAGATATATAAACCTACAGGATCCGGTGTCATTCCCGAGAAATCTGCCAATTTAATACTGAAGGCATCCAACATGCCCAATGATTTGAGAGTCTCACTCAATAAAAATTCCCCGGTCATTTTGAATTTCGGAACAGAAACAACAACCTCTTGCATTCGTAATGTCGATAGCCAGCTTTTCAGGTTTTCGACTGTAAGTAAATTTTCAACCTCTTTTAAACCTTTCGTTTGCTTCGGAAGAAAAACAACCATTGATAATCCATCACCGGCATAGGGCATTTCAAGAACCTGAAACATATCATTTTCCGAATAATTAAATTCTGCTGTTTGATTCATCATAGGTACCTCTACCTTTTCTCCCTCTATCAGCGTGAACAAACCATCGCGGGTTTGCTCTGTATCAAACTGAAATATCCAATTCCCTTTAAAATAAACGGCATTAGTTAAAACCAACCTCGTCATCGATGTCAGGATACCCTGCTTAATGAGCTCTTTAATCTTTCCTTTTGTTTTATCCTCTACCCAAAGATTAATCCTCTGTCTGGTCAACTCCCTCTCTTGGCCATCCTTAAAATCAACTTCTTTAAATCCCGCATCATAATAATCCTTTGTAATATTAATAAACTTTTCATAAAATTCATAACCTGATTGGCCCCATAGGGCATTGGCAATAGCGAGTTGGTAACTGCTTATTTCCGCCTCGGTAGCCAAATCCTGCATAAGTTCTGAAAAAGCAGGATGAAGGCGTTCCTGGCTCAGGCTAAAATGTAAAATATCGGCCATTTGAATTGCTGTATTACCTCGAGCACCCGCATAAGTTATGGCCAAGGCTGTTGATATACTATAAGGAGAGAAAAATAGATTGCCATCCTCTTCTTTTAACTGTGCATAGAGGTCAAAGGCAAACGCATTATTGCCTTCGATAACTATTTCTTTGTCAGTTTCATCTAAACCTAAGGCGGACAAAGCCGTGCCATTGCACACCACAAATATCATCGTAAAAACAAAAAGTCTAAACACCCAACTTCTACTTTTGACAATTGAGAACATTCTGTCTCCTTTTAGAGAACTGCTCTACATTCTGGACACTGTCTTTTACAGCTGTCCCAAATCATATAAATGATTCCTGGGATTATCCAAAAACAGAGAAGAATAATAGTTATAAAAGCAGTCCCTATTGTAGCTCGTTTTGCCTGTGGCTTTACTATATTATGACAAAATGGACATTCAACCATACCTTTAGGAATTTTTTGGGGGACTGAATTCTCTAATTCTATGTTCATCATATACGAGCACGCGCCAAAAGGGACACTCTTTCTAAAAAACCTGTTTTCCAATCCTTTGATTTATAAATAGTTACCTATCTTAAGCCTGGCACCTCGAGGAGCGTCCCCATTACCTCTTCCAAAGTACCACCCTATTTAATCTTAAATGCTTTATCTGCAATATGTTCACAGGCTTTTCTTGTAAAAAATTCAGGATGTTTTTTTCAAAAATTCACTCTTCTAAACAAAAAAGCAACCCCCTATCTTTTAGAGAGTTGCCTTTTTAAGTTCTAACCTATCCTCCGCCTCATCCTGCCACTCCTATGTGGCTCTGAGTGTATGATGTTATTGCTCTTTTATTCTCACTAAATCACCAATACTAACACTAAAAGTGATACTATTTTACTCCTGGCAAACCCAGAAATCAAGAAAATATAAACCGGGAACAGACGCTGGACGGATCTGAAAAGGAGCAAACAAAAAGGGACAGTCCCCTTCGGGGACAGTCCCTTCCAATCTGGGGTGGCTAACAAAATCTAAGCGGTCTTATGATTTTCTTCACTCAATTTATTTTTATCAACCAATCTCCTATCTTACTTGGAGTGCCTTCTTCTTAATTCTTCAAGATACTTTGCTGCAATATCCTTTCCTCCCAATCCAAAGGCTAAAGCCAAAGCAAGACAAATTCCACCAAATAAGATATTAAATGTAGAGGTTACAAGTAGTGGTGCAATGCCAAGTTGTCTTAATGAAATAGTTGCTGCAAAAATCACAATTACCCATTGGCTTATATTTCCGAGCATCTGTGGTTTAGGCAAATTGGCATTGCTGGCTGCAGTACGCATTATCCCAGAAACAATGTTGCCCAGAAACATACCTAAGACCAGAACAAATATTGCTGCTATAACTTTAGGAATATAGGCAAGCAGACCTTCAAGAAGCTGCGAAGCTACCGTTAAACCCAAGGCATTTACCACCATCACCAAAACCATAATCATGACAAGCCAATAAGCCAAGCCGCTTATCATCTGGCGTGTGGTAAGCTTTATACCACCTTTACTTAAGATATTGGAAACACCTGCTTTGTCAGCTATCACATCAAATCGTATCAATTGGAGTATCCGATTAACTATCCCTCTAATTATCTTGGCTACAATCCAACCTACTATTAGAATAACTAAAGCGCCAATCAGGGTAGGGATAAAATTAGCTATTCTCGTTAACATTTCTTTGGTAGGCTCAACAATAAGAGTTTGCCAGTCCATAATTTCTTACCTCCTTTTTTAGCTTAAATTCTCAATCCAAGAAATAGTTCTTTTACCCCTCTAAGCACCACCTCCTTTTATTTAATTATACACTTTAAGTAAGGATATTGAAAGCAATTTTGCGAATGAGGTTGTAAATATAAAAAATTGTAGTTAAGATGTTTTGGGCCATGTATCAAAGAATTAGAATTTACTTCAAGGGTTCCCTTGAAGTAAGTCGATAAAAATTTTGGTTGCGGGCAAAATTTTGCCCTCACTCTTATTCGAAATTAACCTAGGAAAATATCGGAATTATACTCTTGAATGGCTACTAAAGATACAAAAATCCCAACAACTATTAATTGTCGGGATTTATTATTATAACTGATTGTATTGCAGTATGTTACATACGCAGGGTCCCTCTCGCATGAGCCGAGGGGAAACCTCTCGCTATTTACAGATATATATTATAAGGCTCAATATGGCGGTTATCAAGGAAATCTAGGCAATCAGAGAGACAATTCCTCGCGAAAAATGTCCATTTTGTCTAGTCTTTTTCGGCTATAAATTCTCTAACTCTTTGGAAAATCGAGAAATATGAATGTCCAGCCTTTTAGATCCGGACATTGGTACCTACCGAGCCAAAACGTGAACGAAAGAGGATTATCGGATAGCCCCTTATCTATTTGGACAAGTTGAGCCATTCTTGTATTTTTTGTGCCTCCGTTTCCATCTTAGCTTTGAAAAACAACTCCCTCGCTTTTTTCCAATATGTCCGCGCGTGCTTTTTATCTTTCCGCATATCATGGATCATTGCCATATTAGCATAGCTATGCGCCACCAAGTTGATCTTTCCGAGCTGTTCACTTATCTCTATAGCGCGCTGATACATCTTCTCAGCCTTGTACAGATCACCGCCATTTACATAAACTAATCCAAGGGCCAAGTAAATATACCTGATTTCATCTTTATTATTATCAAACAATTGGTAAATGCCTAAAGCCCTTTGATACATCTGTTCAGCTTTATCCAAATCACCACGATCTCTGTAAAATGACGCGAGCTCCGCGCACTGCCCTGCTATATCTTTCTGATCCTTGAGCTTTTCGTAAACCTGCAACGCCATTTCGAACATTTGCTGAGCTCTATCTAAATCGTGGTCCATCCAGTAGACAAATCCGAGATTATTGTAATCCTTTGCTATTTGTTTCTCCCTTCCAAGCTTTCGATGCATATGTAATGCCTTTAGGGACATTTCTTTAGCTTTGTCGACTTTAGCTGCATCCAAGTAGATCTCCCCAAGGTAACTGTAGCCCTGCGCTATTCTGGCAACACGGCCGTATTCCTTTTCGATCTCTTGTAAAAAATATAAATACCACGGAATTTTTGGATAGAAACCTTTGAGCATCCTTGCATTTTTTGAATCCTGTTTGACGATGTTCGATGCTCGTGTATGTAAACTTTCTAGTGGATCGTACAAACCAAGTATAAACAAGGCCTCAAACGACTCGTTAAGGAAGACTTCCACGAAAGCTTTCTCTCCTTGAGCTACCAAAGTATGTTCTGGTAATCTAATCGCTGCCAAAGCATCCGGCCATACATCTTCGTTCAACTTCTTACGATATACCTCCACTGCCCGAGCGCAATAGTTCTTGATCCTCCTTTTCTCAATTTGCTCAAGTATATGTTCTGCCAGTATCACATGATATATTCGCCTGCCGTAACCCTCCTCGCGCAATAGACCCCGGAGATAATTATCTATCTGCAACCGTTTCCGAACAGTAGCACTCAGTCCGCTAACCGCCTCGACAACCTCATCAGGCACACCTACCTCCAAGATGGCATAAGCTTCAAACAACTGGATGGCATCATCTCCGATCTGACAAATCCGCTCCCACTGTACTTTTGCAAACTTTATTAACTCTGGCTTCTTTGGTAACTCTTCTAACTTCGTTCCTGCCCTTATCAAATCCAATGCAGCTCCAAGAGTATAAGGATGCCCCTTATAATTCCTCAGCACCTTGCGTAACTCCGCCACCGTATACTTTAAATCTTTACTGCGACGATCTATCAATTCCTCAACTGCTATTTCGTCAAGAACATCTAACTGTCTGTCTGGAATACGTACGACATTATCCAATGCATCAAATGTCTCACTATCTACCAGCACATCCTCTGGCCGTTGAGCAAAAACCAACTTTATCTTCTCAGGGAGTTGTCTTATCACAATTGCCCATGCGTGGTCGCTCTCTTTTTGCATATACTTTTCCGGATCAATTATAAATATCGCCCGTTGATTCTCCTTCATTCGCTTAGAGATTAGTTCTAACTGCTTTAAAAAATGGTCGCGTATATTAAGCTTGACATCTCGTCGCAGGCTTAAAATCAAATCCCCGATTTTCAAGATGTTCAATAAACTTCGCCATTGTTCTAACCTTCGAGGTGTAGCATCAAGCAACTTCTCTTCGAGCTGTGCTGCGTCGAAGGCGTGCTCCATCATTAATCCTAATATCGAATTAACGCTATCTGTCGGCGTCACCTCATACCGCACCCAGCCACATTTTAACTTTGGATAATTCTGGGCAAGATCGGCCATCTTATTTATTAACCAGGTCTTTCCCATCCCTGCCTGACCAACAACCAAAACAGCTTGTCCCCGTGGTTCTTCAAGAACTTTGATGAACTTCTCAAGCTCAGCCTTTCTGCCGACAAATATCTTTTGCTCAGTCATCTGTCATTCCTGCAACGCGACACACCACTCTCAGGCTAAACAATAGCCAATCTTCATCAATATGTTCGTAGGGCCTATCGTTGTTATCGTTCTTCCTCTGTTCTACCAAGTTCAAGATATAAGCATGGTATAAAAATTATATCTATCCTATAGAGTAAGACATATTCAGCATCCCAAGACACTGCGCTTATGATATGTTATTATACTCCATAATTATATCCCTTAAAAGGATTTAAATAGTGTTTGGGGCCAAAGGAGAAAACGATACAGAAATATTGAGAATTCACTCAAAAGAATGTGTTTAGCGAACTTCTATCTTTACTGGGTAGGATGACACAGGAAAATTTAAACCGGTAGATAGCTGGATTTGAAAGGTGACTCCCGCAAGGAAGCCCAGAAATATCGCGCAAGGGGACGGCCTCTCAAGACACAGCTACTGGGGAAATTTGAGAGGTATTTCCTCGCTTGAATCAGAAATTCATGGTAACGGAAGAACTCTCTTTATACAGCTAAGGTTAGGCTAGAGGGTAGGTTAAGAGCGCGTATAATTTCTGCACCGTGCGCCGGTCATTTTCGGCTATAAATTCTCTAACTCTTTGAAAAAACGAGAAATATGAATGTCCAGCCTTTTAGATCCGGACACTGGTACCTACCGGGCCAAAACGTGTATAATTTTTGCACCGGTCGCCCTTAGTTTTATTTAACTTTTATTAACCTTTCTAACTCTGTCCGTACTTTTGAACCAAAAGATGGATCTATTATC
This sequence comes from uncultured Planctomycetales bacterium, assembly GCA_964592485.1. GTDB lineage: Bacteria > Omnitrophota > Gorgyraeia > Gygaellales > JAHJCI01 > CAZQEY01. The sequence continues at coordinate 11,923 of CAZQEY010000029.1, forward strand.
TTAGACATAAGCTCTAACCCTCTTGCTTCCTCCATTTTCCCAGAAAAACTCAAAGAAAGAATCTTACCCACATATGCATCAACATTTTGCGAGTCTTTTTTTAGCACTTTATCATAGCATGCTATCGCTCTTTCGTATTCATGATTAAGATGAAATTCTAACCCCTTTTTATAAAGCCATTTTAGTTCAGACTCTGTCTCGGCTTCATCAGCTATCCCTAAAATCTTATCTTTATCGTCTATTTTTATTCTTATATCGGGATCCATTTTACCCGCTTTTTCTAGACACTCCATAGCCTCTTTGCGTCTACCTTGTTTATCAAATTCAGCTGCTTTATCCACCCATTTTTTTGCCTCCCTCATTTCCTTGAAAGAATTTTTCCCCTCAAGAACATTCCCAACTGCCTTAAAAAATAATTCTTCTCCTGTGCCAGAAAATCCTTTCTGCATAAGGAGAGTTGCCTCTGCCTTGGCCTTTTCTCTAAGATCGGCGGGGTGAGGTATTTTACGTTCTCCAAGATAGTAAGAATCCCAACCGAAAGCATTAGCCACATCTTCAAAGTCGGCCCATCGTTCTGAGTCAGTGATTACGCCGCGTTCATAATGACGAGTTACTTCATTGAAACTCTTCAGAAAAAAATTCAGCTTAACACCAAAATGCGGTATTCCTTTATCATCAAAATGCGTTATCGTAAAACTGTTTGGGTCCTCTCTAATCTTCTCATACACCTTCTGCCTAAGCTTCTTGTCCCATATAGTATCAAGCATACAATTCATATTATGTTGGTATATTTTTGGCAAGGTCTTTCTAGATTTAAATAATCTATCAAATATTCCCATTTTTTCCTCCTCTCAAAAAGGACTTACGAATACCATCCCTCAAAGTACCACCCTATTTAATCTTAAGTGCTCTGTTCATCATATACGAAGACACCTAAAAGGGACACCCTTTCTAAAAATCTGTTTTGCAATACTTTGATTTATAAATAGTTACCTATCTTAAGCCTGGTACCTCGAGGAAGTACCCATTACCTGTTTACTTTATTCCAAGACAATTTTTAGTTTTGAGGGGAAAAATTCAGGAATAAATTAAAAATTATCTAGTGTTATCTTATCCAGGGAATCCTTCTACGAATGTTTAACGATTTTAGAAAGAGCTAAGGTTATTATCTTATCTAAATCTTCATTTTTCATAATATTATAATTTAATATTAATTCTTTATTTTTCCTTTTAAAGTTCATTATGCATTTTCTTAAAATTATAACCGAATCCCTGTAGAGCCTATTTAATAATTTTTTATTCTCCAATAAAGGAAACAACCTTTCCTTTTCTTTGCTAAAAATATTATTTCTGTCTTTAAAATTTATCTTTCTATCATCATTAATGAATAAAGGTAGCACTATCCTGATAATATGCAATATTCCATATTTCCTTATTAAAAATAACACTGGGTCATTTGTTGCCATGCGAGTTGCTTCTTCCCTGTTAATTTTATGTATCTTTAAATATAGATGATATGAGATAAGATAAGAATCATAATCAAATGACGTATCAAAAACTGAGGAATAATCTTTTTCAAAAGCCTCTGTTGGTCTTCCTCTGGCCACTGAAGGCTTTTTTCCAAAAATACTATAAAAAACCTGAAATAATCTAATGATAGAGACTATTCTATTAGTAGGCTTGTGCCTTCTCTTATAGTAATTCATTCTTCTCTCATAATATAATGGTGATTTTGTATACCTAATAAAATGCTCTTCTATATTTCTCTGAATCAATTCATTTGAGTGCAATAAAACAGGCGGGACAGCCGTTTGGGAGTTAGTCGCATCAATGATATCATTTGAAACTTCTTCGTTTGTAGTCTGTATTATTTTAACTATTATTTCACTAGTGTTATCATCTTCTAGGTCTTCTCTGCAATCATATAAAACGTGAGCAGTTTGACAACCATTAACAATATGAAAATTAAACAATTTAATTTTTTTGCCAAGAGGATTGCTATTGTCGCATATAATAGTGATGCCATTATTAAGGCACCATAAATTCATTCTATCTGGACCAGTAAGTGTTTTTTGAATTTTCTCATTTACTTTTTTTGTAATACCATAGTAGTCTCTTACATTTCCTTCAAAGTATCTCTCTTCCAATTCTTCTTCTTCATTAATAATAAATTCTAAAAAATCTTTTACTTTGACCAAACCATAATATCCGACAACTTGTTTATTATATGGTTCGGCATAAGTCGTTATCTCTTTAAACAACATTTCTTTATCATACGTCTCTGCCGTTATTATCCTATATAATGAGGGAATTCCTAAATATTTTAATTTAAAATTCTTTAATTCTTGTGATTTCAAATAACTATGTATTTTTCTCTCAATTGTTTTGACTTTTCTATTTACCGATTCATTCTCGCTTAAAGTAATATATATAACTTCAACCTCAATATTTTTCACACTGCCTAAATTAAAACAGTGCTCCCAAATATTTCTAATAAGTTGTACTTTTCTTCTATAATCTTCATTTCCTTTAATTTTTGTTCTTAAATTAAATATTTCTTCAATACCATCCTTCACTCTTAGTAAAACAGTTTCACCGAAACCAGCTTCTCGGCTTACCTGGATTAGCTGCACCCTGACCTTATCTTCTCTTGTGATTTGTCCTCTTAAGTCTTCATCATCAATAACTATTTGTCCTGATGAAAATACAAATATCCCATCAATTCCATAATCATTAGTGCCATCGGTTATTCCATCAATTATATCTTCATACTGGATGTTTAAATATTTAAACAGGTAAAGAATTGCGAAAAATAAAAATTTTTTATTTATTGCTTCATCTTTAAATTCAGGATAGTGTTTAACAAATTCAGTTATTCTCTTTTCTAATAATACCTTAATAGACATATTCCCCCCCTACTTTATAAAAATTTTGAACAGCTTTCTCTTACCGCCCCCACCCAACACCCACTAAAATAGCAGACTCACGCTTTGATTTAAGAAGGCGTAGGAATGTTTGGCTCCGGTTTTATTATTTGCTCCAAATATATATACAGCTATCCCTAGAATCTATTGTGTAGTTATAAGCTTTGAAGAAATCAACTCCTAATAAATTGAAATTATCATTAATATTAATTGCTACCGGTAAATTTTTATCAATATCCCCTATAGAAATATTTCTTTTAATTATTGGACATGTCATTAAACCTTTAGCCGTAGAAAATGCTCTGGTTTCAAGCTCGCTCAGCCTGACTCCAGAAGTACTAAGTGCTTGGTCTAGCCGCTTAATAGAGTTCTGAAATTCGGGTATATCCTTGAGTGGTCCTCGGTGAAAGGTTGACTTCAGTTTAAAGAGGTGTGGGTGCCTCTCCGAGTATTCAAAAACTGCCTGGACTTTTTGATCTATTTCTTCCTGTAGATCGGATATGATTTGCATAGCTTGCTTGTTGTTTCGGGTCAAATTGCTTAACTGAGGGTATCCGTACTTCTTTTCGATATTGAGATAGATTCCCAAATAGGCAGTTAGTGCCTTGTCTAGTCTTTGGCCGGTCTCGGTGACCTCAACTGTTAATGCTAGAACGCTCAAGACAGGAGGTATTGGCGCAGCTACCTTCTCCGCCGCTTTCTCAACTATCTTTTCGACCACTTTACCTGAGACGCCTTTAACTCCTACCTCCACAAGATATTCCATGAGGTCTTCGTTAAGTTCTTCCATTTCCTTGACATAGTTTTCCGGAAGGTAGACCCTTCCTTCACTGCCAAGAGCTGCTGCTACTGAATGTGAGGAGGAGGTTGTTGAACCATTCTCATTGGAATGGAGCTGTGTGCTTGGAACGGCAAGAAAAAACGTCAGAATTACCGCAGATAGGACGCGTCGTAGCGGGCGAGCATAGGTCAACTGGCTCTTCTTGTTCTTCGATATCATGCTACTCTAATTCTTTACCGTAAATGGAACAGAATTCTAACTTTACTTTACAATTACTACAAATTATGATTGGTTTTGTCATATATTTACCTCTTGATTTTGATTTAAAGAAATTAAATCTCTTCTATTCAAAATTTGCTTGGACTGCAACTACATCTAAAAATATATTATCAAAATATTCTTTCCCTTCTTTTTCTCTCGTACATGCAAGCCCCAATGTTACCACGATATAAAAATTGGAATTATTATATTCTATCAATGTGTCTCCTTTATTATAGTTTAACCTATTGGCGTGTAATGCTTTTCTTGCAACCTGAGAACTGTTTTTAAGTAAAGATAATTGTAAGTCAGTAAAGAGATCGTATTCGGTTGCATAACCTGATTCATGAATAAAGTATTCAAGGGCGTATTTATTATTTCCTACCATAAACTCTATTAGTTCTTCTCTGACGCTCCTCCAATGGCTATATTTAAGCGGAGCAACTACATTAAGAGTTTCATCGCATAAAATTTTAAGATCACCTGTAAATTTGGGAATTATCTGTGTAATTTTTTGTAAACGCCTAACCTTAGAATTAGCTTCACGTTTAACATTAAGGAGATTCGCAAGCGAATTATCTGAAAAAGTAATTGGACGAAATTCATGAAAATCCAAAGTAGTTTTTCCATCGTCAAAAACCTTAATCTTGTTCCGAAAATCATTCCATTCCGACCTATCTATTTCCTGACCCTTGAACTGAAATTTGATTCGATATAACTGATTCTTCCAAAAATTAAATTTTATTTCATACAGGCCTTTCATAGGAATTATAGGTTTGCTCTCAATTAAAATGGTTTTTAATTCGTAACTTTCTTCATATTCATCATTCCAACTGTCTTTCGGTTCTGGCTTTAAATCAAATTTTATTTCTTCCTTAAATTCTTCTATACTCATACCTAGCCACAAGTTACATTTCACTTCGTTTTTCTCAATACTTTCCCAATATTGTTGCGAATTTTTACCTGTAATTTTTTTGAATGCCATTATATACTCATCTTTTTTATTTATTCTTAACTCTGTCTCCCCATCGTTCCAAACCCAAGAGGTCAGAAGAAAAGAACCATCTTCTGGTTTTTCTAAAGGAGTACCAAAGCTTTTATAAAGAGTGTTAATAATTCCATTAACATTAAGTGACTTAGGGAAAATCATGAAAAATCTATTTAGTCTTCTGTTATGATCAAAACCGACACTAACATATCCAGGGGGTACTAAAATTAAATCCCAACTAATATCAACAGTACTTATATTAAAACTACCGTATGGAAGAGAAGGTTGGTTCTGTTTAATCGGGTCTCCACCTATTGTGTGACTTACGAACTTATAGCCCCTTGTTACTATTGCATTATATGCCTCTTCAGGGGTCATGCCAAATTCTAAACCACCAAATTCTTTAGGGAATTTACTCCTTAGTATATAAGGAGATTTTATTGTAATTTCAAATCTACGAGGAATTAAGTTATGTTTAAGTTCGGAATCGAATCCAAATAAAAGAATTGCAATCATGGCGATGCCTACTTTAAAAGCTACTTTTAGTGAAGTGTATTTGGTTGATTTGGTTTCATTTGTATGTCTTTTTTTTAAATTAGTCAAATCAAATCCACACTCTCGACAAAATTTAGCCTCTTTTGATATTTCCTTACCACATTTTGGGCAAGGCATTTTTCCTCCTTGTCAATACTATCTTATTTCCCTTGGCATTTTTTCTAACTTAATTTTAATAGTAATCAATAAATTACCAGAATGATATCGATTATATTCGCCTTTTCTAACTTTCTCAAAATATTCTTCAGTGGAATCTGTAACAGTTTCAACATTTATGTAGTAAGCCTCATCTGGGTCATAATCAAATTCAAACCCAGCTTTTTCTTCCTCTGTTAAAGGTTGGCCCCAGTAATTTGCTGTATGCTTCTTAAGGCGCTCCAGAGGAAAAATCCCTTCCATAGAGTAATAGTTTTTAGCTCGAACTTCTATTTTTGCTGGGTATCGTGCAGACATACTTACTCCAAACACTACAACGCCATCTTCCCCAGTAACCATTGACCCACAATTATTACCATATTTATCTTCAAATGTGACCCTTGCTCCTTTAATAGGCCAACCTGAATCTCTATTAACTATTTCTACCCTGACAACAGTGCCCGGAAGAGAACCATCATAAAATCCCTGTGCGTATATAAAAGGCGTAGAAAACAACAATATAGATACGATTAGTAGCAACACTCTATATAATACTGTTTTAGCATATCTCATAATTATCGCGCTCCATTGTAATAAATTTTTACCTCAAAATTCTATTATTTCTCCCTTGTCCTTTAGTTCAAGATACTTATTAGGATCCATTAATTTCTCACGGTAATCGCTATAACACTTAGGTACAAAGTGATTTAAAACCCATGAATAAGCTTCTTCTATTTTTTCTTCCTCCTTTCGATACCTTTCCTTTAATGCTTGGAATGCTTTTTCTTCCTCCCTTTTAGCCTGTCTTGCTCTTTCCATTCTCTCTTCAGCCGTGCCTACAGCCTTTTCACTACTCCATTTCTTATTAAATTCTTCCTCTAGTTTAACCCGCTCAGCTTCATATTCTTGTTTAATTTTTCCTTTTTGCTCCTCATAAACCTTCTCAATTTTGGCTAAAGCTTTTTCTTGTTTAAATTCACAATATGGATCTTCTAATCCTAAAGAATCCATAAACATCTTCTGAAAAATTTTCTCTACCACTTTTTGAAAAAACATCTGCCAAGGCCCAATTGCCAAAGCTTCTTGGGCTTCAAAAGAAAAACTTAACAAAAATATAACAACCAATATTTGACTTAAAATTTTAAAAGCTGGCTTTCTCATTTATTCTTTCTCCCTTTTTAACTTTCAATCGTTTGTGTCGCACGGTACAAATATTATACCTGATCATATAGAGTAAGGACTATCGCCATTTTCCTATAGTATATTATTATACTCCATAATTATAGCCCTTAAAAGGAGTTAAATAATGTTTGCAGCCAAAGGAGAAACCGATACAGAAATACTGGGAATTCACTCAAAATAATGTGTTTAGCGAAGTTCTATCTTTACCGGGTAGGATGACACAGGAAAATTTAAGCCGGTAGCCTGCTGGATTTGAGAGGTAACTCCCGTAAGCCCAGAAATATCGCTCAAGGGGATGACCTCTCAAGACACAGCTATTGGGGAATTTGAGAG
>CAZQEY010000030.1:0-18725 GCA_964592485.1 uncultured Planctomycetales bacterium
GGACAACATAGGCCGGTTATGTGTAACGAAATCTTAGAATATTTAAAATTGACCTCCGGGATGACGGTAGTGGATGCCACTATTGGTTGCGGCGGTCATAGCATTAAAGTATTGGAGCGCCTTCTACCAGGAGGCAGACTCATTGGGATAGACCGTGACCAGGAGTCCCTGGAGATAGCCAAAACCAGACTAAGCGGTTTTGGTGAAGCCGTTCATCTAATTCATGGGAATTTCCGCGACATAGATAAGATTTTAGCAATGTTAGGAGTTGAGAAAGTAAATGCAATAATCTTTGACTTGGGTTTGTCTTCGGTGCAGTTGTCTAATCCTGAGCGAGGTTTTAGTTTTCAATCAGAGGGGCCTTTAGATATGCGTATGGATAGAAGTAGTTTTATTCAGGCATACGATTTGATAAATAATCTCAACGAAGAGGAAATTTCCTCTCTTCTTTGGTCATTTGGCCAGGAGAGATTCCATAACCGTATTGCCCACCTGTTAGTTTCCGAGCGAGAAAAGGCACCGATTAATAGCACCTCTCAGGTCGCTGATATAGTCCTGAGGGCTATACCGCCGCACTATTACCGTTTGGCACACATTCATCCAGCGACGCGCACCTTTCAGGCTATCCGTATTGCAGTCAACCGTGAGTTAGAGGCTCTAGATGAAGGGATAAGAAAGTCAATTGATTTGCTTAAACGGGGTGGAAGGATTGCGACCATTTCTTTCCACTCTTTAGAAGATAGGATTGTGAAGATAAATTTTCGTATCGCTCGCTCTGAGGGAAAGCTTAAAATAATCACTCCTAAGCCCCTACGGTCTTCTCAGGAGGAGCGGGTCCAGAATCCTTCCTCTCGCAGTGCAAGATTAAGAGTTGCTCAAAGGCAATAAGTCCGCTTCGCATTCATATTCTTTAAGCAAGGCTTTCTACCGATTATGCAATTAACTAAATTTTTAATAATAATTTTATTAGTTACTCTGTTAGCCCTGCTGTATGTGTATCAGCAAAGCAAGATTATTCATTTGGCTTATCAGGAGCAAGAGAGGTTAGCGTTACTTGAAAGCCTGATTGATAAGAATAATAACCTCAGGTACAACATAAACCGTCGAATGTCTTTGATTTCGATGGCAGAAGTTTGGCAGGATGGAGATTTTCAATGGCCTCATCGAGAACAATTGGTGAGTTCCTCTACTGTGCAGCAAACCCCTGGGGATAACAAACAGACGAATCCCGTTGGAAAAATTACTTTAGCAGCAGGTGGAACAAAAACTTCTAACGGGGGAAGAGAAACAGAAAACATATTTACTCGCCTCTTCGGATTGAAATCGCAAGCGGAAGCCACACCAGTTAAGCCCCGTTAGATATACTACTTTTATCAGAAGGTATAGCAAAAATTTCTAACGGACTAAGCCACAGTAAAAATCGTGTACATAAATAATTATACCCGTCGGCGCAGGTTAATCTTCTGTATCCTTTTTATATTCTTTTTCATAAGTCTGGCTCGGCTTTTTTTTATCCAGTGTTTTCGCAATAAATATCTTACCCTACTTGCACGCAAACAACAGAACCTCTTTATTGACTTAGAGCCTCAGCGCGGCACTATCTTTGACCGCAATTTAAGACCGCTGGCGATAAATTTACCATCGGAATCACTTTATGCCGTTCCCGTGGAGATTAAAGACAAGAAAGGTACGGTTGAATTACTCTCTTCCATTTTAGAGACAGAGCAATCTTACCTAAAAAAAAGACTCAATTCCGATAAGCAATTCATCTGGTTGGCTAGAAAGTTATCTCCCGATGTTGTCGACAGGATTAAGAAACTCAATCTTGCAGGGTTATATTTTATCAGAGAGAGTAAGAGGGTTTATCCAAATCTTCACCTTGCCAGTCATTTGATCGGCTTTGCTGGTTTAGACAACAAGGGCCTTGAGGGGGTTGAATTATTCTACGACCAATATCTGGTCGGAACCAGCGGCTGGGGGGTTTTACTACGTGATGCCCGTCAGGAAAGATTGGGGCTCTGGGAAAAACTAGTAATGCCCCACAATGGTTATAATTTAATTCTGACTATTGATGAGGTTATTCAATTTATTGTTGAACAGGAACTTGACCGGATAGTGGATAATTTCCATCCCCGCGGGGGCAGTATTGTTGTAATGAATCCCTTGACCGGTGAAATTCTTGCTTTGGCAAATCGGCCAACCTTTGATTTGAATAAAACCTCACAAACTGACGATAAGATAAAGCGAAATCGTGCAATAACTGATTTAATTGAGCCGGGTTCTGTATTCAAGATTATTACTGCCTCGGCAGCTTTAGAAGAAACAGATATTAATGAGCAGGATAGATTTTTCTGTGAGAACGGAGCATATCCGGTAGCTAATCACATACTTCACGACCATCGGCCGCATGGCTGGCTAAGCTTTAGAGAGGTAATTGAGCAATCCAGTAATATCGGTGTCACCAAGATTGCTCAGAGATTGGGCAGGGGTTTACTGTATGAGTATATCAAAAAATTTGGCTTTGGAGATAAATTAGGGATAGATTTACCCGGCGAGATAGCCGGGATGATTAAGGAGCCAAAGCGCTGGTCAGCTGTTTCAATCGGCGCGATACCGATTGGTCAGGAGGTAGGTGTTACTACTCTGCAATTAACCACTGCCATATCAGCAATTGCCAATCAGGGCAAGCTGATGAAGCCTTATGTGGTAAGTGAAATTCAGGACGAGTACGGTTTAACCATTAAGAAATTTTCTGCTCAGTTTTTATCTCAGGTTTTCTCACCCCAGACCGCTTCAAGGCTTACCGAGATACTCATGGGTGTGATTGACAATGGAACGGGAAGAAGGGCAGCGATTAAGGGCTTGCGCGTGGCTGGCAAAACCGGAACTGCACAAAAATTAGAACCCAATGGCCGTTATTCACATAATAAGTTTATTGCTTCCTTTATTGGCTTTGCTCCTGCTGATAATCCAAAGATTGCCGTAGCCGTGGTTATTGATGAGCCTCGCCCCTATTATTTTGGCGGTGTGGTTTGCGCCCCTGCTTTTAAAAATATCTGTGAGAATGTATTAAGATATTTAGAAACACAAGCTATACCAACAGTGTCAAAAGAAGCCGGAAGCTGGCCCTCTGAGCAGGAATACTACTCTCGTAAAAGATTAGAGGGCTGGGTTTCTGGTTGAATTAAAGATGCGGCTAAAAACTCTGATTAAATCTATCGGTTTTTCATTACCTAGGGACCTTCAGGATGTCGATATTAAGGGTATTACTGCAGATTCAAGAAAGGTAAAGGCAGACTTTATCTCTGTAGCAGTTAAGGGCAAGAATTTTGATGGGCATAGCTTTATTCAAGAGGCAATTCAGCAGGGTGCCAGGGCAGTGGTTATTCAGGATAGCTGGCCTCAACTACTGTATCTGAGGGGAGACCGGAGAATGCCAGAGAGGGGCGTTAAGACGGCAATTCCCATAACCACCAAGGCAGTTACCGCGCTTGAGGGAACCCCGCAGAATGCACTGAGGTACCGCCAGCAGGGCCACAACGGAAGGATTGCCTGTATTAAGGTTGCCGATACGCGTCAGGCACTGGCGAAATTAATTGCCCAGTTTTATGGGCAGCCCTCACTAAATTTGAAGGTAGTGGGTATTACCGGAACAAACGGCAAGACCACAGTTTCTTATTTGATTGAAGCAATATTAAAAGCCGCACAGTTTAACCCGGCAGTAATCGGAACAATCAATTACCGTTTTAAGAATAGGATATTTAACGCGAGTAACACCACGCCCGGTTCAGAACAACTCCACACTCTGTTAGTTCAAATGCAGAAAGAGAAGGTTGATTATGTCGTAATGGAGACATCTTCTCACGCGCTTGACCAAGCGAGGGTTGAGGCAATAAAATTTTCCACCGCCATATTTACTAATCTTACCAGAGACCATCTGGATTATCATGGTGATTTAAATTCATATTTTGCTGCCAAAAGCAAATTATTCAGAGGCCTGGGGAGGAATAGCTTCGCAATCTTAAATATCGATGATGCAAGGGGGCGCGACCTGATTAAATTAACTAAGGCCTGCGTAGTTACTTATGGGCTCTTGAACAATTACGCTAATGTTACCACCAAAGACATAAGTTTTAGTCTTAAGGGGACAGAGTTCCTTTTACGCCTTCATCCCTCAATTCGCAAAAATTTCGCTGCCAAGGCTAATGGATTAAAATTAAGCACTTCACTGATTGGAAGACACAATATTTATAATATCTTGGCAGCAGTTGCTTTTGGGTTGATTCAAAAAATAGACCCGGAAATTATCAAGGAGGCAATCAGGAGTTTTACCGGTGTGCCCGGGAGGTTAGAAAGGATACCGACAGATAGCGATTTTTCTGTTTTTGTTGATTATGCTCATACGGAAGATGCGATAGCGAATGTGATTAGGAGCCTGCGCCTTTTATGCAAAGGTCGTCTTTGTGTAGTTTTTGGTTGCGGCGGTGATCGGGATAAAACCAAAAGACCCAGGATGGGCAGGATTGTATCCGAATTGGCCGACTTGGCAATTATCACTACTGATAATCCACGTAGTGAAGAGCCGGAAGATATTATCAGCGAAGTCGTTTCCGGAATAAATAAGCAAAACTTTAGAGTAATAGTTGACCGAAAGGAGGCAATAAGAGAAGCCTTATCCCAAGCAAGCAAGAATGATATGATATTAATTGCTGGCAAAGGTCATGAAGATTATCAAGTCTTTAAAGATAAGATAATCCATTTTGATGACCGGCAGGTAGTGCGCGAATGCTCGCTCCTACCACTACCGCTGCCGTATTGATTGTGATATATACGCACCAGCAATGTATTGGTGTGGAGATGTACTTGGGAAAATAGATGTTCAGACTTGGCGAGATAACAAAGGCAGTCGGGGGGCAATTATTCTCCGGCGACCCACGGCTAAGAATTAACGGGGTTTCGATAGATTCGCGCACCATAAAAGATGGTGAGCTTTTTGTTGCCATAAGGGGAGGTCGCTTTGACGGACACGACTTTATTCAAGAGGTAATCCATAAAGGGGCAAAGGCAATAATAATTCAAGATAGCGGATGCCGGTTGCCCCATACCCACAAAATTCCCTACATTAAAGTTATTGATACGCGCCGCGCACTGGCTGATTTGGCGAGATTTCATCGGCAAAGGTTTAGTATCCCTCTTATTGCCGTTACGGGAAGTAACGGCAAGACAACGACCAAAGATATACTTGCCTGGCTTTTATCCTCCCACGCAAATGTTCTTAAAAATCCAGGAACACAAAATAATGATATCGGCGTTCCTCTAATCTTGTTAAAATTGGATATTTCCTATGATATCGGTGTGTTGGAATTAGGCACAAACCATTTTGGCGAGATTGCTTATTTGGCGAATATTGTTCAACCCAATTTCGGAATTATTACCAACATCGGTCCTGCGCATTTAGAGTATTTAAGAAATCTTTCCGGCGTATATAAAGAAAAGGTAAATTTGCTAAAAAACCTGAAATCTCCCAAGATTGCTATTTTGAATGCCGATGAACCCAGGTTCGCAAGATTAAAAAAAGATGAAAAGACCTTTGTCGTAACCTATGGTATAAATAATAAATGCGACTTCCAAGCCACGTCAATAAAATTGACCTCAAAGAAAACCATAGAATTTCTCGTAAACGCAAGAAGCCCCAGAGGAAAACTTAGAAATTCAAATTATGAATCTGGCGATTCCCCGGAGGTTACTTCCTCGTGCCGAATGGAGCAGCCCTTGAGGCTGCCCATTCGGCCTCACCGGCAGAGGATACAATTAAATACAATTGGGCATGCTAATATCTATAATGCCTTGGCTGCTATTGTTGTTGCTCGCCTGCTTGGATGGGATTACGAATCAATTCGTCAGCGCCTTGCGACATTTGTCTTTCCGGAGGGCCGGCTGAAGCCGATTAAATTAAACGGCATATCTTTCATCGATGATACCTACAATGCAAATCCCGCTTCCTTATCCGAGGCTCTTGGTATCTTAAGCAGATTCAGGGTTAATGGAAGAAAGATTTTTGTAATGGGCGATATGTTAGAATTGGGTGCGTCATCTGAGGAATTTCATCGTCAGGCAGGTATTCAGATTGCCCGTACTTGTGATGTATTTATTGGCGTAGGAAGATTCAGTCAATTTGCTGCTCATTGGGCATGCAAATCCGGTTTAAGTAAGGACCGCGTTTTTAGTTGCCAGGATTCCCAGAAGGCAGGCAACTTACTTTTTAAGACCCTTAAGCCTAACCACCGAGATTTAATTTTAGTTAAAGGCTCACGTTTGATGAAGATGGAAAAGGTATTAAGGTCAGTTTAGTCCGTTTTGTCTGTTTAGTCCCTTAACAGACCTAACGGAATTAAATATGTTATATCATCTACTCTATCCTTTAAAAGATATATTCTTTGGTTTTAATATCTTCCGCTATATTACCTTCCGTATAGCAATGGCTGCTTTTACTGCTTTTGCCGTAAATCTCATATTTTACCCTTTATTAGTTCGCAAATTAAGAGCAGCAAAGATTGGTGAAAATATAAGAAAAGAAGATAGCGCCGATTTGTATAATTTACATCAAAACAAGCAGGGGACACCCACAATGGGTGGTATATTAATCCTGGCAGCGATTTTAATATCTACTTTTCTCTGGGCGGATATTACCAACCGCTATATTCTCATCAGCACCTTTGTTCTTCTGTGGCTCGGTATTACCGGTTTTATTGATGACTATATAAAACAGGTTAAGAAACAATCCAAGGGGCTTGCGATTCGCGCGAAGTTTCTAAGTCAGATTACCCTCGGTTTATTAATCGGGGCATTTTTGTTTTTAAATCCACAATATCCAACCCAACTGGACATACCCTTTTTAAAACAAATACACATTAACCTCGGTATATTCTATATACTTCTTGTGGCCTTGGTGATTTGCGGTTCTTCCAATGCGGTAAATTTAACTGATGGTTTAGATGGCTTGGCTATCGGTATTGTAATTATGGTTGCTTTGGCTTTCAGCGTGTTAAGCTATATATCAGGACACGCACAATTCAGCCAATATTTATTTATTCCTTATCTGGAGGGCAGCGGAGAATTAGCTATCTTTTGTGCGAGTATTTTTGGTGCAGGTCTTGGCTTTTTATGGTTTAACTGTTACCCCGCGTCTATATTTATGGGTGATGTGGGTTCTCTGCCCCTAGGCGGGGCATTAGGAATGGTGGCGGTATTAATTAAAAAAGAATTGCTTTTATTGATTGCCGGTGGGGTATTTGTTGCTGAGGCAATATCAGTAATCCTGCAAGTAGGCTCTTATCGGATGCGGAAAAAGCGTATCTTTAAGATTGCCCCCCTGCATCATCATTTACAATTTATCGGTTGGCAAGAATCTAAAGTGATTGTGCGCTTCTGGATAATTGCTGCACTCTTAGTCCTGTTGACATTAATAACCTTGAAAATTAGATAAGTGCCCCCCGCACCTTTTTACTACGAAGAGAGCTTCGTAGAAAAACAAAAAGATGGGGGGATGAATATTAAGAAGGTGCGGGGGGAGCTTGCCCAGCCCTTTTGGTTCGTTAAACGCTTAAGTTAACTATCCAAAAGGGGGCTGGGTTGTCTGCTCATTGAAATGATTAATCAGGATTATTTCAAAGATAAGAATATTACTATAGTAGGTTTGGGCAGGAGTGGTTTTGCCTGTGCAGGGCTTTTATCTAAAATTGGTGCCCGGGTTAGCGTTACTGAGAAAAACGAGAATTCTCAAGTTATCAGTCTCGGCCGCCAGTTGCCTTCTTCGATTAGTCAGGAAGTGGGCAGGCACACCCTTGAGTTTATTCAGGGCAGGGATTTGATTGTTGTTAGTCCCGGCGTTGACCAGGATAGCCAGCCCTTACTTTGGGCAAGGCAGCTTGGCATACCGGTAATCAGTGAGATTGAATGTGCTTGGCATCTTTGTCCAGCACGGATAATTGCCATTACCGGCACAAATGGCAAGACTACAACTACTACCTTAATCGGTAGGCTCTTAGAGGCAGCTGGTCAGGAGGTGTTTATTCTGGGTAATATCGGCACTCCTTTTTCCGCCGAGGTTTCAAGGATACAAGCCCACGATTTTGTTTCCTTAGAGGTTAGTTCCTTCCAATTGGAAACAATAAGGACATTTAAACCAAAGATATCGGTAATCTTAAACTTCAGCCCTGACCATTTAGATAGGTATCCGGATTTATCCAAATACTTGTCAGCAAAATCCCGCATATTTATGAATCAGGATGAGTCCGATTATTTGGTTTTAAATCGTGACGACCCTGTAATTCGCAATTTAGCCAAAGAATCAAAGGCTAAGGTTGTCTATTTTGACAGGGGGATGCATCCCAATTCCAATTTTGCCGCGGTCAAGGCAGTCGCTTCCATATTAGGGATAGATGTAAATCTATGCGAAGATATTTTTCGCACATTTACAGGTTTACCCCATCGCTTAGAAAGGGTAGCAGAATTCGAGTCTCGAGATTTCATTAATGACTCCAAGGCTACCAATCCCGATGCTACCGCATTTGCCCTGCATAACATCAGCAGGCCGATTATTCTTATTGCCGGAGGTAGGGATAAAGGGTTTGATTTTTCTCTTATTAAGGATTTAATCTGCCAGAGAATAAAAGCTTTAATTCTCCTCGGCGAAGCAAAAGATAAAATCAGGCAAATTTTCAAAATGAAATTACCAATCACAGAAGCCTCTGATTTATTCCAGGCAGTTAAGTCCGCTTTTTATCAATCCCAGCCAGAGGATTGTATCCTTTTCTCGCCGATGTGTTCTAGTTTCGATATGTTTAGAGATTATGAGCACAGGGGAGAGGTGTTTAAAGAAGCAGTAAAGAGTCTAATTGAGGCTTCAAGAGGTTAGTTATTTCCGTTGGGTCCGTTAATTCCGTTAGTTCCGTTATAATGAATATAACGGGCTCAACAGACAAAACAGACTAAACGGATATGCGACAGACAAGAATTAATATCCTGGTCATTACAGTTATCTTAATCTGTATCGGCCTAGTAATGATCTATAGCGCATCAAGTATCTATGCCCAAGATAAATTTAATGATGGGATGTTTTTCTTAAAGAGGCACCTACTCTTTTTATTTATTGGCAGCGTCCTTTGCTTTTTTGTTTTATGCATTGATTATAAAAGACTTAAAAGCCTCTCTAAACCTTTATTAATCCTTGCGCTTCTTTTGCTGACCCTGGTATTAATTCCCGGCATTACCCGCTCAGCCAGTGGTGCCCAGCGCTGGTTCAGGTTCGGCAGGTTTAGTTTCCAGCCTTCCGAGATGGCAAATGTAGTTTTAATTCTTTATGTAGCCGACTTTATCAGCCGCAGACAAAATCTGATGGGAAACTTTACCAATGGTTTTTTACCGGTGATATTAGTTTTAGGTCTGGTATGCGGTTTGTTACTTCTTGAGCCGGATTTGGGAACTGCCTTAGCAATATCTATTACGGTAGGGCTTATGCTTTATATCGGCGGCACGCCAATTCACTACTTAGTAATGACGTTGATTGCCTCGCTCCCATTACTTTATATTGTGATATTTAGCGTTCCCTATCGGCGGATGCGAATACTCAGCTTTCTAAATCCCTGGAGTGACCCGGCGGGCAGCGGCTTCCAAATTATTCAGTCTCAGATTGCTCTTGGCTCCGGAGGGTTCTTTGGGCAGGGTTTAGGCGCAAGCCGCCAAAGGCTCTTTTTCCTGCCCGCTGCCCATACTGATTTTATCTTCTCTATTATTGGAGAGGAGTTGGGGTTCTTTGGCGTAACTTGCGTAATCTTCCTTTTTATTCTTCTTTTGCTCCGCGTTTTAAAGGCAGTTAAAAATTGTCCCGAACCCTTTGGCTATTATCTGGGTTTAGGACTTATTCTTTCTATTCTCTTAAGGGCATTTATAAACATTGCTGTTGTTTGCGGCATATTGCCCACCAAGGGTTTACCTCTTCCATTTATCAGTTATGGCGGTTCTTCATTGATTTTCGATATGATTAGTATAGCTTTGATTTTGAATATTAGTAGAAGTTCCGAGCAATTATGAACCCCCTTAGGCCTTTTTATCCGCGGGGCAAGGTATTTAGAAATGAAGTGTCATTATTGGGAGGTCTAACGGGGTGAAGATACTCATTGCCTGTGGCGGTACAGGTGGACATATATTCCCAGGCTTAAGTTTATACCGTGCTTTGAAAAAAAGACACAGTGACGCCGATATGCTTTTAGCTTTAGACAAAAGAGCAATTACTGCCTCAATTGTTACTGAAGAATTCCCTGGCTTTTATTTCTCGATTGCTCCGCTAAGATTTAAGTTTGATTTACAAAATGCCCTTTTTGTATTAAAATTATTAAAGGGAGTCTTTCAGAGCCTGAGGGTTCTCTTTAAGTTTAGACCTGATGTTGTTGTTGGATTTGGCGGATACGCAAGTTTTCTTCTTGTATTCTTTGCCTGGATATTCAGGATAAAGACAGTAATTCACGAGCAGAATGTTACACCCGGCCGGACCAATCGGATACTTGCTTATCTTGTTGATAAAATAGCTGTTGGTTTTGCCGGGACAGAAGAGTCTTTCGGTATTAATTCTTCTAAGGTGAAGTTTACCGGCAATCCCTTAAGGCCGGATTTAGTTCGAATAGAAAGAAGTCGCGCTTATGAATTTCTCGGTTTATATCCAGATAAATTCACTATTTTAGTAATGGGGGGGAGTCAAGGGGCGCATAAGATAAATACTGCAAATCTCTCGGCAATCAGTTTAATTGAAGATAAATCAAGATTTCAGATTATTCATCTTTGCGGCAAGAAAGATTACTTTAAATTATCGAATGGTTATAAAGATTTAGGCATAGAGGCAAGGGTATTTGACTTTTTTGGCCCGATGGAATATGTTTATTCAGCGGCAGATATAGTTATTTCCCGCGCCGGTGCAGCAAGTATCAGCGAGATTGCCTTTTTCGGCTTACCTTCTGTGTTTATACCCTATCCCTATGCGCGCAGGCATCAGGTAAAAAATGCCCGTTATCTTTACAAAAATAATGCGGCAATCCTGATTAAGGAGGAAGACCTGAATCCCGAGATTCTTAAGGATAAGATTTTAGAGTTGTTTAATAACCCGGCTTTAAGAGAATCAATGAGCAAAAATATATTAATGTTTTCCAAACCCGAGGCAGAAGAGTTTTTAGCGAATTTAGTGTTAGAGACCTCGAAAAAGACTTTTTGAACGCAAATAGTCGCAAATGTAACTCCGGCGCCTTCTTACTGCAAACAAGCAATTATAAGTTAGTGCAGAGGTATTTAGGGTATTAGGATGTAGCGATAACATTGAGGTATTATGTGGATGTATTTCCTGAGGATTTAGAAGGGCCAGCAGAGTTGTTGACGCAGAAGTAACGTAGATGGAAATGGAGGTTGAACTATGGAATATGAAAAAGAGGTTGCTTTAAGAATTCCACACAACACAAGGAGAGACTATGTAAAAGATTTTGTTACTAAACGCCGAGAGTGGTTGAGTAGGCAGGTAGATACTAAATTGAGCCACATTGGATATTACTCAGAGGATCCTAAAAATATGCAGGGAAATATAGAGAACTTAATTGGCGTCTCTCAAATACCCTTAGGTATAGCTGGGCCACTTAAGATAAATGGTCAACATGCCAAAGGAGATTTTTATATCCCATTAGCTACGACCGAAGGTGCTTTAGTCATGACTTATAACCGGGGTATGTTAGTTCTTACTAAATCAGGTGGTGCCAATACAGATGTCCTTAAAGATGAAGTTCATGTCTCTCCAGTTTTTTTAGTAAAGAATGTAGTTGAGGCTACTCAATTGATCAACTGGATTAATAGCACTTTTAATGAGATAAAAACAGAAGCAGAAAAGACCACTAAGCATGGTAAGTTGCTGAATATTGAGCCGATAATGGCTGGCAGAAGGGTTATCCTTAAATTTTCTTATTTTACTGGAGATGCACAGGGCTTAAATATGATCAATAGAGCTACCGAAGCAGCCTGTAAATTTATCTTAGAAAAAACTAATAAGAAATTCTTGCTTAGGTCTAATTTTTCCTCCATTAAAAAAGTTTCTGCGTTTGGTATCTATAAAGGACAGGGTAAGGCAGTCTTTGCTGATGTTACAATACCTAGGAAGGTTCTTAGGCTTTTGCAAGCATCGCCTGAAGAAACAGAGAGTTACTTTATTTCGACTCTATTATCAAGTACTCATGCCGGCATGATAGGTGAGAACGCTCATATAGCCAACGGTGTCGCAGCGTTATTTGCAGCTTGTGGGCAGGACATCGCCGATGTTTCTACTTCTCATATTGGAATTAGTATGTGTGAAGTAACAGAATCTGGTGATCTCTATGTCAGTACCTATGTTCCTAACCTCTTTGTAGGGACCGTTGGGGGCGGTACAGGTTTAGGGACCCAACGAGAATGCCTTGAAATTTTAGGTTGTTATGGTTCAGGGAAAGTCAAGAAGTTCGCCGAGATAGTTGGGGCGACAGTATTGGCTGGTGAGATAGCTGTTTTAGCTGCTTTAACAAACGGAACTTATGTTGAAGCCCATGAGAGATATGGTAGAAATAGACCAAAAGAGATGTAGTATGCAGAGGGAGAGAAGATGCTGTTAATATCTTTTGTAGTAGTTTGTGTATTTACTTCTATCCTCAGTCTTTTCTTTGGTATCTTCGTTTATCTTAAAGGAAAGACAAGAAGAGTAAACCAGATTTGGGGATTAATGAGTCTAAGTGTTATGCTTTGGAGTTTAGGTCTAGGATTAATGGTCAACGCCCCTAATGAGAACCTAGCTCTTTTTTACCTTAGGGGAGTACACTATCTTGGAGCTATCTTTATCCCGGCATTCTTTCTCCATTTTATTTTAGTTTTGTTGGGCTTAGAACGAGTAAAGAAAAAATTAATCATTGTTAGTTATATTTTTGCTTTGGGTCTTCAGATTTCCAATTTTTCTGGTCTCCTGGCCTATGTAGCTCACTTGCCCCCCTTTAAATACTATACTAGACCAGGGATTTTTTACCTTACTTTTGCTATTTTTTTCGCTATATGTATATTTTATACTCTTTACCTATTATTTGTGGAGTATAAAAGATCTTCAGGAGCCAGAAGAAACCAGATTAAATATCAACTTTTGGCTACAGTGATTGGTTTTGGTGGAGGGTCAACTGCTTTTTTCCCAGTTTTTGACATTCCTATTTTTCCTTATGGCATGTATTTTATGTTTCTCTACATTTTGTTGATGTCCTACGCCATTGTCAAATACCACCTTCTTGATATCAACATCGTCCTCACCCGCGCGGGGATTTTTGTTCTAGTTTATGCCTTAGTCTTAGGTACCCCCTTCGGTTTAGCTGGGTGGGGAAAAGCTTGGCTTATAAGTATCTTTGGTGAAGACTGGCTCTGGTTACCAATGCTTATTCTCCTTGGACTTGGCACAGCTGGTCCGTTTATCTATCAATACCTCCGTCGTCATGCCGAAGATATCATTCTTGCTGACCAGCGACGCTATCAGAATACGCTTAGGCAACTCTCTGCTAAAATGACTTTAGTAAAAGATTTAGAACGCCTGCTTAAGTTAATTGTCTATAGAACAGCCAAAGTAGTGAAGATTGACTTTGCCTGCATTTATCTTGCTGATAATAGCCAAAACAAGTTCATTCAAAAAGCTCCTTACACCACTGTTGGGTTTTTCCCGGATTCTCCTACTGAAATACCCTACAACTCAGATTTAATCTCTTATATTAAACAAAAACATAAACCTGTCTTTGCTGAAGAGCTAACCAAAAACATTAAAAAAGAATTTAATCTTAAATCCGGCTTGATTGTGCCATCTTTTGTGAGGAATAGGCTTCTGGGTTTTCTTGTCTTATGGGCAAAATCTTCCGGTGCTATTTATACTCAAGATGATGCCAATCTCTTTGAAATCTTAGCTAATCAAGCAGCCTTAGCCATTGAGAACGCAGACTTTATCAATGAATCTCAGAGAACACAAGCCCAACTATTTGCTGCAGAGCGAATGACCTCACTGGGCACAATGGCAGGTGGGATGAGTCATCAGCTAAATAATCGCTTCCATGCGATTATGCTGGCTACCTCTTATAGTATTGATACCTTAAAATTCATTGATACAAGTTCCTGCTCCCAAGAGGTAAAAGACTATTTTGAGCAGATAAAGTATGTCCTTAAGCGTATAGAGGAAAATGCCGAATATGGAGGAAAGACAGTTAACAACTTCTTAAACTTCTCTCAGCCGGATAGGATACAAAGAGAGTCAAGGATGCTTGACCTAACTGAGCCATTAGCGCGAGCCATTGAGATGGAACGGATAAAAGTTACCTTTTCTGAGGAGAGTATAGAAAAGGAAATTCAAAATGACCTACCCAAGATTCGCGGGGATTTTGTCCTCCTTCAGGATGTCTTCTTTAACTTAATTGACAATGCCGTCGATGCCTTAACCAGAAAAAAGACAGCTATAAAGAACAAAAAACTTCTTGGGCCTCCAACCTACAAAGGAAAGATTACGATAAGGATGTTTGAGGCAGATTCTCGGATAGTCATTCAAATCCAAGACGACGGCATTGGGATGACTGAAGAGACCAAAAAGCGCCTCTTTGTGCCCTTTTTTACTACCAAGGCAAGCTCCAGCAAAGGCACAGGCTTGGGATTATTTGTTATCCAAAAAGTAATCGATGCCCATCAAGGGCAAATAAGGGTTTCAAGTGAATATGGCCAAGGCACAACCTTTAGTATAACCCTACCCATAACTCAAAGAAAGAGGGCAGACAATGAGCCCCAAAATTTTACTAATTGATGATGAGCCTGATTTGATTCAATTCCAGAAGTTATTCTTAATGCGCCGAAACTATCGGGTAATTACTGCTTTAAATACAAATGAAGCCATAGAAGCAATCAAAAAGGAATCTCCAGATATAGTCTTCTGTGATATTCGACTTGACTCAGATACTGCAGGGTTAGATATATTAGAACAGGCAAAGGAGATTAAACCAGATATAATAGTCTATTTTGTTACTGGTCTTGTTGATAGAAATATTGAAGAAAGAAGTCTTGCCCTGGGAGCAAAGGGATTCCTAATTAAGCCAATATCTAATGAGGCCTTAGAAGACAAGATTAAAGAAGCAATTCCTTAGAAAAAAATGAATGTTCGGAATTGTTGTCTTTATAAATCTTTGAAAGAAAATATGTAGATGAATCCGGAACCATCTGTAGTAGATTTGCGAAAAATCCGCGTTAAAAATAAGTTTTTCAGATGAGCAAACATATCCACCTTATCGGGGTTGGCGGTATTGGAATGAGCGCAGTTGCCCAGTTATTATTGGAGAAGGGTTGGCGGGTAAGCGGCTGCGATTTAAAAGAAAATGACCTTATTAATCGCCTGCGCCAGGCTGGCGTTTCTATCTGGCTAGGACATGACAGTCAGCATTTAGAGACTGTAAATACAGTTGTTTATTCCTCGGCAATAGCTGAGGATAATCCCGAGATTCAAGAAGCAAAACGTCGAAGGATTGAGTTAATGAAGCGGGCCGAGATTCTCGCCTATCTTATGCAGGATAAGACCGTGGTTACTGTAACCGGAATGCACGGTAAAACTACAACTTCTTCTTTAGCGTACTATCTTTTATCTGAAGCAGGGTTATTACCCAGTGTGGCAGTCGGTGGAATCCTGCGGAATCTGGGAGGAAACGCCCTAATGGGCAGGGGTAGATTCTTTGTTGCCGAGGCAGATGAATCCGACGGTTCGTTCCTATATTATCATCCGGATTATTCAATTATTACCAACATTGATTACGAGCACCTTGATTACTACCGGGATTTTAATTCGCTTCAGGAAGTATTTCGGCGCTTTATCAATCAGACAAAGGATGCAGGTTCGTTATTTTGTTGGCGGGACGACCCTTATTTAAGCAATTTATTAAGGGATTATAAAAGAAAAGTGGTGTTTTTTGGATTGAATCAGAATGCTAATCTTTGTGCTTTGAATATAACGTTTAGCGGGCTAACTTCAGAATTTGATTGTTTCTGGCACAGTAAATTCATCGGGCATTTTAAGATTAACTTAGGGGGCAGGCATAATATTTTAAATACCCTTTCGGTTATCGCGTTAGGGTTAGAGTTAGGTATAGACAGGGAACTTATTAAGGCAGCCTTGGTTAGTTATCGGGGCACAAGAAGGCGCTTGGAGATAAAATTTCAATCGCAAGAATTTTTAGTTTTAGATGACTATGGGCATCATCCTACTGAGATAAAGGCAACTTTAGAGGCAGTAAGATTACTAAATCCTCAGCGCCTATTGGTTATATTTCAACCTCATCGTTATAGTCGCACTAAATTGCTCTTGGATTCCTTTGCCAATTGTTTTGATGCGGCTAATTATGTTATCGTCACGGATATTTATTCCGCAGGAGAGGCTCCTATTCAGGGAGTTAGCGGTTATTCTATATATGAAAAATTAAAGTCAGGCAGGCATCCCGGCAAGATTGAGTTTTTGCCAAAAGAGAATATTCTCGATTACGTCCTTAATATTTTAAATCCGCAAGACATAGTTCTCGTTTTGGGTGCAGGAGATATTACAGAGATAAGCGATGAATTGGCAGATGTCCTTAGAAGGCAAACTCAAGGCGAACGAACCCTTAGCAAGGCATACCAGCCTTAAAATCGGTGGGCCGATTCAATTCTGGGTCGAGCCGAAAAATCTTTCCGATTTGAGAAATTTGGTTAATCTTGCCCGTAAGAAAACGATGTCTCTGCGGGTTATCGGAGCAGGAAGTAATATATTAGCCGATGATAGAGGGATAAAAGGAATGGTCTTGAAATTAAATTCTCCTTACTTTAAAAGAATCGCAATTTACCCCACCACCAACTTGGTATGTCGACACAAGAAAGGGCAACAAATTGGTGTGGGGGTAAATCAGCGGATTATTAGCGTTGGCGCGGGCGTGAGATTGGCCAGAATACTTGGGTTTGTTCAAATGCATGGCCTCGCGGGCTTTGAGTTATTAGCCGGCATCCCCGGAACAGTTGGGGGCGCCTTAATTATGAACGCTGGAAATATTGGGGATAATGTTTTGGATGTGGCGGTGATGGATAGACAGGGGCGGGTTAAGATACTTAAGAGCCGGGATACTCAATTCAATTACCGCAGCTCTAATCTCAATCGTTATATTGTCTTAAGCGCTCGTTTTAAACTGAATAAAGACGATAAAAGAGCAATTAAGAAAAAGATTGATGAGTATCTTGATTATCGCCGAAAAACTCAGGATTTATCCTGGCCTTCCTGCGGTTGTTTTTTTAAAAATCCTTCCTTTAATATAAGGTCGAGGCGTAAAACTGAGACATCGGCAGCTTATTTTATCGAACGCTGCGGATTAAAAGGCAGCCGTATCGGAGATGCGGCTGTATCATCCAAGCATGCCAATTTTATTATCAATAAGGGAAAAGCGACCTTTGCCGATATCTTAAAATTAATGGGGTATGTAACCAGAAGCGTAAAGATTAGATTTAATTTAGATTTAGAACCAGAGATAAAGATATGGAAACAGAATTAAACAATTTCGGCAAGATTGGTGTCTTGATGGGTGGGCCATCCAGCGAGCGTGAGGTTTCCTTGAAGTCAGGAAGAGCAGTGTACGAAGTTTTAAAAAACCAGGCCCTGGATGCAGTTGCCATTGATATCCAAACTGATAAAAAGCATACGAATCATCAGCTTATTCAGGAGGCAAATATAGATATCGCCTTTATTGCCCTTCATGGTCACTTTGGCGAAGATGGTCAGGTCCAGGCCTTATTAGAAGAAATGAATATTCCTTATACCGGCTCTGACCCGGATGCTTCGCGCTTGGCTATGGATAAAATTGCCTCCCGTCAGATTTTTCAAGAAAAAAGATTGCCTGTACCTGATTATGTTGTTCTTTCCATTGGAGACCCCGAATCCAGCGATGTCTTAGGGGTTACTTGTCCGGATGGAGTTATTCGCAGGAGTAAATCTTCGAGGGCCCGAGGGTATTTTAAAGAAGATTATACATTCGAAGCGGCATGCCGAGCTGATACTGCGAAAGAAAACTTCATTCGATATGACCGAAGATTAATCCCCCGTATTACCCAAGATTTACTCCCTCCATTTGTAGTCAAGCCGGCTCGGCAGGGTTCAAGTATTGGATTGTCTATTGTTGAAACGCAAAAATACTTAAATGAGGCGATTGAGTATGCCTTTGTTTTTGATGAGCGCGTCATTATTGAGAAATATATACCAGGCAGAGAGATTACCGTAGGTATTCTGGGTGATTCAGCATTGCCGGTTGTTGAGATTATGCCGCAAAAAAAATTTTATGATTATGAAGCAAAATATAAACCGGGTAAAAGCAATTATGTTGTCCCTGCTGCTTTATCTGCCCAGTTAACTGTTCAGATTCAGGATACTGCCTTTACCGCACACAAGCTTCTGGGTTGTTCTGCCTTTTCCCGCGTGGATATGAGATTAAGCCCCGATAATATACCTTTTGTTTTAGAGGTTAATTCTATACCCGGCTTGACCTCGACTAGC
Source organism: uncultured Planctomycetales bacterium (assembly GCA_964592485.1). Classification (GTDB taxonomy): domain Bacteria; phylum Omnitrophota; class Gorgyraeia; order Gygaellales; family JAHJCI01; genus CAZQEY01. The sequence continues at coordinate 18,617 of CAZQEY010000030.1, forward strand.
CTGTTACCAAAAGCAGCAAGAGCAGCGGGGATAGATTTCGCTCAGTTATGCATTAATATTTTACGCTTAGCCTATGAACGGTCGTTAAAAAAGTAATATGAGAAAAACT
>CAZQEY010000031.1:0-18569 GCA_964592485.1 uncultured Planctomycetales bacterium
AATAATATCCTCTTCGGTCAGAGTATCTGATTTAATTGCCATTATCCAAAGAGAATTTTTCGAGCGGCCAATGAGCCCCTTATTTAATCTGCTGTGAGCAAAGGATAGTGTTTTCACTTCCCGGAAATGAACAAGACGTATTTTTTTCGTCTGTATTTGTATTAACTCATTGCCAAAAAGACGCAATAATTCCATTGTTCTTTCCAGGACAGATTTCCGATTGGCTAAAATAAACTGGTCAATTTTATCTTCGATTTTCATGCGAAAGTCATTTTTTTGTTTTTCCGTATTAAAGGTCAGGGAATTCAATTTTTCTCGATAAACGAATTTTAGCCAAAAACTAAACACCCGGTCGCAGATTACAAAGAAATCGCCCGATTTAACAATTGCATCATACTCCAGGAGAAAATTCAGGCGAGATAGAATTTGAGTCTTCGGCCTGTGTGAGCTTGCCGCAATGTCTTTTAATCTGTTTTGTCCGTCTGCAATAAGATACAGCAATGCCTGATAATCCTGGGCTAACTTAAAGTTGGCGAAGAGCGACTTAAGATAGTTATTGAAGCGTTGATTCAATATTCCCGATTCAACAAATAGTAAATCTTGAATAATTTCCGCTAATTTTGCTTTAGTAACTGGCCCGGAAATTCCTGACAGAGAATCGGTAATAATTTTAAGATATAAAGGGTATCCGCCGGTGAAATGAGTTAAAAAATCAATGAGGCTCTTTTCTATCTTTAGATGACCGATTCGGCTCCTCAGGAATTCGAAGGTTTCATTTAAATCAAATGGCTGCATTTCAACCTTTTCAAAATTACCGAAAAGTAAAGCCAGGTGTGATGCGAGTATCTTCTTGGCTTTAAATTTGGCTGAACTTAAAATTACATATAATACATTTTTTTGAATCATCAGCATCTTAGAGAATTGCTTATAAATCTGCTTTATTCCTAATGCTCCGAGGTGATGAAACTCATCAAAAATAATTATACAAATTTTTCCTGTTTCGGAATTCAAGATATCACAAAGTGATAATAATTGAATAAATATATTTTCCCTATTTCTTCTTTTAAGAGAGTTTAAGATTGCTTTCACTGCTTCAATTGTTTTGGGAATAAATTTATTCGCTTTAGACATCAGGAAATCGAGATCCTCGCTCCGCGCAACATTGCTATTTTCTAAAAAATTATATAACAACACGCCAATAAATTTGCGCACGAATTGCTCCCGGGAGAATTCCGGCCTTAGTTGTAAATATACCGGCAAAATCATCGGATCATTAAACTGATTCAAAAAATGTAAAACAATTGATGTTTTACCGATATCTCTATCGCTGATTATCGCGATATTCTGACGGTAACCTTCCTTAATGGCCTTAATGCGCTTCTCTAAAATATCTAAATAAGGTTTTCGGCCAAAAAAATCTGTTTTGTGCATTTTAAATCCTGTTAGTTATAAAACAAAACAGAGCGGGCGAAGGGAATTGAACCCTCCTATCCAGCTTGGGAAGCTGGTGTTCTACCGATGAACTACGCCCGCATTCCCTTTTTAAAGACAGCTTGGCCCCGCACCTTTTCCAAAGGTGCGGGATTAAATTCAGCCATCAGACTTATGTTCACTTCGTTCCATAAGTCTGGGCTTTATTTAAGAAGCTGTCATTCTGCCGTTGAATTACACCCGCGTCATTCACTATACGTCAATATCTGTCACTCACTTAATACTTACTACTTACCACTTACTACTTAATCCTATCCCTAACCCCTATCTACTACATACTACCTACTGCTTTTCAGGGAAGTCTTACTTAATTTTATGGCGCAATATTCTCCGCACATCGAACAGACATCGTCAAGCGGCAATTTTTTAACGCCATAATAGTGCATTGATTTAGCCGGATCCAATGATAATCTAATCTGCCTCTGCCAATTGCGCTTTCCGCGGGCCACCGACATAGCCCTATCCCGGGCCAGTGCAGACCTTATGCCTTTTACCAAATCACTGCTATGCGCAGCAATACGCGAGGCAATTACCCCCTGCTTTACATCCTCAACTGAGGGAAGTCTCAAGTGTTCTGCGGGAGTCACAAAGCACAAGAAATCTGCTCCGAAACTCGCAGCAATCGCACCTCCAATAGCTGAAGTAATATGGTCATAACCGCTGGTTATATCGGTAACCAATGGCCCTAACACATAAAAGGGCGCGCCATGGCAGATTTTTTTCTCTAACAATACATTCTCTTTTATCTTATCCAGGCGCACATGCCCCGGACCTTCGATAATTACCTGTACAGATGCTCTCCTGGCGCGTTTAGCCAATTCCCCCAGTGTGATGAGTTCGGATTCCTGAGCGAGGTCATTTGCATCAAAAATAGAGCCCGGCCTTAAACCGTCGCCCAAACTTAATGTAATATCATACCGATGAAGAATATCTAAAACTCGGCCAAAGTATTCAAAAAATGGATTTTCCTGCTTGTGCTCTTTCATCCAACAGGCCAGGATTGCCCCGCCCCGACTCACAATGCCGGTTATTCTTTTATATTGCCGCAAAAGAAAAGATAAATTTCTTTGTGTAACCCCGGCATGTATTGTAAAGAAATCTACGCCGTCAGAAGCCTGTTGTTGGAGAACCTCGAATATTTCTTCAACCCTCATCTTTAAGAAAGAACCATATTTTCTCTGGGCATTTACCGCAGCTTCATATATAGGCACAGTGCCAACCGGCACAGAACTGTGTTTAATTATCTGGCTTCTTATCTTCTTTAAATCACCGCCGATGCTTAGATCCATAACTGTATCTGTGCCATATTCTAAAGCCACTTCTAATTTTTTTAATTCATTTTTAATTCTTGTTCTGTGAGGCGATGTACCCAAGTTGGCATTTATCTTGGTAGTAAGCCCCTGACCAATAGCGCAGGGCTTGGCTATTTTTCTTTTTTTATTATTGGGGATAACAATTCTTCCTTGCGAGATTCTTTGCCGCAGCGTTTCTAAATTCAAATCCTCGCGCTTAGATATAATTCTCATTTCCGGTGTATATTTCTTATTCTTGGCTGATTCAATCTGAGTCATTTTATCGCCCATTTATTAGATTTCTTAACTCAAGGGTCGCCTTATTAATATTTTGGGCACAACAAATTGCTCTGCACAATGCAACCCTTTTTGCTCCATAAGATATGACCTCATTTATATTAGAGTGATTGATGCCACCGATAACAAAGAAGGGAATCTTTATCTTTTGCTTAATCGTCCTTATTAATCTTAAATTTATTGGTTTTAAATTAGGCTTGGTTTGAGTCCGGAATATTGGTCCAATACTAATATAATCTGCACCCTTAGCCTCGGCCCTTAGTGCCTGGGTAAGCGTATGGCAGGATACACCGATAATCTTATTTTCTCCGAGGATTCTTCTAGCTGTGCCTAATGGTAAATCAGACTGCCCTAAATGCAATCCGTCAGCATCGGTTATCTGAGCAATATCTAAACGATTATTAATCAGAAAAATTACCTGTTTTTGACATAATTGCTTTATAATTTTAGCATCCTTAAGGAAATCCCGGTCGCAAGCTGTATTTTCCCTTAATTGGACTAAGTCTATTGCCTCTTTATTAACCCGACGAAATATACTGACAACATTACCCTGGCGACAGGAATCTTTGTCTAATACCAGATAAAGTCGAGAGCCTAACAGCAATTTTTTTTTCGACCTCGTAAGCATGATAACGAATCTTTTTTAACTTAATAGCGGCTTTTTTATCAATGAGTTTATAAAATTCTTCCAAAACCCGGATTGATTCTTTCACCCTTTGCATATTGGCAAAAAAGATATCCTGATAATTGTCCCTCTTCAGTTCGCCGCGCAAGAGGTCGCGACCCACATCCTGCTCGCTATTGCGTTTTCTTATCAATTTTTCCCGTGAAAGCGGGCTGAATATCTTGAAGATTGAATGCCGCATATTTCTAAATTGGGTGGTTAACTGGCGGTCATTTAAAATGAAACGTGCGACCTCTTCGCAAACACGCATACCCTCAGCTGCGCGATTTAGGTTGACATCCAGAATGCGATAGATTGATTGTTTAGAAAGCCCTGACAATTTATGCGAACTTCTTCTACTTATCCCAGCGAGAAATGGCCAAAATATTGCACGAGATAAGCATAAAAGCAGCTGGGATTATGAGAGACTCAAGTAATACAATAGACTTTATGAACCTTGAGAGATTGTTTATTTTTTGAATCTTTTCAGCAACCTCTTGATAATTTGACTACTCGATTGTCCTTTTATAAAGGGCAATGTTATTGCGCGGCCGCCGTAAGACTCGGCTATATCCTTGCCGACAATTTTAAATCTATTCCAATCTCCGCCCTTAACCAAAATATCAGGTTTTAACAATTTGATTAAGTCCAGAGGTGTATCTTGACTAAAGGAGGTCACAAAGTCAACGGCTTCCAAAGCCGCAATAATCCTTAATCTATGTTTCAGGTTCATAATTGGCCTGCGGTTTCCTTTTATTCTCTTTATAGAACTATCGGAATTAATCGCTACCACCAATATATCGGCTAACCCTTTTGTCTTTTCTAAATAATTGACATGGCCGTAATGTAAAATATCAAAACAGCCATTAGTAAAGGCAATTTTTTTGCCCTGCCTTCTCAATCTTAAGATTATTTTTTTTAACTCTTTTGGGGACTTAATCTTGGTGTCAGTTAATCGCACAATGCTTCCTCTACCAATTCACAGATAATATGCCCGATAGTAATATGCCCCTCTTGGATTCTGGCAGTATTTTTTGATGGGACAATTAAAGATATATTTGCCGCCCTTGCCAATATTCCTCCGTCACCGCCGGTTAAGACAATGGTTTTCAGGCCCATCTCTTTAGCCTGTTTTATTCCCAGAATGACATTCTTGGCTTTGCCGCTGGTAGATATACCGATCGCCACATCTCCCTTTTTACCCAGCGCTTCAATCTGTCTGGCAAATATTACTTCGTAGCCATAATCGTTTGCTAAAGAGGTTAATATTGATGTATCGGTAGTAAGGGCAATAGCGGGCAGAGCCTCTCTATCCTTTTTAAACCTTCCCACAAATTCAGCGGCAAGGTGTTGACTGTCAGCCGCACTGCCGCCGTTCCCAAAAATGATGATTTTCTTGCCTCTTTTTAAGCAACCAATAACGCAATTAACTATCTGGATTATTCGGCCAATACAGGTGTGCATTAATTCTTCTTTAATTTGGATGCTTTCGAATAATGTATCTTTAATCTTATCTCGCATTTTTAATGAACACACCACTTAGCAAACGAAGTGAAGCTAAGTAATAAGTGCGAAGTGAACCCTTGACATCTTTGATGTCAAGGGTAAGTCGGACATATGACTTATGGAGCTCTACGAGTTCCATAAGTCATGTCCTTACTTATCCGAAGAATATCTTGGCGATTTCATAGAGCTCCATATCTACAGTTTTTAATTGTTTGGCAGCCTCTTCAATTGAAACATCAATAATCTTATTTCCGGATAGAGCAGTCATTCGGCCGAATGCCTTTTGTTTAATTAATTCAACTGCGCGAATGCCAAAACGCGTTCCCAGTATACGGTCAAAAGCTGTAGGGCTGCCACCTCGCTGTAGATGACCTAAAATGCTCACCCGCGTTTGGTAACTTGTTCTTTTTTCTATTTCGTGGCCAAGAATGTTGCCAATACCACCCAATTGGACATGGCCGAATTCATCGAGTATCTTCTTTTGCGTAATCAATGTTCCCTCTTTTATTTTTGCCCCCTCGGCTACAACAACGATGCTGAAGGTTTTTCCTCTCTGGTGTCTTTTTTTAAGTAAATTACAAACATCATCTAAATCAAAGGGAACCTCGGGAATAAGGATTGCATCTGCTCCGCCGGCAATCCCCCCTAATGTTGCAATCCAGCCTGCATGCCTTCCCATTACTTCCACAACAATGACTCGATGGTGACTTTCGGCTGTGGTATGTAACCGATCTATACATTCCATTACAATATTTAATGCGGTATCAAAACCAAAGGTATAATCAGTAAGCGATAAATCATTATCGATGGTTTTAGGTACGCCTACGATATTAGTAATACCATCCTTAATTAACCTCGCTGCCACGCCTAAGGTATCGTCTCCCCCTACGGCAATAAGTGCCCCCAATCCTAATTTCTTAAAATTTTCAATAACCTTCCTGAGATCACCCTCTTTTTTATAAGGATTGGTCCGGCTGGTTCCTAAAATTGTTCCCCCTTTGGGTAAAATTCCGGAAATAGCATCAAGGTCTAATATCAAATAATCATTTTCAATCAATCCCTTCCAGCCATTTCTAATTCCAATAATCTCATAACCTTCATTAATGCCATAGCGCACTACGGCTCGAATAACAGGATTTAATCCAGGGCAATCACCCCCACCAGTGAGAATTCCAATTTTCCTCATTCATTTACCTCCACTTGCAGCTACGGAATCACGAAATTGCAACTACACAGATTATTTCTATGTTTCCGTGAAAAAGTTATTGGTTTAATTCTTTACTCCTTGTTTTGATGGATATTACGTTTTACCAAACCCCCTAAAAGGCGGCATTGGCTCTTCAGCCGCTGGAGCCTTCTTTTTTTTCTCTTCATAACTTATAATTTTTGCGACATGCACCTTTACAGTAATCTCTTCTTCTATCCCCAGCATTTCCTGAATTCTTGTTTTGATCATCTCTTGCAAGTGACCAATTAAAACGGGAATATTGACTTCGCTCTGCAGAATAATTCTTACGTTTACCTCAACCCCTCTTTTACTGGCAATAACGTCTGGCCTCATTTCTTTAATCTCAGAGAAATTCTGCACGAGACGCTTAATTAAATCTTCCACCGCTGAAAGCGCGATAGTTACCTGACCGTTAGGGGTATTAAAGGCAATTGTTCTTTCCTTTTCCATCCTTCCTAAAATTAATTGAGCGACGAAGATGCTAATAATAATTAGAAGAGAACCGATTGCCGCCGTAATAATCTTGGAACTGAAGTTTAGCTGCGCATATTCAATGATTCTGTAAATATCCTGCACATCTAACCAACCCAGGGCGAAAGCAATCAACAATCCTCCAATTATAAAAAATGCGACTGTATAAAAGAATACGCCTAATGTGGTAAAGAACCTCATTCGGGACCTCCTTCAATTCGCCAGCATTTATTTTAATTTAGACAAGCCTGAACAAATAAAAGCTGGACCATTTGATTATTCCTTTTCTATTCTTTGCACATTTACGTTTATCTCTTTTATTGTAAGATTAGTCATTTTTTCCAGTGATTGCTGGATGTTTTCTTGAACGTTTCGCGCGATTTCCGTAATATTATAACCGTATCTAATCACCACGGGTACATTTAATTTTACCTCATCATTGCGGTCAATTTCTACACTGATTCCTCTTTGTTGTTTTTTACCCAACAGCTCATAAATACTGGCCTTTAAATCTCCGCCAATCTTTTTTACGCCCTCTATCTCAAGAGCAGCCAGAGAAGCAATCGAGGCAATTACATCTTTATGGATTCTAATAGCTCCTAAATCAGTTCTGGATCCCTCATTCTTTCTCATCATTCCTCCTTCTCTATGCCCGCTTGCTTTAACATCTCTTGAACGAAATGCGTAGATATCTCTGCGTTTATAAAATAAGGATTCTGTAGAAGCTGTTGATGAAATGGTATAGTCGTCTTTATCGGGTCAATGATAAATTCATTAAGCGCGCGCTTCATTATGCCAATAACTTCTTCACGGCTGCTTCCATACGTAATCAGTTTAGCAAGTAAGGAGTCGTAATAAGGACTAATTTCATATCCCGGGTAGATGTGCGTATCCAGCCTCACCCCTGCCCCGCCGGGCAGATTGAGCATTTCGATTTTGCCTGGACAGGGCATAAAATCATTTAAATAATCTTCGGCATTAATGCGGCATTCCATGCTCGCACCTCTTATTTGGACATCGCCCTGTTGAATACGCAATCTTTCACCAGAAGCAATGCGGATTTGCTCTTTTATTAAATCAACTCCAGTAACCATTTCAGTCACTGGATGTTCAACTTGAATGCGTGTATTCATTTCCATAAAATAAAAGTTATTCTTGTTGTCTGAAAGGAATTCTATGGTTCCGGCACTGACATAATTAATAGATTTTATTGCTTTGACTGCTAATTCTCCCAAATGCCGACGCATTTTAGCATCTATCACAGGGCATGGAGATTCCTCTAGTAATTTTTGATGTCTTCTTTGAATAGAACAATCTCTTTCTCCCAAATGAATAACATGTCCTTGATTATCAGCTAAGATTTGTATTTCAATATGGCGGGGCTTTTCAATATATTTCTCAACATATACGTTCGAATTACCAAAATTTGCTTCTGCTTCTGCCTGAGCGGTCATCAGACTGCTTATTAACCGTACGTCATTGTGGCAGATGCGCATTCCCTTACCTCCGCCCCCTGCTGCTGCCTTAATGATCACAGGATAGCCGATGCGCCGGGCCGTCTTGATTGCTTCTTCTTTATTCTTAATTACCGCTATACTGCCTGGCACAACAGATAAACCTGCCTTACGCATCATTTGCCGGGCAGCCATTTTGTCTCCCATTAATCTTATATTTTCCGGGGAGGGACCTATAAATGTAATTTGGCAAGACTCACAAATCTCAGCAAAATGGGGATTTTCGGCTAAAAAACCGTAGCCTGGATGGATGGCTTCTACGTCAGTAATCTCAGCGGCACTGATGATTGAGGGGATGTTTAAATAACTGCTTGCCCCTGCGGCTTCACCAATACATATTGCCTCATCGGCAAATCGAACATGTAAAGATTCCTTATCTGCTTGGGAATAAACCGCTACCGTACGAACTCCTAATTCCCGACATGCACGTAATATTCTTAAGGCAATTTCGCCTCGATTGGCAATAAGAATCTTAGAAAACATTCTTTTGAAAAATTACGTAGGTTAAGGATGTTACGAATGTTACAAGATATTTTTAAAAAGCAACCTTCGTAACCTTAGGTAACCTCCGTAACTTTCGTAACCTTAATCATAATGGTTCAACTAGGAATAGGGGCTGTGCGAATTCCACCGGCTCAGCATTCTCAACAAGAATATCTGTAATCTTGCCTTTTATTTCGGATTTTATCTCATTCATTAATTTCATTGCCTCAATAATACAGATAACCTGCCCAGGCTCAATTACCTGACCTATCTCGACATAAGGAGCTGCTTCTGGACTTGGCGCCCGATAAAATGTCCCCACCATAGGAGCCTTTATCTCTACTGTTTTGGCTAAAGACGGCTGCGCCTGTTCCGGTTGAGGAGAAGCAGCTTTCTCTCGCAGGGCCTCTTTTTCAATAATTAATGGGGTGGCTTCTATTCTACCAGATTCTAACTTCTTTAATTTTACGCGCATCCCCTCTTTCTCTATTTCTAATTCCGTAAGGTTGTTTTCATTCATCAGATTAATCATCTCTTTGATTTCTTTTATGTTCATCCCGCACCTTCTATTTTATTCCTTTATATGTCCATAATAAAATACAACTTTTTGAATATCTTTGGAAGGTGCGGGGTTCATTCCGCACCTTTTATTGTTTTTTAACCCCGCACCTTTGTTAAATTCATTGAATATTTGGAAGGTGCGGGATTCATCTTTTGCCTCGCCTCACTCGGTAAAAACTACAAACCCTACCCCCTTAGAGCCGCTCAATATATTCACCACTACGCGTATCAACCTTAATTATATCACCTGCCTCGATAAACAAAGGAACCTGTACGCTCGCACCCGTTTCGACAGTGACGGATTTATAAGCTGCTTTTGCCGTATTGCCTCTTACCGCCGGCTCAGTATGCACAACTTTAGCCTCAATAAAGGTTGGCAGCGCAACATTAAAAATTTCTCCCGCATAAGAATAAGCTGTTATCTGTAGGCCATCTTTTAAAAATTTAGAATTATCTCCAAGGATATCTTCAGGTATGTTAACTTCCTCAAAGGTTTTCTGGTCCATAAAATAATAGATTTTATCTGCGCGATAGAGATACCGCAATTCTTTCTCTTCAATAAAAGCCTCTTCTAAGACCTGGTCGCCTTTAAATGTTAATTCCTTGATTCCTCCGTTTTTGAGGTTGCGCAATTTAGTGCGCATAAAAGCTCCCCCCTTACCAGGCTTGACATGTTGGTACCCCAGAACCTGGTAAAGCTGACCGTCAAGCAGAATAGTTAATCCGGATTTAATTTTATTTATCGAGATCGCCACTTAAAACCTCGCATCCGTTTTCTGTCACCGCTATATTATCTTCTATTCTTACGCCAAATTTACCTGGCAGATATATTGCCGGCTCAACCGTAAAGACCATCCCCGCCTCTGTTGTAGTTTTATTATCGGTTGATATAAAGGGGGCTTCATGTATCTCTAAACCTATGCCGTGGCCAAGGTTATGAGCAAAAAACCCGCCATATCCGTGTTTGGCAATATACTGGCGGGCACACCTGTCAATCTCGCAGATCTTGACTCCCGGCTTAATCATATTGATTGCCTGAACCTGCGCCTGATGCACAATCCTGTATATCTTACTGATTTTAGAAGGTATTTTACCCAAAAAGAAGGTTCTTGTCAAGTCAGATTTATAGCCCTGGTAATCTACTCCGATATCGATAAATAGGCACTCGCATCTTTTAAGTCTTCGCTTGGAGGTTAAATGATGGGGAAGGGCAGAATTCTCTCCCGAGGCAACAATAGTTTCAAAAGAGGTTGTTCTTGCTCCTTTATATCGAATAAAACGCTCCAATTCTGCAGCTATTTCTATTTCACTGAATCCGGGTCGGATAATTCTTTGGGCATATCTTAAGGCATGGGCCGAGATAGTAACTGCATTCTTTATTTTAGTTAATTCTTCTGGTTCTTTTATCTTTCTTAATTCTTCGATTAGCCCGTGCGTAGAAATGAAATGAAGCGGGCGAAGCAGAGATTTAATTTTGTGATATTGGGCAACATCCAGATTCTTGGCTTCGAATCCTAAATGTTTAATCTTGCATTTTTTAGCTAGTCTGGCGATGGTATTAAAAACAGACCTGCCAGCCAACTTTATACTAAGACCATTTAACCAAGCACGGGCTTGCTGATAGAAGCGCGAGTCAGTAATAAAGAAATTTTGCTTTGGCGTTACTAATAAATAAGAATCGGAGCTTAAAAATCCAGTAAGATAGGTAATGTTGGGCTGGCTGGAAACTAATATCCCATCAAGATGATTTTTTTGTAAGATAGTATGAAGCCGCTCTAATCGTCGTTCGCTACTGCTTATTTTTGACTCCAAATATTAACGTACGCCCTTTGCCGTTCTCAAACCCTGTAATTTTGCTAAGACGCTCACTCTCCATAGGGGCTTTGCTTTGCCCCTTTAGAAAAACCGGTAATAATTTATGGCTGATGTCGATTTCTTCTTGCCGATAGAATAGCGGCGTTTAAACCCAGAATATAACTATCGAGACCAAAACCATAGATACCGCCACAGGCTACCGGACTGATTAGGGATTTATGGCGAAATTCTTCACGGGCATAGATATTAGATAGATGAACCTCAACGGCAGGAAGTTCCGACGCCAGGATTGCATCTCTAATTGCTACGCTCGTATGCGTATAGGCTGCCGGGTTAATTAATATTGCATCAAATTCACCCTTTGCCTTTCCGATGGCGCTGACTAACTCTCCCTCATGGTTTGATTGTAAAATTTCCAACTTAATCCTTCTGCTCTTTGCTAATTTTCGCAAAGCAGTATTGATTTGTTTAAGGGTTATCTTGCCGTAAACCCCTGGCTCCCTCTTGCCCAGTAAGTCTAAGTTTGGCCCGTGGATTACCAGAATTTTAATCATTTCTTTTCTTTAGTTGGTGGTTCGGATTCACTAATGAGCATTACAGGAATCCCGTCTTTTACCGGATACCGCCGCCCGCATCCTTTACAGAGAATTTTATCGTCCTTAAATTCTACGTCACTCTTACAGTCTGGACAAGCAAGAATATCGAGCAATTCCGGGTCAATCACTATTTAGACTCCTTATTAGCGGATACATATTGCATCCTCAATTGATAAAGCGTATTTTCTAATAGGTTATTCTCATCATTATTAAGATTATTCTTGGTTTTATCCTTAAGCATACTTAGGGTATCAATAATAAATTTTGCCTGTGCGAGGTTTTTTTCCTTTTTGTTTGTTGCAGGGTTGGGAATCTGTCCTAAAAAAACCGAAGTCTGTAAAGCAAGGGTGCTGATAAAAAAGCTAAAGCTTGCTTCCGGCGGTATAAATTCCTGTCCGGTTTTTTGATTTTGTTTTTCTTTAGCAGCCGTTTCCTTCCAAGGCTCATCGATATTCTTTTTTATCTCATCCATCGGTATCTTTAACTATCTGGCACCGTCACCGTTAGGAATACTAACCTTATATTCAGTATTAGAAAATTTCTAACGGCTTTGCTTGGGCTTCATCTGATGATAATACCGGAATAACCCACAACCGCACCATAGTCACCGGTCACATCACCGCTGGTCTGATAACTGATTAACTCTGCGCTCTCTGCTCCTAAGAGTTTTGCTGCCACCAGCATGATTGCAACTGGAGCATATCCGCACATTGTAATATTACTTCTCTTTACTCTCTCAATTAGCTTATCTTCATTCAATTCCAGAATTGCCTCGATGGCCTCTTTGTCTTTTTCTTCAGCATGTTTCTGCGGTTCATAATGGGTCATATCGGAACTGGCAATAATTAAAGTAGAATTCTCTAATTTACATTCTCTTAGCGCCAGAGCAATGCCTTTGCCAATCTCTTTATATATTGAAATCTGCGCCCCAGTTACAACTATTGGCACAATCTTAACACCAGGGTTATAATATTGCAAAAAAGGTAACTCAACCTCTAGGGAATGTTCATATGTATGGGCATCTGTATCATCGGTGAGAAATCTAGATTTATTTAATATAGATTCGGCAAGGCCTGAATTTATATCTGTTTCTCCCAGGGGTGTCTGCCAACGCCCGGAAGTCACAATACTAAAGGGCTCTCCATATCCGCTGTGATTTGGTCCTAAAAGAACCGCATTATCCCCAATACTTAGGCGAGAGACTGTCTTGCCCGCTACCTTACCCGAATAAATATAACCAGCATGAGGTAGAATACAGCCAATGGCTTCCGTTGGAGCCACTCGCTTATCAATAAGTTGCTCGATGTCCTCTCTTAACTTCTGGGCTGAGCCCGAATAAAACTGACCACTAACAGCTGGTTTTCTTATCGAAAATTCGACCATCTTTAAATATCTTTTCTGCGTCTTTTTTACGCAACCCCACGCTACTCTGTATGAGATGCAGGACATATTTATTGAATTATCTCTTTGGCCTTGACCTCTTACGCCGGCGTTTCTTGCTGGGCTTCTCATAGTAAAAACGGTCCCTTACCTCGCGCAGAATTCCCTCCTGTTCAATTTTTCTCTTAAAACGACGTAATGCGGATTCAAAAGACTCGCCCTTTTTTATATCAATTTGTGGCATAATTGTCCATCTCCTTTCTTATTTTAATATACCACGAAACTAAAGGATGTCAATGTCGCTTTTATTTATCGCCTCTTTTTATTTAAAAATCGCAAATGGAAACAGATTTTACCTGCGTTAATCTTGGCGAAGGCCCTTCACAGATGACCGCAGATTCTTATCGGTGCTAATCTATGTTTTTTTCAATTTCAAAGGAGATAATTGCATTAAAGGAAAGTTCTGGGTAGTCTAGGTCTTTTGGGAAGCTGGGGAAAGGCGATGCATCATAAATGCTTCTTTGGGCAATATCTTTTAAATAGGCGTAAGTCGTAGACCTTTCTTCATCGATTCTCGTATCCTTAAGTTGCCCATTATTTAATATAATAAATGACAGGTATACTTCACCGCTGAGTAAGCGGGTATAATTCTGATATGCTGCACGTTTAATCTGTTCTCTAATTGTTTGATAATAGTCTAAGTAAATAGGATTAGTTATCTTGTCATCGCGAAATTTCGGCAGGGTTATCTTTTTTTCCAATGCGACTATTTTATTAGCCTTAAGGAATTCAGGTTTTTTAACCGGGATATCTCTTAGCTTAATAAAGATTTGTTCTTTTTGCGCATGAGGGGCTGAGGCAACCATCTTGCTGGAGGTCTGATGAGATGTTTTTTTAGGAAACTCTTGATTAAAAAACCTTAAAGACGGCTGCTTAGCCTGCTCTATAATATAAGCCAACTCGCTATTTTTATCCCAATTACGAAACGACCGCAAAAAATTTATCTGCGGCAATCTAAAGAATATTGTTGTGTGTATAATTAGGGAGATAACAAAGGCAATTTGAAAGGCCCTTTTATCAAACATATCAACTTAATTTAGCATAAAACAACCCACTTTTCAAGCTACTTCTCAAGTTACTTCTCAAGCCACTTTTTAAGCTGTGACTTTTCAAGCCACTTTTCAAGCCGCTTTTTAAGCCACTTTTCAAGCCGCTTTTTAAGCCACTTTTTAAGCCACTTTTTAAGCTGGAAGTTACCCTGAATGTTCAGACCTTGCTGCCTTTGCATAGCTTATTGGATTACCCCGATTGGCAACTCCCTTCATTCGCAGGAATCAAATCACAGTAATAAAAACGATTATTCCTCGTGACGGTTTTACCTATTCTGCATAAAATCTGTTTTTTAAATATTGGGCCAGCGTATACAAACGTATGAAATTCCCCATTTTCGCCACAAGGGTCAACGCCGGAGGGCAATTCTGTTAAAAATCGCTCATCAAAATCCCTGCCAACAAATGCTTTATCCAGAACCTTTGAGTCAACACAGGTAATAACTGCCCTGAATCCCAAATCTATAAAACTATGGGCGAGTTCAGTAGTATCCCTTTTCCATATGGGTAAAATTGCCCGCATCCCTATTTTCGACAGGTTTTCCTCGCGATATTTTTTCAAATCTTCCAAGAATATGTCCCCAAAAATAACAGATTTAACACCGCCTGCCAGATATTCTGTCAAAACCGCTTGCATTTTGGATTCATATTCTTCATTTGAGCTACTTTTAGAAATGAATATTTTATGAAGGGGCATTTCCAGGGATTCTGCTTGATGCTCAAGTAATATTCGTCGGACACCGTGCATACTGACTCTATCGTAGTCTTCTGTTATGGTCGTTAGCAGAGAAACAATCTCGCAATCTCTACTTTTCTGAACCTCATAAAGAGCCATAGCGCTCTCTTTGCCAGAACTCCAGGACAGAATTGCTCTTTGTTTCATATTTAAATACCCCCCTGCCTAAAATGTCAACTTCGCCCCCAAATACCAAGAAAATTCAGGCATTTGATAACCTTTCTTGAGCTCGTAATCTTTGTCAAGAATATTTTCGAGCCTAAGGAATATATCCATTTTTTCGCTTATCCCATAGTTGAATGTGACGTTGCCTAATATATAGGACTTTAATTTATTGGAGCCATCGAGTCTGTTGCCAACATAAGAAAGGCTAGCATACATGAGTAATTTATCAAACGCGGTTTTTAAGTTGCAGGTCATTTTATTGTCAGGTCTCCAGGAAAGCCTCTGTGCATTAGATTTATCCCTTGTATTCATATGAGTATACGAAAAGTCTATTGAAGTGTTATCACTTAACTCATACCTAATAAAATTCTCAATACCATAAATTCTCGCTTTTCCAATATTTGAATAACTACCATCCCACCAGTTGGGCCCAGTCTGGGTCCATTCTATCAAATTTTTGAGGTAGGTATGGAAATAAGTAGAGCCGAGAGTTAAGTGATTGCCCAATTTTTGTTCAAAACCTGCCTCGTAATTCTCTGATTCCTCAGGATTTAAATCTGGATTGCCGCTTGAAGTATCATAAAGTTGATAGAGTGAGGGGGCTTTAAAACCCTCGCCGTAAGAACCCTTTATTTTCGTGCCGGTTTGTCCTATTAGATAGCTTCCTGAAATAGTAAAAATATTGTGGTGTTTATAACTTGAATGGTCTTCTAATCGATAGGAAGCGGCAATAAATAAATCATCAATGGGAGTAAATATATTTTCTATATAATAACCTTTGGTATTTGCTGTTTTATTCGGGTTTCTCGTAGGAGCCCAGTAACTCTCACCCCGCTCTCTTAAATAATCAAACCCGAATATTACTTTATCAAAATCGCACAGTTGGTAATCCCCTTGCCATTTCACCTGATAGGTTTTTCCGTTATACCAATTATCACTAGTTGCGCTTTCCCAGCCATTTCGATAGGTGCGGGTATATCCCAGGGTTGCTTTATGAGAGAGCGTATCGCTTAAGGTTTGTTTAATATTAAATGCACCTACCCCCTGATAAAAACGGGCATAGTTATCAAAATCATCAGTGCCTCCCGAGCCATCGTATTCGTATTTTGCATAGGTATAATCGGTTATTAATCCAATGTCAATATCGTCGGTGAGCGAATAATCTAATCTTAAAGAAGAGCTAAGGTTGCGATAGGGGTCTTTCTCATGGTTTCCATTTTTATCTTTCCCGGCGTAAAAAGCATTTACATCGGTCTTAGATACTGAGAAAGAATAAGCGAGTTTATCTATCTCACCTTGAGAAGAAAGCTTTTCGCGATAAGTCTGATAGCTTCCTACCTCTTGGGTATAAGAAAATCTTGGCTTACCCTTGCCTTTATGCGTCATAAGGCTTATAGTTCCACCGATAGAGTCCGAGCCATATAATGAACTATAGGGCCCCTTTGATACTTCTATTCTTTCAATGTTATCAAGCGATATATGGTTGTATCCATGAAAATAACCCGATGGAGCTATAGGGTCATTTAACTTTATTCCATCAAGTAAAACCTGCGTATGAGAAGAATCGGCGCCGCGTATATATACGCCGGTAACCCCACCTATTCCCCCGGTTGTGGAGTGACTTAAACTGGAGATATCTTCTATAGCATCAGTTAAGGTAAAAATACCCTGGGCATTTAATTCATCAACCGAGAATATATCTGTTGATGAAGCACCTGATGATGTAGCTACTTTATAGGGAGTCACTACAATCCTTTCTAATCTTACTTCTTCAGCACGTAGTTGATTCATTATAATTAAATTTATAATTATGATGAATAGAATCAAGTTTTTTTTCATTTCTTATCTCCTTGTCTATCGCTTTTCTATTGCTTTGTATTTTTTTATATCCAGAAACCAGTGCTTCCAAAAACCTTCCTTAAGCAAAGGTATACTTTCAGTTATGACAATCCTTTTTTTAAATAGCGGCCCGTCGACAACAAGGGTATGGAACTCACCATTCTCTCCACAGGCATCGATATTTTTATCTTGTAAATATCTCAAAAATTCTCTATCTACTCTACGGCCAACCCACTCCTTATCAAATAGGTCAGCTTTAGCACTGACTACTATAGCTTCAAAGCCCCTGTCCATAAAGTCAAGCAGAATTCTTTCTGTATCTTTTCCCCAAAGCGGCATAATTGGCTTAATTCCCAAATCTCCACAAACCCTCTGCACCCAATCTTTGTGTTCCTGTGTATAAATATCGCCAAAAACCATAGCTCCCACGCCATTGGGAATTAAACTCTTCACTACTTCTTTGAATTCTTGTTCATACCTGTCCCTTGTAGTTTCCTTTTGCAGCAACGGAATTCCAATTGCTTTAGCCTGTAATTGAACCAATTTGGCCTGTGTTCCGTGAAAGTTTACTCTGCCATATTCTTTAGAGACAGAATTTACTAAGTGAGATACTCTATATCCTTCATTGATAGCTTTATAACACGCCAGACAGCTATCCTTACCACTACTCCAGGAACATGCTACTAAGTTTGGCAAAAAATCCTACCCCCTTTCCCGGACAATAAAAAACCCCACACCCAGACACTACAAAGGAATACTTCGATGTGCCTAGGTGGGGGGTTGCACCCTGTTTTAACTTAGCCCCTGGTTTGTCCGCGACCAGGTTCTCTTCGGACAAATCTTGTATAAGCAGGTCTTCTGACTCCCCCGCCCTTTCAGCTGCCTTCCCATTCCTAATTTATTTTGGAACAGTGGCGTATATCTGCTGAAAGAGTTCCCTTTCTAAAATAGAAAGGGCGGGGTTACAGCAGCGGGACTGTGTCTGATTTCCCTTTTATCACGGGCCACAGACTTCCCTGCCCCGATTAGATAAAGAACCTATTCCAGTAAACCTTTTTATCTAACGGAGCTTGACTTATACCATTATTTTAATACAAAAGAGCAATTAAAACAATATTAGCATTTATGTTATTTTTGTCAAGTATTTTTCTTGCAGAAATTCCTTTCTTTTTTCTGGGCATATAACAGCCGTATTTAAAGAGGTAAGATTTACTCTGGAAGCAATTTAATTATGAGAAATTAGTAAAGTGTCTATGATTAAAAACTCCTGTTTCTTATTCTTTTGCCCCGGCGTTTTTGAGCAATTGAACTATTTCGCTTCGTCCCATATGTTTTGCGAAACTTAACGCTGTCTCGCCATCATTGCCTTTCACATTAACATCTGCACCTTCAGCCAAAAGTATCTTTACAACGTCGATATGT
>CAZQEY010000032.1:0-16238 GCA_964592485.1 uncultured Planctomycetales bacterium
CGGGTGGATAATCCCTCACTTGCTTTTGCCAGGATAGTAGATAAATTCTATCCCCAGAAGTTTCCTCACCCCAAGGGCATTCATCCTACGGCAATTATAGCCAAGAGCGCGAAGCTGGCATCGGGAGTTAGCATCGGAGCTCATACAGTAATTGAGGAGAATGCGACTATTGGAAGAGATACGATAATTTATCCAAATTGTTTTATCGGCAGAGATGTGCGCATCGCAGATAATTGTCTGTTATACGCAAATGTCTGTATCCGCGAGAGTACGATTATAGGTAATCGCGTAGTGATTGACTGCGGCACGGTCATCGGCTCGGAAGGTTTCGGTTTTATTACCCAGGAGGGGAAACATCAACGTATACCCCAGATTGGCACAGTGTTAATTGAAGATGATGTAGAAATCGGGGCTAGTGTGACTATTGACCGGGCGCGTTTTGATAAGACTGTTATCGGAAAGGGCACAAAGATTGATAATTTAGTGCACATTGCCCATAATGTAGTGATTGGCCAAGATTGTATAATTGTTGCTCAGGTGGGCATCTCAGGAAGCACAACTATTGGCAATAATGTTACCTTAGCAGGCCAGGCGGGTATCGTGGGTCATATCTCGATTGGGGACCACGCCACAGTTGCTGCGCAATCGGGGGTAAGTAAGTCTGTGCCAGCCAATACCATTGTCTGGGGTTATCCGGCAAAGCCGCATTCCATTGCCAAGAGAATTAATGCCTGTATCCAGAATTTACCTCGCCTTTATAAAAAGGTTGAGGAAATAAAGAAAAGAATTGGGGAGCTGGGAAAAAAACATGGATAAACAGAGAACAATAAGAAGGGAAATAGAATTAGAGGGCATAGGATTACATACGGGTAATCAGGCAAGGATTAAATTTAAATCTGCGCCGATAAATTCAGGCATAAATTTCATCCGGGTGGATTTAGAGAACAGGCCTCGTCTGCGAGCAGATTGGCATAATATTCTTTCTGAGTCATTTACTAAACGCCGCACATCTCTGGGAAATGGAGGGGTTTGTGTGCATACAGTGGAGCATATTATGGCTGTTCTCTCCGGCTTAGGTATAGATAATCTGGATATAGAGATTACCAATAATGAGGTTCCTGGCTTCGATGGCAGCGGTAGGGTTATGGTTGAGGCTTTAAACAAAGCGGGTATTGAGGAGCAAGATAGCCCCCGGAACTATTTTATTCTTCGTGAGGCAATCTATGTTCAGGAAGAGAGTGTAAATATCGTTGCTCTGCCTTCTCCGGAATTCAGAGTTTCCTACACCTTAAATTACGAAGGCCAGCCCTTACTGAAAGCAGGATATCTGGATTATAGAAATGACTCAGATTCTTTTCAACGCGCGATTGCTCCTGCCCGAACATTCTGTCTGGAAGAAGAGGCAGATGATTTACAGGGCAAGGGTTTAGGTCAGGGGGCAAGTTATCAAAATACCCTTGTGGTGGGTAAGAGCGGCGTGATTAAAAATAAACTGCGCTTTGAGGATGAATTCGTGCGCCATAAGATTATGGATTTAATCGGCGATTTGTATCTATTGGGTTGCCCGCTTAAGGCGCACGTAATTGCCATAAAGAGCGGGCATGCGTTGAATCTTCAGTTGCTTAAAAAGATATGGCAGCAAAAGGAACGATTATATATGTCAGGGGTGCAGTTAACTTATCAGCCGGTTGAGGGCGGCCAGTTGGATAGGGCAGCGATTATGAAGATTCTGCCTCACCGCGACCCGTTTCTGTTTGTGGATAAGGTTACTCATCTGGAAAAGGGCAGGCGCGCCATAGGCATTAAGAATTTAACTATGGAGGATTATTTCTTTAAAGGGCATTTTCCCGGTCGGCCGGTTATGCCCGGCGTGCTGGTGGTTGAAGCAATGGCGCAGGTGGGCGGTATAATGATGCTTTCTACCAAGGAGAACCAGGGAAAACTTGCCTTTTTTATGGCTGCTGATAATGTAAAGTGGCGCAAGCCCGTTCTGCCTGGTGACCAGCTTATTTTAGAAGTAGAGGTAGTTAAACTAAAGGCAAAGACCGGCCTGGTGCGTGGTCAAGCAAAGGTTGCGGATAAGCTGGTCGCTGAAGCCGATTTAATGTTTGCCTTGGTAGAGAAATAGAGATCCAATTTTATATTTTAGTCCATTTTAATAATATTAGTATATATTAGATAGAATAAAAATGGATATTCATCCTACGGCAATAGTTTCCAAAAAGGCTAAGCTCAATAAGGGTGTTTCTCTTGGGCCTTACGCGGTTATAGGCGAGGGGGTTACCATCGGAGAAGATACGGTCATTGGCGCGCATTGTGTAGTTGAGGGTAGAACTACCGTGGGTGAGCGCTGTCAGGTATTTAGTGGGGCAGTCTTGGGTAGCATCCCTCAAGACCTTAAATATAAAGGCGATGCCAGTTTCTTAGAGATTGGTAATGAGAATATTATCCGAGAATATGTCACGATAAATCCGGGAACAGAGACAGACACGAAAACAGTAATAGGTAATAATAATTTGATTATGGCCTACGCCCATATTGCTCATAATTGCGCAATTGGCAATAACTGTATCATTGCCAATTGCGGCACATTAGCCGGATATGTAACTATAGAAGACAGAGTAGTTGTTGGTGGTTTGGTTGCTATTCATCAATTTACCCGCGTGGGTAATCTTTCGATAATTGGCGGATGCTCAAAGGTGGTATCTGATGTTCCTCCTTATTCAACCTGCGACGGACATCCGGCAAGGGTATATGGCCTTAATCTGATTGGTTTAAGGCGCCAGAGAGTAGATGCTAAAGTAATTAAACAGTTGAGTCATGCCTTTAAGATATTGTTCAATTCCGGTCTTAGTCTTCGTAATGCTCTCCAAAAGTTAAACGAAGAAAAATATACATCCGTTGAAGTAGTTCACCTCATCGATTTCATCAAAAACTCTAAACGTGGAATCTGTCGTCATCCCTCGTTACCGAAGGTTTAAAATAAAGCAACTCGGGATTAAGTCCCGAGCTTCTGCAGTTTAATGATAGTAAGCGAGGGGCATCCCTCGTTACCGAAGGTTTAAAATAAAGCAACTCGGGATTAAATCTCGAGCTTCTGCAGTTTAATGATAGTAAGCGAGGGGCATCCCTCGTTGCCGAAAGTTTAAAGTAGGGCAACTCGGGATAGCCCCGCTATTTTGTAGTTTAGTTATATAAAAGCGGAGGCACTGCTGATATGTCCAAGATTGGTTTAATTGCTGGCGGCCGCAAATTTCCTATAATTGTTGCCTGTGAGGCAAGCAAGAGGAACTATTCTGTAGTGGCTGTTGCCATAAAGGGCGAGACCGATTCAAGGTTAAGCGGTCTTGTGGAAAAAATCTATTGGGTGGGCCTGCAGGATTTCTCCAGGCTTTTTAAGATCCTTCAGGATGAGAAGATAACTGAGATTGTGATGGCCGGTCAAATAAGTCCGCAACAACTTTTCAGACCCCAGGTAAGAAAAAGCCCGGAATTGAGAAATCTCTTGGATTCATTAAAAGACAAAAAGGCAGATACAATTTTTGGGGCAATTGCCAAAAAATTAGAAGAACAGGGCATACGGATTCTTGATTCCACATTCCTGCTTGGTGATTTTATGCCCCACAAGGGAGTTTTAACCCAGAATCAACCTGGTTTCTATTATTGGGAGGATATCTATTTGGGCTTAGATATAGCCAAGCAGATTGCTTATTTGGATATTGGACAAACAGTGGCTATAAAGGATAAGGCTATAGTAGCAATTGAAGCCCTGGAAGGGACTGATAATCTGATTAAGCGCGCAGGCAGGATTGCCCGGCGGGGGGCAATAATTGTTAAGGTCAGTAAGCCACATCAGGATATGCGCTTTGATGTTCCGGTTGTGGGGCTGAATACAATAAAGAATCTTGTTAGTGCGCGGGCAGCAGGGCTGGCAATCGAGGCAGAAAAGACCCTGTTTATTGACCAGGAACAGGCGCTTAAGCTGGCGAACAGAAAAGGCCTATTTGTGGTTGCTGTTTAATTATCCAGGGTTTAGGATTGCGGTGAGAATAAATTAGGCAATAATAATCACAAGGCAATTCTTCTTAATGAGGAGTTGCCTTTAGGCTATGTATAAAAGAGAAAGATTAGAAGAGGAATTTGAGTTAGAGGATGAACAGCAGACCATTGAGGAGTATTCTAATATAGCGTCGGTGATTTCAGTAAATTACAGTCTTATGGCTGGTGAGTTATCCAACGCGGGTGATTTTAGCAAGGGTATGGCTGTAGATTTGGGAACAGGCCTGGGTGATTTGGCAATAGAGGTAGCCAGCCGGCATCCGCAATTGCAGGTTATGGGTTTGGATATATCAGAGAAGGCGGTAGAGGAGGCAAACAATAAGGCAAAACAAAGGAATTTAGGTAATGTAAGTTTTCGCACTGCAGATGTACATAGTCTTCCTTTTGAGGATGGTTCTGTTGATTTGGTGGTAAGTCACGGGGTATTACATCATTTAAAAGATATATCTAAGGTTTTTATTGAGATTTATCGAATATTGAAGCCAAATGGTTTAGCTTATATTGTTGATTTAAGAAGGGATGCGCCTGAAGAAGTGGTAAAAGAAGTTGCAGCGCATCTACCGCCGAATCAGGCAAAGGCATTTATGCATTCAGTTGAGGGCTCATATCTTATCGATGAGCTAAAAGAGATATTAACCAAAGCAGGGATAAGGAATTTTGAGGTGCAGGGGTTGAAGTTCTCCAGGGTTACGATTTTGAAGAATATGAGTAAACTTCGCAGTAGCTCTATGAGAAAGGCAGATTATACTAAATTATCACTGACTATAATAATTAGAAAGGAGCAGGAATCTAGAAAAGGATGAATGCGTTAGTTAATCTTTTCTTAATTACGTTTTCATTTGTGCACCGGATTTGTCCTTTGTGCGTTATCTCGAGGCGATTCCCTCAGTCAGCGTTTGCGAAAGTGGTATTTGCGTGGGGTAGGATTTGTCCGTTTTGTAATATTAATAGGGCGGCGAGGAATAGAGGCTTAATCAAATAAACCCGCCGCTTTTTTCGCTCAGCCGCGAAGCACATTTTGCTCGGAATTTCCTCGTGCACGAAACTTTTTGCCATCTGCTTCGGTTTACTCTTCGCTATGGAAGTGTAATTGGTTAATAGGGGGGCGATTGAAATGTTACCCAGCAGGCATTTTATTATATCATTTTCTGTAGGGGCAGTAGTATGGTATTTTGCAAAATCTGTATATGTAGGGCTTTTATGTTTTTGCTCAGGAATGCTCTTAGATATCGACCACCTTATAGAACATGCAATTCATTTTGGTTGGAGAAATACTACGTATAGAGAATGTTATATAGCATGCAAACAAACGGTTAAATCTGGGGGAGAAAATCAATATAAGAAATTATATATTATCTTTCATAGTAATGAAGCTGCCATTATACTTTGGGTTTTGGCTTTCTACACAAGAAATGCATATCTCCTTGCCGCTGCATTAGGATATTCTACACATTTAATTTTTGACCATATAGGAAACCGGCATCTTCATCCATATTTTTATTTTATTGTTTGGCGTGCTGTAAAGCAATTCCGCTCTAAGGAGCTTCTGAAAAAAAGTTATAAAAATAGAGAAAATCTTAGATGTTTACCTAACGCTTCATAACCGAAACCCTGCCGAAAGGAATATCGTCCCCAAGGAATTATTGTGCAGGTTGTGGTTTGTGTTAAAATCAGGTAAGGTATTGGCAGTGTATTTAGATTGCAGCGGTATATTATGAAAGAAGAGGTAGCCATGAAGTCCTTTTCTTTAATAGTGGCAGGTATGTTTGTATTTTTATTTGCCCATTCATATTCATTTGCAGATGAAATCTATCTAAAAAATGGCGATAGGATAAGTGGTAATATAAATAGCGAGACAAAGAAAAGCGTTACGATACAGACAGAGGCAATTGGTTTGATAAGTATAGATAGGGCCTTTGTGGATAATATCGTCAGGAGCAGCGGAATAAAAAAAGCTCCTCTTGAGTCCGTAGAAGATAAATTATGGCAAAACCAGATTGCAGTCGGCTACAGCCAAGCTGACGGCAATACTCAGAGCAGCCAGTTTTCCCTGATGTCCAAAGCCAATAGAAAAACAGACCACGATGAATTTACATTAAGAGGCGATATTTACTACTCCTCTTCAAATAAAAAAATGGATTCCCAAAAGTGGTATGGTATGGGCCGTTATGCTTTTAGTTTTAGAGAGAATAAATGGTATAATTTCTATAAACTGGAGTTTGACCATGATAGATTCGCCAATATTGATTATAGGATTACGCCTTCTACCGGTTTAGGATATTGGTTTTCTGACCGACCGGATTGTAAGGTGGCGGCAGAGGTAGGTTTGGGGCTGGAGCACACGGAGTTTAGGGATAATACTAAAGATAGCGATGAAGCGGTTCTTATTCCGAGAGCATTCTTTGAGAAGAAATTATTTGGCGACTCAATGGTATCTCAGGATTTGACTCTTTATCCATACTTGGGTGATGTAGGGGAGCTTAGGCTGCATTCAGAAACTAAGTTGACGGACCCTATAACCGATAAATTATCATTAAGCTTAAGTTTAATTGATGATTACGATACAAGCCCAGCCGAAGATACTAAGAAGAACGATATAAAGCTTATATCGGCATTGACTTGTTCTTTCTAAGGGAATCTTGAGAGGTTTTACCTGGATTTTCATAATCAAACTCCTTGCGGAACAGATCTCTGCCCTATTTATTCCCACAGCTTATTGCGTAAGGCGCGGTTTGTGTTAAGATTAGGTGGAGAGTATCTATGATTTTTAGGGGATTTTGTGGGTGTGGATAAGGGTAGGGGCATAAGAAAGATGTTTACAACAAAGGCAAGGAAGGTATAATATAATAATTACCACAAACGAACCGATAAGGGAGTCCTGAGCGACGGGGTTTAACTCCAACTAGATGCGAAGGAGATGTGGTAAGGTGAGATTTAAATAGGTACATTTTATAGGCAGATTCCTTAAGCGGGGAATCTGTTTTTTATTTAAAGGGAGCAGTGAATAAAAAACAATTGATGCCTGTATTAATTCCAATACTATTTTTATTAAGTGGTTGTGCTTCTGGTATGTTCTCTGTGAAGGATGGGAACGCTAAATTATCAATCCCTTTCGATTTTCCTAAACCCCAAAAGCAAGAAAACCAAGAGAAGAAAATCCCTGAGGAAACAGAGGAATTAAAAGAGGAAATGGCTTCAGGGAAAAAGAGCCCGAGGTGAGTGGTAATTGATGCTGAGTGGAGATTCCCCGGTGTTCTATTTTTAATATTGTCGGCGGAATTGATTTATAAATATACGGCAGATAAAGACTTAAACGGAATTGAGGTAGTTGAATAAAAAGAAATTTATAGTTATCCGGGTAAGGGGGGAGGTGAGAAAGTGAATAAGTCAATGCAAAAGATTAAGCTTTATCGTGTCTTGGGCTGGTTGCTTTTTGTTTATGGGATTGGTTATTTAGTTAATTTATTATGCAGAGGATTTGGAGTAGCGCTTTTTTTCTATCCTAAGATTTTTGTAGCCATACCTTTATTGGCATTCGTACTTAATATTTTTATATGGGCTGGTTCAATTTTACTTTGGCGAGCAGATAGAAATGAAAGCCCAGATAAGAAATCAATATGGCTGAAATTCATAAGAATGTATATTATCTGCAGTTTTCTAGCAGTTATAGCCGCAATGATAATAATCCCATATTTAACAAGAGGCTTAAGAGGTTAATCACCAGGGATTTATTAATTTATACTTCAAGGAATATAAGAAATGGACGAATTAAACAGGCAGATAGTACAGGATGAAAGAGGTTTAATCATCTGGATAGAAAACAGTTAATTCTTAAATGTTGGGATACCTTTTATAATCCTAAAAAAGGAAGTATAATAAATTTTTCCTTCTAGGATGTAAGGCAAAAAAGTGAATAGCGGATTTTATTGTGTAGCCGTTTGATATAATTGATGTTATAATCAATGTAGTCTTAGCCTCCCACCCTAATCATTAAATTTCCGCCTATTGGTATTTAAAAAATATTGCGACTGGATAACTGGATGAGGTATCAATCTAAAGCATTTTCATGGCTTATTTAAGTTGTTGTTATATATTGGATTATTTTAGGTTTTGTGCAGAACATATCATACGAAACAATGGTTACAGCGTTTTACAATGAAGTATAATCACGCCCTGTTCCTATATCCTTACATTGAAAGCAACGTAAAAAGCATAATGAAGCTTTTTCCGCCGTTGGGCCTTGAGTATGTAGCTACCAGCGCCAAGGATTGCGTTAATAAACTGACCCTGCTTGATTTAAGACAGGAAAGGGTTTTCTGTGATACTGCCAAGCTGCTGGATTTTATACGTAGAGACATAGATATTATATGTGTTAGCATTGCCTGGGACCGCCAATTTGAAGAAATCTGCAATCTGCTAAATTCAATGCCGGATGATATACCCCTAGTGGTAGGCGGCCATAAAGCTACAGAGATGGTGGTGGAGATATTAGATAATTGTCCAAAGGTAGATATCGTCGTACGCGGTGAGGGAGAAGAGACGATAAGAGAGATACTCAACAATGGGCGCCCTAAGGACATATTGGGCATTTCCTATAGAGAGAACGGTAAGATTATTCATAACGCCTTCAGGCCACTGCCTGATGCCGATAACATACCTGCTCCGGACCGTAGATTGAGAAGATGCAAATATCATTTAGAATTAAACGGTATACAGGTAACAAATGTAGAATTTGATTCGGTTTTAAGCGCAAGGGGATGTCCGTTCAATTGCAAGTTCTGTACGTTTACCTTAAACCCCTTGGGTCAAAAGAGAAAGTATTCAGCGCGTAATGTTAAGTCGGTTGTCGATGAGATAGAGGGGTTAAGCGCGGGGGCAATTCTGTTTACCGATGATGAGTTTTCCGCGGACATAAACCGGGCAGAGGAAATCTGTGATTCAATAATCGCGCGCAAGATAAACAAACGCTTTTTAGCTCAATCACGTATTGGTATAGCTAAGCATCCCCGCCTCCTTGAGAAGATGGTTAAGGCCGGATTTAAGGCGCTGGCAATAGGCGTAGAGTCTCCGCACGATTGGATACTTACGCAACTTAATAAGGGATTTGATTCAAGGGCAATAAGAGAGGCCTTTAAGGTGCTTAAGAGATATCCTATCTATTACCACGGTTATTTTATTTACGGTAATATAGGGGAAACAGAAGAAGAAATGTTATGTATTCCGGAATTTGCCAAAGAGATAGGGGTGGATGGCGTTACTACCAATAAGCTAAGGATAGAGAAATTCTCCCCGCTTAGAGAACTTGCAGAAAAGACGCCGGGTTATCATGTTACTGATAAGGGGGAGCTTTATTCCGATACTTATAGTCATGCGGCATTAAAAAAGATAGGTAGGAGGATAAGATTTTCTTTCTATACGCCTGGCAGGTTTGTAAGAATATTAAAGAGGATTATTTTTGATGCGCATTTTTTTACTTTTGCCGAAGTGCTGCCGTTACTTTTTCTTGCACCCCGTTTGATAATAAACGCTATATCTATAGAGATGCAAAAAGGCCGACTAAGAGATGGTCTGAAGCGCACATTTATAAAAAACGAGTAATCAAGCCTAGGGAATCTTCTTGGGCGTTTTATATAACCCCTCATAGCTAAACTTGGAGTCTTATCAATAAATATCCCCCTTTACATCCTTATAAAAAGCAGGTATAATTAATTTTTGATTCGGGAAAAGCAGTATTAAATTACGCCTGTAGCTTCCCGCTTCGATTGTTGAACTATAAGAAGCGGGATCCCGCCTCTTGTTATTTTAAAAGATTGTGGCGGGACAATTGGATAGAGCGTCTACCTTCGCCATCCCGAGCCTTTATAGCTCTTTGTTTTATAAAATTAATCTTGCGCCTGTAGCTCAATTGGATAGAGCGCTAGCCTTCGGAGCTAGGCGTTGCGGGTTCAAGTCCTGCCAGGCGCGCGAATCCGCCGTAGGCGGATGAGTCCCGAACCTCCGTAGTTAAAATCAAAGAAGCGAGGGATATTTATAATTGGGGCCACTAGCTCAATCGGCAGAGCAGGACACTCTTAATGTCAAGGTTGAAGGTTCGATTCCTTCGTGGCCCACCAGTTTTTGTGAAGCAAAAGTTAGTCACAAGTGCCGTTAGTTATGATTAAGGATAAATGGAATTATAATGAAACCCTATGAGATTATTGAGCATACTGCTGATTTGGGCATAAAGGTTTATGGCCGAAATTTAAATAGCCTTTTTTTGAATGCTGCCCAGGCAATGTTTGAGATTATGGTTGAGACGACAAAAAAGGAGTCAATCTTTCACAGGGAAGAGCGAAAGAAATTTTTGGTTAATAGGCAGGGAAATAATGTGGA
Organism: uncultured Planctomycetales bacterium; assembly: GCA_964592485.1. GTDB lineage: Bacteria > Omnitrophota > Gorgyraeia > Gygaellales > JAHJCI01 > CAZQEY01. The sequence goes on from CAZQEY010000032.1 coordinate 10,432, forward strand.
GGAGGTTTTTGTTGCCTGGTTAAGCGAGCTATTGTATTTGTTTGCTACCGAAGGTTTGATTATGGAAAAAGCAGAGCTGCAGAAGGTAGATTCAAGTGGCGTCCAGGCAGAGATAAGCGGGAGAATCTTCAGTCCTGATTCTTATCGGATTAAAACCGAAATAAAAGCAGTTACCTATCATGAACTAGAAGTCAAGCAGACAGACAAAGGATACGAGGCGCAGGCGATATTTGATGTCTAATATCTGGCAAGGACCATTAGAGAAACTTGACAATTGGCACTTTAGGATTCCCAAATCCTATAAGCCGGGGATGCGCGTGCCTGGGCTTATCTATGCGGATGAGAAGTTGCTTAAGGATATCCGTCAGGATAAGGCTGCTGAACAGGTTGCCAATGTTGCTTTTCTGCCCGGCATTGTTAAGTATTCCCTGGCAATGCCGGATATTCACTGGGGATACGGGTTTCCTATTGGCGGCGTGGCAGCAACTGCTCCAGAAGAAGGAGGAGTAATTTCACCTGGTGGTGTGGGTTTTGATATCAACTGCGGCGTCAGGTTATTAAAGACCAATTTCCAACACGATGAGATAAAGGATAAAATTAAGGATTTGGTTTATGCGTTCTTCTCGGATATCCCTTCCGGTGTAGGCTCTAAAGGCGATATAAGGGTCAGCCAGAAAGAGGAGCGTGAGATTCTGGTTAAGGGTGCCAAGTGGGCAGTGCAGAAAGGCTATGGCATAGAAGAAGACTTGGAGTGTACTGAGGAGTATGGGGCAATGGCAGGCGCTGACCCATTAGCAGTCTCAGATAGGGCTTATGAGAGAGGCAAGGCTCAATCAGGCACTCTTGGTTCAGGCAATCACTTTCTGGAGATTCAGGTAATTGACCAACTCTATGATTCGAAGATATGTGATACGCTTGGGCTTTCACTCGGTCAGATTACGATAATGATTCACTCCGGGTCGCGGGGTTTTGGATATCAGGTGTGCGATGATTATGTAAAGAGTATGATTCGTTGCTTGGCCAAATACCATATCAATGTTCCTGACCGGCAGCTTGCCTGCGCGCCGGTAAATTCCCCCGAGGGAAAGCAGTATCTTGGGGCAATGAAATGCGCGGCAAACTATGCCTGGGCAAACCGGCAGTGCCTTATGTATTTAGCCCGTAAGTCATTTGAGAGGGTATTTAATAAGTCGTGGGAGAATATGGGAATGTATCTAATCTATGATGTTGCTCACAATATTGCCAAGATAGAGAAGCATAATGTTGATGGCAAACAGATGACCCTTTGCGTTCATCGAAAAGGGGCTACTCGCGCCTTTGGCCCCGGGCATCCGGCTTTGCCTGATAGATATAAAAACACAGGTCAGCCGGTGATTATCCCTGGGGATATGGGCAGGAATTCCTATTTGTTAGCAGGCACACAAAAGGCAATGGATGAGACATTCGGCAGCACCTGTCACGGGTCAGGCAGGGTAATGTCTCGCTCTGCTGCTTTGAGGACAATAGATGCCCAAAAATTGATGAAGGAGTTAGAGTCAAAGAATATATTTGTCAAGGCTTCAGGCAAAGGGACTATTGTTGAGGAAGCGCCTTCTGTTTATAAGGATGTCAATGATGTGGTGGACGTAGTGCACAATGCCGGCATCGGCAAGCGCGTATGCAGAATGAAACCCTTAGGTGTAATAAAAGGTTGAACGAAATCCTCCGAAGCCCACTATAGGCTGTCTTATTAAAGGCAAAGGATGATGCGAAGGTTAAAGGGAGTGCCGCGAAGTCTCGAGTGGAGCCAGGGGAGCGCAGTTGAGGGAAAGCCTCTTGGGGTAATCAAAGGGTGAGGTTGTTATGCTGGATATAAAATTTATCAGAGAGAATAAGGATTTAGTGAATAAATCAATTAAAGACCGGGGCTTGAAGTTGGATTTGGAAGAGCTGCTGAGGATTGATGAGTCCCGGCGGGATATTCTGGTTGCACTGGAGGATTTGCGCCGGCAGAAGAATCTTGCCAATGACGAGATATCCCAGTTGCTAAAAGAAAAAAAGGATGCGAAGAGAAGAATTGAGACAATGAAGTCCACGTCTTTGAAAATAGATGAATTACAGACAAGGCTTAAGGAGTGTCAGGCACAGTTAAATCAGTTGCTTTTGTTGGTTCCCAATATTCCGCATGCTTCAGTTCCTGTAGGCGATGTCTCGGCCAAAAAGACCGTGCGTTCTTGGGGCAAGCTGCGCAAATTCGACTCAAGACCTTTACCTCATACCGACATAGCCAGCGCATTGGATATAATCGATTTTAGCCGGGCAGCCAAGATTGCCGGTTCTAATTTTGTGCTTTATAAGGGCGGGGGAGCTAGGCTTGAACGCGCCTTAATTAATTTTATGCTTGATTTACATACTAAAAAACATGGGTATACTGAGGTATTCCCACCTTTTCTGGTTAACCGCCGGTCGATGACTGGAACCGGTCAGCTTCCTAAGTTGGAAGAGGATATGTATCGCCTAAAAGATGAGGATTATTTCCTGATTCCCACCGCTGAGGTCCCGCTTACTAATATATTTGCTAATGAGATTCTCGATGAGAATAGACTCCCCATCTATTATACTGCTTATACTGCCTGTTTTCGCAGGGAAGCAGGTTCGTATGGGAAGGAGACCAAGGGATTAGTGCGCGTGCATCAGTTTGATAAGGTAGAGTTGGTTAAATTCGTAAAGCCGCAAGACTCTTACGATGAACTGGAAGGATTGGTTAAGGATGCCGAGGAGGTTTTGCAGTTATTGAATCTGCCTTACCGCGTAGTGATTCTGCCAACCGAGGACTTAAGCTTTGCGGGTTCTAAGTGTTATGATTTAGAGGCTTATGCGCCGGGCATAGATATGTGGCTGGAGGTTTCCAGCTGCAGTAATTTTGATTCCTTTCAGGCTCGACGGGCTAATATAAGATACCGCGGAAAAGATAAAAAGACGGAGTATCTTCATACACTTAATGGCTCAGGGGTTGCTTTGGCTCGCACGATGATATGCCTGCTGGAGAATTACCAGCAAAAGGATGGTTCAGTGGTTATCCCTGAGGTTTTGCGCCCTTACTTAAATGGAGAATCTACAATCTCTTAATCCTAACAGGTCAAGAAAGGCATTGACCGTTCTTAAGTCTATTATAGTGATATTTCTTCTGCCTTGGATTTATGCCTTTACCGTCGCTTTTATCAATGAATCTAAGCTGGTTGAAGGGAATCTGAATTCATTTATTATCGGTATAATCAGCTTCCTGGTAGTATATCTGTTTATTTATGAGCCGGCGGAGATTTATCAAAGGGGTCAGAAGATAACCGAGGCAACGTTTCGTTTTCTCTCACCCTTGGTTAAGGTTGCCTCCTTTGTTGTACCTATTTATAGCATTATTGTGTTTGTGCTTTATATCTTAATGTCTGTGTTTATAAAATCGGACAGGCTTCTGGGATTGTTTATGTTCTTAATCGGCTTTAGTATTATGCTTCATCTGGTTTTTAGCGCGAGGACCTTACATTCACGTAAAGACGATTTTCTAATGATACATTACCTCTTTTCCTTCGGTTTTATCTACATTATTAATATTGCCTTACTTGCTTTAGGATTTAGCATTTTATTTGAATCTTTCTCTTGGCTTAGTCTTGGAAAAGCATCCTTTCAGATTTGTAAAGATATTTTCTCTGCTGTATTTACCCAACTGTTTTTGTAGGTATTATTGAGCCTGCCATTCCAATAATGTATGTATAAAAAATAAAACCTGCTTACAAAGCAGGTTTTATTTTAGGCTATAAACCTGTTTAGCTTACGCTAAGTTTCGCCTCCTTTTTTACTTCTATAATAAATATAACTGATATTTCCGAAAAAATCAAGGTCTGAGGGATATTTTTAATTTTCTTATGATTGACTCCGTGCCTTTTTGCTATAGAGTCTCTCACCGCATCAGAAAGGTGCGAGTTGACATCAGAACACAATAATGATATGATTTAAACTCGGAGAGGTTCGGGAGTGGTTTAACCGGCCTGTCTTGAAAACAGGTGTCCACTTTGTGGACCGCGAGTTCGAATCTCGCCCTCTCCGCCAGTTGAGACGGATGTCCGTTTTGGTGACAAGTGAAAACGGATAATTATATATAATTGATAAGTTTGCGTCTTTTAAAACAAGGTTCGAGCCGAGAATTTTCAAAAAATCTTTCTTGGGGCTTAAAGTTTCCTGCCAAGCGACAGAACCTGCCTGATTACAAGTAGATACAAAGTTTTTGGAGGGTTCGAGCCACCCGCCGCCACTTTTCTCTATCTCTTGTAATCTTTCCTCTAAATCCTTTTTTTCGTTGAGGAGTTTTGCCTTTTTCTTTGTGTATTCCTCTTGAGAGAGCTCGCGGTTAATATAGACATCAATGAGTCTCTCAATCTTCTCATCAAACTCACTGAGTCTATTCTTGACTTGTTCGGATAGAGAAAAGGAGGCTTTGCTTTCCTCTTGAAATAACTCATCCAATCTATTTGTCATTTTATCTTTTGTTTTATCATCAATATAAATTTTTAAGATTGCTTTATTTACTTGGGAAAGCAAAGCCTCTTCTCTAAGAAACTTTTTGCTTAGGCAAGGGCCTTTCTTTTTGGTACAGTGATAGTAGATGTGGCCTTTCTGTATTTCCGCTGTTATACTACATCCACAATAAGAGCATTTGATTAGTCCAGTAAAGGCATACTTTGGTTCTGCTGGATTATGCGCTCTTGAGCGGTTATCTAAAACATCTTGCACTCTGTCAAAAAGTTTCTTAGAGATTAGCGGCGGGTGGCTCCCTTCGTGCAACTCGCCTCTGAATTTAAATACTCCATAATAAATAGGATTTCTTAACATTCTGGCGAGTTGCCCCTTACAGACAGGCTTGCCACTGTTTCCGGTTAATCCCCAGAGACTTACTTCTTTACGCATTGACTCAAGGTTATGATTACCGATTGCATATAGCTCAAAGAGTTTCTTAATAAATGGCGCTTTCTCTGGGTCAGGATATATCTTGTGTTGCTTATAGTCGTTTAGGTATCCTACTGGCGCCCATCCAGGCCATTCTCCACGCCTTAACTTTTCTCTAAAGCCACGCTTGATATTTTCGGAAAGATTATCCACATAATATTTGCTTTGTCCAAAGGCAATAGAGAGCATAAACTTGCCTTGCGCGGAGTTGTCAAATCGATAAGTAGGGAAGCGGAGGTCAACAATAGCGCCAGTATCTATCAGATAGATAATCTTTCCTCCATCAACAGAGTTTCTGGCAAGCCTGTCTGGATGCCATGCCAAAATACCATCAGCAATACCTTCCTCAATTTGCTTGAGCATATAGTCAAAGATAAGCCTGCCTGGTTTCTTGGCTGTTTTTGCCTCAACAAACTCTTCCATTATAGACAAATTCTCTTTCTTAGCGTATTCTCTCAGTTCGTTAATTTGTGATTCTATTGAGAGAATTTGTCTGTCCTCGTCATCAGTAGATTTCCTGGCATATAGGTAGTATTTTGGCATGGCGAACCCTCCAAAAATTTAGTATTCTGTCGCTTGGCAAAGGAAATTTTTGAGGTCCCGATATACCTCAAAAGTTTACTTATCCCGCCTTGCGGGATAGGAAACTTTAAGCCCCAAGAAAGATTTTTTGAAAATTCTCGGCTCGAACCTTGTTTTAAAAGACGCAAACTTATCAATTATATATAATTATCCGTTTTCACTTGTCACCAAAACGGACATCCGTCTCAACTGGCGGACTACTTGCAACGATATCAGAACTTACTCCAAGGGTTCCCTTGGAGTAAGAC
>CAZQEY010000033.1:0-8107 GCA_964592485.1 uncultured Planctomycetales bacterium
ACCTTCGTTTATCGCCGAAGAACAAAGATGTTCTTCTCGCTCGCATGGAACCGTTGATGTTTGATTGGGCAAAGCGAGTCAACACCGTTGAATCATATGATAAGTACCTTAGCCGATATCCCGACGGTGCACATCTCGGGGAAGTGCAGACCAGCATGGACCCTGTTCTTTTCAAGAAGGCACAAGAGGAAGACTGGTATTCCACCTACGAGGAGTACATCAAGAAATGCCCAAATGGAGCGTACGTGCAGAAGGCAAGGGACAGAATAGTATGGTTGAAAGCAAATAGGGCGACTGTAGAGGTCGAATACCCCAAGATTCTTGAGCAGAGAAACAGTCCCTATTGGAATGTATCGAGCCCGTTTTGGGGCTGGGATACAGTCTTCAAAGAAACCTCTGGAAAGATGGGATTCAAAGTGCGCGGATCGGGGTACATTGAAGATCCAGAAGGCGGACACTGGGTTAGCCAGTGGGGAAGCAGTATCTCGCGTGGAGAGGTCAAAGTCCCTGCTGGAGGGACGGGGAAAGATTCATATTGGTGTTCATCAGCTGACCATAGATTATGTAATGGGTATGCAATATTCACATGGACTGGTGAGGATGCTGGCGGCCATCCCATCGAAATCGATGTTAAAGTCAAATTGCAGCACACAGGTTGTTCCGGCCCCAAGAAGGAAGAGTGAAATCAAATGGAAAGCAGTTTTGTTGCAGAAACGGGTAACACAACAAAAAAGGACGGTTCTATTTTCTAAGTTAATAGGTACTTTATTCTTCCAAAGAGTCGACTTTTAGTCTATCTAATTAGCCAGCGAAATACTAAGTTATGGACAGTAAATAAAGGCGGAGCGCATGATTAATTTAATCCCATTTTTCATTTGGATAATCGCACTTATATATATGCCATTTTTTTGGCAACTGTGTTCCAGTCTAAAGACTAGACATATTCTTTTGTTTTTTATATTATTTGTTATATTAGGCTCGTTGGCCTTATTTAAAACTTTAACAGGAGGAGAAGAAGATTTAGCTTGGTTGTCCCTATTCTTTTCCCCTCTTTTTTACTTATATGCAATTCTTGCTATAATAAAATATTTTTTAAGAAAATTATAATGAATATCTACCTATTGAGCCAATCAGCAGGGTGTCCCTTTTCTTTTAAGAGCCAATATTGTCCAAGAGGCCAAGTAGAATATTTGTTGCGCAATTTATTGATTGAGTTATAATTAACTAAAACGTCTGATTAGCTGCAAAAGGGAAGTTCGTCTATTAATTGTTATAGGAAATAATAAATGGATAAAAAATTAATTGGATTAATTATTCTTGGGATATTAACAATTCTATTCGCAATCATGATGACTTTTGTTTTGATTTGTGGTTATACAAAAAAACAGAGTTTAAATATACAAGATACATTGCTCATCATGGCTACGCTTGGATTATTGATATCTGGAATATTCATTTTTAAACGCTTGGAATGGGCAAGAAAATTAATTATAGTATCATACTTTTATTATATTGTTGACACATTTATCCCCTTGCATCATTTCATTGAAGCTGTGAAGAGTTTAAACATCCCTGCCCTGATAGTAATCTCTATAGGGTTGATTTTATTTTGCGCCAATATTTATTATTTTATGCGTAAAGATGTAAGAATTAAATTCGTAAAAAGACATATAACAACTCAATCCAGCTAACCGCTTAATCCTATTTTACCTGCATCTTAAAACCCTCAAAAAATTCCCAAAAATCCCTGTGAGATTTCTCCCTCCTCTTCGTCTATTATAAGTGAGGCCACGACTTATGGAGCGATAGCGAACATAAGTCGTATGGCCGAACTTACCCAGCCCTTTTGGCAAAGAGAGATTATGCATTACATTTATGTTTTACAAAGTCAAAAGTATGATTATATATACATCGGTAATACTAAAGATTTACAAAGAAGATTCGCAGAGCATAACAATGGCGAGGTTTATGCTACTAAGCGATATTTACCATTTAGATTAGTTTATTATGAGGCATATTTACATTCGGCAGATGCGTTAATTCGGGAATGTAAATTAAAGCATCATGGAAGCGTGAAAGGACATCTTAAGAGGCGATTAAAAAATAGTTTTATATATAAAAAATAACCAGAAGGGCTGGGTTAAATTCGCCCCGCCCTTTTGGGTCGCTTGCGTCTAGTTTAACAGACCAAAAGAGTGGGGCTCATTTAAGGAGGTACAAGATGTTATCCAGGGTCTATTCAGCTTCTCTATTGGGTCTTGAGCCATATTTGCTTGAGATTGAGGTGGATGTGGCACAGGGCTTGCCTGCGGTAGCGGTAGTGGGATTGCCTGATACAGCAATCAAGGAGAGCAAGGAAAGGGTAAAATCCGCAATAAAAAACTCAGGATATAGCTACCCTCCAGATAGAATTACCATAAATCTGGCTCCTGCTGACATAAAAAAGGAGGGTCCTGCTTTTGATTTGCCAATCGCACTTGGGATACTTGCTGCTACCTCTCAAGTCAATCCAGATAGCCTTGAGGAATATATAATTCTGGGAGAACTCGCCCTGGATGGTAAAATCAGGCCGGTGAAGGGAGCATTACCTATTGCCCTTGAAATGAGAAAAGACAAGATAAAAAAGCTTATCCTGCCAGAGGAGAATGCTGCCGAGGCATCAGTTGTTAACGATATAGAAATTTATCCCCTGAGTAGTCTGGTTGAGGCAGTTGGTTTCATAAGTGGGAATATTAATATCGAAAGCCATAAGGTAGATTTAAACCAGATTTTGAGAAACACATCAAGCTATGAGGTTGATTTCTCCGATGTTAAAGGCCACCTGCTTGCCAAGAGAGCGCTGGAGATTGCTGCCAGCGGCTACCATAATGTTCTGATGATTGGCCCACCCGGAACAGGCAAGACCATGCTTGCCAAGAGACTTCCAACCATACTGCCGGATATGGCTCTTGAGGAGATGCTGCAGACAACAAAGATTTATAGTGTTGCCGGCTTGCTCAAATCAAACCAGGCCTTGATAACCAACAGGCCTTTTAGAGCAGTGCACCATACCACTTCAGATATTGCCTTGGTTGGGGGAGGCACAATTCCAAAACCAGGCGAAGTAAGTTTAGCTCATAATGGTATTTTATTTCTTGATGAGTTACCTGAATTCCACCGCGATGCTCTTGAGGTCCTGAGACAGCCGATAGAGGACGGCCAGGTTACTGTTTCCAGAGTAAACAGAACACTGGACTTCTTTTCTCGTTTTCTACTCTGTTCTACAATGAATCCGTGCCCCTGCGGTTATTATGGTTCTTCCAGGGCTTGCCATTGTAGCCCTGCTCAAATCCAGAGATACAGAGCAAGAATTTCCGGCCCCTTACTTGACAGGATAGACATACACATAGAAATTCCAACATTAAAATATAGAGAGCTTATTACCAGGCAGGAACCAGAATCTTCGGAGGAAATCAAGAAAAGGGTAAATAAGGCCAGGCAGATGCAGCTGGAGAGATTCAAGGATACAGGAATCTATTTCAATTCGCAGATGAATCACAAACAGATAAGGAAATTCTGTATAATTACTGAGGAAACAAGGGAATTGTTGAAGAAGGCAATAGAAGAATTAGGTTTTTCTGCGAGGGCATATCATAAAATCTTGAAGGTAGCCAGGACAATTGCTGACCTGGCAGAATCAAAAGGAATCCTGCCTGAGCATATAACCGAGGCAATTCAATACCGCAGTTTGGATAGGAATTTGTGGCTATAAGCCCCCCACCCGCTATTAAATACTTTACCCTTCCTATTTTTTAGGTATAATAAAATCACAGTTGTTTTAAGTCCAGGTCATTTCTTATAAAATATTCTTTGCGTATTCTAGAGTGAAGATAGTAAAATCATATATAAATTACAGCTAAATTATGAGTATTATTACTCAACAGGGCATAGAGATGCCGATACCGCGAAAGATATGTAAAAGATGTGTTTTGCCGGAAAGCAAGCCGGATATTCAGCTTAATGAGGAAGGGGTTTGTAATATATGTATAGAATATGAGAAAACAAAACATTCTAAGCAGGATATTAAATTTCTCGAAACCGATTTTATTAAATTATTAAATCAATATAAGGGTAAAGGCAAATATGATTGCCTGGTTATGTGCAGCGGGGGTAAAGATAGTACATTTAGTCTTTATTGTATGAAAAGAAGATACAAAATGAATCCGCTTGCTTTTACTTTTGACCATGGATTTGAGAATGACGAAGCAATCGAAAATATAAGAAATGCCGTTGATATATTAGGAGTTGATTGGATTTACTACAAATCCGATTTTATGAAAGATATTTTCTCTCTTCTTGTAAAAACCCAAGCCAAAGCGCCTATATGTCATGTTTGCGCTATCTGGTATATTCAGCTTATTTATGATTTTGCGGCCCGGCATAAGATACCTTTGATAGTTGCGGGTTGGACTAAAGGGCAATCTATGGAAAGGGGCGAATCGGGCAGGGAATACGCATCTATGTCCCGCGCCACAACAGAATTCGTAGTTAATTACTTGCATAAAGACCCTAAATACAGAGGATTCCCGAGAAGTATGAAGGAGGCTATGAGGACAGCACAAAAGAAATTAAAAATCAGAGTTACTTCACCACATTGGTATTTGCAATGGGATACGGATAGAATAACGCAGATATTACAGAAAGAGCTGAAATGGAAAGTCCCCGGATTAAGTTATCCAGCGGGCTCAACCAATTGTCTTATGAATTTCCTCAGTGTTTATCTGGCAATGAGAAATTATGGATACACGCATTATCATATAGAGATGAGTAAGCTTATTAGATTAGGAGAATTAAGCCGGGAAGAGGCATTAAATAAGCTGGCAATAAATTTTGATAACGAGATGATAGAAGCTGTTCTTGGGAAAATAGGCTGTAAGCCCAAGCGCCAATTTTATTAATAATTCAAGAGATGATAAAAAAAATAATACAGAAGTTTATCAAGATAATACAAAAAATATTAATTACAATATTTTTGATTATCATTTATATTGTCGGTATCGGCATTACTGCAATTTTTGTAATGATTTTTAACCGGAGAATTCTGAGGAAAGAATATAAAGGAAAAAATACATTCTGGAATGAAGCAAAAGAGTACGGGGCTGATATTAATATTAGCATGAGGCAGTCATAAATGAATATGAGGTGATGGATGAGAAAAATTTTATACATTTTTAAAGAGATGTTTTATATGATTAGAAAGCATAAATTATATTTTTTAGCCCCCATATTCATAATACTTGCCTTATTAGCCTTCTTGGTTTTCTATATCGGCCCCGCTGCTATAATTTCATTTATTTATGCCGGCGTTTAAGCAAAGCTTACAGCGTTAAATAATCCTAATAAGCGAATGAATATATTAGGGATATCCTGTTACTATCATGATGCCGCGGCGTGTCTTCTGCGGGACGGTCAGGTGGTGGCTGCTGCCCAGGAGGAAAGGTTCAATCACGAAAAATACTCACCCCTCTTTCCTATTAATGCAATCAACTACTGCCTTCAGGCAGGGGGCATAACGATTTATGACATTGATTATATAGGTTTTTACGATAAGCCCTTCTTGAAATTCTTCAGGGTAATTTTGAGCCATCTGGTATCCTATCCTTTCTCATTGAAGAATTTCTTAGATACAATACCAAGCTGGCTTGAAGATAGATTGATAATACCGCTGGTGATGAAGAAAGAACTCGGATTTGACGGAAAGATTTTATTCATTAAACACCATTTGTCTCATGCCGCCAGCGCATTCTTGGTATCGCCTTTTCAGGAAGCTGCTATTCTAACTGCAGACGGAGTAGGGGAGTGGGCTACTATGACTTATGGGTTCGGCAGAGAAAGCACAATCCGGATTCTTAAAGAGATATGTTACCCTGATTCGCTGGGCTTGCTTTATACGGCGGTTACGACATATCTTGGATTTGAGGCGCTTGCAGGCGAAGGAAAGGTAATGGGTTTGGCTGGTTACGGTAAGCCGAGCTATATCGATAAGTTTAGAGAGATAATTATGGTTAAGCCCGACGGTAGTTTCAGGCTGGATTCAAGATTCTTCGGGTTTAATAGAGGCTTCAGAATGTATAGCGGAAAATTTGTAAAAACCTTCGGCAAGGCAAGGAAACGCGAGAGCAAAATTGAACAGAGGCATTGCGATATAGCAGCCAGCCTTCAGAAATTTATTGAAGAGACATTAATTACCATTGCCAGAAACCTTTATAATGAGACAAAGACGGATAAGCTCTGTCTTGCCGGGGGGCTGTTTTTAAATTGCATTGCAAATAGTAAAATTCTAGAAGAGACGCCCTTTAAGCAGATTTTTATCCAGCCAGCTGCCGGTGACAGCGGAGGAGCCTTAGGTGCGGCTTCCTACATATATCATTCTATTTTGGGAAACCAAAGAAATTACGTTATGACTAATGCCTATCTTGGCCCTGATTTTCCGGCAAATCAAATAAAGAGAATCCTGTTAAATTATAATTTTGTTTTCAAGGAATTAAACGATTCTGATTTGGTTAAATATATTGCTAAGGAACTATCTCAGAATAAGATCGTAGGTTGGTTTCAGGGCAGGATGGAATTTGGCCCCAGAGCTTTAGGAAATCGTTCAATTTTGGCCAATCCCTGCAACCCTAATATGAAAGAGTTATTAAATTCTAAAGTGAAAAAGAGAGAGTCCTTCAGGCCTTATGCGCCTTCTGTTTTGGAGGAGAGAGCAGGGGAATTCTTTAAATTACAAAGTCCCTCTCCGTTTATGTTATTAGCGCCTCAGGTGAGGGAGGGAAAACGGGAACTTATTCCTGGTGTAACTCACATAGATGGAACAGCCAGAGTTCAGACCGTCAGCAAGAATACAAATCCAAGATTCTGGCAGTTAATTAAAGAGTTCGAGAATATAACAGGTGTACCAGTTATCATAAACACCTCTTTTAATTTAAAAGGTGAACCTATAGTATGCACGCCACAGGATGCTATAAGTAGTTTTCAAAGAAGTCAAATGGATTATCTGGTATTGGGAAATTATGTTGTTGAGAAGAGAGTAAAGTCAGATTAAGTGGTTGTTGCATAGTCAAATAAAAATCCGTAGTTAAAATTTAAATGAAAAACAAAAGAGAAAAAGTTATAGTATTTTTCATTAGCCTGTTTACCATTATTTTGTTTCTAGAGGTCGGGTTACGAATTGCAGGTAGTATTCATAAAAAGAGGGCTACCCCTGGTCAGGTAGCTTTAGGCAGCAGAGAGAATCATTATACTATATTATGTTTAGGGGATTCATTTACAGAAGGTTTAGGGATTTCTCAAGATAAGAACTATCCCGGCCAATTGAAAAGTCTGTTAAATTCAAAAGCCGAAGAAGAAATCGTTACAGTTATTAATCGGGGAATAAGTGGCCAAAATACAGCCCAGCTCTTAAATAAACTGCGGTATAATATAGATTCCATAAAACCAGACCTTATTATTCTTCTGATTGGGGGAGCCAACAAATGGAATTACTGGGGCTACTGTAGATATTTGAAAGGGGAAGGTTTATTTGCAACATTAAATGACTGCCTTTACAGGATTCGTGTTTATAAGCTGATAAAGCTTTTATTCCTCAATGTGAGGGACAGGATTAAATATAAATTATCACATAATAAAATCTGGTTTGATATTACAGATGCCTGGGCAGGTGAGGAGCAGGAAGTATATGAAGAGAAAATAAGGCGACTTAAGGAAGTTATAAAAGAAAATCCGGGCAATAGCTCTGCTTATTATAGTATAGGTGTGGTTTATAAAAACCAGGGAAACTACCCGGACGCAATTAGCTGGTTTAAGAAAGGGATAGAAGCAGACCCAGTTGAGGGTTCTAATTATTATGGTATGGGTAAGGTTTATCAACACCAAGGCAATCACGCAGAGGCAATAAACTGGTTTAACAAGGGGATAGAAGCAGACCCAGTTGAGGGTTCTAATTATTATGGTATGGGCGAGAGCTACAGGAACCAGGGAAACTACGCAGAGGCAATAAACTGGTTTAACAAGGGAATAGAAGCAGACCCAGTTGAGGGTTCTAATTATTATGGTATGGGCGAGAGCTACA
>CAZQEY010000033.1:8207-15541 GCA_964592485.1 uncultured Planctomycetales bacterium
ATGGTATGGGCGAGAGCTACAGGAGCCAGGGAAGCTACGCAGAGGCAATAAAATGGTTTAAGAAAGGCATAGAAGTAGACCCGGCTAATGTCGCTAACTATCATGGTATGGGCGAGAGCTACAGGAGCCAGGGAAGCTACGCAGAGGCAATAAAATGGTTTAAGAAAGGCATAAAAACAGACCCGGCTGAGGGTTCTAATTATTATGGTATGGGCGAGAGTTACAGGGGTAAGGGAGATTACCAAGAGGCAATAAAATGGTTTAAGAAAGGTATAGAGATAGACCCATCCAATGTCTCTAACTATCATAGCATGTGTCGGCTCCGAGCTTCTATAAAACCAGAGGAGTATGTTGAAATAATAGATTTTTTACGCGATTTAGCCAGGAGTAATCCTTTTATTCTGGATTATATCGAGATGCTCAAGAGGCAGGATGTCGATAGGGAGATTGATAACTGGATAAAATCTGGTATAGGAAATATCGTAAAAATATGTCAAGGGGAAGGAATAAAAATAATTCTGCAAAATTATCCAAGCGGCGATGTGGTTAATCAAGTTATAAAAGAAGTTGCTAAAGAATATACCCTTGCCTTTGTAGATAATGAGCAGGCATTTAATGAACTAGGAAGAAGAGAAGATTATTTTTTGCCCGACGGTCATTGTAATGAAAAGGGATACACAATTATGGCAAATAATATATACAACAAGATGATGGAACTAAACATACTTGATTTAAGTGGACGTGATTAAGGCAAAATGCTTTATTAGAGATATGCGTCAGAATTATCGGCATGGATAAAAATTCGCGGTTAAAATATAAATGAGAGACAAAAAAGAGAAAGTCATAATATTTTTCATCGGTCTGTTTAGCGTTATCCTACTGCTGGAGGTCGGGTTACGGATTGCAGGCAGTATTCATAAAAAGATAACTGCCTCTGACCAGGTATCTTTAAAAGGAGGTAGGCAGAACAGTTACATTATACTATGTTTAGGGGATTCCCACACTGAGGGCATAGGTGCCACTCGAGATAAGAGTTATCCCAAGCAGCTGGAGGGGTTGTTGAATTCAAAAGTCAGAGGCAGAACCTTCACGGTTATTAATCGAGGACTAGGCGGCTATAACACAGCGCAGCTCTTAAATGAATTGCAGTATAATATAGATTCCACAAAACCAGACCTCATAATCCTTTTGATTGGAGAGGCTAACAGATGGAATTACTGGGGCTATTACGCATATTCAAAAGGGAGAAATTTATTTTCGATACTAAATGACTATCTTTACAGGATTCGTGTTTATAAGCTGATAAAACTTTTATTTCTCAATGTGAAGGACAGGATTAAACAAAAATTATCGTATAATAAAATTTGGTTTGATATTACAGATGTCTGGGCAGATGGAGACCAGAGGACATATTATAAAGAAAGGATAAGGCGGCTTAAGAAAGCCATAAAGGAAAATCCGGATAACAGTTTTACCTATTATAATATGGGTATGGTTTATAAAGAACAGGAAAACTATCCAGAGGCAGTCAGATGGCTTAAGAAAGGGATGGAGCTGGATTCGGACGACGTCTCTATTTACATTGCCCTCGGTGAGGTTTATAAAGACCAGGGAAACTATGAGGAGGCAATAAAATGGTTGAAGAAAGCCGTTGAGATGGACCAAAGCAATAGTTCTCTCTATCATTGCATAGGTGTCTGCTATAGAAACCAGGGAAACTATGAGGAGGCAATAAAATGGTTGAAGAAAGCCGTTGAGATGGACCAAAGCAATAGTTCCGTTTATTCTTGCATAGGCGACTGCTATAGAAACCAGGGAAACTATGAGGAGGCAATAAAGTGGTTTAAGGAAGCCGTTGAGATGGAACCAAGCAATAGTAGCACCTATTCTTCCATAGGCTACTGTTATAGCAAGGGGGGAAACTACGAAGAGGCATTGAGGTGGTTTAAGGAAGGGGTAAGGGTGGATCCCGATAATTATTTTAATTATGGCGGTATAGCAGAAATCTATAGGGAAACCTACGGCTTTACTGGTAGGGAGTATAGCGAATTAGTTGAGTTTTTGCGTAGGACAGCAAAAAATAGCCCCGCTGCTTTAAATTATATCGAGATGTTCAGCAAGAAAAATGCCATTGAAGAGATTTACAATTGGGCAAGGTCTGACATAGGAAAGATAATAAAGATATGCCAAAGCCAAGGAATAAAGATAATCTTGCATAATTATCCGATTAATTGGTGGGCTAATATACACTTAAAATTAGAGAAGATTGCCAGAAAGTATTCTATTCCCTTCGTGGATAATGAGCGCGCATTTGAGGTATTATGGCTAAGGCGCCAGAGAAGAGAGGATTATTTTATTCCCGATGGTCATTGCAATGAAAAAGGATACGCGATTATGGCAAAAAATATATACAATAAGATGATGAAACTAAACATGTTTGATTTAGGCGATGATGATTAAAGGGCTGATGCCAGCGGGACCATTTGGGAGCTTAGATAATAAAATAAGAAAATATTTTCTAATTCTTTATTAAAGAAGCCTTATCTATTTATCTTTATCGTTCCTTCCGCGACCTTGTATTTGCCTTGATGCCTTGCCTGGAAAGCCTCACCCCGTTACAAATCTTACTCTACCTTGTGGTAAAACGGTATTTGTAACGGCGCTTGCAATTTCTGTTATCTATTATATAATAAAAGGCACATAATATATCCAAATCTTTATCAATTGAACCAGAGAATAAGAATGAAGGAAATTTTCCAACAGCTAGGGCAAAACCATATTTTGATAGTGACATTAATTGCCTGGATTCTGGCCCAGAGTATTAAGGTGGTGATCGGAGTAATTCGCCAGCGAAAATTTGATTTTCGCTGGTTTGTTGGTCCAGGGGGTGTTCCCTCTTCGCATGCAGCCGGCGCTTCTGCCTTGACTACCAGTATCGGCCTAAAAATTGGCTTTGATACAGTTCCCTTTGCCCTGGCTGCTGCTTTTGCCATTGTGGTGATGTTTGATGCTCAAAATGTGCGGCGAGCTGCGGGCAAACAAGCCAGAATCCTAAATAAGATGATGGAAGATATTTACTGGCAGAGGAGAATTAAAGAGGCGCAACTTCGTGAGTTGCTGGGTCATACGCCAGTTGAGGTTTTCTTGGGGATGATTTTGGGAATATTTATTGCGGTTATTTTGTGTTAAGAAAATTCAAACCAAGCCACGGGTTGGTCTTTTCGATAAAATAGCTTTAGTGCTTAGGGTAAGAAGGAGCAGATTCCGTAAAGTGTGCGCTCATTTAAAAAGGAGAAGAGATGAAAACGAGGTTACTTATTAGTGGGATAATAATTATTGCGATTTTGGGGGTTTTGGCAATTTTTATTATAAGAACTAAATTTCCATTTTTAGGTAAAGGGGTGTCTCAAGAGAACGCTGCCCTCTGTTCAGAGATTTTAGACCAGGCAGCCCGCTATGAGGCCGAAGGCAATCTCTTGAAAGCAGAATCCTTATATGAGAAACTGGTTAGAGATTTCGCTAATTCTCCTGAGGTGGGAAATTGGCAGAAAAAGACCTGGGATTTAAATATTAACTTATTATTTTCACCCACCATAACCTCCGGAAGTATTCTTTATGAGATAAAGTCAGGGGACAGTTTAGCTAAGATTGCCAAAAAATTCAATACGACAGTAGAATTACTAAAAAAGAGCAATGGTCTTTTAAACGATAAAATTATAACCGGCAAGAAATTAAAGGTCTGGACGCGCCCTTTTAATATCGTGGTTGACAAATCACAAAATATTCTCATCTTGAAGTCCGATGACGAGGTGGTTAAGACATATATTGTCTCTACGGGGATTAATAATTCTACGCCGGTGGGGAATTTTAAAATTATTAATAAGTTAGTTAACCCCATTTGGTTTAAGGCAGGGGCAATGGTTCCTCCTGAGAGTCCTGATAACGTTCTTGGTTCTCGCTGGATGGGTTTTGACGTGGTTGGTTATGGTATCCACGGAACAACAACCAAGGATGAGAGATTTGGTCAGCAGATAACCCAGGGTTGTGTTCGTATGTCTAATTCTAATGTTGAGGAGTTGTTTACCATTGTGCCCATTGGTACAGAGGTAACCATTGTTGATTAAGCGTTAAGCGAGGGCATTCCGCCAACGATGGGATAAGTCCGAACTTACCCAACCCAGCAGACTTAGTCATTGCGTTGCGTAAGTTTGGGATTCATTGAACATGAAGGGTCTGGATTTTGAAAAACCTATAGTCGAGTTAGAGAATAAGATCCAGGAGTTAAAAAGCTTTACTTCCCAGAAGAAGATTAATTTATCTTCAGAGATAAAACGCCTGGAAGAAAAATTATCCCAACTCAAGGTAGAAATTTATAGCAATCTTACCGCCTGGCAAAGGGTACAGATTGCCCGCCATCCCAGCCGACCTTATACCTTGGATTATATCCTGATGTTGATGAGTGACTTTATTGAATTGCACGGTGACCGCGGTTTTGCTGATGATAAGGCGATAGTTGGGGGGTTTGCCCGTCTTCAGCAACTCAGGATTGTGGTAATTGGTCATCAAAAGGGAAGGGATACCAAGGAAAATTTAATGCGTAATTTTGGTTGCGCCCATCCCGAGGGTTATCGTAAGGCGCTAAGGTTAATGAAGTTGGCTGAGAAATTTGATTTACCCATCGTTATCTTTATTGACACGCCAGGTGCCTATCCGGGTATTGGGGCTGAGGAGCGCGGCCAGGCCCAGAGCATTGCCTTAAACTTAAGAGAGATGGTCAGCATTGCGGTTCCGATTCTAGCAATTGTAATTGGTGAGGGTGGCAGCGGCGGCGCCTTGGGTATCGGTGTGGCTGACCGAATCTGCGTTTTGGAGAATGCTTACTATTCGGTTATCTCCCCGGAGGGCTGTGCAGCTATTCTCTGGAAGAGCGGGAGCAAGGCGCCTGAGGCAGCTGAGGTATTAAAACTAACTGCCAATGATTTGCTAAGATTAGGGATTATTGACGAGGTTGTTCCTGAGCCATTGGGCGGTGTTCACCGAGACCCAGAAAAGATGGGTGCCACATTAAAAATGACTATCCAGAAGCACCTTAAAGAATTACTTGCACTATCCAGGCAGGATTTGTTAGAAGCCCGCTATAAGAAGTTCCGCAATATCGGCAAATTCTTAGATGATTGAACAAGAGTTGTTGTTGCTAGGCCTGCTTAAGGAAGGCGATAAGCACGGTTATCAGATAAAGAAGCGCATTAAGAAAATTCTTTCTTTGTTTGCTGGCCTGGAGATAAAATCTATTTATTATCCTCTCCGCGTTTTGGAAAAAAAGGGCTTGGTGATAAAAAGAATTGCAAGACAAGTCAATCGACCCAGCCGCATTATTTATAGTTTAACTGATAAGGGTGAGATCCGGTTTAATAATCTATTATTAAGAAGTTTCCTAGATTTCAAACGCCCGCGATTCAGTCTGGATATCAACTTATATTTTTTGCGTTATATGAAGCCCAGGATACTTAAGCGGCGCATTCAGGTAAGGATTCGCCTACTTGAGCGGATATCGCGTGGGCTTAGTCAGATGATTCGCTCTTTAAAATCTAAGAAATCCTCCTCCTTTTTATGGCTAATTCTTGAGCATAATTTAGAGATGATTAATACTGAGGTGCGCTTTTTAGAACGCTTGCTCAAGCATTGTTAAGAATAATGATTAGCCAGATTATCCCACCACAACAGAATCGAGCTATAAGCAGGAAACATCATAGATTAGTCAGATTATTTAGCTTCTGTGCCCTTGCATTTTTGTTTTTTATCTCCTTTGGCTGCGCAAGATACGAGATTAAGAATATCAATTCTTCTGGCAAGCAGATTATCTGTTTCGGCAATAGCATAACAGCCGGCTCGGGTGTTTCTGAAGAAGAAGCTTATCCCTATCTCCTCTCGGAGTTGTTGGGCTTTCCAGTAATCAATGCAGGCCGAAGCGGAGAGGTTTCCTCTGATGGCTTAGTACGCCTGCAGGAAGATGTGTTAGCCTATCAACCACGCTTAGTAATTATTGAATTTGGAGGAAATGATTTTTTAAGAAAGCTGCCAATATCCCGGACAGTTAATAATATCCGAATGATGACTCAGGCGATTCAGGCAAAAGGAGCAATGGTGGCGATTGCTGATATAGGTAGCGGTATGATTATGAGAAATTACCAAAAGAGCTATAAGAAATTGGCACGCCAAACCCAGGCAATCTTTATTCCCAATCTGCTTAAAGGGATAATCACCAACGCCTCTCTTAAAAGTGATTATATTCATCCAAATGCTGAGGGACATCGGATTATTGCTGAGAGGATTTATCAAGCGATTAAACCCTACCTTGACAGTAAGTAGGAAATTATATAGCACAGAAGGCGCAGATGAAAAACCCAAGATGGGCACAGATAAAATAGGTCAAATCTGTGCTAATCTGCGAAGATTTATCTGTGATCATCTGTGTTATAAGCGAAGCAAATATTTTATTGGGCAAAATAATTTAAGATAGTATGCAAGCAATTCTGGACTTAACCCTTAAGGATTTAGAAAGTTATTTGGAAAAAGAGGACTTTCCTGGCTTTGCTGCTCATCAGATATTCTCCTGGATTTACAAAAAGGCAATATATGATTTTGAATGGATGACTAATTTATCCAAGAATCTGCGCAGTTTCTTAAAAAGGAATTTTTATATCTTAAGTCTTGCCCTAATCAAGAAACAGGTCTCTTCTGATGGAACGCAGAAATTCCTTTTTGGTCTTCCTGACCAGCAAGGCATTGAGTCTGTGCTTATTCCCGTATCAAGACGCCTGACTGCCTGCATCTCGACGCAGGTTGGCTGTAAATTTGCCTGTCTATTTTGTGCCAGCGGCGCACAGGGCTGGCGGCGAAATTTAACCAGTGGGGAAATTATTGAACAGATTATCTGTTTAAAGGATAGAGCTAAAAGGAGGATTAATAATCTTGTATTTATGGGGGTGGGGGAGCCGCTGGATAATTACGATAATGTTTTTAAAGCCGTGCGTATCTTAAATTCATCCTACAGCCTTAATATTGGAGCAAGAAGAATGACTATATCGACCTGTGGTTTGATACCCGGTATCCAGAGATTGGCTGAGGAGAATCTACAGATTGAGCTTTCCGTATCCTTACATGCCGGCGATAATCAAACGCGCACATATCTTATGCCAATAAACAAAAGGTATCCTTTAAAAAAACTATTATCGGCCTGCCGCGCCTATTTTAAAAAAACAAAACGACAAATTACCTTTGAATATGTTTTAATTGGAGGTATAAATTCCGGCTTAGAACAGACAAAGAGACTA
>CAZQEY010000034.1:0-14214 GCA_964592485.1 uncultured Planctomycetales bacterium
CCAATACATTGCTGGTGGGGGAGTATATCGGTGGTGGGGATATATCCCCGGGAAGCGTTCCCTCATTATCCGATTCATTTCGCGAATCATTAGAATTAAAACAGGCTTTGGCTTTAAGCATTCGACCACGGCACATTGAGGCTTTTGATGTCTCCAATATCTCTGGCTCTTCTGCTTGTGCCTCAATGGTTTCTTTTTACGAAGGAAGGCCGGATAAAAGTAATTATCGTCGCTTTCGCATAAAAGGTGTTGCGGGGATTGATGATTATCAGATGTTAGAAGAAGCAGTATCTCGGCGTTATCGCCGCTTGATAGATGAGAAGTTAGCCCTTCCCGATTTGATTATTATCGATGGAGGTAAGGGGCAGCTGAATAGGGTGAGCCGCAAACTTAAGGAACTGGGCGTTAAGCTACCGGTGATTAGTATTGCTAAGCCTCAAAGGGGCATCGGCAATTTGTATGAAAAACATAGAGAAGAGATTTTTGTTCTGAATCGGCGTACGCCTATTAATCTTGGAGGCGACTCTTTGGCCTTGCGCTTAATTAAAAGGATTCGCGATGAGGCACATCGTTTCGCTTTGGCCTATCATCATATACTAAGAAGGAAGAAAATATTAGGTAAATAATGGTTAATCCCATTATTTCCGTTTGGTCCGTTAATTCCGTTAATGGACCAAAGGGAAATAACTGACATAACAGACAGATGACTGCTTTTGCTAAGAAGGTCTATCGAGCAGTGCTGAAGATTCCCTTGGGCCAGGTGCGCAGCTACAAATGGGTAGCCAGCAAGGCTGGCCGGCCAGGTGCGGCGCGCTTGGTAGGTCAAATTTTAAAACACAATCCTTTTCCTTTAATTGTCCCTTGCCACCGTGTAATAAATGCCAATGGGAAATTAGGCGGATACCGTTGGGGCAAGAAAGCCAAACAGAGACTTTTGAGGCTAGAGAAGGAAATTAGGGCAACGATTTTAATTACTAAAAAAGACAAAAGATGATATAATATATAACAGAAGGATAAAGGATGAATATAAAAGATTATATGAAGTTGATGGTTAAGATGAATGCTTCCGATATGTTCTACCGCGCTGGAGGGAATGTGCGGATGCGCATTGATACTCAGGTGGTAAGTGTAGGAGAGGAGGTCATAACCGCAGACGATATTAACCAAGCGCTTAAGGATTTGCTTTCCGAAGAACTAAGAGAATTCTTCCATAGCAACTCAGATGTGGACTTCGCTTTGTATTTACCTGAAGTGGACCGTCGCTTTCGCGTGAATATCTTTAGGCAACGCAACTGGCCATCGATTGTGGTAAGGAGTGTATCGCCGCTTACGCAAACTATGGAGGAATTAAATCTGCCTGCTTTGTTACTTAGGCGGTTAGCCCTGGAGGAAACTCGCGGCTTGATTTTGCTTACCGGTACCATGGGTTCCGGTAAATCAACAACAATTGCCAGTATGATTGAATGTATCAACGTCAATGCCCATAAACACATCTTAACTATCGAAGAGCCAATTGAGTTTGTTTTCAAGGATAAAAATTCAATTATTAATCAACGAGAATTGCATCGGGATGTTTCTTCTTATCCGGTAGCCTTAAGGGGATTTACCCTACAGAGCCCAGATGTTATTTATATAGGAAATATCCGCGACCATGAGACAATGTCAGCAGCAATCACTGCTGCCGAGACCGGGGTTTTGGTACTCAGCACTCTACATACAGTCAATGCTCCGCAAAGTCTGGAAAGGATTATTAACTTCTTTCCACCCTATCAGCATGAAGAAGTGCGAGTTGAACTTTCTTCGCTTTTAAAAGGGATTATTTCTTTAAGACTCCTTCCTCGCCAGGATATGCCCGGACGCATCCCTGCTTATGAAATAATGCTGCCTACCCCTACAATTGCCCGGCTCATCCGCGAAGGAAAAATCTGGGAGATAGCGCGTTTTGTTGAAGAGGGCGAAATTTTTGGTATGTGTTCATTTAATCAGTGTCTAATAAAATTGGTCAAGGAAGGTAAGGTGAGTCAGGAGGTGGCAGCAAACTTTGCCGATAATAAAGATGAGTTTATGCTTATGTTAAAAGGGATAAGAGGGGCATAAGTGACCCAGCCCTTTTGGGTAGTTAACTTAAGCGTTTAACGAACCAAAAGGGCTGGGTTGTCTGCTCATTGAGGGAGTAACCTATGTTAGATGAAATCAGGCAACGCCTAAATCAGATTGAACAAAAACTTATTCACCTGCGAGGTTATCTTTGACCTGGATAATAAAAAACGTAATATTTCCGAATTATCTCAGCAGATGGCAAAGCCAGGGTTTTGGGAAGATAACCAAAAATCCATCCGGATTGTTAATCAAATAAAAACTCTTAAAGTATCTATTCAGCCTTGGGATGAAGTTCACAATAAATACAAGGAATTGGCTGAACTTGTCCATATCCTTGATGAAAAAGATACAGATTTAATTGCCGATATAGATAAGAACCTAAATGCACTTTCTCAAGACTTAGCCAAACTGGAATTCAGGATTCTTTTAGGTGGGGAATTTGACCACTGCAATGCTATTTTGAGTATCAACGCCGGGGCAGGTGGTACGGAGGCTTGCGATTGGGCAGGAATGCTTTTTCGGATGTATAGTCGCTGGGCAGAGAAAAAAGGGTATAAATCTAAGTCCACTGATTTGCTCTTGGGCGAAGAGGCAGGAATTAAGAATATTACCTTCTTGATTCAGGGAGAGTATGCCTATGGATATCTTAAATCAGAAAAGGGGGTGCATCGTTTAGTTCGCATCTCTCCCTTCGATGCGAACAAGCGTCGGCACACATCTTTTGCCTCGGTAGATGTAATTCCTGAGATTGAAGAGGAAGTCGAACTTAAGCTGGAAGATAAAGACTTGCGTATTGCAACATATCGCTCTTCTGGGCCGGGTGGACAACATATGCAAAAGTCTGATTCGGCAGTAAGGATTACACATCTGTCTAGCGGGATTATTGTTCAATGCCAGAATGAGCGCTCACAGTATCAGAATAAACAGATGGCTTTTAAAATCCTGAAGGCGCGCCTTTACCAATTAGAAAGGCAAAAAAAGGAGAAGGAATTTGCCCGTCAATTTGGCGGACAAAAACAAAAGATTGAATGGGGCAGTCAGATCCGCTCTTATATAATGCATCCCTACAGTCTGGTAAAAGACCACCGTATGGATTATGAAAGCGGCAACGTAAATGCGGTAATGGATGGGGAAATTGACGGTTTTATTGAGGCATATTTGAAAATGCAAAAATCAAATCGTAACTCGTAACTAGTAACTCGTAACTGGTAATTTTAAATTACAAATTACTAATTATAAAACCGACAAAAGATGTTTAGTTTTATTAAGAAATCAATTTTAACCAGGAAACAGAATTTTATTAGACGGCGGTATCCTAATGTAAACATCGTCTTACACTCCGATATGCCTTTATCTTCAATAAATAAGATGGCTGAGCTGGCTGCAATTGTTGATGCGGTAAATAAATTCGAACCTAAGATGCAGAGTCTAAATGATTTGGATTTGCGTGGGAAAACTAAAGAATTCTCCGAGCATATTCTTAGGGAATCCGAACGGTATCAATCAGAGATTAGGCATTTAGAGGAGTTACTTTTTTCGGTGGCGACTCCGGAAGAGAAAGAGAAGATAAAAGAGAGATTAAAATCTGCGCGCAACAAGATATTTTCCGATATATTGGCTGAGGCCTTTGCGGTTGTGCGTGAGGTTAGCCGCCGCACCATCGGGATGAGGCATTTTGATGTCCAGATTGCTGGTGGGGTTCTGCTTCATGAGGGTAAGATTGCAGAGATGGCAACCGGAGAAGGAAAGACCCTGGTAGCAACCTTAGCCGCTTATCTTAATGCGCTCTTGAAGGAGGGCGTTCACATTGTTACAGTCAATGACTATCTTGCCCGGCGCGATGCCGAATGGATGGGACCAATATACGAGTTTTTGGGGTTGAGCGTGGGGGTTATTCAGCACGATATGGATGACGAGGCAAGAAAAAAAGCCTATGCCTGTGATATCACCTATGGCACCAACAATGAATTTGGCTTTGATTATTTACGCGACAACATGAAGTATAACGAGTCTGATTTGGTACAGAGGCCATTTTATTATGCCATTGTTGATGAGGTTGATTCCATACTTATTGATGAGGCGCGCACTCCCTTGATTATTTCCGGTCCAGCTGAGGAGTCAACGGAAAAATATTATATTGTTGATAAGATTATTCCCCGCTTAAAAGGAAGGATAATCCTGGAGCGGGATGAGATTGCTGCGAAATATAAGGGCGAGGATTTATCCCGCGGCTACGATTATATTGTTGATGAAAAGACACATACTGCGCATCTTACTGAAGAAGCCGAAGCTAAGGTTTGCTCAATGTTAGGCGTGAGCAGCCTCCACGATATCGAAACAATGGATTGGCGTCATCATATAATTGCTGCTCTTCGTGCACATAATCTATTTAAACGCGATGTGGATTACGTGGTTAAAAATGGTCAGGTTATTATTGTTGATGAGTTCACCGGGCGGCTTATGCCGGGCAGACGCTGGTCAGACGGTTTGCATCAGGCCGTAGAGGCAAAAGAGGGACTAAAAATAGAACGTGAAAACCAGACCTTGGCAACAGTAACCTTTCAGAACTACTTCCGTATGTATGAGAAGCTGGCCGGTATGACCGGAACCGCATTTTCTGAAGCGCAGGAATTTAAGGCAATTTATCAATTAGATGTTGTAGTTGTCCCTACCAATCGTCCGCTTATCCGCACAAATTATCCTGATTGCGTTTATAAAACTGAGAAGGAAAAATTTGATATGGTAGCAGAGGAGATTATCGGTCTTTATAACCAGGGTCGGCCCGTTTTGGTGGGAACTATTTCCATAGAGAAATCCGAACTCCTATCCGATATGCTAAAGCGGCGCGGTATCCCTCATCAAGTACTTAATGCCAAATATCATGAATTAGAAGCCCAGATTGTTGCCCAGGCAGGCAGATATAAAGGGGTAACCATTGCTACAAATATGGCGGGAAGAGGAACCGATATTCTCTTAGGAGGCAATCCTGATTATATGGCCAAGAATTTACTCAAAGATAAAAAACTATCTATAGATGAACACACTTATGATGAAGAATATAGAAAGGCCTTAGAAGGATTTAGAAAACAGACAGAAGAAGAACATCGAAAGGTAGTCGGTTTAGGAGGATTGCATGTTTTAGGCACTGAGCGCCATGAGGCACGTCGGATTGATAATCAATTGCGCGGGCGGGCTGGCCGGCAGGGAGATCCTGGCTCTTCGCGTTTCTATGTCTCTTTAGGGGATGACTTAATGCGGCTGTTTGGTTCAGACCGGCTGATTGGCCTTATGGATAAACTGGGTCTTGAGCAAGGGCAGGTAATTGAACACCCCTGGGTAAGTAAGTCTATCGAGATTGCTCAGAGGCGTGTTGAGGAGCATAATTTCGAGATTAGAAAGCAACTTCTTGAATACGATAATGTGATGAATAAGCAGCGTGAGGTTATTTATGCTCAGCGGCGTCAGATCCTCGAGGGGGGCTTGATTAGTGAGCAAATCTTGGAGATGATGCGAGCGGTGATTGAGTCCTACTGCGAGAATTATAAATCATCCGCGGAGCAGGGCTCTTATGATTTGGCTGGTCTGGAAAATGCCTTGTATCTAAAGTTTGGGGTCAGGATAGACAAAGAGAACCTGTCCGGTTTATCGCAAAACGCAATTCAAGACAGAATCTATGAGATTTTAAGCAAGGCTTATGCACAAAAGCAGGAGGCAATCGGAGTCCAGGCAATGCAGCACTTTGAGCGTATGGTGCTTTTACAGATCATTGATAGTAAGTGGAAAGACCAGCTCTACGCCTTGGACGATTTAAGAGAGGGTATTGGGCTGCGTGCGATTGGTCAGCGCGACCCTTTGATTGAATATAAACGCGAGGCATTTATGATGTTTGACCAGATGATTGCGGCTATCCAAGAAGATGCAATTGAGATGCTGTTTAAGATTCAACCGGCAGTGCCAGAAGAGCTTAAAGGAGTATTCAGATTGACTGCACAGGAGCTTGTGCATCCGGAAGTTTCAAGGTTCCAAAAGCCTCAAGAGCAACCTTCAATTGAGCAGCCACACGGATTTGGCCCAGAACGACCTGTTTCCGTGCCGCCTGCAACTAAGACGTATCCTAAGGTTGGTCGCAATGACCCTTGTCCCTGTGGAGCGGTTGATCCAAAAACCGGAAAACCAATAAAATATAAGAAATGCCATGGAAGGTAAGCATGCCAATATATGAATATCAATGTAATCAATGTAAAACTAAATTCGAATTATTAATTAGAAGTCATTTGGAAAGGATTATTTACCCGCGTTGTCACGCTTCCAAGATTAGTCGCCTGCCTTCCTGCTTTACTAGCTTTTCCAAGGATGCTCAAGGCAATATTACCTCAGGTTCAAGTTCAAGCTGTAGTTCCTGTACGAGTCGCAATTGCTCAACCTGCGGAAGATGAGCTTTTCCGAATTGAAAAAAGATTTTCTTGACATAAGTCTCGCCTTAATCAGTGGAATCCTTTTAATTCTATGCTTTTGGCCCACTGCAAATTTGGAATCTCTCGCCTGGTTTGCCTTCCTGCCTTTGTTTTTCTGCCTGCAAAATAAATCCAAAGGCAAGGCATTTCTATTTTCTTATCTTTGCGGGATTATTTTTTGGTTTGGTACTATATACTGGTTAATTCATGTGACCTTTGTCGGTTTAATTCTACTTGTTTTATATTCGGCATTATATTTCGGAGTATTCGGTTTTATTACTAATCGATGCCAGATACTAGATACTCGATACTCGATTTTCTTCATTCCCTCTGTTTGGGTTTTACTGGAATATATGCGCAGCCACCTGTTTACTGGATTTGGCTGGGCATTATTGGGTTATTCCCAATATCTTAATCTGCCGATAATTCAGATTGCCAATATTACAGGGGTTTGGGGAGTTTCGTTTTTGGTGATGATGGTGAATGTCTTGGTTTACTGGATACTGGATGCTGGATACTTGATGCTCGTTAAAAAGCAAAAGCCCATTTTCTCTATTGCTAATTATATCCTAGCTCTGGTTTTGCTGTT
This sequence comes from uncultured Planctomycetales bacterium, assembly GCA_964592485.1. GTDB lineage: Bacteria > Omnitrophota > Gorgyraeia > Gygaellales > JAHJCI01 > CAZQEY01. Next base: position 7,144 of record CAZQEY010000034.1, read on the forward strand.
ATTATCTTTAAGTTACGGATTTTACAAACTACATCTATCATCTAGCATCCAGCATCTAGAATCGATAAAGATTGCAGTCATCCAGGGCAATATCCCCCAAGCAATGAAATGGAAAGAAACGGCAAGGGAAGAAATTTTAAAAAGATATCTCGGACTTTCCCGTTTTGCTGCTAATGATTCCGCGGATTTAATCATCTGGCCGGAAGCAGCACTGCCGGGGATATTAGGGCGGGATGCATATCTTATAGAAAAATTAAAAACTTTTGTGGATGATGTACAGATTCCTCTTTTGACAGGGGCGGTTCGTGTGAGCAGGAATATATATTATAATAGTGCAATACTGATCCCTGGGCAGGGCGAATTTGCCCCATCAGGAAGAAGTCATCAATCTAAGGATAGATCCAGCTTTCTAACGGGGCCTATCCAGCGTTATGATAAATTACATCTTGTGCCTTTTGGTGAATATACGCCCCTTAAAAGAATATCGGGTTTCTTAGAGACGATAGTTCTTATTGGGGATTTTGTTCCCGGCGAGGACTATACAGTATTTTCTTTAAATAGAGAAGATACAGATTCGATAGGTAATGGGCAAACCAAGTTCAGTGTTCTTATTTGCTTTGAAGATATATTTCCGGAGATCTCCCGCCAGTTTGTGAAAAGGGGGGCAGATTTCTTGATTAATATTACCAATGATGCTTGGTTTGGTGATACATCAAGCCCTTATCAACATCTGTCAGCCTCGGTTTTTCGAGCTGTAGAGAATGGTGTTTATTTAGTGCGCGCTGCCAATACGGGTATCTCTGCGTTTATTACACCCGAGGGCCGAGTTTATCCTTTAATTGATGATGATTCAGGTAAGCAAACCTTTATTAGTGGCTACAAAATTAAAGATATTTTTCCTATCTTCAAGCAAAACAGCTTCTATATGCAATGGGGAGATTGGCTTGTTTTGGTCTGCGGGATAATTGCGATGTGTGGTATTGTTATAGTAAAGAGTAGAAAGAAAATCTGATGCTCGATATTCGTTGCGAGCATAGCATCTATCATCCAGCATCCATTTATTTAAGATGCCGAAAAGATTCTTATTTATTTTTTTAATTATCTTCTTAATTTTTATCATCTTTACCCTTTATTTCACGGATAAGGTGTACTTCCTCTGTCCTATTGAGTATAAAAAGGATATAATTATTCGTAGCGATGAAAAGGGGTCAGGAGATTTTGGTGTTTTGCGCGCAGGGGGTCGGCGGCATGAAGGAATCGATCTCTATGCACAGATTGACACAGAAGTCAGGGCGGCGCGTTTTGGCCGAGTAGCGGAAGTCGGGTTCCAGAAAAATCTGGGCAATTATATTGAATTATCTCATCCGGAGAATCTGGCAACTATTTATGGGCATCTTAATAGAATCTTAGTAGAATCTGGCCAATGGGTAGCGCAGGGTAAGATTATTGGTTATGTGGGCAAGTCAGGTAATGCCGGTCATCCTAAGATTCTGCCCCATCTTCATTTTGAAATAAGGAGGGATAATATGCCAATAGATCCTCTGGAATGGTTAGAACAGAGACAGAAGAAAGATTGATAGTTATAACATGGGGAGGCGAGAAAATGGTCGAGTTAAAAGTAATTAAGATACAAAAACCTGAGGAGGTAAATTTGATTCTGGGTCAAAGCCATTTCATCAAAACAGTGGAGGATTTATACGAGGTTTTAATAACCAGTAGTGTGGGGATTCAATTTGGCCTTGCCTTTTGTGAGTCATCAGGCGCCTGTCGTGTGCGTTCCGAAGGCAATGACCCGGAATTAAAAAAACTTGCCCAAGAGAATGCCTTACGGATTGGAGCCGGCCATAGTTTTATTATATTTATGCGGAATAGTTATCCAATTAATGTATTAAATGCAATTAAGAATATTTCTGAGGTGTGCCGGATTTTTTGTGCTTCAGCAAATCCGGTTGAGCTGATTGTGGCCCAGACAGATTTGGGTCGGGCAATTTTAGGGGTTGTTGACGGCTTCTCTCCGCAAGGCGTGGAATCCCCTAAGGATATTGCCTGGCGTAAGGATTTCTTGCGTAAGATTGGATATAAGTTAAGTGAGACTTAAACTTACGCAACGCAGTGAACGTAAGTTTGCTGGTCGAACTTACCCCTCACTCAGATACATCGTAGCATCTCTACGTAGTAACTGAGTGAGATGTCAATGCCTACGATTTATGGAGCACACCGCGCGACATAAATCGTCTGCTCATTAATTTTTACTTGCAATTTTCGGACCTTTTGTTATAATTCAAAAATGAATCTAAAGAAATTTGGAAAAATAAGCAGCCGATTTTTTGCATGGATAGGTTTAGTATTTTGCTCTTTGATAATTAAGTTTCTACCAAGGCAGTGTCTTTACGCATTTGCAAAAAATTTGGCCAGGATTGTGTTTCTGGTTGCCAATAAACAAAGAAAGATTGCCTTGGAGAGTTTATCAATTGCTTTCGGGGAAGAGAAATCTCTTCAAGAACTAAAGGATATTGCCTGGCGTTGTTTTGCCTTTATGGCAGAGGCAGGCATGGAGCTACTCTTTTTTATGAACAGGCCGCAGTTGCTAAAAAATCGGGTAGTTTTAGAAAATAAGCAAGTTCTGGATGAGGCTTTGTCTTGCGCAAAAGGAGTGATTCTGGTAAGCGGGCATTTTGGCAATTTCCCTTTAGCAATGTTGAGATTGGTGCTTGAGGGTTATGGGGTGGGCGGAATAATGCGCCCGATGAGGGACAAACGAGTAGAGCGAATCTTCACCAAGTTAAGAGATACCCTGGGGATAAAGACAATATATAGTCAGCCACGTAAGGCCTGCGTGGACCAGACCATCAGGGCGCTGAAAAATAATGAGATAGTTTGTATACAGCTGGATCAAAACTTTGGCAGTAGCGGAGGTGTATTTGTTAATTTCTTTGGTCAGAAGGCAGCCACGGCTACCGGACCAGTAGTATTTGCCTTGCGCACCAAGGCTGCGCTCTTACCTTGTTTTATCGTAAAAGAAGAAAATAATACGCATAGGATTATTTTTGAACAGCAATTCCATCTGAAACAAGAGGATAGCTTTAAAAGGACAGTTTTAGTCAATGTTCAGAGGCTTACTGAAATTATTGAGTCATATGTGAGGCGGTATCCTGAGCAGTGGGGCTGGATTCATCGTCGTTGGAAAACCAGGCCAAAATAACAAAGGGAGGTGAAAGATGGCCGAGGAGGTAAAACAAGAAGAGAAAAAGGAGAAGGCGGATATAAAAAATATAATCTCCACGATTTTCAAAATAATCCTGGGTTTAGCATTTCTTGCTTTGGGTGTTTTGGCAATTTGGGCTTGGCGTGTACAGCTTTGGATAGTGATTCGTGGTTGCATTGGGTTATTTTTAGTCTTAGCAGCAATTATTACATTCGCAATTGCTAAGGAATAAAGCCTATCCCCCCATCACTTTCTGGAGATTAATAAGGTGGTGGGGGGATTTTAAGCAGCCCGCCCGATTTTTTCTCAAAAACCGGCCTATATTTACCCCGATTTTCTCGCTTATTTATACCCTGCGTCTGTGAGTAAATCCCAATCATTTTCCCTTTTTGACAAACAAACCAAAATATATAATTGTCGGATGCTGCTTGTTCCGGAGACTGATAGCCTGAGTCATCGGGAATCGTTTTCCCCTTTGCTTCGTGGTTCAGACAGGCGGAATTCTTCTTTTAATGGGGATATTTTCCTTTAAATAACCTGCCCTATTGTGGTATAATAAAGAGCATCGCTTATTTTATCCTTGGACAGGCTAGGCAAAGCGCCCTGCCTGCTTATGCCTTTGCCGTTTTCGTTATCTCGTTATTTGATTTGTACATTGACAGGATATTTGCTTTATCCGATTAAGTCCCGTATCCTTGAGATACCCGTATTCCAACATTAATTATTGAATAGCCGAGGGTACGGGGTAGGCTCATCGAATATGTTTAATTATTTGAAAAGAAATTTTATTGCGGGGATTTTGGTTATTTTCCCTCTTTTACTTACTATTTATATTCTGGTAATTCTCTTTCAGTTCGCTGATGGCATCCTGGGTAAATTCATTAATACCTACCTAGACAGAACCCTTGGCTTTTACATCCCTGGTTTAGGCTTAATTTTATTTTTGATAATTATATTTCTGGTTGGTTTTTTCACCACCAATTTTTTAGGAAAGAAATTATACTCTATCTTGGATAAAGCCTTAAAGCGCTTCCCTTTAATCAGATATATCTATCCTTCAATAAAACAGATTACTGACTTCCTCTTTACTTATCAGCGCCAGGCATTTAAGAAGGTGGTTTTGGTAGAGTATCCCCGCTCGGGTATCTGGTCAATGGGCTTTGTTACTAATGAAGGTTTTACAGAGGCAAGGGAGAAGGTTAATCAAGACCTTTTAAGCATCTTTATCCCCTCTAGTCCTGGGCCCCTAACCGGCTTTTTTATTCTCATTCCCCGCCAAGAAGTAATATTCTTAGAAATCCCCATTGAGGAGGCAGTAAAATTAATTATCTCTGGCGGCTTACTTAATCCGGTTTTGCCTGCTAAAAAGGGTTGAACTTTCCATAATTTAGGTTATAATAAAAATGATGATAGAATGCAGAAGATTAGCCTTCTCTATGTGATTACCAAATTAGAATTAGGGGGTGCGCAGAAGCAGTTATTAAGCCTGATAAATCACTTAGATAGACAAAGATACAGCCTTTCCTTAATTACCGCCCGAGATGGTTTATTGGTTAAAAATGCCCTATCTATAAAAGATTTAAGACTTATCAGATCAAGATTCTTAGAGCGTTCGATAAATCCATTAAGGGATTTTTTGGCTTTATACCAGATTTACAGTTTTATCAAAAAGAATAAGATTGATATTGTCCACACCCACAGCTCCAAGGCAGGTATACTTGGTCGTTGGGCAGCCAGATTCGCCCGGATAAAGATTATTATCCATACCGTTCACGGTTGGAGTTTTAACAAATATCAAAATCGCCTCTTTCGCAGGATTATTATTTGGCTGGAGAAACTCACCGCCCTGATTACTGATAAACTGATTGTTGTCTCTTATCATGATTGGCAAAAGGGGCTGGATAATCATATCGGCAATAAGGATAAATATAAACTCATTCGCTATGGGATTGATTATAAGGAATTTACTCCACCAGAGAGAAGGCATCAAGCTAAGATTACATCCAACTCTCTAACAGGGTTTAGCAATAAAGACGGAGATTTAAGAGAAGAATTAGGAATAGACGCTCGTGATTCGTTAATCGGAATGATTTCCTGTTTTAAACCCCAGAAGCACCCTCAAGATTTTATAAGACTCGCCTTTTTAATAAATAAGGCCCTAAACTCCCACACCAATTGGAAAGATAAATCACTTACCCCCTACACCAAAGATTTTGGTATGGGGGTAAAATTTATTCTGATTGGTGATGGAGTCTTGTACAAGAAGATAAAAAGATTAATTTCTAAATTCAACTTAGGACAAAAGCTAATTTTGACTGGTTGGCGAGAGGATATTCCTCGAATATTATCAGCCCTGGATGTGTTTGTGCTTACTTCATTATGGGAAGGGCTACCCATATCTGTTTTAGAGGCGATGGCCGCATCTTTGCCAGTTGTGGCTACCAACACAGGAGGGATTGCCGAGATACTCCTTGAAGGAAAAACTGGTTTTTTGGTTTCTCCGGGTGATGTCGGTAGAATGGCCGAGAAATTAAATCATCTATTAAGGGATGAAAGTCTAAGGAATCAAATTGGGCAGAACGCAAGAGATTCCTTAGATTCCGATTTTTGTCTTGAGAATATGGTCAGGAATACAGCAAATTTGTATCGGGATTTAATTCAATTGAGGCCAAGACTTAGCGAATGATAGTGTCTGCCTACGCTAAAGCCCGCCTTCGTTAAGATTTCAGCGGATATTTGCCTTTACTTTTCAAGCTTCGTCGGACATCCACCATAGCTCGAAGAGAAGAAGCGGCTTAGGAGAAGATTGCTTTACCTCGTCCCGGAGTTTCGAGACGAGGTAAATTGTCCTATCGTCAAACATGCCAATCAATTATCTACTTATAGCCTTAACGGGATTTTTGTTAGGTATGTTTTTTATATCTATATCTAAAAAAATCGCCTTAAGGCATAATCTTTTAGTCTCTCAGGGAATACCACTGGTTGGCGGAATAGAGATGGGATTGTCCTTTATCCTTGTTTCGTTATTTGGTTTTTTTCTTTACGGCATTTTACCCCGGCAGGTAATTGGTATTATTATTCCTGCAGCTATAATGTTAGTCTTTGGAGTGATTGATGATTGGCGAGAGCTATCCGTCGGTGCTAAATTTCTTGTTCAGATTATTGCGATATCCGTGCTGGTTTCCTTCGGGGTAAGAACACAGATTGTCTATATTGGGAATCTGCTTAATTTAATTATAACCTTTGTTTGGATTCTGGCGATTACCAACGCATTTAATCATCTGGATGTAATTGATGGATTAGCTGCCGGCTGTGCGATGATTATCAGTTTTGCCTTTTTTGTAGTTGCCCTTTTAAATGGCGATATCAAGATTGCCGTTTTATCTTTGGCCTTAGCCTCCGCTATTTTAAGTTGTTTTATCTATAATTTTCCACCCGCAAGGATTTATATGGGTAATTCCGGGAGCCATTTCTTAGGGTTTGTTTTAGCAACCATTGCCCTGGAGATAAGTTATGCTCCTCTGGACAGAAAGATTGCCCTGCTTAGCCCTTTACTTATCTTGGGGTTTCCCATATTTGACACCGCCTTTCTTATCCTGATGCGCTTAATAAAGGCAAGGTCAATCTTCAAGAAGAGCAATGACCATCTGGCCTTAAGGTTCTTGCGCCTGGGATATTCTAAAAATAAGACCCTGTTATTGATGCTCGCCTTGAGTCTATTTTTTGCCCTTTCCGGGGTATGCCTAAGCCAGGTTTCCAATGCCTTGGGTATAATTATTATTGTCTTGGCAGCTATAGTTAGTTTAGTGTTAACCAAAAGGATGAATAAGGTTTCTATCAATGGCTAAAAAGAGGATTCTTATCCT
>CAZQEY010000035.1:0-10982 GCA_964592485.1 uncultured Planctomycetales bacterium
AATATAAGGGAAGGGTATTTAAAAAATATCCTTATGACCCGGAGGTTATTAGTAAAGGCAGATGCCTCTTTAGGGAATATCCCGGTTGGAGTCAAGTTACGGGAGAGATCCAACGGTATTCAGATTTACCAAGGAATGCCAGGGATTATATAGAGGGACTGCAAGATTTGGTTCATGCCAATATTTTTATGGTCTCGGTTGGTTCAAATCGAGGCCAGACAATCCGCCTTCGTTAAGCTAAGCGGAGAGTCAAACGATAGTATAACTTCGGCGGATAAGTCCGAGGAAGCCTACCATCGTTTTAAGAACTTGGAGGCGAAGGCTGATAATTTACTTGTGTTCTTGAGGCTTTGTACGTTCATTTTGTGTGGTAACTTGCATACTCATTTTACTTGACCCCGCCTCTTTTATCTATTAAAATAAACTATAACAAATTGCCTTATGGATTAAATAAGGCTACTTGAATAAATAAGGTGGGGGAATTAACCCTTAACTTTTTGTGTGATATATAATATGATTACGCAGATTATCCTACGGTGGCGGGAAAAGTCTGTGTCTTCAGGTATAATTAACTGATTATACCTGAATATTATACGGGGAGGTAGAAGATGAGAGGCGTCATATGTTGGATATTAGCGATTTTGGGGATAATAAGTTTTTCTGGCTGCACTTTTATCCTTCAGAAGGGAAGGCGCACTGATATTGAGAGGATTAAGGAATTGTCGAAACAACTGGATGAATTTAAACAAACCAAGCAGCTTCTTGAGCAGAGATTAAAGCAGGAGATCGACGATAAGCGAGTCCGTTTGGCAATGGCAGAGAAGGGTTTAGTAATTACCTTTGTTGCCGATGTTCTCTTTGATTCGGGCAAAGCCAAGATTAAGCCGGAAATCACCTCCACCTTAGATAAGGTTGCTCAGATCTTGGCTGAAAATGTGCCGGAGAATGATATAGGTATTGAGGGACATACTGATAATGAGCCAATTAAATATTCAGGCTGGAAGTCGAATTGGGAGTTATCCACAGCGCGTGCCTTAAGTGTATTACATTACTTAATTGATGAGAAAGGGATTTCTCCCAGTCGCGTCTCAGCAATAGGTTATGGTGAACATCGACCTGTAGCTTCTAACGCTACTAAAGAAGGGCGTCAGTTAAATCGCCGCGTAGAGATTGTTATATTACCTAAGACCGTCAAGGTAAAAGAAACCACAGGAGAATCCGAGGTACCTCAGGAAGTCGAAGCCGAGACCGAAGTCGAAGTCATTGAACCGGCAGAGAATTTGAAGTAATTATTCAAAACAAGCCAGGACTTATACAGCAGAAGCGAACGTAACTTCTATGACTGAATTTGACTTCGTCCTTTCGTAAAGAAACCTAAGGGTAGGATAAGAAAGGATGGGTAATTAATTCAGCAACCCAGCACTTGTTTGCTGGGATAATGCACAATTCCAATAAGTATTGGGTTTGTGTGTTTATTGAAGAAAGGAGAGTTTATGAAAGCCGATGTAAAAAACAAAATAGTTTTAGTCTTAGGTCTGCTAACAATAATCTTTTTTATTGCCTCGATTAGATTTTATCAAGATACGGTAGAACAAAAGAAGTTATTGAATCAGGAAAGACGGATGCGGATGGGTCTGGAAGAAGGGGTCTCGGACCTATCTAATCAAAATGCAGATTTGGAACAAGAAATAAACCAATTGGAAAAAATGCTTAATCAGGAAAAAGTTGCTCACCAAACAACTCAACAAACACTTAATCAAGAGATTTCAAAATTAAAAGAGGAATTGGCAAAAGTAACCAAGTTAAAGCAAAAATTGGAAGAAAATTTAGGCGAGGCACTGATTTCTCAAGACGAACCTCGTTAGAGATATATTCTCTCTGTTGGAATAGGTATTTGTAGCGGGGTAAACACTAAAGAAATTGCTACTTTTGGGAAAGGTGCCGTTTTGGCATCTTGAAGTTGTACACTGAGGAATAGTCACATTCGGGATTAGGCAGAACAGGATTGTTCCCGCCCAAGGCGATGATTTCCTACCTAAGATTAGATTTATTTTAGAAAGTCAACGGCTGAGAAGAAGGAATGAAGCGGCTAACGCCAGACCAAAAGGCCGAGGTATATAAGAAATCGGCGTCATGCAAATACAGCTGAACCCATTACACCAACGGCGGGAATTAAGAATGAGCAATAGTCAGTCGCGGAGGTGAGAAAATGAAACGTGTTTTGCGCAGGGTTAAACAGGGTTTTAAAAAAGCAATTAGTCAATGGTCAAAAAAGACACATGTTCAGATAGCTGCGATAGACAAACCGGCTAGGGCAGATTCAGTTCCTTCCAAGCAAAAACAAAAGGAAAAAGCCACTGTAAAAAAGAAGCCGCCGATTGAGGTTACTGTTGGTGGTTCTAAATTCTATACTCCGCCCAGCGTTGAGAAGGAAAAAGAGGTTTATCCCGAGCATCGCGAGCTGCCTGCGGGTTACGCTCAAGATAGAATTGTTCTGCAGGTACGCGACCCTTGGTGGATTCATGCTTATTGGGAGATTACCGAGTCTACCAAGGAAAGATTAAGACGAGAATTTCCGGCGGAATTTACTCACGGCCTTAAAAAGGTATTGCGAGTATACGATATCAGTCACATAGTTTTTACCGGGGATAATGCCCATCGTTTCTTTGATATTGACATTGCTGATGAGGCGAATAACTGGTATATTGACACGCAGGGATCAGGTCGCTCTTGGTGCGTAGACCTTGGCATACGATTATCAGACGGAAGATTTATCACTATACTGCGTTCTAATACAGTCTCCACGCCCCTAAGCGGCCCTTCTTGGATTACGGATGAGGAGTGGATGATTCCAGAGGATTTGTTTAGTCGTCTTTACGGAATGGGTCTGGGGTTAGGCAGTTCTCCTATTAACTTAAAGAAAATATGGCAGGAGAGATTAAAAGGTGAATTTGGTTCTGGCGCTTTATTTTCTGCAGCCAGCCCGGTAAAGAAAGCAAAGCCTCAAGGATTCTGGCTGTCGGTTAATACAGAATTAATTGTCTATGGTCAGACTCAGCCTGGTGCAAAACTGACTGTGGGCGGCCGGCCTGTGAGCTTAAGAACAGACGGAAGTTTTAGTTTACGTTTTTTCCTTCCCGATGGAAAACAAGTCATACCGGTTACAGCAACCTCCTCGGATGGCGAACAAACAAGAAGTATTACTCCCGTTGTAATCAAGGAAACCAAATAAAAAATAGCGTATAGCGTAGGGCATATAGCGGATAGAGAGGAGCTAAACGCTATCCGTTAGACGCTATTCATTACAACCGGAGGGAGTTCCGAGGTTCAGTAGTTTTGACTCAGGAAACGAGGGAAACGTTAAAAATTATGAATAAAGGTTATTTGTGTTTAGTATTACATAGTCATCTTCCTTATGTGCGTCATCCCGAGCATGAGGATTTTCTTGAAGAAAATTGGCTCTATGAAGCAATTACCGAGACTTATATCCCGCTTATTTCAGTTTTTGAGGGATTATTAAAGGATAGGGTTAATTTTCGCTTGACTCTTTCCTTAAGCCCGACTCTTTTAAGTATGTTTGCGGATGGGCTGCTTCAGGAAAGATACCTAAGGTATATAAACAAACTTATTGAACTTGGCCATAAAGAAATAGAACGTACTCGTTGGCAGCCAGAGTTTAATCAACTGGCTCAGATGTATCTTGAGCACTTCTTAGGAGCGCGAAGTGTCTTTGAACAGTATCAGAGGAATTTAATTTCCGCTTTCAAGAAGTTTCAGGAGGCAGGAAATTTAGAGATAATTACTTGCGGGGCAACTCACGGTTTTTTTCCTTTAATGGAGATGACAAAACCGTCTGTCCGGGCGCAGATAAAGGTCGCTGTAGATTATTATCAACGGACCTTAGGAACCACGCTAAAGGGATTCTGGTTGCCCGAATGCGGATATAATATCAATGATGATGAGATATTAAAAGATGCAGGGGTAAGATACTTTTTTGTCGATACCCACGGGATTCTGCATGGAATCCCCCAGCCTAAATACGGTGTATTCGCTCCGGCTTATTGTAAATCAGGTGTTGCCTGTTTTGGAAGAGACATAGAGTCTTCAAAGCAGGTCTGGTCATCCATCGATGGTTATCCCGGTGATTATTATTATCGCGAATTCTATCGCGATATCGGTTTTGACTTAGACTATGATTATATAAAATCTTATATCCATCCCGATGGTCATCGGATTAATACCGGTATAAAATATTACCGGATTACCGGGCCAACTAATGATAAGCAGCCTTATTTTCCAGAAAAGGCACGCCAGAAGGCCGCTGAGCATGCCGATAACTTTATGTTTAATCGAACCAAACAGATAGAGTATCTGTATGATATTATGGGTAAGAAGCCAATTATCGTTTCTCCTTATGATACGGAATTATTTGGGCATTGGTGGTTTGAGGGGACACAGTGGCTGGATTTCTTCATTCGCAAGGTTTCATTTGACCAGGATATTATTCGCCTGGTTACTGCCTCTGAATATCTGGCGGAGAATCCGCGTAATCAGGTGATTGTTCCTTCGATGTCTAGCTGGGGATGGAAGGGTTATAATGAAATTTGGCTTCAAGGCTGTAATGATTGGATATACCCACATCTACATATGGCCTCACAGAGAATGACTGAGTTGGTCAAGAGATTCCCTAATGCTACCGGTCTGTTAATGAGGGCTTTGAATCAGCTTTTACGCGAATTACTCCTTGCCCAGAGTTCAGATTGGGCATTTATTATGGCCGTAGGTACGCATACCAGTTATGCTGTGTATAGAACAAAAGAGCACTTATTAAGGTTTATTCGCTTATATGAAAGTATCAAATCAAATTCTATTGATGAGGTATGGCTTTCTGATATTGAATATAAGGATAATATTTTCCCGGATATAGATTATCGGGTACATCAGTAAAATTCATAACCCGTAACTAGTAACTCGTAACTAGTAACTGGTAATTGAATGCCAGAAAAAATAAAGAATTTTTATGATTTAGACGCTTGGAAGAAGACGCATAAATTTGTTTTAGAAATTTATAAGAAAACAAAAAAATTTCCTAAAGAGGAACTTTATGGAATAATAAGTCAAATAAGAAGAGCTGCTTCTTCTGTTGCGGCAAATATTGCCGAAGCCTTTAGCAGATATCATTATAATGATAAACTAAGATTCTATCATAATGCTAGAGGTTCGGTTAGTGAGACACAAAATTTTTTATTTTTAGCCAAAGATTTGTCTTATCTATCAGTTGAAGAATTCAGATATCTATTTGGATCGAGCGAAGAGATTTTAAAACTTATTAATGGAGTAATTCGCTCCATTGAAAAACAGAAATAAAAAATTACTAGTTACTAGTTACTAATTTACTAGTTACTATAATATGTTAGATAAGAATAATATACCCGAGCATATTGCGATAATAATGGATGGTAATGGTCGCTGGGCAAAGCAGCGCGGACTTCCCCGTAGCGCTGGACATCACGCAGGTATTAAGAGAATTAGAGAGATAGTCAAAGAGAGTTCCGAGTTAGGTATCAAGATAATTACACTTTTTGCATTTTCTACAGAGAATTGGCAGAGGCCAAAAAGAGAAGTAGATATGCTTATGCGTGCATTTTTAAATTTCTTAAACAATGAAATTGGTAAGCTTCATAAGAATAATATTCGCTTCCGGGTTATTGGTCGAGATACACCCCTCCCGCCAGATTTATTGACCAAGATTAGACAGGCAGAAGGCTTAACCGCCCAAAACAGCGGTTTAACCGTTGTTCTGGCTATAAACTATGGGGGCAGAGCTGAAATTATCGATGCGGCAGAGCGTCTTGCCCAGTCAATCAAGGTTGGCACCTATAAGATAGGTAAGTTAAGCGAAGAAATATTCCGCCGTTTTCTTTATGCGCCTGATTTATCTTTTCCGGATTTACTCATTCGCACGAGCGGCGAATCACGTTTGAGTAATTTTCTTCTTTGGCAACTTGCTTATGCAGAACTATATTTTGTGGAAAAATACTGGCCTGATTTTACCAAGAAGGATTTAATTGAGGCAATTTCTGAATTTCAAAAAAGAGAAAGAAGATTTGGTCACCTATGATAGTAAAACGCATATTCACCTCACTTTTTCTAATCTTTATTATTAGCATTTCTTTAACCCGCGGCTGGTTGACCAGCATTATGGTAATCTTTTTTGCAATTGCCGCATTGTATGAATTTTTTACAATGATTGAAAAAAAGAATATTGAGATTTTTAAATATTTTGGCTTGGGTGTCGGATTGATAATTTTACTTTCGGTTAGTTCGCATTTTGAGCTGACTCGCGGTTGGGAACTCCTGCTTATTACCCTGGCGCTGTTATCTCTTATTCTGAGTCAGTTCAGACGCCGCCAAAATAGAGGAGTTATTGTTGGTCTATCCACCACCATATTCGGTATTTTTTATATTCCCTGGTTTATGGGTTTTATGATTAAGATAAGATATTTAGAGCATGGGGCAGGCCTGCTGGGGACCGTTCTCTTGATTACTAAGGTTGGTGATATCGGCGCATATCTATTGGGTAGCCGATTTGGCCGCCATACTTTGATATCCCGAATCAGCCCCAATAAAACTAGGGAGGGCTTCCTCGGTGGTATCTTATTTAGTCTGCTTGCCGCCTTGGCAGGAAAAATTTTTATGCCTGCTAATTTTTCTTATTTTCATCTTTTGGTTCTCGGTGTTTTTTTGGGTACCTTAGGCCAACTTGGTGATTTATCGGAATCCCTAATCAAGCGTGATTGTGAAGTTAAAGACTCAGGGAAAATATTTCCTGGTCTGGGAGGGGCATTGGATTGCATAGATAGTCTCTTATTTACAGTACCCGTATTTTATTTCTGGGTTCTGCATTTCGGCGCATAAGTTTGAATATGAAACGTATTGCTATATTAGGCTCTACCGGCTCTATCGGTCAAAATACCTTAAGGGTTATCGCGACCTTTCCTAAAGAGTTCAAGGTTGTTGGATTAAGCGCTTATGCAAATACAGCTACTTTATTAAAACAGGTAGAGCGATTTTCCCCCAAATGGATTTGCTTGGTAGATGGGTTATCTGCAAGAAAAGCAAGGTCGAGATTACCTTCATCTTGTAATGTTCTAAACGGCCGAGGGGGACTTCAAGATTTGATTCAGGAGTGCAATGCCGATATAGTGGTTTTAGCAATTGCGGGCAGCGATGCGCTTATGCCGTTAATTAAAGCAATCAGATGCAAGAAGACCATTATTTTAGCCAATAAAGAAGCCTTGGTTATTGCCGGTTCAATAATTATGCGTCGTATCAGGAAAAATCAGGTTAAGATTCTACCTGTGGATAGCGAGCAGTCAGCAATATGGCAGTGTTTAGAAGCAAGGGGAAAAAGACAAATAAGAAAAATCTATCTTACCGCTTCTGGTGGGCCGTTTCAAAATTATAATTCTCGGCAGCTTAAGGGTATAAGTGTAAGAGATGTTCTCTCTCATCCCTGCTGGAATATGGGTAGAAGAATTACAGTGGATTCAGCGACTCTTATGAACAAAGGATTAGAGATTATTGAGGCGATGCGGCTATTCGATTTAGATTTATCTCAAATAGAGGTAATTGTTCATCCGGAAGCAGTAATTCATTCAATGGTTGAGTTTCTCGATGGTGCTATCTTAGCTCAACTTTCCATTACTGATATGCGCATACCTATCCAGTATGCGCTTACTTATCCTCACCATTCGGAGAATACTCTTAAATCATTAGATTTTTTCAAATTAAAAAAGATAAACTTCCAAAAGCCGAATATGAGAAAATTCCCTTGTTTAAAATTGGCTATTGAGGCAGCAAGTGAAGATGGGTCGATGCCCTGTGTGTTAAATGCTGCTGATGAGGTAGCTGTAAAGGCATTTTTAGATAAAAGGATAGATTTTACGGATATACCCCGAATAATTTCTCGAGTGATGAACCGTCACAAAAAAATTGCCGAACCTAGCCTGAAGGAGATTCTATCTACGGATGCTTGGGCAAGAACCGAGGCCGAGCGAATTATTAAACATTAGTTCAGAATTTAAAATAAGAGTTTTTACTTAATTCTTAATCCTTAACACTTAATCCTAAAAATCGATGTCGATACTTATCTTTATTATCGTTTTGAGTATTCTTATTCTCGTGCATGAATTTGGTCATTTTATTGTTGCTAAAAGAATGGGTGTAAGGATTGAGCAATTCTCTTTAGGATTCGGCCCACGGCTCTTCGGCTGGAAAAAATCCGACACAGAATATACCATATGCGCTATACCCTTAGGTGGTTATGTGAAGTTAGCTGGGGATAACCCCGATGAATTTAAAGGCCAACCCTATGAATACCTTGCTAAATCTGTAGGTCAGAGGGCAAGAATAATTTTATATGGACCCTTATTAAATTATGTTTTAGCATTTCTTTGTTTTTGGTTAATCTTCTTTTTGGGTTTTCCTAATTTAACCTGTCGCGTAGGTGGATTGGTTGAGAATTTTGGTGCACAAAAGGCAGGGATACAGGTTAATGATTTGATTCTTGCTGTAGATAGTCAGGAGGTAGAAATCTGGCAAGATTTACAAAAGATTATTCAGAACAAAACCGAGGGCGAGACTGTCAGGCTTACGATTTTACGGGATAATCAAGAGTTACAGATTCCTGTAGGTATAAAACAGGAAAGAATGGATACTATATGGGGTGAGGAAAGGGCTGTTGGTTTAATCGGGATTAAACCGGCAGATGAATTTGTCAAGACAAGGTATGGATTGATTAAGTCCTTTTTTGCCGGAGGAGCAAAATTATTATATCTTACCGGAGTTACCTTTAGATCTCTGGCTTGGATGGTGTTGGGAAGGATATCCTTTCGCCAATCGGTAACCGGGCCGCTGGGGATATTTTATATTACCAGGGAAGCAGCGCACATGGGGTTGGTTCCCCTTATTCAGGTAATCGCGATAATCAGTATGAGCTTGAGTATCTTTAATCTACTGCCTCTACCGGTACTTGACGGCGGACATCTTTTATTTCTCCTTATCGAAAAGATAAGAAAGCGGCGTTTAAGCAGTCAGAGTGAAAAAATAATTACCCAGATAGGCTTCAGCATAATTTTGTTATTGATAGCTTTTGTATTTTATAATGATTTATTGAGATACGATGTATTTGGCAAAATATTTAAATGGTGGTCACAATAAATAGAAAGTTAGATGAAGATAAAACGAAGAAAATCTAAAGAAATAAAAATAGGCAATGTTAAAATCGGTGGTAGCAATCCGGTAGCCGTTCAATCTATGACTAAGACATTTACTTCTGATTTGGCTGCAACTGTAAAGGAAATAAGCCAACTGCAGACTGCAGGTTGTCAGATTGTTCGCGTGGCAGTTAAGGATGATGATGATGCGATAAACTTAAAGAAAATAAAACAACGGATTGTTATTCCTTTGGTGGCCGATATACATTTTGATAAGAATTTAGCAATTAAAGCTATTGAGAGCGGTGCAGATAAAATTAGATTAAACCCGGGCAATATCTATAGGAAGAGCGATATTAGAGAGATTGCTAAGGCAGCAAAACAGGCTCATATACCAATAAGAGTAGGTGTTAATTCAGGGTCTTTAAGAAGGAGGGGGCTAGGAGCAGGGGCTGGACGGCAGGAAGCAAAAATAATGGTAAAATCTACCCTGGATTATATTAAATTATTAGAAGGTACGGGTTTTTATGATATCGTGGTCTCTATAAAGAGCTCGGATATCCTTACTACAATTCAAGCGAATGAAATAATTGCCAGGTGTTGCAATTACCCCCTTCACTTAGGGCTTACCGCAAGCGGCCCCAGTTTTATGGGTATCATAAAGTCAGCAATGGTTATTGGGAAGTTGCTTTCTGAAGGTATTGGTGATACAATAAGAATATCGCTTACCGACCGAGCGGTTCAAGAGGTCAAGACGGCATTCTATATTTTACAGGCTTTAGGCCTGGATTCGGTAAACCAAAGGCCTCAGATAATTAGTTGCCCTACCTGTGGCAGATGCGAAGTAGATTTGGTAAAAATTGTTAAAGACTTGGAGAGGAAACTTGATGCTCAATGCTCGATGCTAGATGCTCGTCCGATAAAGATAGCTGTAATGGGCTGCGTAGTGAATGGTCCGGGCGAAGCCAAGCAAGCTGATCTGGGAATTGCTTTTGGTAAAAAACAGGGATTGTTGTTTAAAAAGAGAAAGCCGGTAAGAAAGGTTGCTTCTTCTGAGTGTGTAGATGTTTTATTAAGAGAGCTAAGGGTTATAAGTCATAGGTCATAACTTGGAACTTATTACTTACAACTTATCACTTATAACTTCGCCGAGACGAAGGCGAGGCGATTAGTGTTTTGGTCAGGAGCATTTATCCCCACATTAAAAGAAACGCCGCAGGAGGCTGAATCAATAAGCCATCAATTGATGCTTAGGGCTGGCCTTATGCGCCCGCTTATATCTGGAGTTTATTCTTATTTACCCTTAGGCTTCAGGGTTTTAGACAGAGTCATAAATATAATTCGTCAAGAGATGAATTCCTCCGGGGCGGTGGAGTTGTTGCTTTCTGCCCTTCAACCGCAGGAATTATGGTTAAGCTCAGGCCGTGATAAAGAGATTGGCGAGGTAATGTTCAGATTCAACGACCGCCGCGGAAGGAAACTATGTCTGGGGCCGACTCACGAAGAGGTAATTACCCAGCTGGTGAAGCAGAATATCTTTTCTTATCGACAGCTACCCCTGATTCTTTATCAGATTCAGGTTAAGTTCCGGGATGAGATTCGGCCTCGTTTCGGATTGGTACGTTCCTGCGAATTTATAATGAAAGATGCCTATAGCTTTGACCAGGACGAAGAGGGACTTAAGCAAAATTACCATAAGATGCTCCGGGCCTATAAGCGCATATTCAAGAGGTGCGGTCTTGATATTCTGGTTGTTGATGCAGA
>CAZQEY010000036.1:0-9762 GCA_964592485.1 uncultured Planctomycetales bacterium
GCCTTCCTGCAATAAAATCGAGGCATTATCGCGATCCTGAGAGGCAACTGCTGCTGCGGTTCCTAAAAAGAATATTTTTGCCATAACAAAACTGGCTATCCAAAATAATAATCTCCGCTCGCCAGCCCGATATATCCCCGCCTAAGGCGTTTAGGTCAGATAATAACAAGGCCTGATTCTAAAAATAGAAATCAGGCCTTGGTTTTAACCGAAGAGATTACAGTCTAACTACATTTGCAGCTTGCTCTCCCTTAGGGCCCTGGACAACGTCAAATTCAACTGCTTGGCCTTCCTGCAGAGTCTTGTAGCCTTCGCCTTTAATTGCTGTATGATGTACAAACACATCCTTGCCGTTCTCGGTGGCAATAAAACCATAACCCTTCTGGTTGCTAAACCATTTTACTGTTCCTTTTGCCATTTCTTTATCTTCTTGCCTCCTTTCAAATTTAAGTAGTTAAAAAAAAGCCGCAAGGCATTTACTTTGCCTTACGGCTTAACATTCTTCTCTGTATTCTTTCGACGCCACATTACTACAATAAATCTTACTATTCCTCTTCGTAGCTATAGTTCTAACATGTTGTATATAATATAATTATAGGTTAATTCTTTTTTGTGTCAAGGATTATTTAGAAGAATATTCTTTTGTTTGAATTGTTGACTTTTTTGCTGACTGTGGGGCGATGAATAATCCTCTCTGTTAAGTCATCAACTATAGCATAAATACAGGGAATGATAATAAGGGTTAATCCGCTGGCAAACATCAATCCCCAGGTAATGGTCAAAGCCATTGGTTGCAAGAAGGGGTCACTCCCGCCTATGCCATAGGCCACGGTACTAATACCAGCAACTGTGGTAAGTGTGGTGAGTATAACCGGCCTAAACCTTAATTTGCCTGCCTGAATAATTGAATCTCTTCTTGAAACACCCTGAAGACGCAGCTTATTCACAAAATCCATCAATACAATAGAATCATTAACTACTATACCGGTCAGTCCAACAAACCCTAAAAGAGCGAAGAAACTTATGGGCTCGCGGTGTATTAGCAAAGCAAATATTGCCCCAATCAATCCAAAAGGTATAGTTAACATTACTACAAAGGGCTGAACCAAAGAGTTAAATTGGGTTGCCAGAATGAGAAAGATTAGGAAAAATGCCAGAAGAAATGCAGAAAATAAACTGCGTATAGATTCCTGAGTCTCCTCTTCTTCCCCGCCATATTTTATTGTGTATCCGGGATTGTCAATACTTACATTCTTAAATTTATTTTTAATTAGCCGATTAGCTCTCGCTGAGGTAATTTTCTTGTTGTCCACCTCCGCACTAACTGAAACAAATCTCTTTCCGTCCAGGTGTCTTACTGACCGAAGGCCCTGGGTTTCTTCGATTGAAACAACAGCCTTTAAGGGGATAAGATTGCCGAATTTATTGGCAATAATCAGATTGTCGAAAACCTGCGCCTCGTCTCTCTGGCGCTCCGGCAGACGGACTCTTACGTCTATTTCCTCCTCAGCTTTGGTGGGTTTTATCGAGGTAGCTACCATGCCTTCAAATGCATTACGAATAGAAGAAGCGATTTGTCCTACGCTAAGATAGACGCTACTGGCCGCTTCCTCATTAACCACCACATGGTATTCCTTATCTCCTAGGTCATAACTATCTGTAACATCCGAAACACCATCTAATGAATCCAAATACCCCTTAGCCTGGGAGGCGATATTATTAATAACATTGTAATCCTCGCCCCTTATCCTTAAATATATAGGTTTACCTACCGGCGGTCCTTCTTTAAACTCCCTAAAATATAGCTTCTGGAATCCTTTTATCTGGTTTAACTTAGGCCTATACTCATCAACGATTTCCTGCGCGGTTTTCTTTCTTGTTTGACTGGGGGTCAGATAAACATTAATCTGAGCCAAGTTGCTTCCTCGCCTTACATCGGGATCAAAACCCCTCTCTTCCTCTAATATGCCAACCTGAGTCTCAAAGGTATCAACGAATTCCTCAGGAATACCGACAACCAAATCCTCAACAGGCGCCATGAGCCTATCCATCTTATCAAGAGGGGTACCGACCTCAGCCTCTGCACGAATCATAAATTGTTCAATCCCCCTTGCGCTAAATAAAATAAACGGCATAAAGAATTTTGCTATTATAATCGCTGTTAGGAACAGTAAAAATATTCCCAGACAAACCTTGTATTTATTTCTCAATGCCTGGCGTAATAAAATTTCGTATTTATTAATGATTTTTTTAAGCCATAAGGCCTTCCCTGAATCTTTATCCCTGTCCTTTTTATCAGGAGCTATTGGCTTTGTAAAATCCGCCAGATGCGAAGGAAGTATAATAAAAGCCTCCAGCAAAGAGGCACCTAAGGCAATACAGACAATCAAGGGTATCTGTTTAATAAATTTCCCTATCAATCCAGTCATAAAGATTAATGGACTGAAGGCCGCTATTGTCGTAAGGACGGTAGCAAAAACCGGAGCAATTACTTCGCTGGTACCATTGATAGCTGCCTCTTTCGGTAACATTCCCTGTTCAACATAGCGATAAACATTTTCCGAGATAATTATCCCATCATCAACCAACATACCCAAGACTACTATCAGGCCAAACATACTAATCATATTAATACTTATACCCAATAAATCCATTACCCAGAAGGTGGTAAGCATAGCTATGGGGATACCCAAGGTTGTAAAAAACGCCGGGCGGGGATGAATAAACAGAAACAGCACTATGACCACGAAAACAATGGCAAACATACCGTTGGAACGCAGAACATTAAGCCTTCGTTTTATGTAGTACGATAAATCATAAAATGTCTTTATCTTGAGTTCTGCAGGGGCACTATTTTGAAAAAGTTCGATTGTTTGTTTTACATCGCTCACTATCTTAATGGCATCACCCTTTTCTCTTTTCATGATAACTAAAGATATGGCCCGTGTTTTTTCAGTCTTATTAATTGTATTCTCTTCTTCAAAGGTATCCAAAACTGTCCCCACATCCTTGATCTTTAACCAATTGCCTTCTGTATTCGAACGAATAATTACATTCTCAATCTCTTCCTTTGTATAAAATTCGCCGGTAGTCTTGACATTATAGGTGCTATCTTGAGTCTCAATCTTGCCTCCTGGTAAGCCTATATTCCTTCGCTTCAGAGCATCCACAATCTCGTCAAAGGAAACATAATACTCCTTCATTTTATCTAAATCTGGCTGAACCCAGAATTCCCTATCCCTGTAACCTCTTTTTTTAACAGAAGCTACGCCATCAATATCGATTAATTCGTCCTCTAAATCTTCGGCATATTCCTGTAGTCGTAATTCGGTTAAATCCCCGCTTAGAGAAACAATGATGACAGGTATTTCCTTTGATGTTACTTCTGTTACCAGCGGCTCCTCACTGTCTTCGGGTAAATCTGTTGTTCTATCTACTGCCTTTTGAATATCATCGATAACCTTCTTCTTATCCTTAACATCTGGATTTATTTTCAGAGCGATAGTAGAAAGGCCTGTGCTCGAAACAGAGTTAATTTCATCTATATTATCTACTTCCTTTAATTCTTTCTCTAAAGGCGTAGTCACCAATCGCTCGACCTCCTCGGGTGTAGAACCTTTATAAATAGTATCCACATTGACTACATCAAAGGATACCTCTGGAAAGGCCTCTCTTCTTAAATAGAACATAGAGAACAGACCTGCAATTGCCAAAAATACAGACAATAAATTTACAAATAGTGAATGCTTAACAGAAAAATGAGCTATTGCTTTCATAATGCATCCTTCCAGAAACGGTCAAGAAGAATATTCTCATTCAAAGAAAGTTCAATCAGGGCATCCTTGTAATCCCAGAGGGCTTCTGTATATAGGATTTGACTGGAAAGCAGGTCATCCTGATAACGAATAACAGTATCGGTATCCGAACGCCCATATTGATAACGTTTGAGTTCCGAGCCTAACTTCTCTTCCTGTAACTTAACCACATCCTCCTGTTTTTTGACCCTCTGCCCTAAAATATTACAGTCTCTGACGCTGTCCTTAATTTGTATAATAATCTGGCGCTCTATTTTTTTTAAGTTAATGAGTGCCTTTGCCTTTTCTATCTTTGCTTTATTAAATTCTGACTTTGCCTCGCGATTCTCAAGGGCAAATTCGATTCTCAATCCCAAGAAGTATTCTGGATTATCTTCTGAGCCTATGTCTTTTATGGCTTGTGAGAAATGGTCATTAAGACCGTTCCTGGCAATCGAGGCCTCAAGATTAATCTCCGGCCAGAGACTGGTTCTTTTCATAACTAATTTTATTTTCTTGGAATCAACCTCATTCTTGGCTTTGAGATAATCCCGGCGGTTCTGAAGGGATGTTTTTAGGGCCTGGCTTAATTCTATTGGTTGAATAATCAAATCAAATTTTTCTTTAGGCAAAATAACCTTATCTTTATCCTCTAAATTTAATAAGAACTTCAACTCATTTATATGGAACTGGAGTTCATTTTGCGCCAGAATTAAATCAATCTCTTTCTGCCTGAGATTGGCCTCCGATGCCATCAGTTGCGGCTTCTCGATAACTCCCCTATTGATTTTTTGTTTATCAATCTGAAATAACTCATCAGCCCTGGAAAGCATATCTTTTTTTATTCTGACAATATTTAAATGTTGGGCAATTTTCCAATAAGTTTTCTGCACCCTTGCTAACATCTGTTCAATCTTTTCTAAAGAAGTATATTGGGTATTCTGGATATCAATCTTGGTGATTTGTACATTGGAGCGGTCCTTAATCCCAAAGAAATTTTTTCCCAATTCCTGTTTCAATGTTAATTTAACCTGGGAGTCATGGGCAGGATTAACCGTAGTGAAGCCTGAATTCGTCCAGGAACGCTGATTATCAAAATCTAAATCTAATGTTGTACCAGTCGACAGCTTTTTGGATATACCGAGGTTATAATCGCGAGTTTCTGACTTTGTGCCTGCAAGGCTTGAGGCAGTTTTCCTTCGGTCATCCCCAAGCTTAGCTTCTGCCTCAATAATAGTATCATAAACAGACATAGCGTCATCTAAATCGGTTTCCTTGAATTGAGCATCAAATTGAGCCAATTGAATATCAAAATTATTACTGAGAGCTAGCTGCGAGACCTCCTCCAGCGTTAAATAAACTCCGTTAGAAATTTCTGAATCATCAATTGATAATCCAATATTTCTAATGGGGTTACCTTCGGAAAAAGCAGATAATGAGAAATTTAAAATTATTAATATAAGCAATATTTTTCTATACATTTTCTCTATCTAAAACCTCAACAATCCTTTTCAAAATCCTAAGATAATTCTCCCTCTCTTCCTTGGTCAAGTGTATCAGAATCCTATACCACCTTTCCTTGATCTCAGAAAGAACCTCCCCAACTATGCCCTTGCCCCTATTAGTCAACTCTACATTCACTGCCCGGCGGTCTTCTTTATCATGAGTACGCTTTAAATATCCATCACGCACAAGCCGATCAATTACCCCTGTAATCGTAGGTGCCGAGACTCGCATCTCCCTACTTAAAGCGCCTATTCTTGTGGTACCTTTCTCGTAGATTCTCATTAATGTAACTACTTGTGAAGTCGTCAGTTGAGGCTTGACGATAAACCCTGCCCGTAGGCCTCTGAGTAATTTTGGCACCAGCCAAGAAATCTCTTCAGCAATAATCCTGCCTCTCTGCATCTTGAACACCTTCCAAGCTTATAAATTGATAAGTAAACTAAATATTTACTTAGCTAAACTAAATATTAGCATAAAAAAATGAATCTGTCAATGGCTTAGCGAAAAAAATTTTATATGGTTCGTAATAACGGAGGCTCTTGCCTGTTTCTTAAAAGGCAAGGATCAGGTGGAGAATAAGATTGGTATAAATTCCGCAGATAATATCGTCGCTCATTATGCCCAAATTTCCCCTTAAGCGCTGGAATCTGTTCGCCGGATAAGGTTTAACCACATCAAGGATTCTAAAAATAACGAAACCGGCAATTAAGATTAACTTATCAAGGGGCTCACCTAGCTGTGCGATAGGTAGACCCAGGAAACTTATAAGCATCCCGTTTATTTCATCAATCACAATCTGAGGAGGGTCCTGACGATTAAATAATTCAACGGCTCTGCCGGTCAAAAGAAAGCCTAAAATCATTATTAGAAAATGAATCGGGATTAAGAAATAGGGTTTTCCTGCTAAATTAATATAAATTAATAGAGCGGCAACGCTGCCAAATGTTCCGGGGATTAAAGGTAGATACCCGATAAAAAAGAAAGTAGTAACTAGTTTAATAAAGAATCGCTGCATAGGCAATCCAATATTTGTTTTGGGCTTTTTCCCACCCTCGGCCGAATCCCGCTCTGGCAGAAGGCGAAGCGGGATGCCGCTTTAGCGGGAAGGTTTTGCTAATTTGAAATTGTTTGGAGTTTAGATATTGGGATTCGGAATTTACCTTTAGGCTTTTTTACAATCTCTATTATATCTTAGTAATCACCTTGCGATTTTCCCAGAGGTAGGAAACACCTGAATAAAGGGTAAGACCTACAACAATCCACATTAAAATATATATTCCATGATGAAAGAATGTCTCCCACGCAGGATTCCAGATGAAGAATCTTAACATAACTTCTTTTAAAAGAATAAATCCTAATATTAAGAATATTACAAAGATTTGGAAGGCGGTCTTGTGTTTACCTGAGCTACTTGCTGCTAAAACCCTACCTTTATTTAGAGCGAATAATCTTAATGAAGTAATCAATAATTCGCGCGCAATGATAATCACTAACATCCAGGCCTCAATCAAGTGCATTTGGACAAAAGCGGCAAATGCCGCCAATACCAGAATTTTATCTGCCACCGGATCCATAAATTTTCCAAAGTCACTGATTATATTCTTTTTCTTGGCAATACGACCGTCGAGAAAGTCAGAAAAGGCGGCTAACGAAAAGATTATAAATGCTGCTGATTTAGCAAAAATGCCTTTGTAATAAATAAGGAAAAAGATAAAAATAAAAGTTAAGATAATTCTTGATATTGTCAGGCGATTAGCTATATTCACCCTACACCTTCCCCCTCTTGAACCCCGCTGTCCTTTTATATCCAGTACTCTATACCGGATTAGAATTAAAACTAAATTTAGGTATAAATATTTATAGCAGATACATAGAGGGTGCGGGATTCATTCTACTTGCCCTATCAAATCATATTCCCAGGTATCAATAATCTTTGCATCTACGAAACTGGCAATGGATAATTCTTTTTTTGCTTTGACATAAACCAGGCCATCGACCTCAGGAGCGTCGTATTGGCTGCGACCGAGATATAAAAAACCACCCCCCTGCGCCCCTGGCGAGCCTTGATGAAGCCGGCCATCCTCTAACTTTTCCTCGACCAGAACCTTAAGAATCCTGCCCTGCCATTTCTCATTAATCTTGCCGGCAATCTCCTGCTGGCGGGACATAATTATATTGTATCGCTCTTCCTTAATCCCTCGAGGGACCTGTCCGGCAAACTCAAAAGCCCGAGTGCCTTCCTCGCGAGAATACATAAATAGCCCCAATCTCTCAAATTTTATCTTTTGGATAAAATCAAGAAGTTGCCCAAACTCCTTATCTGTCTCTGTAGGAAAGCCAACAATTAAAGAACTGCGTATAGCCACGTCGGGAATCTTTTTGCGAATCTTATCAATAAGCCTGAATATTGCAGATGAGTTAATATTACGCTGCATCAACTTCAAGATGCGATTATTAATATGCTGTAAAGGTAAATCAATGTATTTTACAATGCGGGGCTCTGAGGCAATAAGCTCAATAAGCTCATCGCTTATCCGCTCGGGCGAAAGATAAAGCAACCTAAGCCAACTTATCCCTTCGATATTCTTTAAGATCTGTTTGATTAGGTCAACCAATCTGAATTTACCATACAAATCCCGACCATAAGCAGTGATATCCTGACCGATGAGGTTAATCTCGGCACTTCCCTGGACATCTAACCCCTTAACCTCTTGGATAATCGATTTAATCTTGCGGCTGGAGAATCTCTGTTTTATCTTAGGGATTACGCAAAAACTGCAGTGGTTAATACATCCCTCGCAGATCTTGACATAGGCATAATGAGCAGGGGTAAACCGCAGCCGCTCTTGTGTATGATTCAGGGATATCACACCCGAGAATGCGTCAATCTCCGGTAGCTCCATAATCAGTTCTTTCTTGTAGCGCTGGCTAAGGCAACCGGCAACAACGATTCTTTTTAATCTACCCTGCTTCTTTAATTCAATTAGATCTAATATCGCCTGGATGGATTCTTCTTTTGCTTCCCTAATGAACGCGCAGGTATTCACCAGGGCGGTATCTACTTTATCTACGCAGTGAGAAATAGTATTGCTAACAGGGTCCAAATCTACAATTTGATAGCCTTTCTTCTTCAGCCTTCCGGCGAGAACCTCAGAATCTACGAGGTTACGTGCACAACCCAAACTTAATACACCTATTTTCTTAGCCATAATCGTTATGGAGTTATTATGTTTAGGGCACCAATAACAAATTTATTTTGGCACTGCCAAGCCTTCTTTTGTAATCCTAATATTCTTAATTACCTGTCCCCGCCTGCCCAAAGGAGAAAGCAGTTTACCGTTTACCGCTACATCCACACCGCCAGCATTACCCAGAGAGAATTCTATTCCTTTTTTAGCCTCCCAAGATTCAAAATGGCCTTTTTTAAGAATACTCCTAAAAACCGTCTTACCATCCAGTTTAACCTCTAACCAGCAGTCCTCTTTAGCACGGATGTCTAATCTTGGCTTGCTTATAGCCGGCGCAGAAGGAATCTTTAGTTTATTAGAAACGGCTGCAGATTTCTCCAGGCGCGATTGTCTAAGATAAATGGATATGCCCTTGCCGAGTCTAAAAGCAACTATTGCCAAAATCAATAAACAAATAACTAAAATTACTGGCTTTAATCTAATCCGTTTTTTAATTAACGAAATGTTAATGGGGAATTTTTTAACCAGAGGAATCTCCGAAACCTCCTGCTCTTGTTTTTCTTCTTCTTTTTCTTCTTTTTTGGTATATTCTTCGATAAAATCTTTGGAGTCAACTCCCAAAAAGGCGCAATAAATCTTCAACAGCCCTTTAAGATACGCAGGTGCCATCTGAGCCACTGCATCCTCTTCTAAGGCCTTGAGAATCCGGATATGAATCTTGGTCATCTGGTGAGCCTTTTCTAAGGTTATACCTTTGGCCTCTCGTAATCGCCGTAACCTCTCGCCCCGGGTTCCCCCCGTGCCTTTCTCTACAACCATAACTCCTAACCTTCCTCCTTCTGTCTGGATAACATCTTTTCTTTTAGCCACTCTTCTCTATCAATGAGAATCCGACGAGGCTTACTCCCCTCGAAGGAACCAACCAAACCTTCTTGTTCCATTGCATCAATAATCCGTGCAGCGCGCGTATAACCCAGCCTCATCCGTCGCTGCAGGATGGAAACTGATGCCTGGCCGGTTTCCATAATCAACCGCACACACTCATCATAAAGCTCATCTTTCTCGCCGCTAATTAAAGTCGCTCTCTGCTGTTCTTTTAAAACCTCCTCATCATATATGGGTTGGCGTTGAGATTTAACAAATTCCACCACCTGGTCAATCTCTTTATCTTGAATTAAACTACCCTGCGCGCGAATAAGCTTTGATTCACCGGGTTTTAAAAAAAGCATATCCCCGCGACCTAAGAGTTTATCAGCGCCATTTGCATCTAATAC
>CAZQEY010000037.1:0-9585 GCA_964592485.1 uncultured Planctomycetales bacterium
AATCAAAAACTTATAAAAACATGCCCAAAAAAGTCTGCATCCGTACCTACGGATGCCAGATGAACGTTCGCGATTCCGAGGTTATTTCGGGACTGCTTACGAAGGAAGACTATAAATTTACCTCAGACGAATCAGAAGCCGATATTGTAATCTATAACACCTGTTCAGTGCGCAAGCATGCTGAGGATAAGGTCTGGTCGAAATTGGGAAAATATAAAAAGTTGACAGTTGACAGTTCACAGTTAACAGATAAAAAGCTACGTACTAAACCAATAATCGGGCTGGTTGGATGCATGGCGCAAAATTATAAGGATGAGGTATTCCGCAGGGCGCCACAGGTCGATTTTGTCGTGGGTCCAAGCGATATACAGAGGATTCCAGAAATCATTGAAAAACTGTCCGCTGTCCGCTATCCGCTGTACGCTAAAAAAATCTGGGAAACGGACGGAGGCATCAGGCCCGAAGACATTTATCATACCGGTTTTTATGAAGACAAACATCATGCATACGTAGTAATCTCCGAAGGCTGTTCAAATTACTGCTCCTATTGCATTGTGCCTTATGTGCGGGGGGAGCTGAAAAATAGGAATTATAAGGATATTCTTAAAGAGATAGAGGAGATAATAAGAATAGGAATAGCAAATATTACCTTATTGGGTCAGAACGTTAATGCCTATCAATACGACGGCATTGATTTCGTCAAGTTGCTCGAACTGGTTAATAAGGTTGAAGGGTTAAAGCAATTCAGCTTTATCACTTCACATCCCAAGGATGTGTCAAATGAGTTATTTAAGGCGATGGCTAGTTTGGAAAAGGTCAGGAAGTATCTTCATCTTCCTGTTCAGTCCGGTTCTGACCGGATACTTAAGTTGATGAATCGAGGCTATACGCGGGAAAGATATTTAAGACTAATTCAGCAGTACCGCGAGCTTGTGAAGGATGGAGGTTTAACCACTGACATTATTGTAGGTTTTCCCGGTGAGACAGAGAAAGAGTTTCAGGATACATATAACTTAGTAAAGGAAGCGGAATTCGATTCCGCCTATATTTTTAAATACTCTCCACGCCCGCATACGCAGGCAAGCGCCCTTGAAGATGATGTTCCGAAGAAGGACAAAGAGAGAAGGCATCAGTTGATATTATCCCTGCAGAAGAAGATATCAAAAAGAAGAAAATCAGCATGCAAAAGTCAAAGGTAATATTTCTTCTCGGCCCTACCGCTTCCGGCAAAACCGAATTTTCCTTAAAGCTGGCTAAAAAAATCAATGCCGAAATTATTTCCTGCGATTCCATGCAGATTTATAAAAAAATGGACATTATCAGCTCCAAGCCTTCGCCCGCCCAAAAAAGGGAAGTGCCCCACCATCTTATTGATATCGTAGCTCCCGGCAAGGAATTTAATGCTTCTGCTTACCGGAGCCATGCCTTAAAAGCGATAAGAGAAATTCATAAAAGAGGCAAGATTCCTTTACTCGTAGGGGGCACCGGGCTTTATGCCAGTGCAGTTATTGACGGAGTATTTCAGGGCGTCGGCGCAGATGAAAGAATACGCAGACGCCTCCACAGGCAGGCAAAAGTCAAGGGAGCGGGTTATTTATATAGGCGGTTGTTAAGAGTAGACAGGCATGCAGCTGCCAGGATTCATCCTCATGATTTAAGGCGTATCGTGCGTGCTTTAGAGGTCTGGATAAAGACGGGAAAACCGATTTCTTACTGGCAGAAGCAGCGACAGGGAATTACTAAAGATTATAATGTGAAGGTTTTTTGTTTGATTCGTCCACGCCAGGAGCTTTACAGACGGATTAACCAACGGGTTGAGCAGATGTTCAGAAAAGGATTGGTTAATGAGGTGAGGCAGCTGTTGGAAATGAGATTGAGTAAGACTGCGCGCTCGGCAATCGGCATACAAGAAATTGAATCTTATTTAGAAGGTAAATGCAGTTTAGACCATATAAGAGAATTGATAAGCAGGCATACCCGCCAATATGCTAAGCGGCAGCTAACATGGTTCAGGAAGGATAAGCGTATATTCTGGATAAAAAAAGAAAACGCGCTTAGAATTGTTAACGCTGTTGTTAGGGGCAGATTAGATGGTTAAACAGATGGTCCAAATAATCAACGGTCAGAGGCAAACAGAAAAGTGTCTT
The DNA here is from genome assembly GCA_964592485.1 of uncultured Planctomycetales bacterium. Classification (GTDB taxonomy): domain Bacteria; phylum Omnitrophota; class Gorgyraeia; order Gygaellales; family JAHJCI01; genus CAZQEY01. The sequence continues at coordinate 2,148 of CAZQEY010000037.1, forward strand.
TTGGTGATTATTGAATTTCGTTCAGAGAAGGAGCGTTGGCCAAAAGAGGATGTTGCCCGGGAATTAGAAGAACTGGTAAAAACAGCAGGCGGTCAGGCAGTGGATAAAATTTTCTGCCCTCGGGAAAAGGCTACCCCTGACCTTCTTATTGGCAAAGGCAAGGCAGAGGAGATTGCCTTGGTCAGTGAAGAGCTGGATGTGGACGCGATAGTCTTCAGTCATGATATTTCAGGAACCCAACAGCGCAATTTAGAGGAAATTATAAATAAGAAGACAATAGACCGCACCCAACTTATCCTTGATATATTCTCCCGTCATGCTCATTCTCCAGAAGGTAAGACGCAGGTAGAATTGGCACAATTAGAGTATTTACTGCCGCGTTTGACAGGCAAGGGTATTGTGCTTTCCCGTTTAGGGGGCGGAATCGGAACCAGAGGTCCGGGTGAACAGAAATTAGAAGTAGACCGTCGCAGGATTCGTAAAAGAATATCTAAGCTCAAGCAGGATTTAAGCCACTTAACCAGCCACCGCAGAATAGCGCGTAAAAAGAGAAAGGAAGAAGCTGTGCCTTGCATTACTTTGGTAGGTTATACCAATGCGGGAAAATCTACTTTAATTAATGCCTTAACCGGAGCTGTGCAATCTGTAGAGGATAGCCTTTTTACCACGCTTGATTCTCTTTCCCGTCGTCTAGAATTGCCTTCGGGATTAAGGGTAATTGTTTCTGATACAGTGGGGTTCCTGCATAATTTACCCCATCATCTTATTGAGGCATTCCAGGCGACTTTAGAAGAAGTGGTTGAGGCAGATTTGTTAATACATGTGTTGGATGCAAAACACCCGCGCATACAAGAACAGAATAAGGCAGTTTTTAACGTGCTGGGACAGTTGAACTGCAGCCAGAAGCCAATGATTACAGCCTTGAATAAAATTGACATCTTAGAAGACAGGGCCTGGTTAGGATGGTTGGGGGAGAGGTTTGCTAATTCAGTGTGTATATCGGCAAAAACTGGCCAGAACCTAAGCCAACTAATTAAAAGCATTGAAGCTATTTTTAAATCTGAGATAATTAATATTCAACTTTGCGTACCCCTAAATCAAATGAATATAGTAGATTTAATCTATCGGCAGGCAAAGGTAAAAAATGCTGAATACGATGAAAAAAATGTAAAATTAGAAGTAAATATACAAGAAAACTTATTACATAACCTATTGAAAAATAAAGGAGTTAAAGTAATTAATTAGAATATCTAAAAAAAATTATTAAAAATACTTGACAAAATTATTAAAATATGCTATATTTTAGTTGAAAATTTCAAATAGAGGAAATGTCAAGGAGCATATATGGGTTTGTTTGATATAAAAATTAGTCCTGATGAGCCTGTATATGTAATCAGCGTGGTAAGCAAGTTGGTTGAGCTACCAGTTTGGACTTTGCGTGCGCTGGATAAAGCAGGCATAGTTAAACCAAAGCGGATTGGCAAGAAGAGTAGGTTATACTCATTAAAAGATGTAAAAAGATTGGAATATATTCATTATCTTATGGAAGATAAGGGAGTCAATATTCGCGGAATAAAAATAATTTTGGAGTTGGAGAGTAAGGAGTAATTTTTTTTGGATTTGACTTAGCACTCCAGTGCACAGAGTGCCAAGTTAAATCCCCTCATTCGTGAGGTAATTGAAAGGAGGAGGTTAATATGTCGTTAATAAGATGGCGTTCACAAAATCTGTTTGACCCTTTTGCTGACCTGTTGGGTTTACAGGATGAGAAGACCTGGGCTCCGGCAGTGGATATTTATGACAATAAAAACAATCTGGTGATTAAGGCAGATTTGCCGGGGATGACGCAAAAGGATATTGATGTTTCGGTTGAGGATGATGTTTTAAGAATCAAGGGCGAGAAGAAAAAGGAGCATGAGGAGAAAAAGGATAATTTCTATCGCCTAGAGCGCAGCTACGGTTATTTTGAACGCAGTTTTGCCTTACCTACAAATGTAGACACCAGCAAGATAAACGCAGTTTATAAGAACGGTGTCTTGGAACTAAGCCTACCTAAGAAAGAAGAGGCAAAACCAAAGCAGATCAAGGTCGACATCAACTAACAACAGGGACACCCTTTCAGCCAATCGGGAGTCTGTCCCAGTAGCAAACGGAAGGGTGTCCCTCGCTTACTATCGTTGATCCACCTTCGCTCCTCGATATGTAAACTATGGTATGGCTATGGCTATGGCGGATAGTCCCTTATTATGAGGATGGATAAATTTACTTTAAAGGCACAAGAGGCAATAGAGCTGGCAATCAAGACAGCGCAGGGTTTTAATCATCAACAGGTCCATTGTGAACACCTGCTTTATTCCTTACTTAAACAGACTGATACAATTGTACCGGAGATTCTGGAGAAATCTTCCTTACCTGTATATCCCCTATTGGGAAAACTCCAAGAGGCCTTGGAGGCAAAGCCTAAGCAATATGGACAAGGGGTCAATGTTTATCTATCTAACCCACTTAATCAGGCATTAAATAATACTGAAAGAATAGCAACCAGCCTGAAGGATGAATATGTTTCCTGTGAGCATCTGCTGTTGGGGCTTCTGGAGTTCTTGCCTGAACTTCTACCGTTGAAAAAGGAAACGATTTTATCAGTCCTGAAAGAAATTCGCGGTAATCAGCGAGTTACTGATATGAATCCAGAAACAAAATTCAAACCCTTGGAAAAATTCGGCCGGGATTTAACCGAGCTGGCTAATCGAGGAAAACTGGACCCGGTAATTGGCCGTGACGATGAGATTCGGCGGGTCATTCAAGTTATTCTTCGCCGGACAAAGAATAATCCTGTTCTAATCGGTGAGCCGGGAGTGGGCAAAACTGCTATTGTGGAGGGTTTAGCTCAGAGGATTGTGCAGAGTGATGTTCCTGAGGGCTTGAAGAAAAAGCGAATTATTGCCCTGGATTTAGGAAGTCTGGTTGCAGGGACAAAGTTTCGCGGCGAATTTGAAGACAGGTTAAAAGCAGTCCTCAAAGAGATTGAGTCAGCTAACGGCGAGATTATTCTGTTTGTAGATGAGTTGCATACGATTGTAGGTGCAGGGGCGGCAGAGGGCGCAATCGATGCGTCCAATATGTTAAAGCCGGCCTTGGCAAGAGGTATGTTGCGCTGCATAGGCGCAACTACCCTTGATGAGTATCGCAAACATATCGAGAAGGATGCTGCTTTGGAGCGAAGATTCCAGCCTATTTACATAGACCAGCCGGGCGTAGAAGAAACCATTGCCATATTAAGGGGGCTTAAGGAGAGATATGAGATTCATCACGGCGTGCGTATTAAGGATAGCGCCCTGATTGCTGCAGCTAGGCTTTCCCAGCGTTATATAACCGAAAGGTTCCTGCCTGATAAAGCTATTGATTTAATTGATGAGGCAGCCAGTCGCCTGCGTATGGAGATTGATAGTAAACCTCAAGCCTTGGATGAGATAGATAGAAAGATTATTCAACTGGAGATTGAGCGCCAGGCATTGAAGAAAGAGAAGGATGCTAAATCCCTGGAGCGAATCAAGAGCCTAGAGACAGAACTGAAATCCCTGAAGGAACAAAGTCAGAAACTCAACCAGAGATGGCAGGAGGAAAAGACATTAATTCGCAAGGTGCGCCAGGCTAAGGAGAGAATTGACCAGGCAAAGCACGAGGAGAAGCAGGCAGAGAAGCGAGCGGATTTAGCTGAAGCTGCCAAAATACGTTACGGAGTATTAAGGGATTTGGAGGCTCAATTAGCCGAATCAGGGAAGGAGCTTTCCCGACTTCAAAAACAGGGCTCGCTTTTAAAGGAAGAGGTTGATGAGGACGATATTGCCATTGTAGTTTCCAAGTGGACAGGGATTCCGTTGAGCAAACTCCTTGAGGGCGAAACAGAAAAACTGCTTAAGATGGAGGGGAGGCTTACGACCCGCGTTGTGGGTCAGGATGAGGCAATAGGCCTTGTTTCTGACTGCATACGCCGGGCGCGTTCTGGTTTGAGCGACCCTAACCGCCCGATGGGCGTATTCATATTTGTGGGTCCTACCGGTGTGGGAAAGACAGAGCTGGCAAAGTCTCTTGCCTGGTTTCTATTTGACGACGAACAGGCGCTGGTAAGAGTGGATATGTCTGAATATATGGAAAAACACTCAGTTGCGCGTTTAATTGGTGCCCCACCCGGATATGTTGGTTATGAGGAGGGGGGTCAGCTTACTGAAGCAGTCAGGCGCAGGCCTTATGCAGTAATACTATTTGATGAGATTGAAAAGGCACATCCCGATGTATTTAATGTGCTATTACAGATATTTGATGACGGCAGACTTACCGACGGCCAAGGCAGAGTGATTAATTTTAAGAACACGATAGTTATTATGACCTCTAATTTAGGAACAGAAAAGATAGCCAGGGATGATACGCAAGAGCATATGCGCAAAAAAATTTGGCTCGAGTTCCGTAAACACCTGCGTCCTGAGTTTTTAAACCGCATCGATGAGGTTGTGATATTCAATCATCTTACCCAGAGCGATATGAGCAAGATTGTGGATATTCAGTTTTCTCAGATTAGACAACGGCTGAACGAGAATGGCCCGAAGATTACATTAACTAAGGATGCGCGCGAATTCCTGGCAGAGCAGGGTTACGACCCTGATTTTGGGGCTCGGCCCTTAAAGAGATTAATCCAGAGAATGGTTGTTAATCCCCTGTCAGTAAAGCTCCTAAATGGAGAGTTTCAACCAGAAGATAAGGTAGAGATAGTCTCTAATCATAATAAACTCTTATTAAAGAAGAATAAGAATTGATATTTGCGAGTTTGGAAGCGGCGAGACGTAAGTTTGACTTTTGCCTTTAGCCGGTTTTTAGTTGGAGCTGCTAAACTGAGTTTGTTTTGGGTGCGTTAACTGGAGAATTCATACTTGGGGTGGGATTGAGGTGAGTGGTATTAGAAGCTTGACTGCGGTAGATTTTGTGATAAAATTAGAGTTTGTCTAATACTAAATACCAAATACTGATTAAAACACGATGGTTCGTATAGTTGACCATGCTCAACGCCGGAACATGATTTTAGCTGCCAGTATAAATGCCTATATCAATTCGGCAACTCCGGTGAGCTCTGAGGCGCTGGCAAGTGATTTTAAATTAAGCTCAGCATCGGTGCGTCATATTCTTGCCGAATTGGAAGAAGCCGGGTATTTGACCCATCCTTATACTTCGGCAGGAAGAATGCCTACCGATAAGGGCTATCGCTATTATGTAGATTTTCTGATGTCCCAGATTGAACTCTTGGATAATGAGAAGAAAGCAGTAATTTGTGAATACCGCAAGAAAATCAAGCGTCTGGAAGATGTTTTGGAAAGGACCTCAGAGATAATCTCGGCAATTACTCATTATGCCGGTATTGTCTCGTTATTGGAGTGGGAAGATAAATTCTTTTATAGGGGATTGAGCCATATGGTTGAACAACCCGAGTTTAAGGATTCAGAGCGGATACGCCTGCTTATTCAGATGCTTGAGGAAAAAAAGAGATTATTGGATATTATAAACCGTGATTTTAAAGAAACCACCAAGATTTATATTGGCAGCGAGATAGGTTGTCCTGAGATAGATACTTGCTCACTGGTTATTTCAACTTATCGCAGGGGTAAAAAGAAAAACGGCCGATTGGCGGTTTTAGGCCCGCGCAGGATGAATTATGAACATATTATTCCGTCTCTGGAGTTTATTTCTCAGATAGTAAGCGATATCCTGCAGGAGATTTAGCCGGTAGAGAGCAAGCAAAATGAGTAAGAATATAGAACACAAAAAGGAAAAAGAGGAAGCGGGCGTTGAAAAGCATAAGCAACGGACAGAAAAGAACATTGAATTAAGCGAAGAAGAATATAATCAGCTAAAGCAGGAAGCAGACAAGAGTAAGGAGTATTGGGAGCGTATCCTCAGACTTCAAGCCGATTTTGACAACATCCGCAAGCGCCTGGAGCGCGAAAAGCAAGAGTTTGTGCGTTTTGCCAATGAGGCCCTGATTGTTGATTTGTTAAATGTAGTCGATGATTTGGAGCGTACCGTGGAACTGGCGCAAGCCAAGCACGAAGATTTGCCGGCTTTTTTAAAGGGCGTAGAGATGATTTTAGCGCACCTGTATGATTTGCTTAAGGAGCAGGGGATTTCGCCCATCGAGGCTAAGGGGCAGTCCTTTGACCCTAGCTATCATGAGGCCTTACTTAAGATTGATACAGACGATTTTTCTGAAAATACGGTAGTGGAAGAGTTACAAAAGGGTTATTTGTTAAACGGCAGAGTAATCAGAACCGCAAAGGTTAAGGTTGCTAAAAAACCGGAAGAAAATAAACCAGATAAGAAATAGAGATTAAAGGAGGAATTAAAATGGCAAAGGTAATTGGAATCGATTTGGGAACCTCAAATTCTGCTGCGGCAATTATGGAGGCTGGCAGACCCAGCATTATTCCTTCAGCCGAGGGTGCAGGTGTGGCTTCAGGTAAGGCCTTCCCCTCTTATGTTGCTTTTACCAAGGATGGACAGAGGTTAGTTGGTGAGCCGGCGCGTCGTCAGGCAGCAGTGAATACCGAAGGAACGATTCGCGCTGCCAAGCGCAAGATGGGTACGGATTTTAAATTCAAGGTTTTTGGCAAGGAGTATACGCCTCAACAGATTTCTGCTTTTGTCCTGCAAAAGATAAAGCAGGATGCCGAGGCATACTTAGGAGATAAGGTAGAGGAGGCGGTAATTACCTGTCCTGCCTATTTTGACGACAATCAAAGAACAGCTACCAAGGATGCAGGCGAGATAGCGGGACTGAAGGTCTTAAGAATAATTAATGAACCCACTGCTGCCTGTTTAGCATATGGCCTGGAGAAAGCGCAGAAAGAGCAGAAGATTATGGTTTTTGACTTTGGCGGCGGCACTCTGGATGTAACCTTAATGGAGATGGCGCAGGGGGTTTTTGAAGTAAAATCCACATCAGGCGATACCCAACTGGGCGGGACAGATATGGATAATGTCCTGATTGATTATATTGCCGAGCAATTTAAACGTGAATCGGGGATTGACCTGCGTAATGATAAGATGGCAATGCAGAGGTTGCGTGAGGCAGCGGAGAAGGCCAAGATAGAATTATCTTCTACTCTTACTACGGACATAAATTTACCTTTTATCACTGCTGATGCCAGTGGCCCAAAGCATCTGACCATGTCAATTACACGGGCAAAGTTAGAGGAAATGGTTTCGCCAATAATTGAAAAGTGCCAGCACCCTATGGAACAGGCAATCGGGGATGCAAAATTATCTCCCAAGGATATAGACAGGATTATTATGGTGGGCGGACCGACCAGGATGCCGATAGTTCAGAAATTTGTTGAAGACTACGTAGGAAAGAAGATTGAGCGCGGTATTGACCCAATGGAGTGCGTGGCAT
>CAZQEY010000038.1:0-8713 GCA_964592485.1 uncultured Planctomycetales bacterium
GGCTTCGCTATGCCAGGCCGCAAAGAAAAGTAATTATTACAAATTGTAACATTGATACCAATGTTCGGCTTAAGGCGATGGAGGAGAAGATTTTGACCTGGGATTTAGATAATTTAAATCTTATTCTGGATTTGTATAATAAACCGCGGGTAATACCACAAAGATGAAAATTGGCGTAATCAGCGATACACATATACCAATCCGGGCCAGAGAGCTTCCCCGTATAGTATTGGAGTCTCTTAAGAAGATGGATATGATTCTTCATGCAGGCGATTTGGTGGAGTTAAGCATTCTGGATGTCCTCAAATCCATCTGTCCGAATGTAAAGGCAGTCTGGGGTAATATGGACCCGATAGGTGTAAGAAAGATTTTACCCGAAAAACAAATAATTACTGCAGGTAAATACCGGATTGGGCTTACGCACGGCGATGGGCCGCCAGCATATTTAATAGAAAAGGTAGGAGATATTTTTAAAAATGATAAGACGGATATAATTATATTTGGTCATTCACATTACCCGGTAAATGAAACAAGAGGGGGGATTTTATATTTTAATCCGGGCAGTATTACTGATACGATATTTTCTCCGTTTAATTCTTATGGGATTATTGAAATAAACGACAAGATAAAAGCCAGGATTGTGAAGATTTGACGAGGACACGACCCAGCGCCCTTTTGGGTAGTTAACTCAGCATTTAATGAACCAAAATTGAAAATGGATAAACTTTGGGCACCCTGGAGAATAAAATATATAAAGACAGCAGGAAAGAAGCGGAGCGGATGTATTTTCTGCCGCAGCTTAAAATCCAGGAAAAAGAATTATATCTTTCTTAAAAATAAACATAGCTTCGCGATGTTAAATATATTCCCTTACAACAATGGGCATGTTATGATTTCGCCCAACAGGCATATTTCAGATTTAAAGGCGCTTACCGATAGTGAGGTTAATGATGTATTTAAGACCTTAAAGCAAGTACTTGGCCTTTTAGATAAGGTTTTAAAACCCGAGGGTTATAATATAGGGATGAATATAGGCAAATACGGGGGTGCCGGCATTCCCGGGCACCTGCATTTACATATCGTACCACGCTGGGGCGCGGATACCAACTTTATGCCTATTATATCTAATACCAAGATAATCTCGCAGTCCCTGGATGAATTGTATCGATTATTAAAATTCAATGCTAAATCAAAATCAGATTAGAGTATTTGAGGATAAATTTTTAGTTCCTTATGCTATGAAGAGTTATCAAACACGCGGACGGATTTATAAAGAGGAGGAACATCCCTATCGCTCTATTTATCAGCGTGACCGTGACCGGATTATCCATTGCGCCGCTTTTAGGAAATTAGAATATAAAACCCAGGTTTTTGTCATTCATGAGGGCGATTCCTACCGTACTCGGCTTACCCATACCTTAGAGGTTGCTCAAATATCCCGGACCGTTGCCTCCGCACTTAGATTAAATGTAGACTTAGCTGAAGCAATTGCCTTGGCTCACGACCTTGGTCATACTCCGTTTGGCCATGCGGGTGAGGAAATATTAAATAAACTCATGAGCAGGGAGGGTGGATTTAACCATAATGCCCAGGGGTTACGCATAGCAGATATCCTGGAAGAAAAATATCCCGATTTTCCCGGACTTAATCTCAGCTGGGAAGTAAGAGAAGGTATTATAAAGCATTCGTCCAGCTTTGATCGGTCAGTTAAATTAAAAGAATTCAATCTCCAGGAACAGCCCACAATGGAAGCGCAGGTTGTTGATGTTGCCGATGAGATTGCTTATGATAATCATGACTTAGACGATGGGTTGGCTTCGGGTCTCTTATCCGAAAAGGATTTACTCGAATTACCCCTATGGAGAAAGATATCGAATGACATAAATAAAAGATATAAAAAAATAGACCATGATAAAAGAAGATATCAGATTATCAAGCTCCTAATCAATACTCAAGTGACAGATTTGATTCATTCAACCGAAGCTCGATTAAGAAAAATCAAACCTCGCTCCTGGCGGGATATAAAAAAAATGAATAAAAGAATAGTAGATTTTAGCCAGAATATGCTGTCAGAGAGGAAACCCTTAAGAAAATTTTTGTTAGAAAAGCTTTACCGCCATTACCGGGTAGTAAGGATGTCGACTAAAGCAAAGAGATTTATTGAAGAGTTGTTTAACACCTATATTCAGAATCAGTCTCAGTTGCCGATTAAGGTACAGAGGAGAATCAAGACAGATGGTCTGCGGCGTTCGGTTTGTGATTACATCGCCGGCATGACCGATAGGTCAACCTTAGATGAATATGAGAAGCTTTTTGATCCCTACACAAAGGTATAAACGATTATTATCCTGCACCCATAGTCTCTATCGACTCCTGAATTCTACTTTTAATCTACGTGATTTGATATTGCGTTTATCCAGGCTTATCTGTCAGACCGTGGGAACCGAATATTGTTCAATTATTTTATTAGACCCCAATAAGAAATTTTCTATTTTAAGATGTACAGTCAGCCACAAAAAGAAGTATGTCATAGAAGAAAAGGCCAAGATTATAAATAGAGTCGAAAAAAAGATTATTCGCACATCATCGATGCTTTTGCAGAGAAATATCTTGGCAGTTCCCTTAATAGCTGAAGATATTATCGGCATCATAGTAGTACGTAGACAAAACAGAGAGAGGACCTTTAATACTTGGGAGAAGGAAATTCTTATGACCATTGCCCAGCAGGCGATAATCGGGATAAAGAATATACAGCTTTATGAAGAGCAGCAGAGGATTATTCTGGGTTCGATAAAATCGCTAGTGACACTATTAGATATACGTATCCCCCGGGAATATACCCATTCGCCGTATTTTTCTCATTTGGTCTGCGGTATTGGTGAACATATGCATCTGAGTGAGAAACAAATTAAAAGTTTAAAATTTGCCAGTCTTCTACACGATGCCGGCAAGATTGATATACCTGCAGAAATACTTGCCAAAACCGGCAAGCTCACTCCCTATGAATATAAAATTATTCGGCGTCATCCGGTTAAGGGCGCACAAATTTTAAAGTCATTGCAGATTTTAAAGCCGGCTATTCCGATAATCCTGCACCATCATGAGCGATACGATGGCAAGGGTTATCCCTCCCGGTTAAAAAAGGGCCAGATTCCTATTGGGGCAAGAATTATGGCCGTAGCCGACGCTTTCGAGGCAATGGTTTATGGCCGGCCTTATCGCGAAAGAATGGATATTGCTTCGGCGATAAAAGAGATAAAGAAAAAAAGCCAGACACAATTTGACCCGAAAGTTGTCAAAATATTTCTAAAGGTGATTAAAACAAAAAAAATTAAAAAAATACTTGCAAAATTATAGATTATAAAGTTATAATATATAGTATGAAAGAACAGTCCCAGTTGGAATTATTCGAACTCCAGCAATATCAATCAGACAGTTCCACAAAGAGTGGATATCGCCCAAAATTTTTGAGTTTTATTAAGGTATATGAAAAGGTGATATTAATAATTATCACTTTTTTTATAGCCTCACTTATTTCCTTTTCCCTGGGGGTGGAAAAGGGCAAAAGATTAGCAGGCCAAACACAATTAAAAAAGTTTGAGGCTAAGCAGATACTCCTGACCGAACGTTTGTCAGAAGACAAATTAGAAGGCAAAAAAGATATATCAAAATATACAATTCAGGTAGCAACATTTAAAACCGAAGTCTATGCTCAAAGAGAGGTAAAAAGATTAGAAGAGAAGGGAGTGGAGGCTTCAATAGTTCCCAGAGGCGATTTCGTTAGTGTCTGTGTGGGTAATTTTTCCGAGAAACAAGAAGCCAGGGTAGCCTTAAAGCAATTAAAAAAAACATATCAGGATTGTTTCATTAGGAGGTTATAAAACCGACTCCTCTCTATAATTTTCAGAAAGGTGCGGGATAAATAATGTCAATTCATCCTTCATTAAGTATTTCGGCAAAAGCCAAGAGAACGCGCTCGGTACTTAAACGTGCAGAGAGAATCAAGATACTCATGGACAAAGGTTCTTGGAAAGAAGGTCAGAGTATCTTTGCGCTCCCTAAGATAAAAACTCTGAGAATAAAGATTAAGAAAGAAAAAGCAGCTCCAGCCGCAGCCGAGGCAGCGGCTGAAGCAGGAGTCGCAGAAACTACCGAAGCAAAAGAGACAACAAAAGAAGCAAAAAAAGAAACAAAAGCCGCCTCTACTACAGAAAAACCCACAAAGCCCTCATCCCATTAATATATTTAATGAATCTACTAGGTCTGCTTATATCCTTTAGTCTCCTGATGGTTGCAATGAGTATCCATGAGTTTGCTCATGGATGGGTTGCTTTTAAGTTAGGGGATAATACGGCAAAATTGATGGGGCGCTTAACCCTTAATCCCCTCGCTCATATAGACCCTTTTGGAACAGTTATCCTACCCTTACTTATCTTCTTTGCTAGTGGAGGGCGGTTTATTTTTGGCGCAGCTAAACCGGTTCCAATAAATTATTTTGCCCTAAAAAACCCTAAGAGAGATATGGTCTGGATTGGCCTAAGCGGGCCAATGGCGAATATCTTATCTGCTGTTGCCTTAAGAGCCGTATGGCCTGTTATTGTTCCTTTTGTTCCAGTCCTAGCCTTTATTTTTAAAACACTTATTGTCATTAATGTTATCTTGGGGGTATTTAATCTTATACCGATACCACCCCTAGATGGCTCAAGAGTTATTATGGGTTTACTCCCGGAAGGCTTAGCCTCAAGTTATGCTAAAATAGAGCCATATGGTTTTTTTATTATTATGCTTCTTATTATGATGGGTTTTTTTCAGGCTTTTGTTTGGCCGATAGTTAGTCTAGTCTTGGGTATATTAGGCGTAGGCTTATGAAAACCATAAAAGTAAAACTGGCTGAACGCAGTTATCAGATAATTATCGGATTCGGTGTAATCAAAAATTTAGCTAGATTTATTCGGCGGCTTAACTTAGGAAGCGATGCATATATCATTAGTAATTCTTTGATAAAAAGAAAATACGGTAAAGCCCTTTTAAATTCGCTTAAGAATTGCGGCATAAATTCTACTTTCAATATTGTTGCTGATTCGGAAAGAAGTAAGTCGCTAAGTAACTGTTTAGATATAATCCAGGATTTGGTGCGGTTTGACCAGAGAAAAAGAGTTTTTGTCGTTGCCTTTGGCGGCGGCGTAGTTGGAGACTTGAGCGGCTTCATTGCCTCTATTTATAAAAGGGGTATCCCTTACATTCAAATTCCCACAACTCTATTGGCCTGTGTAGATTCCAGTATTGGTGGTAAAACCGGAGTGGATTTGAAAGACGGTAAAAATCTTGTCGGTGCTTTCTATCAACCAAGGTTAGTTATCAGTGAATTATCTTTTTTAAAATCTCTCAGTTTACGCCAGGTGCGTGCCGGTCTTGCCGAGGTAATTAAATATGCAATAATCAAGGACAAGAATCTATTTGAATATTTAGAAAAGAATTATCCTCGGGTTCTTAAGTTAGAAAGGCCTGCCTTGGAATATATTGTAAACTGTTGTGCAGGGATTAAAGCCAGAATCATTGAACAGGACGAAAGAGAGGAGAGGGGAATCAGGACTATCTTAAATTTTGGTCATACCCTCGGGCATGCTATTGAGGCTGCCGCCGGATATCGGAAATATAATCACGGTGAGGCAATAGCGCTGGGAATGCTCTTAGCCGGACAAATAAGCAAAAAGGTCGGATTCATCAATCAGGTTACCCTAAAGAGAATAGAGGAGCTAATCAAATCAGTAGGATTACCTGTTCTTATAAAAGGACTGTCCTTGGAAAAAATCCTTACGGCATACTATCGCGATAAAAAATTTATTGGTGGCGTGAGTCGATTTGTATTGATTAAAGATATCGGCAGGGCGATAATCAAACAGGATTTGCCTCTGGAAATTATCAAGGGTAGTTTAACCGGAAGGATGAGTCCTTAAACTTAATATCTACACCCTTAGAATCAATCTTTTGTACCTGTATCTGAGTTCCTTCAATTAAGTCGCCAACCTTAACTATCTGGTCGTTAATCAAAGCTGAATATTGGCCATCACTAAAAAATATACCGGTTAAAGAGAGAAGGGGTAAATCTTTATCTGAAGGAGGCAATTCCTCCTCCGGGGATGGCGGCGGGAGCGGCGTTTCAACTTCGACAGGCAAGTTCAATTCTTTTGTTGGTAAGGGTTCAGAAGGCGGAGGAGATACGGAGGGCTTACCCATAAAGTATCCTACGAAACCGATTACAATCATAATGCAGAAAATATAAATTATTCTTCTAAGGAATTTAGAATTGTTAGGCTTAGGCCCACCGGGACTTTCTTTAGTATTTTTTGTTTTAGCTTCGATTCTTTTTAAGGCGTCATAGATAATACTCATGTCTATTTCAGCAAATAGTTGTCAAAACCCCTACCATAATTTCCTATCGTATAGTTTGGATTATTTTTCTGAAAGAATCCGTTGCCTTTACTTCCTTGATACAGGTTTGAACAATCTCTACGTCAATCGTATTAGTCTGTGCCGCAAAGCCAGCCAAAAGACAGCGGTCGCAAAGAATATTGACTAAGCGTGGCGTGCCTTCAGAAAAATTATAGATAGCCCCTTGTGCTTCCTCAGTGAAGCGGACTGTATCCGCATCGGAACCTGCAATTTTCAAACGATGGTTTATGTAATCTTGCAATTCCGTTCTTTCTAAGGGCTTGATGTGATAACGAACTACAACTCTTTGCCGTAATTGAACTAAGTTTTCTAAATCAAGCTTAAATTTTAATTCGGGCTGGCCAATAAGGGCAATCTGCAAGAGTTTATCTTTATCTGTTTCTAGATTGGAAAGTAAGCGAATTTCCTCTAATTGATTGGGTTTTAAATTTTGTGCTTCATCAATAATTAAAACAGCATTATTTCCCTGCGCAGTCTCTTCTAAAAGAAATTGGTTTAATTGCTCAACTAAAGATAACTTTGTTCTCTTGGTTGTTTGAATGCCGAAATCAGCAACGATTGCCTCTAACAACTCTTTAGTTGAAAAATTAGGATTAATAATAAGGGCGGTTTTTATATTCTTCTGTTGTGACTGATTCAGGAAAACGCGGCAGAGGGTAGTTTTTCCCGTGCCGACCTCGCCACTAATGACAATAATCCCCTTGCGTTCATTTACGCCGTATGTAAGATGAGAGAGCGCCTCCCGGTGTGATGAACTCAGGAAAAAAAAGGCAGGGTCGCTGGTTATATTAAAGGGTTTTTCTTTTAATCCATAATATTGGCAATACATAGTCTGTTATTAGTATAGCACAAATTCTTGACATGGCAATAATTCTATGTTAGGATTTAAAATTGTGAAGCCAATAGAATAAAAATAAAAAGGCAATTTCCATTATAGCCTAAACTGATTTTCCAGGCCTCTTAATGATTCAAAAAAGATATACTATGAATTCTTCAAATAATAGAATAGAGAAAAAATGTTTTCCTTGGGTTAAACGGCAGATTCCCCTGAAGATAAAGCACGATGATTATGAATTGGTCGGTCAGACTCACAACATAAGTTGTATTGGGGCATACTGCACGGTAAATAAATATATTCCACCCTTTTCTCTGATTTCGATTATTCTGCTTTTACCTTTAAAGATAAATAACAGGGATAATGTCTGTAATTTGCGCTGCCAGGGGGTAGTGGTCAGAACCGAAGAGAATCCGCAAAATAGCAAAGAATATAATATCTCTATTTATTTTAACAGATTAAGGCGAGCAGATAAGGCCAAATTATTACAATATGTCCAGCAATATCTATGAGCCCAAACTCACAAAAGAATGCGGTAAACCCCGCCCTTTCTGCTACGAAGAAAATCTACGGAGTAAGAAAGGGCGGGGTAAAGCTGTTCATTGGGTTCATCTTTGCCAGTGAGGAGATATATCTTAAAACCAAACGCAAATTAATTAGAAAATTCGGGCAATCAGATTTCGAAAGTCAAACCCTGCCATTTAACCATACCCAATATTACCAAAAGGAATTTGGCATAAACCTTAAGCGAAAATTCCTAAGCTTCAAGAGGCTCATCAAGGCAGAAACACTAGCACAGATTAAGATTATTACCAATAAGATTGAGCAAGGACTTACCCATCAAGGCAAGCGCCAGATTAATATAGACCCAGGCATCTTAAGCCTCAGTAAAATCATTCTTGCTACCACCAAAGATTATAAACATCGTATTTATCTTGCCAAAGGCATTTATGCTGAAGTAACCCTTTACTACCAGGATAAGAGTTTTCAACCCTGGGAGTGGACATATCCCGATTATAAAACCCCGGAATATATTAAGATATTTAACCATATAAGAGAGATTTATTCTCACCAGCTAGACCTTCGAAAGCTTAGATAACAGTTCTTTGATTTTGTTTCAAATGAATGAACCAGTAACTTTTCTCGCTCAACTGCAAAGCATATTTCGCTCGGAATTTGTTCGCGCACGAAACTTTTTGCCGTCTGCTTCGGTTTACTCCTCGCTACGGGACGGCTTACGCTATCGGAAACCTTCGCTTCGTCGTAACTCCTCGCAGACTTTTGCCAAAAAGTTTCTAATTGTGCGCTCCACAAATCCCTCGCAAAATATGCAAACAAGTCTCGTAGTCGTTGATACAATAAACCTGGCACTTTTTGAGCGAATGTCGATTTTAGCCAAAGCAGCTTGAGCAACGAGGGAATCCG
>CAZQEY010000039.1:0-8324 GCA_964592485.1 uncultured Planctomycetales bacterium
TAGAAGAATATTATAGTCAAAGTCCCTATATAAAAGAGATATGCATTTTTCAAAAACGTCAGGAGCAGTTTGGTCAGGAGATTGGGTTGCTGTTTGCTGTCGTTGTTCCTGATTTTGAATATTTTCGCAAGAACAGAGAGGTTAGTATCTGGGGAAAGATTCGTTGGGAATTAGAGAATATCTCCTCTAAGCTGCCGACCTATAAGCGCATTATGGGTTTTACCATTGACAAAGAGGGACTGCCGCGCACGCATTTGAAAAAGATTAAACGCTACGAGATTTATAAAAAATACTTAGGGCAGATTCCTCAAGCCTCGTTAGAAACAGGGTTTATAACAAGGCTTGAGGAAACGGCAGCAGCGCGGATTTCTGGGAAGGATGAGCGTATTTTAGATTTAGAGATTACCCAAAAGATTATTAAATACTTATCCTTACAATTAAAGAAGAGAGTCGATTTAGATAGCCATTTAGAGATAGATTTAGGAATTGATTCTTTGGGCAGGGTAGAGCTGGGTTCGGGGCTGGAGTCGCTCCTGTCAATAAAAATTCCTGAAGAGCTTATTGATGATATCTTTACAGTAAGGGAACTGATTCTAAGCATACAGCGGGTTATTACTCAACACCCTCAAGGAATCTCAGAGCCTGCAGAAACACAAAGACAAAAGACTTGGGGCGAGGTTTTAAGCGGGACACCGCCTAAGGAGGTACTTGGTAAGATTAGGGTGAGTTTTAGTTTCTTTGATTGGGTGCTTACCTGGATGTTTAAAAATCTGTTCGGATTTATCTTTAGGTTATTATGGTTTTTAAAAATAAAGGGCAAGGAATTTATCCCTCTTCAGGGGCCTTATATATTTTGCCCCAATCATGGCAGTTATTTGGATGGTTTCATACTATTTGCCAGTGTCCCTTTAAGATGCGCCATGAATCTTTTCTTTATCGGTTATGCGGACATCTTTGAGCATCCGTTGATTAACTGGACAATTAAAATCGCCCGCCTCATCTGTATTGATGCGACTACTCATTTAACCGAAGCCCTTCAGGCTTGCCGCTTTGTGCTCGGGCATAAAAAACTGGTTTGTATATTCCCTGAAGGGAATCGCTCTATTGATAGCAATATACAGGAGTTTAAAAAGGGGGTAGGAATTCTGGCTAAGGAGTTGAATATCCCCCTCATCCCGGTTTACATTAAGGGCTCTCACTTTGCCTGGCCGAGAACAAAAAGATTTCCCCGGTTCTATCCCTTAAAGATTATCTTTGGAAAGCCAATTCTTTGGCAAGACTTAGGCAGTGATTACGAAGCAATCGTAAAGGCATTAAGAGAGGAGGTTCTAAAGCTAAGAGAGGCTTAAAGAAGAAACCGAATTAAACAAGCGAAGCGATGAACTTAAGAAGATGGTTTATATTATTGCTTTTGATTGGGCTAGCTTTTGCCATTGCGCAGCTTTTTAGCAATACAAAAGCAAAAGATTTTTTACCAAAGGAAGCAATGTTCTATCAGAGATTAGAAGACGGCTCTGTTCAATGCGGAATCTGCTTTAGAAGATGCATCATACCGGCAGGTGAACGGGGATTCTGCCGTAATCGAGAAAACAGAGAGGGTTTGCTTTATAATCTCGTTTATA
Source organism: uncultured Planctomycetales bacterium (assembly GCA_964592485.1). Classification (GTDB taxonomy): domain Bacteria; phylum Omnitrophota; class Gorgyraeia; order Gygaellales; family JAHJCI01; genus CAZQEY01. Next base: position 1,623 of record CAZQEY010000039.1, read on the forward strand.
GCCGACCTTCTGCAGTTCAGATTGACCCGGTTGAAAAAGAGCCGCAGCTGCATTTTTTACCGGGCAGCTCAATTCTCTGCCTGGGAACTGCCGGTTGCAATTTTCGCTGTCGGCACTGTCATAACTGGCATCTTTCTCAGCGGTCAATTGAAGAGATGGTGCATATTTATAATTTGACACCTTTAGAGGTAGTTGAGTTGGCATTGAGAAAAAATATCCCCACTATTTCATTTACCTATAATGAACCTATCTCTTTTTATGAATATGTATATGATGTATCTAAGCTTGCCAAACAAAAAGGCCTGAAGGTAATCTGGCACTCCAATGGTTCAATGAATCCTGAACCACTCAGGGAATTATTGAAATATACCGATGCAGTAACAATAGACTTAAAGGGATTTACGAATAAGTTTTACTCAGAGGTTTCCCAGGCAAGGCTTGAGCCGGTTCTGGAGGTTCTAAAGACTATTAGGCAAGCAGGCGTGCATCTGGAGATTGTAAATTTAATTATTCCCACGCTGAATGATGATTCCGATGATTTAAGGAGGATGTGCGTTTGGATTAGAGATAATTTAGGTTCAGATGTTCCTTTGCATTTCTCCAGATTTTCACCTGCTTATAGATTAACCTCTCTTGCTCCCACTCCGATAAAAAAATTGGAAGAGGCATATAATATCGCAAAAAAGGCAGGGCTTGAGTATGTTACTATAGGTAATGTGCCGGGGCATAAATATAATTCCACCTTCTGTCCTAATTGCAAGAAGCGATTAATTTACCGCAGACATTTTACTATGCTGGAGAATAACATAGTAGAGGGTAGATGTAAATTCTGCAATCATGAAATTCCTGGCATATGGCAATGAGAGATAAGATTATCTTTATAATAATTCTGTCTTTAACGGCAACTTCTGTTTGGGCGAATGAGGACTCGCAATTTAACCCGTCCTTTAACAGGGCGGACGTAGGTCGAGAGGAAGAAGGACCGGAGTTTAGTAAATTACGCGAGGAGATGGTCAGAACTCAGATTGAGGCAAGGGGCATTAAGGATAGGGGGGTACTGGAGGCGATGCGCAAGGTTAGGAGGCATCAGTTCGTCCCCCCTCGTTATCAGAGATTTGCTTATGAGGATACACCCTTATCTATTGGTGAAGGCCAGACTATCTCCCAACCCTATATTGTGGCATTGATGACTGAATTACTCAGGTTGACCGGTAAGGAGAAGGTTTTAGAGATTGGCACCGGTTCAGGCTATCAAGCGGCAATACTGGCAGAATTAGCCGCTTATGTTTATACAGTTGAAATCTTGCCAAATCTGGCCCATCAGGCAGACCAATTACTTAAAAGGCTTGGCTATAAAAATATTCTGGTTAAATGCGGTGACGGATATTTTGGTTGGAAAGAATATGCTCCCTTTGATGCGATTATTGTTACCTGTGCGCCGGAAGAGATTCCGTCGGCTTTAGTTGAACAATTAGCTGACGGCGGAAGGATGGTTATGCCGGTGGGTAGTACTTCTCAGGAACTAATACTTATCGAGAAGAAAAATAATGAGATAAAGATAAAAGATGTTATCCCGGTTAGATTTGTGCCGATGCTTCATTCAGGAGAGGAGTGAGTCAAGCGAAGCGATGTTTGATTTTGGAGTAAAAATAGCCCAGAACGAAGATGAACTCAAACAGGCATTGAGGTTAAGATACGAAGTCTTTATTCAGGAAATGGGCAGGCCTTTAAGGCAAAAAAAGATTGGACAGTTGGACGTTGATGAATATGATAAAATTTGCAAGCATTTAATTGTGATTGATAGAACTAATAATAAGGTTGTGGGAACCTACCGGTTATTGCTTGGCGATAAGTTAGCCGCCGTTAGAAAGATATCTCCTGGCAGGGCGGCGCTTTCTGGCGCGGTAAGTCCAGGATTAGGTTTTTATTCGGAGAAATTTTTTAATATCGAGAATATAAAGAAACTTGCCGGGAATGAGCAGCTGCTGGAGTTGGGACGTTCCTGTATCCATCGTGACTATCGGGAGCGGTTAGTGATTAATCTTCTCTGGAGCGGGATTAGTAAATACGTAAAGGACCATAACGTGAGGTTTGTTTTTGGTTCGGTAACATTAGGCACCAGAGGCGTCAGTTCCCCCCTTGAAGTAAGCAGGGTGTTTAAATTAATTAAGAAAAAATTTTATGCCTCGGAGGATTATCGAGTTTATCCTAAGGAAGCCTTTATGTTTAAAGGATTAAATGAAAATATAAAGATTAAAGATTATCAGGATATCTGGCGCAGCCTTCCGCCTCTGGTTAAGGGGTATTTAAGGGCAGGCGTGGTTGTCTGCGGGCCTCCGGCAGTCAATCCCGATTTTGACTCAATTCTTCTTTTTATCTTGTTAGATATTAAAAATATGTCGCCTTCCTATAAACGACATTTCTTTTAATATGGTTATTTTTAAATCTGTTTCCTTATTCCTGGGGATATTTATTTATATCTTAACTGCAGCAAGTTTGCATCTGTTTTTATTCTTGATTAGTTCCCGGCTGCGCCTGCGCCTAATAAGTTATTGGACGAGGGTATTCAATAAATTCTTAAGGTTGATTTTTCGGATAAAGATAGTTATTACAGGCGAGAGAAAACGCTTAAATGAAAACGGCAATTTTATCATTTCCAATCACTTGAGTTATTTAGACGGGATAGTCTTAGCCAGTTTATTCCCGGTAGTCTTTGTTTCTAAGAGCGAAGTGAAATCCTGGCCTTTGTTTGGTTTGATGACTCGGGCGGCAGGAACTATCTTTATTGACCGGAAGAGGAAACATAAGTCTCTTGATTACATCCGTCAGTCCGCCAGCGTCCTTAAGAACAAGGTAAATGTGCTTACATTTCCTGAGGGTACATCAACAAATGGCGAGAGATTGCTTGATTTTCAACCTGTCCACTTTGAATCGCCCTTAATCGCTGGCTCTGCGATTTTGCCTGTTACGGTCTATTATACAAAAATCAATGGCCTGGAGGTTGATTCGGAAAACCGAAATAAAGTTTGCTGGTATGGGCAGATGAAGTTTGTTCCCCATCTTCTAGAACTCATGCGATTAAACAATATCGAGGTAAAGGTAATAATTCATCCCAGGATAGAATTAAATTCTCAGGCAACGAGTTGTTATTCTCGTAAGCAGTTAAGCGAATCCCTGCATGAGATTATCTCTGCGGGTTATCCGTTATTTAAGAATAAGTGAGGCCACGACTTATGGAGCGAGAAGTCGAATGTGTTCGTGCTCCATAAGTTATGTGCCCATTTAAAATATGTTTATCTTTGTTGTATTAACTGTCGGTTTCAGCGGCCTGATTGTTCAGGTTTTACTTCTGCGGGAATTATTGGTAAGTTTTTATGGTAATGAGCTGACCGTAGGCATAATTCTTGCTAACTGGGTTTTTCTTGAGGCAATGGGTGCGCTGTTACTGGGCAGGTTGGTAGACCGGATTAGCAGGAGGTTGCTTGCTTTTGGAATTCTGAATATCTTGTTTATCTTCGGCTTCCCTTTTTGTCTGTATCTGGCACGCACCTTCAAGGTGATTCTTAATGTTCCTTCAGGAATGGGTCTGGGGATTGATTCTGTATTCTGGTCATCTTTTCTAATTCTCTTGCCAGTAAGTTTTATTCACGGGGGCCTATTTAGCTTTTGTACCAAGATTTATGCCTCGAGAGTTCCTTATTTCGGAGGTAGAGTTGCAGGACAGGTTTATTTTTGGGAGACAATCGGCACGGTCTTAGCCGGAACCCTGTTTACCTACTTTCTGATTCCCTACCTCGATTCCTTTCGGATTGCCTCCATTATATTATTCTTAAATCTTATAATGCTATTGTTGCTATATCTTTTGCCGTTTAAGAGTAAGGCTGCGAGTTTGCTAAAGATTACGGGAGTCCTATTTATCATTTGTTTATTCTTCTTGAGTTTTGCAGCTTCTGATTGGCTGCAGGATACTTCAATAAAATTACAGTGGCAGAATCAAGAGGTTCTGGATTATGCCAACTCTATTTATGGCAATGTGGTAGTAACCAGGCGGCAGGAGCAATATACATTTTTTCTTGATGGCTTGCCGACAATTACCAGCCCTTATCCGGATATAATCTTTGTCCAGGAATTCGCCCAGCTGCCGCTGCTTTTCCATCCCCATCCGCGCAATATACTGTTTCTCAGTGGCGGAGCCGGCGGTTTAATCAATGAGATATTAAAGAGCCCGGATATATTAAAGATTGATTATGTAGAATTAGACCCGTTGATCTTGGGGATGGTCAGGAGGTATCCTACAGAATTAACCGAGAGGGAACTAAATGATTCAAGGGTAAATGTGTTACACCTTGACGGCCGATTCTTTATCAAGAACACAGATTCAACATATGATATAATCTTTCTCGGGTTGGATTTACCTTCAGATTTACAGACCAATCGCCTTTTTACTGAAGAGTTTTTCCGGGAGGTAAAGAGAAGACTAAATCCCGCGGGCATCTTAACGTTTACCCTGCCTGGGTCTCTTGTTTACCTGAGTCAAGAATTAAAAGACCTGAATGCCTGCGTTCTGAATTCCCTAAAGAATGTTTATCCTTATACCCGGGTTATTCCTGGAGATTTTAATCTCTTCCTGGCTTCTGAATCTCCCGATATTACACAGGTGGATAGCCATTTAATTATTCAGAGAATCAGGCAAAGACAATTGATTTCAGACCTGCTTCTTCCGGCTTATATTGAATACCGGCTCCACCCGCGCTGGGTGAGCTGGTTTAATGATTCATTAGGGGATGCAACAAAAAGGACCAACCAGGATTTCTCTACCCTTGCCTTATTTAAAACCCTGAGTCTCTGGAATGCGCAATTCAGTCCCCGCTGGCAGAGGGTATTCTCAAGTTTGGAAAAGGTTAATTTGGGTGTAATTTTAAGGTTGCTTCTCGTTTTTTTTGTTTTATCCTTATTGCTGTTTCGAGGCCCAAGAAGGTTTCGTTTCTCTCTGCCTTATGCTATTGTAAGCACCGGGTTCTTCGGGATGCTGGTTAATCTGATTATTATATTTTCCTTCCAGATTGTTTATGGATATCTTTATCATCAGATTGCCATGCTGATTACCCTTTTTATGGTAGGGGCAGCCTTGGGGAGCATCTTGATAAGCAGGCATTTAGAAAGAATAGGCCAGCCTCTTAAGTTGTTTGTTGGTTTGGAGTTAGGAATAATCTTATGGATTTTTATTACTCTTTCTATTATCCTATCCTACCCCGCACACTTTATATTCTTTATACTCTGCGCTGTAACCGGTTTTTGGGTGGGGATAGAGTTCCCTCTGGCAAACAAGATATATTTAAAAGGCGAGGGGAGAATAGGCACGACGGTGGGGGTGATTTATGCTGCCGACCTTCTTGGCGGTTGGTTTGCCGCTGTTCTTAGTGGAATACTGTTCCTGCCCCTATTGGGCCTGACCGATACTTGCGCGGTTATCTTTTGCCTTAAGCTAATCAGCCTTATATTTTTAGCATTAGTAACTTTCTCTAAAAGATAAATTAACTCTCCTGTAATCTCAAAAATCCTCTTGACAAATAAGAAAATAATTATATAATAATTGACACGAAAAATTGTATGTGTTATACTTATAGAGCAGTGAGGAAAAAAACGGATCTGTTTGACAAATTCGGATAGGTATTTTACCCGATCAAGGCGTTTTGATTTTAGATTTAAAAGACGCCCCGAAGAGAGTCGGGGCGTCTTTTTTTTGCTCTTTGAAAATTAGATTATAAAAGATAGCCAAGTAAAACCCCCAGAAATGCACAGCATTTAGAGGGTGAGTTAAAAGTAAGAGAGCCGAAAAAACAAGCTTTCTATAGATTTCGGAGAGTTTGATCCTGGCTCAGAGTGAACGCTGGCGGCGTGGATTAGGCATGCAAGTCGAGCGGTTCTTTTACGGGCTCTGCAGTTCGACGCAAGGAGAAATGCAGAATCTGTTTAAGGATAGCGGCAAACGGGTGAGTAACACGTGAGTAATCTACCTCTATAACGGGGATAGCTTTGCGAAAGTGAAGGTAATACCTGATGACCCCCGGTGAACAAAAGTTTATCGGAGTAAAGGTATCCGCAAGGATATTGTATAGAGATGAGCTCGCGTCCTATCAGCTAGTTGGTAGGGTAATGGCCTACCAAGGCAATTGACGGGTAGCTGGCCTGAGAGGGTGGTCAGCCACATGGGGACTGAGACACTGCCCTGACTCCTACGGGAGGCTGCAGTCGAGGATATTTAGCAATGGGCGAAAGCCTGACTATGCGACGCCGCGTGAGGGATGAAGGTCTTCGGATTGTAAACCTCTTTCAGTGGGAAAGAATTCAGACGGTACCTAGAGAAGAAGCCACGGCTAACTCCGTGCCAGCAGCCGCGGTAATACGGAGGTGGCAAGCGTTACTCGGATTTACTGGGTGTAAAGGGCAGGTAGGCGTCTCGATAAGTTCTTGGTGAAATCCTTCTGCTTAACAGAAGAACTGCCTGGAAAACTATCGAGATTGAGGCTAGAAGAGGAGAGTGGAATTCCCGGTGTAAGGGTGAAATCTGTAGATATCGGGAGGAACACCAGTAGCGAAGGCGACTCTCTGGTCTGGATCTGACGCTGAGCTGCGAAAGCTAGGGGAGCAAACAGAATTAGATACTCTGGTAGTCCTAGCCGTAAACGATGAGCACTAGGT
>CAZQEY010000040.1:0-8033 GCA_964592485.1 uncultured Planctomycetales bacterium
CTGTGGCGTGGTCCCCAACAGAGATATGCCCAACAAGGCCGGCCTGCCCTGCCAAGGTGACATTATTGCCGAGGGTTGTGCTCCCCGAGATACCCACCTGAGCAACAATCATACAATTTTGGCCAATTACCACATTGTGGGCAATATGCACTAAATTATCAATCTTTGTGCCTTTTCCGATAATGGTCTTATCAAAACGGGCCCGGTCAATAGTGACATTAGCCCCGATTTCTACATCATCTTCAATTAACACTGTGCCAATCTGGGGTATGCGTTCGTGCTTATCTTCTTGAGTAATAAAGCCGAAGCCATCTGAGCCAACTACCGTGCCGCAGTCAATCACTACACGATTCCCCACAGTTGTTGCCTCACGAATAGAAACATTAGCGTAGATTAATGTATCGTTTCCGATGTGGGTATCCCTGCCGATATAACAGCCGGGATAAATTATCGTATTGTCGCCAATGACCGTAGCCTCCTCAACCACAGTATAAGCGCCGATGCTAACACCCGAGCCGAGTTTTGCACCCTTGGCTATAATTGCTGTAGGATGAATGCCCTTAGGATGAGGGGATTTCCTGAGATAGAATTTATCTACTATCCTGGCAAAAGCAAGTGAGGGATTATCCACCCGAATAAGGGGCTTAGAACTAAATTCCGTATCTCTTGATGTAATAATTGCCGAAGCCTGAGTTTGGGAAATTAGATGATTATATTGAGGATTACTCAGGAAGGTAATCTGGCCTTCCCTCGCCTCTTTTATGCCGGCAATTCCCTTAATTATGATTCTCTCGTCGCCCAGAACTTCACCATTTAAAAAATCAGCAATTTCCTTCACAGTCATTTGCATATTAGTATTAAGTTGTAAAAATTAGAAATTAAATAAAATTGGATTTATCTCTTATTAAGAATCTTCAGCACCTGCTCAGTGATATCCAAACCCCTATTTACATATATCAAGGCGCGCTGGTCAAAGACAAGCGTTATGCCTTCACCACTGGCATAAGACTCAATCGCTTCATTGACGTCTTTAAATATCTCTTGAACCCTTTCATCCCTTTGCTTGCGAAAATCTTGGCTTGAGCTACGGTCAAATTCTTGAAGTTGAGCTATTTTATCCTCTAATTCTCCCTTGCGGGCTTCTCTTTCTTCCTCGCTTAACAAGCTTAGTTTATCCTGCAGTTTCCTAATCTCATCCAATTCCTTCTGCCTCTTTTGCTCATAATCCTTCTGTTTATTTTCTAAAACCTTATCATATTCTTTAGCCTTGTTGTATTCCTTGAGAATCCGTTCCACGTTTACATAGGATAACCTTTCCTCAGCATAAACCAAACCGGTAATGAAAAATAGACTTAAGGCTAATACACCCATTAATACTAATCGTCTCATCCTACCTCCTTCTTCAAAGAATGCCTTTTAAATACTTAGAATATTCAAAAGGTGCAGGGCCACTTCAGAATCCTCCCCCCATACTGAAATGAATCCTGCCTGATTTTTTCTCATCCTCCCCAGACTGCTTATTCAGAGGGATACCATAATCTAATCTTATCGGGCCAATGGGTGTTTTTATGCGCAAGCCCAAACCAACGCCTGACTTAAAACCCCCGCTACCCACATCGCTAAGTTTTCTCCAGACATTACCCACATCATAGAAACACGCTACACGCAAGAAATCAAATACAGGATAAGTGTATTCAATATTGCCAACCAAAAGGGAATTGCCTCCTAAGGGGTCCTTAGAGGAGGGGTCAATCGGCCCAACCATTCTCTCCTCATAGCCACGGATAGAATAGGCGCCGCCGGCAAAGAAGCGTTCATATATAGGAATATCGTCACTGTCACCGTAGGCATCAGCAAGACCCAGGCGGGTTCTCAATTCTAAAACTGAACCACGCCATAAGGGAAAATATCTTGAGGCGCGCGTCTGAAATTGAAAGAAATCCTTATCTCCCCCAAAGGCACCGCCGGCAATGTCAAAATTTCCCGTTAGGAGAACTCCTCTGGTAGGATTGAAAACATTATCGCGATGGTCAAAGGTTAAGCCTAACTCAATACTGGATATGTTATTCTTACCCTCTTCCTTTTTAAGTTCGTTGCTGGCGGCTAAGTCAACGTCGCTAATCTCAATCTGCTCAAAACGATAGGCTATATTGCCTTTGACATACTCAGATAACTCCTTACCCAAACGGATATCGCCACCGGTCCTCTCCTCATCATAGCCCCAACCAACATCGCTCTCCCTCTCGTGAGAGGTATTATAAAGGTCAAAGCCAAAGGATATGGGGTAATCATATAACCAGGGCTCTGTAAAACTTAAAGAGAAATTTTCCGTCACGGTTCCCAATTCGGCACGCCATCTTAAATCCTGTCCGTCTCCGGTAAAATAAGGCCAATTCTTCCAGTCAAAATTTCTCTGCTCAATCTCAATAAATCCAATAAAGTTATTGACTGTCGAATAGCCACCGCCAAAGCTGAAGGTCCCGGTCTTTGCCTCCTTTACCTCAACAACCAGATCCCGTTGATTGGCAATCTTAGTGGGTTGAGTATCATAACTTATTTCTTCAAAAAAACCCAAATTAGCCAAACGCTCCTTACTGCGGCGAAGCTTTTCCCCATCAAAATTATCACCGGGATAAATCCTTAATTCGCGGCGAATAACTATATCCTTGGTTTTAACATTACCCCGTATTTTAATCTTATTAATGAAGATAATCTCATTTTCAGTTATATGGTAAGTGATATCGATTTTGCCGGTCTCTGGATTTAAAACCGATACGGCACGCACATCAGCCATAATATAGCCACGGTCAAAATATAGACCCTGAATAATAAATTTATCCTGCTCTAATCCATCGGAGGAATAGACTTCTTCCGGCAGGCAAAACTTAATGGCTTGACGGATTTCCTCCTCGGCAATAGCAATATTACCCGCAAGATTAATTAAACCGACAAAATACTGCTTTCCTTCCTGAATAACTATGGTGATATAAAGATAGGGTTTCTTAGGATGCTCCTTAATTGTATAATCCACCTTAACATCAGAAAAACCCTGCTTCTGGTAGTAGGATTCAATCCTTGCCATATCTTCCTCTAAAACATCCTCTTTTAATATCCCTGCGCCAAAAAGCCAGGCCCGCTTTGTCTTGATTATCTTTAAAATTCGCCTGTCGGGGACATGGTCATTTCCTTCAACATATATTCTTCTAATCTTGATGCGCCTGCCTTCGTGGGCAATAAAATCAACAACTGCCTGGTTAGTCTCTTGGTCAATATCTACCTTATACTCAACCTTACTTTCAGAGAACCCTTTCTTGATATACATCTTCTCCAACGTTGAGCAGTCCTCATTTAAGGTAGGATAATCCAAATACTGCGCCTGCTTAGATTTAATTAACTCCTTAAATTTTTCTTCCTTAAGATACAAATGACGAAAGCCAATAAAATTTATCTTTTTAATCAAGGGCCGCTCAACCACGCTGATAATAATCTTGATTCCCTCTCTATAATCCTCTGTCTTAATATCGATATCGCTGAAATAGCCTAAAAGATAAAGTCGCTTTAAATCATCGTTAACGATATTCTCTGAATAAATTGAGCCGACCCTGCTCTTCATCTTGGAAAGAATCTTGGTTCTGCTTATTGCTCGATTGCCCTGTATCTCTATAGCCGTCACTGATTTGGCTTCCTCGTTCTTGTTCTGAGCCCAGGAAGGCCAAATCAGGCAGGATGAAATAACTAACGTCATCAAGATTAGCAGAGAAGCCCTTTTTTTCATAATAGTCATGTTTTAATGAACGCATAACTTACGCAACGATAGCGAACCCCGTTTAGAAATCTTTGATTTCTAAACAACACGGGACAGGGTGAACGTAAGTTATAAATGTGAATTAAACCCCCACACCAATTGGGTCCAAACTCGCCATTTAAAACAATTGGTGTGGGGGTAAGTTCCCCCGTACCTTTCTACCTCAAAGAGCTAAAAGGTGCGGAGCCACTTACATTTCTCGGCGGGCGAGATTCTCAAAGCGGGCATACTCCTGGATAAAAGCAAATTTCATTGTGCCCACCGGTCCATTCCTCTGTTTAGCGATAATAACCTCGGCGACTCCCTCATTTGCCGGAGTAGGATTGTAATACTCCTCTCGCAAAAGCAGGAGAACTAAATCCGCGTCCTGCTCAATAGCTCCTGATTCGCGTAAATCAGAAAGTTGCGGTCGATGACTTTGTCGGCTTTCTACTGCGCGGGATAATTGACTAATAGCAACCAGTGGTACATTTAACTCGCGCGCTAGAGCTTTGAGGGAGCGGGAAATCTCAGAAATCTCCTGCTGCCGATTCTCCGCTTTTTCCTTGCCACGCATTAACTGTAAATAGTCTAAAATAATAAGCTGAATATCATGATGCGCCTTTAGTCTACGGGCCTTTGCCCGCAATTCCATAACTGAGATGGCGGGGGTATCGTCAATGAATATAGGCGCCTCAGAGAGTTTTCCCGCTGCAGCAGTAAGTTTGGGCCAATCAGAAGGAGCTAAATAGCCGCTCCTGACCTTGTGAGCATCAACTCGAGCATGAGCGCAAAGCATCCTCTGAACCAATTGCTCTTTGGACATCTCCACGCTAAAAAATGCTAAAGGTCTCTTCTGGACAACACCGACATATTCGGTTAATCCCACGGCAAAAGCACTCTTGCCCATAGAGGGTCGGCCAGCAACTACAATTAAATCCGAAGCATGTAATCCGGCAGTCTTAATATCTAAATCCACGAATCCAGTAGGAACGCCGCTAACCTGCGCTTTTTTTTGATAAACCTGGTCAATATTCTCAATATTCGTCTGAATGATTTCCTTCAAAGGAATTATGTTGCTTGTCCGTTTACTGTCGCGGATATTAAAGATTAAGGTCTCTGCTCTATCCAAGGCCTCATCTACATCACCTTCGTATTCATAAGCAAGGGAGGCGATAGAAGTAGCATTATTAATCAATGAACGCAAGATACTTTTCTCCCTCACCAGGCGGGCATAGTGAACGACATTAGCAGGAGAGGGAACCGAATTAACTAATTCCGTCAGAAAGCTAACTCCGCCTACAGAATCTAAAATCCCCAACCTTCTTAATTCATCATTTACGGTTATCAAATCTACTGCCTTATTAGCGTTGTAGAGATTACAAATCGCTTCAAAAATCTTGCGATGAATATCTCTATAAAAAGAATCCTGATTCAATAACTCAATAGTTGTCGATATTGCCTTTTCATCCATTATCATTGAACCCAAAACAGCCATCTCTGCCTCTAAGTTTTGGGGAGGAAGTAAATCTTTAGCTATATCTGCCATTTTAAATGAGCCCGCCAAAGTTCTGTGGCGGGCGAATTTAACCCAGCCCTTTTGGTTTGTTAAACTCTGCGTTAACTACCCAAAAGGGCTGGGTAAGTTCGGACATATGACTTATTTTTTAACCACCCAGACTTTTATCTTAGCAGAAACCTCAGGATGCAATCTTATCACTACATCGTATACACCGATTGACTTAATCGGCTCTTCCAACATCACTGCCTCTCTGGCAATTCCAGGGAAACCTTCCTGGTTTAAAACCTCAATAATATTGGTTGCGCTAATGCTTCCATACAGTTTCTCTTCATCATGAACAGTAACAGGGATGGTTATTGACATCCCATCCAAGCGATTACGCAAACTTTCTATCTTTTCCTTCTCGCGCTGGCGCAGGCTAGCAATCCTTTCGGATTCCTGCTCAATCTTTTTCAGGTTGACAGGGGTAGCTGGTATTGCCAAATTGCGAGGGAGTAGAAAATTGCGCGCAAAGCCATCCTTTACCTTTACCACACTTCCCTTTTTACCAAGTTTATCTAAATCCTGAACTAGAATTACTTCCATTTCTTTAAAAATAATTCCGAAATTACAAACAACTTATCCTAAGCTAAACAACCCTGCCTGCTCGTCTGTCTTAACGACGACGGTACTACTTTATTTAGTATAAGGTAGGAGTGCGACGAATCTAGCGCGCTTAATTGCTCGCGCAATCATCCTTTGATGACGAGCACAATTGCCCGAGGAACGGCGAGAAACAATCTTGCCTCGGTCAGTAATAAAATTTTGTAATCTTTTTATATCCTTGTAATCTATATAGTTAATCTTTTCCCGACATAAACGGCAGAACCGTCTCCTGAAAATTTGTTTTAGATTTTTTGCCCGCTTCTTAATTCTTGCCGATCTCATCAGCCTCTCCTTCAACATTACCTAACCACGGCTCTTCACCGGAGGATCCAGGCGCCTCTTCTACACCGGCACTGATATCTTTTGTGCTCACTGAAGGAGTCGGCCGTGTCCCTAAAAATTGAATACGCTCTGCCCGAACCTCCAAGACATTACGCTTATTACCTGAGGCATCCTCGAAACTGCGCGACTGTAGCCTGCCTTCAATAAATACCGGTCTTCCCTTCTGCAGATACTGGTTGCAAAGCTCGGCTTGCTTATCCCAAACCACGACAGTAACGTAACAAACCTCATCTCTCTGTTCGCCACTACGGTCACGAAACCTGCGATTTATTGCCAGTCTTAAATTTACTACCGCTGTGCCGCTAGGTATATAACGAAGCTCGGGGTCGCGGGTTAAATTACCCATAAGGATTACTTTATTATAATTAGCCATCTCTACTCTCCTTGATATAATCTTCTGGCATCACTTTGGTGATTTAGTCATTGAAACTCCCTTAGCCTGAATCTTCCTTCCTGGTAATTAGCACTCTTAGGATATTCTCATTTAAGCGATAGCTTTGTTTTATCTTATCTATCAAAGTTGGCTGGAGTTGGAAATCTACAAGATAATACGTTGCTTCTTGATGCTTCTTTATGGGGAAATTTAATCTTCGCTTCTCTGCCCAGATGCGCGAAGAAATAATATTGCCCTCATTTTTAGTGATTGGCTCCTTAATCTGGTCAAATATCGCATCAGTTGTTTTTCCGCCTAGTTTAGCATCAATCAGAAACATTGCTTCATACATATTCATTAGTTTACCTCAATTCACCCCCCATACCAATTGGTAAAAATCCAGTTTTTAGCCCAATTGGTGCGGGGGATTAAATTTATTCATCGCCTTGTTAATGCCACACATAACCCAGGTTTTACAGCAATCGGCAGCCCGCTCTAAATATTTGCTCAATTGTTTTTTTTCATCTCGCGTCCAACTGCTCAGGACATAATCCACAATCTCTTTCTTCTGCCGCGACCTGAGTCCACACCAATCTCTCCCTTTTTTGCGAAGAGATAATTGGTGTGGGGGTCTACCTATACCAATGCGCAAACGGGCAAAATCAGTATTACCCAAGTTCCTGATTATCGATTCAACCCCCTTATGTCCGGCCGAGCTACCTTTCGGCCGAATACGAACCTTTCCCCATTCTAAATCTAAATCATCGCAGACTACCAGTATATCTTCAGCGGGGTTCAGGTCGTATTTCCGCAATAGAAGGTTCATCGCATTCCCTACCAGATTCATAAAACAAAGCGGGTGGGCTAAAATCACCTGCTTACCTTCGATATTGGCTTTGCCTACACAACATCTGGTAGCTGAATCCGGCTTTATCTTAATGCCCCATATCTTGGCTAATCTATCAATCAAAAGAGAACCGACGTTATGACGATTATATTTATAAGTTCGACCGGGATTCCCCAGCCCAACAATTAATCTCATTAACCCTTTTCTTCTTTCTTTTCCTGCTTTTTCTCCTTCTCTACTTTCTCTTTACTTGCTTCTTTCTCTGCCTCTCCAGGAACCTCCTTCTTCTCCTTGATTACCTCGGGTTCGGCTGGCTCTTCGCCTTCAGCGGCAGGAGCAGCGGGGGCTATCTCTTCTTCTTTAATCGGAGGCTCTAAAGAAAAAACTAAGGAGTCCGGCTCATTTATTGCCTTTACTCATGACGGTAAGGATAAATCCAGAACATGAATGCCATCCCCGATCTTCAACGGAGAAACATCTACCGTGATTTCTTTGGGTATCTGAGAAGGCAAACACTCCA
>CAZQEY010000041.1:0-7534 GCA_964592485.1 uncultured Planctomycetales bacterium
GAACAAGAGATAGAGCATTTCTTTGATTTGGATTTTCTGATAATTTATTACTTAAAATTACAAATATTGGAGAGGTTGGCCAGCTTTAATAAGGAAAAGGGCAAGCAAAACCTTGAGGCTTATTCATCGGTGGAATTATGATTAAAAATACTGGGCTCATTACGGGAATTAATGGGAATATGATCACTGTTGCTTTTCAGGATAGCGTGCAGCAGAATGAGGTGGGGTTTGTAGTTTTGGGGGAGGAGAGGCTTAAATCAGAGGTAATCAGGATAAGGGGAAATACGGCGTATCTACAGGTTTTTGAAAGCACCAAGGGTATTAGGGTAGGAGACAAGGTTGAATTTTCAGGCCAGATGCTTTCTGTGCAACTTGGTCCAGGTCTGCTGGGTCAGATTTATGATGGTTTGCAAAATCCTCTGGTAGAGTTAGCTGAGGAATTTGGCTTTTTCTTGAAAAGAGGGGTATCTCGTGACGACCTGGATTTGGAAAGTGAATGGGCATTCACTCCTTTAGCAAAAAAGGGAGATAAGGTTACGGCAGGAGGGTCTTTGGGTTATGTTCCGGAAGGAATATTTAGACATTTTATAATGGTTCCTTTTGATTTGCCTGGCGAATACACAGTAGAGAGGATTGTTTCTAAGGACAAACATAAAATAAAGGATGTTATCGCTATTCTTAAAGATAAACAGGGCAATTCTCTGGAACTGAATATGGTTTTTACCTGGCCGGTTAAGACGCCGATTAAGGTTTATAAAGAGAAAATTCCTCCTCTGGAGCCCTTGGTAACCCGGGTGAGGATTGTAGATACCTTTTTCCCTATTGTCAAAGGAGGCACTTATTGTATCCCTGGTCCTTTTGGCTCAGGCAAAACTGTGCTACAGCAGATAATCAGCCGTTATGCAGAGATAGATATTGTGGTTATCGCTGCTTGTGGAGAAAGAGCAGGCGAGGTAGTAGAGACCTTAAGGGAGTTTCCTAATTTAATCGACCCCCGAACAGGGAAAACTTTAATGGAAAGGACAATTATTATTTGTAACACCAGCTCTATGCCTGTGGCAGCCAGAGAGGCTTCTGTTTATACTGCCGCTACCTTAGCGGAATATTACCGGCAGATGGGATTGAATGTTTTACTCTTGGCAGATTCAACCTCAAGATGGGCCCAGGCAATGAGAGAGGTCTCTGGCAGACTGGAGGAGATTCCCGGAGAGGAGGCATATCCGGCTTATCTTGAATCTCACATTGCTAGTTTTTATGAGCGGGCAGGCAGGGTTAGGCTTTTTAACGGAAAAGAAACCAGCCTTACTATTGGAGGAACAGTTAGTCCCGCAGGAGGAAACTTTGAGGAGCCAGTTACTCAGGCAACCCTTAAGGTAGTAGGTGCCTTTCATGGATTATCCAGAGACAGAGCTAATGCCAGAAAGTTTCCCTCTATAGACCCGCTGGAGAGCTGGAGCAAGTATAGTAGTTTTATATCCAGAGATTTAATAGATTTAGCCCGCGATATTTTATTCAAGGGAAATGAAATTAGTCAAATGATGAAGGTGGTTGGGGAAGAAGGCACATCCGTGGAAGATTTCATTATTTATTTAAAAAGCGATTTCTTGGATAGTATTTATTTACAGCAGAATGCCTTTGATAAGGTGGATGCCCAAACTCCTGCCCAAAGGCAGGAATATGTATTTAAAAAGTTAGCCGAGGTTTTAAAGGGAAGCCTCCTCTTTAAGGATAAAGATAAGGCCAGGGAATTCTTTCACTCTTTAAGGCAGTTATTCATTGATTGGAATTACAAAGAATGGGATTCGGCTGATTTTCGCGAGCAAGAGAAGACAATCGATAACTTTATTGCCCAGCACAGCGATGATGAAAAAGGTATATAGCAAAATATTAAGCATTGCCGGCAATGTAATTATGGTAAGGGCTAAGGATGTAGCCTATGAAGAGCTGGCTGAGGTGTCCACCCAACAGGGTAAATCCCTTGCCCAGGTAATAAAATTAGAAAATGATTCAGTGTTCTTACAGGTATTTGCCGGAACAAGGGGTGTATCTACTCAGGATGAGGTAAGATTTCTGGGGCGTCCTATGCAGGTTGCTTTCTCAGATAATATGTTAGGAAGGATTTTTAACGGCAGCGGTCAGCCTCTGGATAAAGGACCGCAGCTGACTGAGAATCTTATTGAGATAAAGGGGCCGACAGTCAATCCGGCAAAAAGGATTATACCCCGCAATATGGTCAGGACAAACATACCCATGATAGATGTGTTTAATTCTTTGGTTGAATCCCAGAAGCTCCCTATATTTTCTGTATCCGGTGAGCCCTATAATGAGCTTATGGCCAGGATTGCACTGCAGGCAGAGGTGGATATGATTATCCTGGGAGGTATCGGCCTTAAATATGACCAGTATATGTTTTTCCGGGATACACTGGAAGAAGGAGGAGCCCTGAACCGTTCTATATTCTTTATCCATACGGCAGCTGATCCGATAGTAGAGGGGATTATTGTGCCTGATTTGTGTTTGGCAGTTGCCGAGGGTTTTGCTTTAAAGAATAAGAGGGTATTAGTGTTGCTTACAGATATGACCAATTTCTGCGATGCATTAAAGGAGATATCCATAACTATGGAGCAGGTTCCTTCCAATAGAGGTTATCCAGGGGATTTATACAGCCAGTTAGCAGCCCGTTATGAAAAGGCGGTTGATTTTGAGGGCGCGGGTTCTATTACTGTACTAAGCGTTACTACTATGCCTGGCGATGATGTGACGCATCCCATACCTGATAATACAGGATACATCACCGAGGGGCAATTCTATTTAAGGGGAGGTAAGATTGAGCCCTTTGGCTCTCTAAGCCGGCTTAAACAGATGGTGAATAAAGATACCCGCGAAGACCACCGGGCAATTATGGATGGGATGATTCAGCTTTATGCCCAGTTTAGAGAAACCAAAGAGAAAAGGTCTATGGGGTTTAGAATGAGCCATTGGGATAAGAAACTCTTAAGGTATGGCCAGATGTTTGAGGAGCAGATGATGGACTTATCAGTGAATATTCCGCTGGAGAAAGCTTTGGATAACGGCTGGAGAATTCTCTCAGAGTGTTTTCTACCTGAGGAAACAGGTTTTAGAACCGATTTGATTAAGCAATTCTGGCCTGAGTCTCATAAATAAATGTTCGGATTCTCGCTCTTTTCACAATAAGCAGCTTAATGAACCTGCCGCTTTTTTCGCTCAGCGTCGATTTCTTTCCCGCCGTAGCGGGATCCCGCCAAAGGCGGGAAACGCCAAAGGTCTTTCGCATCTCGGTGGCTGCGGAACTCGCCCGTCGGCTATCGCCAAGACGGGCTCGGACATCCTCGCCATGCGAACCTTTTCACGTTCGGATTCCCTCGTTGCTCAAGCTGCTTTGGCTAAAATCGACATTCGCTCAAAAACCGTCAGGTTCATTCGCTACCAAGTTACATAACATCGGTTAATTGACGGAAAAGTAATGGCAAAGATAAATCTTACCAAGAACGAATTAAAGAATCAGCGGGACGCCCTGAAGAGATTTAATCGCTACCTTCCTATGCTGCAACTTAAAAAGCAACAGTTGCAGGTTGAGATTGGCAGGATTGATAATCATATTGAACAGCTCAATAGCCAGATAAAGGCTTTTAAAGAAGAGATTTATCTGTGGGTGGATGTATTTGCGGAAGAAATAGATTTATCAAGGCTGATTAAGATTAGAAGGATAAATACAGATATAGGCAATATCGCGGGGGTAGATATACCCTTATTTGTTAGTGTGGATTTCGAGGAACGAGATTATGATTATTTAATCATTCCCTTCTGGGTAGATATAGGCATAGAGGTTTTAAAACAGATAGTCATTCAAAAGGCAAAGTTGTTAGTTTTAAAGAATCAGAGGTTTGTTCTGCATGAGGAATTAAGAATTACTACTCAAAGGGTAAATCTTTTTGAGAAGGTAAAAATCCCTGAGGCAGAAGAGAATATCCGGGTGATACAGATTCATCTGGGGGATTTACAGACCGCCGGTGTAGTAAGGGGCAAGATTGCTAAAGCCAAGATAGAACATAGAAGAGAACTGGTGAGCGTATGATTGTGCGGATGAGAAAAGTAAGCCTGGTGGTTTTAGATAAACATAGAGAAGAGTCCCTTCTGGATTTAAGGAGACTGGGACTCCTGCATATAAAATATATAAAATCCCCCTCCTCACCAGCTATAGATTTATTAGAAAAACAGATAGAGGATATACAAAAGGCTTTATGGATAGCTTCTAAATACCCTCTCGGCAACAGAGAAGAAAGGTACATAGATAAATCCCGCACCTTTCTGCATTCCCGAAGGGCTTCGTTACAGAGAAAGGTGCGGGATAAAAAAGGCATCCTGTCTTTGGCAACCCAGATAATTTCTTGGGATAAGGAAAAAGAGCAGTGTTCTCAGGACAAAGAGGATATTGAAAATAAGATATCCTGGTATAAGGACTGGGGAGAGTTCTCCTTAAGCAGCCTGAAGGAATTAGCCAGGCAAGGCGTATATATAAGGCTTTACAAATGCAGCAAGAGAGAATTAAGAATCTTAAGAGAGACAAAGGTAGTAGAGGTGATAAAAAGACAGGGTAATAATTATTATATAGCTGTAGTTTCTTTTATGGGTAAGGAAGATATAAATCTGGCGGATATTATTCCTCCTGATAAGGAGCTTTCGACGCTCAAAAAGGAACTCAAGGTAATAGAAGATAGAATATTATCATTAGATAGTTTATTAAAAGAAAAGGCAGGCTACAGAGAGGTGTTTTTAAATTATTTAGCTAATCTTGGAAAATCATTGGATTTCAATAAGGTAAAATTGAGTATGCAGGCAGAGGAGGAAATCTCTTGTTTGCAGGGTTTTATACCGGCAGGCGAGGTTGCGAAACTGGTTAATTTGGCTAACAGTAAAGGCTGGGCCTATCTTATCCAAGAGCCGGAAAATCCCCAGGAGGTCCCTACTCTTATTAAGAACCCCCCTTGGCTGAGGATAATAGAGCCGGTATTTAAATTTATGGGTACCCTGCCGGGTTATAATGAGTTGGATATAAGTTTTACTTTTCTTTTATTCTTTAGTTTGTTTTTTGCCCTGCTTATCGGAGATGCAGGATATGGGCTGGTATTCCTTCTGGTTACCTATTTAGCCAGAAGGAAACTATCTAGATTACCGCCTGAACCGTTTATACTGATGTATGTTTTGAGTTTTGCCACTATAATCTGGGGAGCGCTTAGCGGGACATGGTTTGGTTTAGAGCGGATTGGACAGTTACCAATTTTTAATTATCTGGTTATTGATCGGATAAATAGTTTTGTTGAAGAAAACCAGGATTTTGTGATGTATCTTTGTTTTTTAATCGGAGTTATCCAATTAAGCGTTGCTCATGCCATAGTTGCTCTGCGCTATATAAACAACTTAAAGGCCATTGCCCAAATAGGGTGGATTGGCATTCTCTGGAGCGTATTCTTTTTTATTGGCAAACTAGTTCTTAACCGGCCTTTGCCAGAATACTGCGCTTGGCTCTTAATCGGTGGAGTATCTTTAGTTATTCTATTTTCTGCAAGTGAAAGAAATTTTCTCAAAGGGATATGCGTTTCTCTAGCAAATCTTCCGTTGAAATTAATAAATTCCTTTGCCGATGTATTGTCTTATTTACGATTATTTGTGATTGGTTATGTTACGGTAACGGTCGCGGCTAATTTTAATACTCTGGCTGGAAATTTAGGAAAAAGAGGATTTTTAGGTATAGTTATAGCGGCATTAATCATTTTGTTTGGTCACAGTTTAAATGTTGCCCTTGGCTTATTATCGGTATTAGTCCATGGGATAAGATTAAATATGTTAGAATTCTCTGTGCATTTGGATATGCAGTGGTCAGGTATAGAATATAAGCCATTTAAGGAGTAAAAGGAGGTAAATATGATTGCTGGATTAGGTGATTTGAATTTTTCTTTAACCTTTGCTGCTATGGGCTCAGCCTTAGGTACAGGAGTTGCCGGTATGGCGGCAATAGGTGCTTGGAAAAAGGCCTTTTCACAAAATAAGGCCGCTCCTTATGTGTTGGCATTGTTCTCCGGTGCGCCACTTACCCAGACATTTTACGGCTGGCTGTTAAGGGACGCGATAATTAAAGCTGCCTTACCTGCGGATACGCAAACATATATTTTTCAGATGATTATCGGGTTAATTGCTGGCATTGCCATAGGAATGAGCGCTTATATGCAAGGTAAAGCCGCAGCCCGGGCTTGTGATGCTTTTGTTGAAACCAGTAAGGGTTTCGCTAACTATATGATCGTGATTGGAATTATTGAAACCGTGGCTTTATTTGTAATGTTCTTCGCAATGATGGCTCTTCCCAAGGCATAACTCAACGCGCTGCGCTGTGCTTGATTTTTGAAAGCAATTATGTTATACTTAAATTGCGTCTAAAAATAGAGAATCCCTGCCGTGTTCGTTGGCGGATATTCGATGGTGAGCCAACACCATTAGAAGGGTACCTAACTTTCTGATTGCTGTGGCAGTTAGAAGAGGAGCCCACCTTTAAATAAGAAGGTTCATCCAATCGTGAGTCGACGGCATAGTGCGGGGATTTTTTTTAACCGTAAAATCGCAAAATGACCGTAAAACCGCAAAGAAGAAATAAAAATTTCTCTATGGACTTATTTGAAGAAAGTCCACAGAGTAATAAAGACAAACCTCTGGCTGTGCGTTTAAGGCCAGAAAGCTTAAATGAATTTGTCGGTCAGGAACATATTTTAGGTAAGGACTGCATTTTGACCCGCGCTATTAAATCAGACCGCCTGACTTCACTCATCCTATATGGCCCTCCCGGGAGCGGCAAGACCTCACTTGCCTGGTGTATCTCAAAAATTACCCAATCCCATTTTGTCTGGCTTAATGCAACCACCTCTAATGTAGAAGAGTTAAGGACTCAGATTTCCCAGGCAAAGCACCGACAGAAGGCAAGCGGCAAGAAAACGATTTTATTTATTGATGAGATTCATCGGTTTAACAAAGCCCAGCAGGATGTGCTGATGCCTGATGTTGAGGAGGCGAATATTATTTTAATCGGCGCAACTGTGCATAATCCATTTTTCTCAATAGTCTCCCCCCTTATCTCTCGCTCATTGGTCTTGGAGTTAAAACCCCTCGGCAAAGATGATATACTAAAGATATTGACACTTGCTTTAAAGAATAAAAAGCGCGGCTTCGGAAATCTAAAAATAAAAACCCAAAAAAAGGCATTATCTTTTTTGGCTGCAGTCTGCGACGGAGATGCGCGCAGGGCCTTAAATGCCCTGGAGATAGGAGTCTTAACATCTTCTGCTGCTCCTGACGGATTTATTCATTTTGACCTGAAACTTGCCCAGGAATCTATACAGAAAAAGATTGTTCTTTATGACCGAAACGGCGATGCCCACTTTGATACCGCCTCTGCTTTTATTAAGGCAATGCGTGGCTCAGACCCGGACAGTGCTTTGTATTGGATGGCAAAGATGCTTTATGCCGG
>CAZQEY010000042.1:0-6137 GCA_964592485.1 uncultured Planctomycetales bacterium
TCTCTGGCTTTCCCCAAAGCAAATCCCACCTTACCTTTTGTATCTCCCGTCACTACCAAGGCGGAAAAAGAAAATCTCTTCATACCCTTAGTTACCTTGGATACGCGGTTTATACAGATAACCTTCTCAATAAGTTCGGATTGTTGTTCAGAATGTATAATCTCAGCCATCCTAAAAAACCATTCCCTTCTTTCTTAAGCCTTCGGCTAATGCCTTTATGCGCCCATGAAAAAGATAACCACCGCGGTCAAAGATTATTTTAGTAACCCCCTTGTGCTTAAGTTTTTCTGCTACCACCTCACCTAGCAGTTGTGCCGCAGCAACATTACCCCCATAACCACATTTCTCTTTTATCTCTTTATTAAGCGTAGAGTAGGAAAATAGCGTATTTGCTTTCTGGTCGTCAATAACCTGGATATAAAGATTTTTTGAATTGCGATGCACGCACAAGCGCAGATAATCAAGGCCTGATTTCATTCGCTTGCGAATCCGCTTATGACGTGCTAACCTAACCTTTTCTTTTAAATCCAACATTTTTTAAAGTTTAATTAACTGGCAGCAAGTAAAAAGCAGAAGTTCTTTCTCGCTACTGGTTTCGCGCCACTCTATTTAGTTACTGCCTTACCAAGCTTCCTGCGCACATATTCGCCTTTGTAACGAATGCCCTTTCCCTTGTAAGGCTCAGGAGGGTATATTGCTCTGATTTTAGCAGCAACATCGCCTACCTTTTCTTTATCTATACCCTGAATCACAATTTGCGTTTGTTTGGGAGTCTGAATTTTTATCCCCTCAGGTATATGATAAGTTACTGGATGAGAAAATCCTAATTGCAGTCTGAGGTCTTCACCCTGTATCTGTGCACGATAACCTACGCCAACAATCTCTAATTCTTTAATATACCCTTGGCTTACTCCTTTAATCATATTATTAATCAAGGTAAGGGTAAGGCCCGCCTGCGCCCTGATTGTTTTTCTTTTAAAATCTCCCTTTAGTTTAATCTGACCATCCTTAATCTCGATATTAACACTAGCAGGGAAAGTGCGAGAGAGTTCTCCCTTACCCCCTTGCACAACCACACTATCTTCGCGAAGGCCTACCTTAATCTCTGGTGGAATCTTTATCGTCCTTTTATCTATTCTTGACATATTAAATGAGCCCACAACTTACGGAGTCCGAAGGACGACGTAAGTTGTTTGGGCGAATTTAACCTCGCCCTTTTGGGCAGTCAACTCAGCGTTTAACGCACCAAAAGGGCGGGGTCACTTACCAAACATAACCAATTACCTCGCCGCCAACCTTTCTTTCTCTGGCTTCTTTATCAGTAAGGATACCCTGGGAGGTAGAAATAAATGCTATGCCCCTCCCTCTTAGAACAAGGGGAATCTTATCCTTTTTTACATATATACGTAATCCGGGTTTGGATATCCGTTTTAAATTATTTATCGCTGGTTTATCATTAATATATTTTAGATAGAATCGCAAGATGCCTTGTTTCCTATCTTCGATAAATTTGAAATTCTCAATATAACCTTCTCTTTTTAAAATCTCTGCTATAGATTTAATTACTGAGGATGCAGGCGCATTTACTACCTGTTTCTTAATGCAAGTAGCATTACGGATTATTGTAAATACATCGGAAATTAAATCGGTTCTTGACATTTTAAATGAGCCCACAACTTACGGAAGTTCTGAAAGAACGACGTAAGTTGTTTGGGCGAATTTAACCCCTCACTCAGAAAACCATAGCCATTTTTTATTCTGGCTGAGTGAGGGGTAAGTTCCCCCGCACCTTTTTTCTACGAAGCGACTCTTCGCAGTAGAAAGGTGCGGGGTCACTTACCAGCTTGTTTTCTTTATTCCGGGGATTAAACCCTGCCAAGCCAATTCTCTAAAACATATACGACAGAGTTGGAATCTTCTTAAATAGCCCCCGGACCTGCCACATATCGGACAGCGGTTATGTCTACGCGTAGAAAATTTGGGAGTTTTTTTCCATCTTTCAATCTGTGATTTTTTTGCCATATGCTGAACTCCTTAAGAAGAAAAAGGTATTCCAAATAACTTCAAAAGCTGATATGCAAAATCTCGAGACTCAGCATTTTTTATCACGATGGTTATATCCATCCCTTGAGTCCTGGCTATTTTATCATATTCTATTTCCGGAAATATTACTTGCTCAGAAATACCTAAAGTATAATTACCATCTCTATCGAAAGAATCAGTAGGCAGCCCTCTAAAATCTCGAATCCGCGGCAAGGCAATATTAATTAAACGGTCTAAGAATTCATACATTCTTGCCCTCCTTAAGGTAACTTTACAGCCGACGGGTTGACCTTTTTTAACCTTAAAATTAGAAATTGCTTTCCTGGCGCGTCGAATAATTGGTTTCTGTCCGGTAATCAGAGCTAGCTCCTCCATACATTTATCCAAGATTTTAATATCATTAATCGCCTCTCCTACCCCCATATTCACAACAATCTTCTCCAAACGCGGAACAGCATATCTGTTCTTAAGGTTAAAGGTCTTCTGTATTTGAGGTATAATTTCGTTACGGTATTTTTCCAATAATCTTGGTATCATTTTCTCTGATTTATTTAATTTTACTGGTTACGAGTTCCTGATTACAGAGGCTCCTTACATTTTTTACATATGCGAGATTTCGTTCCATCCGCCAAGATTATAAAGCCTGCGCGAGTCGGTCGGTTACAATTCTTACAAATTAGCATAAGATTGGATAGATGTATTGGTGAAGGAATCTCAACCTTACCTACCTGCTGGTCCTGCTGTGTCCGGCGTTTATGTTTTTTGACTAGATTTATACCCTCAACGATTACACGGTTATCCATAGAGAATAGGCGAAGAACCTTGCCCTTTTTACCCTTATCTTTACCAGTAATTATCTGAACTATATCATTGCGTCTGATCTTATACATTTTAAAGGACTTCCGGCGCCAAAGAGATAATCTTGGTAAACTGCTTGTCACGTAACTCTCGGGCAACAGGGCCAAACACGCGTGTTCCACGCGGATTTAGCTGCTCGTCAATAAAAACAACGGCATTATGGTCAAATCTTAAAATTGAACCATCGGCTCTGATTATCGGCTCCTTGGTTCTAACAATAACCGCTCGACTAACCTCTCCCTTTTTTATAGTTGCGTCTGAAGAAGATTCTTTAACGTTAACTTTTATAATATCTCCTATTTCACCAAAAGGCGCACCCTTTCTGCCCAGGACACCAATAAATGATGCCCGTTTTGCTCCTGTATTATCAGCAATATCAAGAATAGAGCGCAGTTGAATCATTTTAAAATTTCCAGCAATCGCCAGCGTTTATCCTTAGAAAGCGGCCGTGTTTCTTGGATTCTGACTAGATTACCTACTTTAGCCTTATTGCTCTCGTCATGCACCTTAAACTTATTGTATTTTTTAATAATCCGATTATACAGCGGGTGCTTGCTTAAACGCATAACCCTCACAATAATTGTCTTTTGCATCTTATCGCTGATAACCAGACCAGTCTGGATTTTTGTCTTTTTCTCACTCATTTTTTCTTATAGGATTTTTCATTTAAAACGGTCTTTATTCTGGCGATATCTTTCTTTATTTGCCGGAACAGGTGCGGCTTCTCCACGCGACCAGAATAGCGCTGCTGATTGAGTTTAAATAACTCCTGATGCAGGGAGGCTTCCTTTACGGCAAGTTCCTCGACAGATAAATTATGTAAATCCCTAGTCTTTTCCAAAACTTATGTCCTCACTTACTTATGTCTGGCTATAAATTTTGTCCTTACCGGCAACTTATATGCGGCTAATCTAAAACAGTAACGGGCAAATTCTTCAGGCACGCCGCCTAATTCGAATAGAACCTTGCCTCTTTTTACTATACAAACCCAGTGATCTAGTTCCCCCTTGCCTTTGCCCATACGAACCTCAGCCGGTTTTTTGGTAACGGATTTATCAGGAAAAACCCTTATCCAGAGTTTACCGCCTCGACGTAATTGCCGGGCTAAAATTACACGAACCGCTTCTATCTGGTTATTCTTTAACCAACCATTTTCTAAGGCCTTGAGTCCAAACTCTCCAAAACTTAAAGCTGTGCCCCGAGTAGCTAAACCCCTCCTCTTTCCTCTTTGAGATTTCCTGTATTTTACGCGTTTAGGCATTAACGCCATTATTTCACGCTCTCCTGATTTGCCTGATTATCTTCTATTTTATCTTTACCAATAAGGATATCGCCCTTATAAACCCAGACCTTTATTCCAATCAAACCATAGGTAGTGTGGGCTTCAGCGAATCCGTAATCAATATCTGCGCGCAGGGTGGCAAGGGGAATCTTACCCTCCCTATAAGTCTCCCGGCGCGACATCTCTGCCCCTCCCAATCGGCCGGCAACGGAAATCTTACAACCTTTTGCTCCCTCAGCCATTGAGTGCTCGATTGCTCTTTTTATCGCACGACGGAAAGCTACTCTTTTTTCTAATTGAAAAGCGACATTCTCTGCTATTAATTGCGCATCCTGACCAGGCTCTTTTATCTCTTGAATATCAATAGACATTTCTTTTTGTATTAAACTACTGAGGTCCTCTTTTAAGCGTTCGATATCCTGTCCATGGCGACCAATAATTATTCCCGGACGAGCAGTCAAAATTTTTACTTTTATCCGATCGGATAGTCGTTCAATGATTATTTTGCTTACGGCAGCAGATTTTAATCGCCGTTTTATAAATTTGCGAATATTGTAATCCTCAAGGATGTATTTTGGATAGTCCTTAAAGGGAACAAACCAACGGCTTTGCCAGTTCTTAATAATACCGATACGCTGAATTAGAGGATGAACCTTTTGACCCATTTTCTCTTCTCTTTGTTTTTATTACGAGTTACTTTTTAACTCCAATTCTATTCTAATATGGGATGTCCTTCTGCGTATAAGGGTAGCCCGGCCAAATGCTGCCGCTTTGTACCTCTTCCAGACTGAACCCGCATCACAAATAATCTTAGATACATAAAGTTGCTCAGGCCTAAAACCCTTGACTTTAGCGTTAGCTACAGCAGAGTTGAGGATTTTTTTTAAATATTCTCTTGGCCGGACGTTAGAATTACGTAGAATCGACTGGGCAACCGTAACATCCTTCCCGCGCAATAAATCACCAACTCTCCTGACCTTAGTAGGCGATATCCTTAAAAATTTTCCTTGAGCTTTCACAATCATATTTTACCCCTAATCCCTACCTATTACCTACTACATACTGCTTTTATGTCTTCTCTGGAGCTTTCTTTGCCTTTACGCCACCGTGCTTCCTAAATATCCTCGTTGGGGCAAATTCTCCTAATTTATGCCCAACCATATTTTCAGTAATAAAAACCGGTATATGTTTATGTCCGTCATATACTGCAAATGTCAATCCAACAAAATCAGGAGTAATTGTTGAGCGCCGCGACCACGTTTTTATCGCTTGACGTGATCCGATGTGGCGTACCTGTTCAATCTTTTTTATAAGTTTCTCGTCAATAAATGGACCTTTCTTCACTGACCTGGGCATAATTATTTACGTCTCCTTATGATAAACTTGTCAGAATGCTTTCCTTTTTTTCTAGTCTTGTAACCCTTAGAAGGTAAACCCTTCCAGGAAACCGGATGGGGATTGCCTTGGCCAGATTTACCCTCACCACCTCCATGAGGATGATCTACGGGATTCATTGCTGAACCTCTTACTGTTGGTCTAATCCCCAGCCAGCGTAAACGCCCTGCCTTACCGAAAGATAATTCTTCATGTTCAATATTGCCAACTTGCCCAATGGTCGCCAGGCACTCTGAATGAATCAATCTGACCTCCTCCGAAGGCAATCTGACATGAACAAATTTATCTTCGCGAGCGACAATTTGGGCGTATGCGCCTGCACTACGCACAATCTGACCACCCTTGCCCGGCGCCAGTTCAATATTATGAATCATTGTACCCTGAGATATATACCTTAGAGGCAAAGCATTACCTATCTTTATATCGGTATCTGGATTACGAGAAGAAATTATTTCATCGCCGACACTCATTCCCAGCGGTGCAAGAATATATCTTTTTTCCTTATCCGGATATTCAACCAGTGCGATTCGGGTGGAGCGGTTAGGGTCGTATTCAATAG
>CAZQEY010000043.1:0-5002 GCA_964592485.1 uncultured Planctomycetales bacterium
ATGTAACCCCGCTTTCTTTAGGTATTGAGACCTTGGGCGGAGTAAATACAAAACTCATTGAGAGAAACACGACTATACCTACCAAGAAAAGCCAAATCTTTTCTACAGCAGCGGATAATCAGACTGCAGTAACTATCAGAGTTTTGCAGGGTGAGCGTTCCATGGCTAATGACAACGTGGAATTGGGCAGATTTGATTTAATCGGCATTCCTCCTGCGCCGCGCGGCATACCTCAGATAGAGGTTGCTTTTGATATCGATGCTAACGGCATTGTGCATGTCTCAGCCAAGGATTTAGGCACAGGCAAGGAGCAGTCCATACGCATTACTGCCCCTAAGAAACTTTCCAAAGAAGAGATTGATAAGATGGTTAAGGATGCAGAGAAATTCGCTGCCGAGGATGAAAAAAGAAAGCAGGAGATCGAGATTATAAATCAGGCAGATACGTTAGTTTATAGCACTGAAAAATCGCTCAAGGATTTTGGGAATAAGATAAGCCAAGGCGAACGCGCCGAGATAGAATCAAGGCTTAATGACCTTAAGCAGGCGATAAAGGATAAAAATGTGGATAGAATAAAGAAGGCAATGGAGGCCGTAACCAAGGCTTCTCATAAATTAGCAGAAGAAATTTATAAACAGGCTACGGCAAAACAACAAAAGGCACAACAGCCAGAGCCGGAGGCTAAGACACAGAAGCAAGAGGAAGAACCAAAAGCCAAAAAGGATAAAAAGGGCGAAGACATTATTGACGCTGAGTATAAGGAAGAAGACGATAAGAAATAAATTTAATCAGGATTAAGGATTAAGTAGTAAGGATTAAGTTTATCTGACCTTTTCGACTTAATTCTTACTACTTACCACTTAATACTTAGATGATGTCCACCAAGCGCGACTATTACGAGATATTGGGCGTGAAGAAGAACGCAAGCCTGGATGAGATAAAACGGGCTTACAGGGAGATGGCCCTACGTCATCATCCCGACCGCGTCCCCCATGAGCAGAAAAAGGAAGCTGAGGAGAAATTCAAAGAGATTTCCGAGGCTTATGCAGTGCTTTCTGATTCCCAAAAAAGAGCGCTTTATGATCAATACGGACATGCCGGTATTGACCAGCGATTTACCTACGAAGATATCTTTAAGGGCGCTGATTTCTCCAGCATTTTTGAAGGCTTGGGCGACTTTGGCTTTGGCGGGGGACTGTTTGATGAAATCTTTGGTGATTTTGGTTTTGATATATTTGGGCGTTCCAAGAGAAGCCGGGCAGGCAGGAGGAGAGGAAGGGATTTAGAAATAGAGGTGAATATTTCCTTAGAGGAAGCAGCTTCAGGCGTAGAAAAGACTATACAGCTACCCCGCTATGAGCCCTGTGATACCTGCCAAGGTACAGGCGCAAAACCAGGAACTAAAAAATCCACCTGTCCTCAGTGCAGGGGCACGGGCAGGATGGTAGTCTCAAGCGGCTTCTTCCAACTTACCCAGACCTGTAGTCGCTGCAGGGGCGCAGGGTCAATTATTACTACTCCTTGTCCCGATTGTCGCGGCGAAGGAAGAGCTAAAGTAGTAAAGAAAATAAAAGTAAAAATCCCGGCAGGCGTGGATACCGGTTCTCACTTGAGGATACGTGGTGAGGGTGAAGCAGGCACTTTAAGCCGTGGCGACCTCTATGTAATTATTAATCTACAATCTCATCCAGTATTTGAGAGGCATAATAATCATATTGTCTGCGAAGTGGATATAAGCTTGGTTAAGGCAATCTTGGGGGGAGAGATTACTGTTCCTACGCTAAATGGCAGCGTAAAGATGAAGATTCCTGCTGGAACTCAGCCCAACCGGATATTTCGCCTCCGCAATAAGGGTATTCCCGATGTACACGGCCGGGGCATAGGCGATGAATTAGTTAAGGTTAATGTTAAGATTCCAACAAATTTATCCGCTGCGCAAAAAAGACTTATTGAGGAGTTTGCTCGTATTTCAGGTGAGACAGTTGATTCCAAAGAGTCAATTGTCGATAAGATTAAGAAGACATTTAAGTAAGTGATAAGGATTAAGTAAAAGATAAAATAATTACTTAAAGAGTCAGAAAATGCCGACCTACGAATATGAATGTCTGGGTTGCGGTCATCATTTTGAGATATTTCAGATGATGACCGATGAGCCGGTTAAAACTTGCCCTAATTGTAAGCAGCCGGTACGCCGGTTAATCGGTGCAGGCAGCGGTGTTATCTTTAAGGGGGCAGGGTTCTACGCCACAGATTATCGCAAGCCCAAGCCGCAGAAGAATTCGCAAGTTGCCAAAGAGGCAACAACATATCGACAGGATAATACATCCCAAAATAAAACCCCTCAGAACAAAAAACCAGAGGAAAAAAAGTCCTGTAAAGAACAGGCCCCTGGAGACGGAGATTCAAAATCCTGATGAATTCATTTTTAAAATACTGGTTTCCAGTGTTACTCTGGGCAACTTTTATATTCTTTATTTCCTCCCTCCCAGGTACTGCAGTACCGGATCTTTTTTTCGGCCAAGACATTCTATTTCATATTTTCGAATACGCAATTCTGGTTTTGTTTCTGAATCACGCATTAAAGAATTTTCAACTGGCTGACCTTTCGCGTAAGTCAAAACGCATATTCTTGGTTATTTTAGCTTGTTTAATCTATGCTATTAGTGACGAGTTGCACCAGCAGTTTGTTCCCGGCCGGACTAGCTCTATATCCGACGTCATTTTTGATAGTATTGGTATAGTTATAGGTAGTGCTATTTATCAAATGAAGCCACGACTTAGCAAATACTAGTAGGGCTAAATCGTCTGGCTGAATTTACTCCCACACCAATTGTAGTAAAACTGCTTGTTTTTTATCAATTGGTGTGGGGGCTCATTGAAGATGGTAGAAGTCAAGCCATTTCTGGCGATTATTTATAATTACGAGAAGGTTTGCCAGCCCCGTAAAGTCATTTGCCCGCCTTATGATATAATCCCCCCGCTTCAAGCGCGGACTTATCGGCGACTTTCTTCTTATAATATGATTCATCTAACTTTGCCTAAAGATGCTTCTGGGCAAAATCAATATCAAAAGGCTGCTCGTTTTTTCCGTAGCTGGTTTAAAAAAGGGATTTTTTCCCAAGATAAAAAGCCGGCAATATATTTTTATCAACAAGAATTCAAAATAAATAAAGGAAGATTTACCCCCCACCTTTTTTCATCTTCAAAGGATTTCATAAAGGATAAGGCTGAGGGGTTTAAGCGCTTAGGATTTATTGCCTGTTTAAGTTTAGATAACAGTTCTTCCGTATACGGCCATGAACACACCCGCATTGGGCCCAAGGAGGACAGATTTAAGCTTTTGGTCAAGGTGCAGGCGAATTTAGAACCGATATTTGTATTGTTTTCCGACCGGAGGATGTTTGTTCAGGAGATATTTAAGAAATATGTTCTGTCAAACAAGCCTTTGATTCGCTTGACAGAGCCAGCTATTTTAGAAAAGATAAAGGCGAGGATGAAGAATAAAATTCTTTTTATTGCTGACGGCCATCATCGTTATGAAGTTTCCCTGAATTATCGGGAGGCGCTGCGCAGGCGCCTTGGCTTTGGGCGCCACTTTAGTAAAAATAAGGACCCCAACTATATTATGACCTATTTTTGCCCCATACAGTCATCTGGCCTAGTTATTGAGCCCATACATCGATTAGTTAAGGGAATTGACAGTTTCCCGATTGACAAATTCAAAAAATTTTTCTATATTCAGAAAACCAGCCGGCGAAGACTCTTCTGTCTGCTTGAGTCTTGTATTTCTAAGCGAAGGACGATTGGGGCGTATGTCAATAAAAATTTCTATATTTTTATTTTAAAAAATAATCAAATCCTGAATAAAATAGATAAAAGCTATCGTTCCCTAGATGTTTGTCTTTTAAATCGTTTAGTATTAAAGAAATTATTGAGAGTAAAACCCGATGATAAATATAGAGTTGTCTTTAGTGCAAATGCCCAAGATTTAATTCGTCAGGCAGATATGGATAAAACATCTTTGGTTTTTTTCATCAAGCCGGTAAAGATTAGCGATGTTTTATGTTTGGCAAAGGCAGGCAAAAAGATGCCAGTCAAGACTACTTATTTTTATCCGAAAGTTCCCTCTGGGCTGGTAATTTATAAGTTTGACAATTAGCCTGACCGAGCAGGGGGTAGAGTTATGGCGTTGTTCGGAAAGCCCAAATATACAATTGTCCGAGTAAAGAAGAAGGAGATGCCTGATGGCCTCTGGACGAAATGTGAAGAGTGCGGCCAGCCAATTTATAATAAGACGCTGGAGGAGAACTTTAGGGTTTGTCCCAAGTGTAATTTGCATTTTGTGTTGAGTGCGTGGGAAAGAATAAATTTATTAATTGACCAAGGTACATTTCAGGAATATGATAAACAGATATCGTCGGTAGATCCCCTGGAGTTTAAAGGCCCAAAAAGCAATTATGTAGAAAAGATTGCCCGGGACCAAGATTTAACTGGTTTAAAGGAAGCGGCGATAATTGGCGAAGGACTCCTGGATAATAGGCGGATAATCATTGGGGTTACTGATTCGCGTTTTATTATGGGTTCTATGGGGTCGGTGGTAGGTGAGAAGCTTACCCGGGCTATTGAGAGGGCGACAGAGCAAAGATTACCTTTGATTATTG
Source organism: uncultured Planctomycetales bacterium (assembly GCA_964592485.1). Lineage (GTDB taxonomy): Bacteria > Omnitrophota > Gorgyraeia > Gygaellales > JAHJCI01 > CAZQEY01. The sequence goes on from CAZQEY010000043.1 coordinate 4,662, forward strand.
TTTCCGGCTCAGGCGGAGGTGCCCGAATGCAAGAAGGAATGTTCAGTCTTATGCAAATGGCAAAAACCTCAGCCGCTCTTTGCTATCACCATCAAGCAGGTTTACCTTACATCTCTATCTTGACAAATCCTACAATGGCTGGAGTAATGGCATCCTTTGCTGGCTTGGGGGATGTTATTATCGCCGAACCAAAAGCTCTTATTGGTTTTACGGGGCCGCGCGTTATTGAACAGACAATAAGACAGAAATTACCAGGTGGATTCCAGCGTTCAGAGTTTCTTTTTGAGCATGGTTTGATTGATATGATTGTTCACCGCAAGAATCTTAAGGCAACCCTAAGC
>CAZQEY010000044.1:0-4471 GCA_964592485.1 uncultured Planctomycetales bacterium
CGGAACAATGTTATACCCTGCGGCCGTTATGGCTCCTGGCGCTATATGTCAATGGAGGACGTAATACTTGATGGGAGAGATGTAGCGGGAAAAATTCTTAATATCTTGGCATTATCTTAAGTATGCTGCGAATAATTAGTCAAATCAAAATCTTAATTCAATACCGTCATTTACTCTGGGATCTTGCTATAAAAGATATTAAGGTCAGATACCGGACTCCGACATTAGGTTTCTTGTGGGCAATTCTCATTCCTCTGGTTACGGTCTGCGTATTTAAATTTGTTTTCTCAACTATTCTTAAGGCACGCGTGGAGAATTATCCCTTCTTCATTTATTTAATGACAGCGATTTTCCCGTGGTCTTACTTTTCGTCTTCTATCGGCAGCGCAACTGAGAGTATATTCGGTAATCGGGAATTGATAAAAAAGATCTATTTTCCCCGTCAGATTATACCGGTTTCTACCGTCTTGGCAAACCTGATAAATTTTCTACCCGCCCTTATCGTTATGTTGTTAATCTTAAGTCTCTTTAGAGTAAAATTTACAATTTTTATCCTTTTATTGCCGGTTGTTCTTTTATTTCAGACAGTTTTTACCATCGGCCTTGCGCTAATTGTCTCCAGCCTCCAGGTTGTCTTACGAGATGTAAAGTATATGGTAGAGTTATTGCTTATGGTTTGGCTCTACCTTAGTCCCGGTTTTTATTCATTGACAATGGTGGCCAACTTCTCCGAGAAATTCCTTAAGTTTTATATCCTTAATCCTTTTGTGGGATTGTTTACTCTTTACCGGGTAGCATTTCTTAGAGATTTTGTTAAGACATTGCCTGCGGGAGTAAATATTTACGCTTTATCAGTCTGGACAGCTATAGTTTGTATTACCGTATTCGTGCTCGGTTTTTCACTTTTTAAAAGATATGAATCAAAATTTTCCGATTTGATATAGATGAAGGCAATTAAATTAAAAAATGTCGGCAAAAAATTTATTCTCACTCACCAGCAAGACGGCGTTACTGAGAGAATCCTTCATCCGCTTTCCAGCAAAAAAACAGCCAGTGAATTATGGGCCTTAAGGGGCATAAATATGGAATTGAATAATGGCCAGGTGGTCGGGATAATCGGAAGGAACGGCGCAGGCAAAAGCACCCTGCTTAATATTCTTGCCGGGATATCCCAGCCTACGGTGGGCAGGGTTGAGGTCAATGGCCGGGTTTCCTGCCTGCTTACCCTGGGGGCGGGTTTTCAGGAAGAGCTTACCGGGAAAGAAAACATATATCTTAATGCTTCAATCTTGGGCATGAGCAATAGAGAAATAAAAAAAAAGTATGACAGCATAGTGGAATTTTCCGAACTAAAGGAATTCTTGGATGTGCCGTTAAGGATATATTCCCAGGGGATGAAGATGCGTCTGGGGTTCAGTATTGCCACGAGCATAAATTTCGACATCATCTTAATCGACGAGATTATATCTGTTGGGGACGGTTCATTTCAAAGGAAATGCTTCGAAAGAATGGCCGATTTTAAAAGGCAGGGTAAAACCATGGTTATTACCCTTCATTCCTTAGACTATATAGAGAGAGTTTGTGATGAAGTATTCTTGTTAGAAGAGGGTGAATTGATAGCTTCTGGTAGCGCAATTGAGATTGTAAATCGCTATCGGAGATTATTAAACGAAAATCGGCCGCTTAGAATACACTCCCTAGAGGTAGATTTTTAACAGCAACCTTATGACTGTTTCGGATTAAAATATCTTGAACTGAACTCGGGCAATAGGGCGATATCCGATAAAGTAGAGTTAACATAATGAGCAGTTATTCCGCTTGGGCTTGGGCTTGAGCTTGAGGAAGAATCGGCGTAAGTAGATTAAGTAAAAACAGGAATAAAAATTTTCTGAATATGTCTGTAAGGTGGTGGGGAAAAAGGGGGGAGTGGGGCGTTATATACGGCACCAAAGAAGCTGAGATAACTGCAGTTAAAATGCTCGACGCTTATGGAAGAGAAGTCACTAGATTAGAAATGGGTGATAAATTTATTGTGAAAGCAGAGTTTGTTGTACGCGAGAAGGTTAGAGAGCCGCATTTCGGGGTAGCGATTTTTCGAGATGATGGCGTTTACTGCTACGGCCCAAATACCCATTTTGATGGATATAGGATAGAGGAACTTAATCATCGGGGCAAGGGATGGTTCAATATTGAGTATGAAAGGATGCTTTTAATGCCTGGAAAATATAGGTTATCGGTAGGTATCTGGGATAAAAAAGAGATCTTGCCATATAGTCTCCATATAGCCTACTATAGTTTCAGAATTATCGGGTCAAATAAAAATAAACAGCTTTTATTCTTATCCTATAAATGGAACGAGAAGGAGTCAGTTGATTCGTTTCCGGCAGAGGCATTGATTCCAACCGATTTCAATTCTTTAGGAGAGGGGAGACAGCGAAACTTCAGCACTAAAAACTCCAATACCGATATAGGCATAGATTCAGTTCGATTGCTTGATTCACGGGGTAATGCCAAAGCCACCTTCAATACTAATGAAATGATGAAAATTAGAATTAAAATAAGAAGTAGATTATTGTATGACTATTTTATCTGGGTTGGTATCTATCGAACAGATGGTGTTTATTGTCACGGTGCATCAAGAAATTTAGCTAAGGGCGAGAAGATAGTTTCTCTAATTTATCCACAGCTGCCTTTGCTTACAGGAGAATATTGTTTATCTGTGAGAATCTGGAAGAAAAATCAAAGAGAACCATTGTTATATGAACATAAGGCTTCTGTTTTTAAGATGTCGTTTGAAAGGGATGACCATGGAACAGTGTATTTAGAGCACTCCTGGAAGTGGCAGATTCCATAAGAATAAAGATATTAGGAGGATGGCAATGGAAAAGAACTATCCCAAGGTAAGCATAATTACCGTAAATTTTAATGGCAAGAGGCATCTAAAGAGACTTTTTGGTTCCGTGTTTAATCTTAAATATCCTAAAAATAAACTCGAAGTAATTTTTGTTGATAATGCCTCGACAGACGGCTCGGTAGAGTTTGTAAAAAAGTTTTATCCCAAGGTTAAAATCGTAAAGAACGAGGTCAATAATTATTGTAAGGCAATTAATTTGGGAGCGGAGAAATCCAAGTCGAATTATCTCGCTTTAATAAATAACGACGTCCGGCTTGATAAGAATTGGCTAATTGAGTTGATAAAGGTTATTGCCAAAGATAAAAGGATTGCCGCAGCGAGTGGTAAAGTACTGAATATGGCAGGCAGGATTCAAAACGCCGCTCATTACGAGCTTCCTAATTTTTATTGGGGAGAGCGGGGTGCCGGTCAAGAGAGAAAAAGGTACAACTCTATTGAAGAAGTTTCCAGTTTATCCGGAGCAGCGGTATTGTATAGAAAAGATGCAATCTTCGAGGTAGGCAAGTTTGACGAGGATTTTATAATTTATGGCGAGGATGTCGATATATCTTTAAGGCTGAGCCAGAAAGGTTATAAACTGATGTTCGTGCCGACCAGTATTGTCTATCATAAATTTCATGGCACAGCCAGCGAAGAATTCGCCCGCTATTATATAGAAAGAAATCGATTGTTGTTTCTAGCCAAGCACCACCCGCTCAAGTTGAGCAGTTCTTTATTGGGTGATGGATATTTTACAGTCAAAAAATCTATAGGCCATTACGGTAAAATTTATTCCGTACTCCCCGACATAATTATGAAATTAATTAAAACGCAGCCTTTAAATATAGTAGAGAAGGTTGTCTCTGAGTTATTGGAAGAAATAAAGAAGACTATTAACTACGAAAATGCCACACTGTTAAGCAAGTTCAACGAAATGGCTGACGACCAGAAAAAGGCAAATTTTAGCCTCGACCGATTAGGCAAGGAGCTGCAGCATAGAGCTAAAGAACTGGGGAGGAAGAATGAGGAGATATTCAAGAAAGAAAATGAATTAACCCATCTTAGAAATGAAATAAATAATATCTCTGCCCAGCTTAAATTCCGGACCAAAGAAGTATCTCAAAAAATAAAAATTATTTCTGACAGAGACGAAGATATCTCCCGTATTAAACAAGAAGTGGAGAATTTGAGTTTTCAACTGCATTCCCAGATAAATGAAATTACCCTAAAGGATAATCAATTGTTTAATAAAGACGAAATTATTAACGGACTTAAAGAAGAGATATCTCGTAAGGAACAGATGATTGTAGAGAAGGTAGCCTTGATTCAAAACTATATTGAAGACCGCAATAAGCTTACTAAGGAACTGCAACAGAGCATAGATGAAATCCCGCATAAGGACAGTCAGATAACCAAACTCAACGAACAAATCCAGCAGCAGCTCAATATTCTGCAGGCTAAAGAAGTTCTTCTCGGTGAGAGAGAGAAGGAACTCACTCTGCTTAGAGATGAGCTAACCAGTTTCACCCAGCAGCTCCAGAAGAAGACGGACGAGGCTTTACTCAAAGACGACGAATT
>CAZQEY010000045.1:0-3940 GCA_964592485.1 uncultured Planctomycetales bacterium
GTGTTGACTGCACTTTCTTTATTCTGGTTTGATTTTACAAGAAAGATTATCCCCAATCACTTAATCTCCGCCGAGATCAATGATTTTCCTAAACAGTTATTGAAATATAGACAGTCTTTGCTTGGACGTTCAATGCTGGTTAGGAAGGCAAATCCTATGCCGGTTGAGTGTGTAGTCAGGGGATATTTATCAGGCTCGGGTTGGAAGGAATATCAACAGAAACAATCTATCTGCGGGATAAAATTACCAGAGGGATTAAGGCAATCGGATAAGTTGCCTGAACCGGTTTTTACACCTGCCACCAAGGAAGATAAGGGCCACGATATTAATGTTACCAGGGAATATATTGAGAACAAAGTCGGCAAAGACACTACTAAAAAATTACAAGATATAAGCGTCTCCATTTATAATCAGGCAAGCGAATATGCTCAACAAAGAGGTATAATTATTGCGGATACAAAATTTGAATTCGGTATATACAATAATGACATTATTCTTATCGATGAAATATTGACTCCTGATTCCTCGCGTTTCTGGCCTAAGGATAAATATAAGCCGGGCTCTGCTCAACCCAGTTTTGATAAACAATTTGTGCGTGATTATCTTGAGACGCTAGATTGGAACAAAACCCCTCCTGCTCCCAGTTTACCCCAGAATATAATTTCAAAGACGACTCAGAAGTATCTCCAGGCCTTTAGAATGCTCACCGGAAGAGAGCTTTGATAAATTAAGATGAGACTCTCTGTATTCAATTATAACCTCCCCCAAGAATTAATTGCTCAGGAGCCTGCTGCCCGTCGAGATGAATCCTGGCTCTTGATTTTAAGCAGAAAAGATAAAAGCTTTAAGCAGACAATCTTTAAAGATATAATCAAATTTATACACAAGGGAGATGTGCTTATTCTAAATGATACACGCGTGCTCAAGGCTCGCCTGGTTGCTAAAAGAGGAACAGGCGGGCATATAGAGGTATTGCTATTAAAACAGAAACAGCCAGGGACTTGGGAGGTTTTGGTTAAGCCGGGGAAGAAGGCTCATTTAGGCGAGAATATCTCATTTGTCGACGGTAGATTTTCTGCTGAGATCCTGGAAAGAACCTCTGCCGGGGGGCGGCTGATAAGATTTAATCCTGCGGATATAAGGAGTTTAGTTAACAGATATGGCAAGATGCCCCTACCCCATTATATTAAGAAAGAATTAAAATCACCTGACAGCTATCAGACTGTCTATGCAAAGAAAGAGGGCGCAGTTGCCGCCCCTACCGCAGGATTGCATTTTACTAAACAATTGCTCAACCGATTGAAATCTCATGGAGTAGAGATTGTGTATATTACCCTTCACTGCGGGTTGGCAACATTTAGACCGGTTAAGACTCAGGATATACGCCGACATCAAATGGAAACAGAATTTTATCAAATAGATTCTTATGCCGCAAATAAGATAAATAAGGCCAAGTCATCCGGCAGAAGAGTAATTGCTGTGGGCACGACGGTTGCCAGGGCACTGGAGGCAGCAGCGATTAAGAATAAACAAGATAATTACGATATACAAACTCAGGCCGGCGAAACCAACATCTATATATATCCCGGTTATAAATTCAAGATTATTAATGCGCTGCTGACCAATTTTCATCTGCCTCATTCCACCAATCTGATTATGGTCAGTGCCTTCGCCGGAATAAAGTTTACCCGCAGAGCCTATGAGTATGCAATTAAGAAAAGATTTAGATTCTATAGTTTTGGGGATGCAATGTTAGTGGTATAATAGTAAGCACAACAGAAAACCATAAGACATATTATACGAGCGAGGTAGAAAGATGCGACTTTCAAAAAGAATAGCTAAGATTGAACCATCGGCAACCCTGGCAATAACTGCCAAGGCAAAGGCAATGAAGGCCGATGGAATTGATGTTGTTGGTTTTGGCGCCGGCGAACCCGATTTTGATACGCCCCATAATATTAAACAGGCAGCCAAGCAGGCAATAGACCAGGGTTTTACCAAATATACCCCTGCCTCAGGCATAAAGGAGCTGAAACAGGCAATTTGTCATAAATTTAGGAGGGATAATAATCTTGAATATAAACTCGATGAGATTATTGTTTCCTGCGGCGCAAAGCATTCTATCTTTAATGCTATCCTGGCGTTATGTAATGAGAATGACGAAGTGATTATTCCTTCGCCTTATTGGTTGAGCTATCCCCAGATGGTCAAGGTGGCAGGTGCCAGGAGCGTAATTTTAGAGACAACCTCAAACAGCAACTTTAAGATTGCACCCCAGCAGTTACGCCGGGTGATTACCCCTAAAACAAAGCTGCTGATACTCAATTCGCCTTCTAATCCCACAGGTATGGTTTATGCAAAAGAGGAATTACAATCGATCACCAAGATTCTCACTGAAGCAGGTATCTTTTGTATTTCTGATGAAATCTATGAGAAGATTATTTATGATAATCAAGAGCATATCAGTATCGCCTCCTTAGGGAGAAAAATGAAAGAGCTGACCATTGTCGTAAACGGCATTTCTAAATCCTATTCTATGACGGGCTGGAGGATTGGCTATGCTGCCGGTAAAAAAGAGATTGTCCAGGCAATGAGCAATCTACAGAGCCACTCTACCTCTAACCCCAACTCGATTGCGCAATTAGCCGCAGTTGCTGCCTTGTCCGGCCCTCAACAGGAAATTAAAATAATGGTTGAGGAGTTTAGAAAGCGAAGGGACTATATGGTAGAAAGGATAAATAAGATAAATGGTTTTTCCTGCCTTAAGCCGCAGGGCGCATTTTATCTATTTGTTGATATATCCAAAATTATCAAACAAGCGAAATATAAAGGGAAGGCGATTGAGAACTCGCTTTCTCTTGCCCAGATAATCCTCTCTGAGGCAAGGGTAGCAGTAGTGCCGGGCAGGGTATTTGGCGCAGATCAATACCTCCGGATTTCCTATGCCACATCAATGGAGAATATCGCCAAAGGTCTTGACCGCATAGAAGAATTGGTAAGTAAGATTAGTTAAAAGAGAAAGAGCCAAGAGACTATTTATCCGCGTTTATCTTTAACGTAATTGTTACCTTCAAGAGACTTGACATATCTTTTTAGCTCGGCGCCGATTTCGCCGATTTCGGCAACATGGGTAATCGTGCGGGATTCGTTGGTAACCACGCCGATAGATACGGAAAGAAGAGCAACCTTTTCCTCTTCGCCCTTGCGGTTCTTGCTGATGATATAACCCCTTTTTTTATCCTCTTCATTATAGAAGGAGGGGGATACTTCTTTAAAACTGGCAATGATTTGTTGGCAAAGATTATCTACTTTTTCTGGCGTAGTAATGACGACGAAGTCATCTCCTCCGATATGGCCAATAAAATCATTGGGATTTCCGTGTTCCTGAACTGTTTTTATTAATATGCGCGCTGTTTCGCGAATAACCTCATCTCCAGATTTAAAACCATACTTATCGTTGTAACTTTTAAACTTATCTAAATCAAGGTAGGCAACAGCAAACAGGGATTTGCCTTCCAGGCGCTGGGATAGTTCATTTAGGATAGAAACATTGCCGGGTAATTTAGTGAGCGGGTTGGCTTCCAAATCCCTTTCAGTGTGCCTTAAGGTCATCCGAATGCGCGCCAGGAGTTCCTTGGGTTCAAATGGTTTAGTAATATAGTCATCGGCACCGGCATCCAGTCCGCCAATTTTATCCTCCAGTTCGCCCTTCCCGGTAACCATTATAATTGGTAAATGTCTCAGTAGCAAATCGCTTTTCACTTTCTGGACGACCTGGCGACCGTCGAGTTTCGGCATTTTATAATCCAGAAGAACTAAATCCAGAGGTTTACTGGTGATTATTTTTAGTGCCTCCTCACCGTCTCCAGCTTCTAGAATAGTGTGATTTTCTTGAGCGAGAGTCAATTTTAATACATCGCGTATATCAGGGTCATCATCC